>JAZNEX010000001.1:0-59392 GCA_045588855.1 Acutalibacteraceae bacterium
GCAAAAAATCAGACACAGAAATTGGTTCAGGATGCATTTAAGATGGCAATAGGGAGAAATCCGGACAGACCTGCAGAAGCTGTATATCACAGTGACAGAGGATGTCAGTACACGGCGAAGAAAACAAAACAGCTCGTTGAGGAACACGGTTTCAGGAAAAGCATGTCAAGACCGGGAACACCGAGCGACAATCAGCCGATAGAGAGCTTTTGGAAAACCCTCGAATGTGTGATGGCTGATATCAGCCATCTCACATTCGATGAGGCATCACGAACAATAGTTGATTACATCGAACTTTACTACAATTCATCAAGACTGCATTCAGGTATAGGTTATTGTATTCCGAATCATTTTTTCACTCTTTTATCTGTCCACTAATCTTGACAAGTTTCGGTAAAAAGTAAATCCCCGTACTTTCGTACGAGGATTTCTGGGGGCAGGGGGTTGACAAATCGTAAGATTTTTCTTATTCTGCGTATTTTGTTATATCTTCGCATTCATCAAGAACAGCCATAAGTATATAAAGTCTCGGAATATGGAAGGGACCCTTGAAGATATTGCCCTTAAGTGTGGTTGATACGGAGTTATCAAAATGAAGATATCCGTACCACTCTCCGTCTTCTGTGTCAACGAAATACTTTTTGCAATATTCCTTGATTTCTTCATAGAGCTTGAGATATTTTTCATCCTTGAAATAATTATAAGCCATTCTGAATGCAATCATAGCTTCGCACTGGGGCCACCATAACTTCATATCCCATTCAAGCTGCACGGGAGGGAAGCCCAGAAGGTCTGTAAATGCAATAATGCCGCCGTTCTTTGTATCAAGTCCGAGAGGCAGTGTGATGTCGATTATTTTTTTGCCTGCTTCAATTGCTTCATTGTTATCGGTAAGTATGCCTTCAAGCATAATAAACCATGCTGCTTCAAGAGAATGACCGGGATTTACGATTCTGCCCGAAGGAGTGTTTACAAACTTACCGTCTTTGGTGACGCTTTCGAGAAGAGCCTTTTCTGTAAGATAGCCGCCGTGAAGAATTTCATCAAGACATTCCTTGCAGATTGTGTTATACCAATCTTTTTTCTCTGTGTTCATGCTTCTCATAGTCTGTGCGGTTGAAAGCATAATCATAGCAGGGGAAAGTGCCTTTGTGCCGAGATTTTCGGGATTGATTTTCGGAGGATTTGTTCTTACACCAGTAAAGCATTCGTATGCAACGGTAAAGTATTTTTCCGCTGATTCAAGTACATCCTGTCTTTTTGTTGCCTTATAGAGCTCTGCACAGCCTATTGCTGCAAAGGTTTCGGAAAAATAATATCTTCTTTTCTGAAGCTCTCTGCCGTCAGAAGTAACCGTAAAATACATTCTGCCGTCGGTATCTGTACACTTGGGTAAGAAGCCGTAAATACATTCGGCTGCCTTGAGATAAACGGGATTCTTTTCGATAACATTATATGCCTTCATAAATGACCATAATGCTCTGCCCTGAAACCACACGCTTTTGTCTGTTCCGTAGATAGTGCCCTTTTTGTCGAGCTGTGTGAATATACCTCCGTTTTCGTAATCAATGGCGTTATTGAGCCAGAAGGGAAGAATATTCTGAGTTAGAGTCTGTCTGTAATTCATGGTTGTCTCCTTAATATTACCATATTATTGTATTTTTAATGCCTGAATGAACGGCATATGTATACGTATCTGCCGGGTCGCGCTCAACCACAGCAAAGATATTACTTGCTTCCTTTGCGGAGGTCAGCTGTGTTACTGCCAGATTTCCTGCGTCAAGTATAAAAACCATAGGCATTTCATCCACATAACTGAAAAGCTCGGTGTTTTCCCTAACAGCGGCTTCCTGTCTGCTCTGTCTTAAGTCGGAAGCATAAGAAATACATTCTGATTTCAGAAGGTTTCTGCCGTATCTTTCGTTCGGCATATCTTCGTTTTCATAAAAGCCGTATGTGTCGCACATAACAGTAAGCTTTTCTTTGCCTGCAATCGAAACAGCTTCATTTATGAAGTTCAGGAGAACCGTATTTTTTGTGTCCGCAGATGATGCATCTGCTTTGTATACGGGTTCTTCGGTTGTGAATTTTGTGGGGAAGCATACATTGTCAATGATAATCTGTGAAAAGCCGCCTTTATCGGCTTCTTTTATAAGGTCAAGATTATATTTTTTTGCATCCTCGGAAAACGGATCAAGCCAGGCATAGCCGTCAGAATCAAAGAATGTGCTGTCGGTGGAGGATGAACGCACCTCCATACCGGATGATGATGTTGCCGCTACGGTGTCTCTGAAGCAGCTGATATAGGCGATACATAAAATACCGTTGTCCTGAAGATATTTTATTTTTCCGTATGCATCATATGCAGGGGAGAGTGCGCTGCCTATTGCAGTTTCGGAATCAAAATAGACATATCCGCTTTCGCTTTTTAATTCGATAAGTGCACTGTTATATCCGTTTACCGTTAAGTTTTCCAACAATTCCTCTGCCGTAAAGCCGACAAATTCATCGGGAGTGATGTGAAGAGCACGTGTATCCTCTGTGATTTCCGTACCGGGAGCAGAGCCGTCATCCGGAACAGGTCTTTTTGAAAATTCTATACCGGTGAACACACCGATGAAGCCTATGATAAATGCAGTAAGGCACATTGCAAGTATTGTAAATTTGCTTCTTGCGGAAAGTGTCTCTTTCTGAGGATCATTTTTTCTGAATCCGTCAGGGGTGACATCGTTGGGATAATCCTTGGAAAAGCGATAATATGCCTTTGTTCTGAGGGTTTTAGGCGCCTTTTTTTCGGAAGCCTCGCGTATACGCCTTCTGAAAATTGCGTTACGCTTTTTTTCCTTCTTTTCAGCCTCCTTTTTGAGCATCTCCTGTCTGCGTTTCAGTTGGTTCTGCTTGTGCGACTGCGAACGCTCCGTTAATTTTTTTGGTTGTTGTTTTTTGTTTTTCATTGGTTTTACCTTTAGGTTATGTATTTATTTTGAAGTTTTACCTTAAATCGTATTTTTTGCCGTATATTTTGCATTGCGGACAAAAACCGTTGTGAATAGAATATAAATAAAGAACAACGGGAGGGTGCCTGATGAATATTACAGTGAGAAATGAATACAGGGTGGAGGTGCTTCTTTCTGCATCAGAGCTTGATGCATACGGAGTTACCTATGATGAGCTTGATTACTCACGTGCCGAAACAAGAAGGGTGCTGTGGGCAATTGCAAACGAAATCAGAAGGCTGAGCGGTACGGATTTTACCTTGTCGGGAAAGCTGCTTATAGAGGTTTTTAAGGAAAATTCGGGAAGCACAAGAATATGCTTTACTCATCTTGAAAAAGAAAATGACCCGAAAAGCATAAAACAGCTTATAAAATGTGAGGCAGCTCCTGTTGCCGTCAGCTTTTGTGATATCGAGAATGTGATAGGCTTTTGTTCTGCCGTAAAAAATCAGGGGGAAAGCCTGCTTTTTGAGGAAAACGGTACATATATACTTATTTTGTTTTTGCCTTGTGCTTATGATGCGGTAATTACGGCTGCGGTTTCGGAATACGGTTCACTGTGTGAAAACAGCCGTATTGTGCTTGCAAGGTGTGAGGAAATGAAAAACTGTATCATTCCGCATAATGCCGTTGAAACAATCAGGAAAGCTTTTTCAGAGAGTCAACAGCAGCCTTTTTGTCACCCTTGAAAACATAGCTGCCCGCAACCAGTACATTTGCACCTGCTTCGATTACCAACGGTGCTGTTTTGTCTGTTATACCGCCGTCAACCTGAATATCGGTGCTGAGATTTCTTCTGTTGCATTCTTCTCTGATTTCTTTTATTTTGCTCAGCTGATTTTCCATAAAGCTCTGACCGCCGAAGCCGGGCTCAACAGTCATAACAAGAACCATATCAAGCTTGTCAAGATAGGGGAATACGGCGTCGGCAGGGGTTGCAGGCTTAAGCACAATGCCTGCTTTTATGCCCTGTGACTTTATAAAGTCAAGGGTTTTTGCCGTGTCAGAGTCTGATTCTATATGAAATGTTATCATATCTGCGCCTGCCGAAATAAAATCGGGTGCATATTTCAGAGGATCGCTTATCATAAGATGTACGTCAAACATAAGAGAAGTACGGCTTCTGAGAGACTTTATGACGGGAGCACCGAGAGTAATATTCGGAACAAAATGTCCGTCCATAACGTCTATATGGAGCATATCTGCGCCTGCCTTTTCGCAGGAAACAGCCTCCTCTCCCAGCTTTGAAAAATCACTTGCAAGAATTGACGGTGAAACTTTAATCATATCGATACCTCTTAAATAAATACTATATTTATTTAAGAGTATATCACACAGTTTTTCTCTTTGCAATAATTACCTTTAAGACAGATTAAAGATAATTATTGTATTAATCATAAAGGATGAAACTCAACAAAACAAAAACTTGATTTTTTTGTTTTGTTGTGTTAAAATCAATTGAAAATGCGCTTTTTGTGCCGCTAAAAATCGGAAAGGAAAGTTGTAATGAAGAAAATGTATCTTGCAATTTTTTTGATAATTTTAGTAGTAGTGGTTTTTGCCGGTTGTATCAGCTTTTCAAATCCCGTTGAGCTTACAACCATTGAGCATGAGGATGAATATGATATTCCTGCAGGCAATGACAGTCAGAATAATCAGGAACTTTATCCCGGTGCTGATTCTTCTTCATATGCAGAGGCTACAACAACGGCTGCTGCCGATGAAACAGATACATCAGCTTCCGGTGAAGGCAGAGTGCCTCAGGGCAATATCATCGAAAATGTTCAGGTGCCTGCAAACAACGAATACGACATTTTAAGAGGCGGCTCTTTTTATATGAAGGGTACTCTTGTTGACAACACGGGCACAAGCTCACCTATGGAGGTTGCCATTACTCCCGACAGTATGTTTATGCTTTCTGATTTCAGCGGTGCCAAAATGGGTCTTCTTATAGCTAATGAGACTGTGTATATGATTTATACCGATAAACAGGCTTATCTTGAGCTCAGTGACTCTATAATGAGTATGGCAGGTCTTGATATAAATGAGCTTACAAGCGGTGAGCAGATGAATTTCGGTTCATACGGCAATCTTACCGATGCTGATTACGTTACCGAAGAAGATTATAACGGTGTTACCTGTCAGGTATATCATTTCTACACAAACAACGGCGAAACAAGAATATATATGAACAATGCGGAGCTTATTCGTATTGCAACATTTACTTCATCCGGCAAGCTTACTAATTCAACAGAGGTAGAAACTGTTTCTGCAACAGTACCTGCAGATAAGCGCACACCTCCTTCAAATTATAAGAAGTATAAGGGTATGACAGGTATGTTCTCCTTTATGACTCTTCTTGAGGGGTTAGCATAATCATTATGAAAAAGACTGCATTTGTAACAGGCGGCGCAAAGGGTATAGGTGCTGCCATAGTAAAAAAACTGTGCGAAGACGGTTTTACGGTTGCAGTAGGTTATTGTACGTCAGAGCAAAGGGCATCAGCCTTTTGCTCTGAATTGGTATATTCAGGCTATGAGGCATTCCCCGTAAAGTGTGATGTTTCAAGTTCTGATGACGTAAAAAAAGCTGTTTCGCATATTATCGGACGCACGGGAAATATTGATGTGCTTGTAAATAATTCGGGAGTTTCTCTCTGGGGACTTTTTGATACAACAAGCGACAGCCAGTGGGATGAGGTTTTTGATACAAATCTCAGAGGCACATTTAACTGCTGCAGGGAAGTGCTTCCGCTTATGCTTAAAAACAAATACGGCAGAATAATAAATATTTCATCCGTATGGGGACAGGTGGGTGCATCCTGTGAAGCCGTTTATTCCGCTTCAAAGGCAGGTATTATCGGTCTTACAAAGGCGCTTGCCAAGGAGTATGCCTTAAGCGGAATTACAGTTAACTGCGTTTCACCGGGGGTTATTGATACGGATATGATGAGCAGATTTTCTGAAGATGAAAAGGCTGCAATCTGCGAGGAAATTCCGGCAGGACGTATGGGAACACCTGAAGAAGCTGCCTTTGCCGTTTCTTTTTTTGCAGACGAAAGGGCTTCATATGTCACGGGACAGATTCTCGGTGTTAACGGCGGCAGTGTCTGATTTAAGTAATATTTAAGCGGCAGAATTTATCATACCGCAGAATATAATATAAATTTTGGAGAGAAGAATTATGAGAAGAATTTCAGCGGCTATTATTTCAGTCCTGCTTGTGTTATCTGTATTTGCAGGCTGCAATAAACAGGACAATGAGACAACATCACCGGAGGAGACCTCTGCAGGTGCTTATCAGCAGGAGTTACCGCCGGGCGGAAATAATCCGGGCATCAATGAGACTGTTACTGTGCAGGATGAAGCTGTACAGGGGATGCAGCCTGAAATGTCTACCGTAAGCGAAAGCGTTACAGGTGTTGAAAAAGAAAGCGTTCCCGTTGAGACGGCTTCTGACGGGACTGTTACGGAGGCCCCTTCATATAATCAGGCTGAGGCTCCCACACAGCAGACACCCACACAGCAGACACCTTCACAGCAGACACCTTCACAGCAGACACCCTCACAGCAGACACCCTCTTCTGCACCTTCTCAGGGCAGTTCACAGTCAGCACCTGCAGGCAGTGAATATGAGATCATCAGAAGCGGTAATTTCTACATAAAGGGCTATATGATCGAAAATAACGGAGTGAAGAGTCCGCTTGAAATGGCAGTAACTCCCGACAGCGTATATATGCTTTCCGAATTTTCTGAAAATGTAGATATCGGTATGCTTGTAAAGGACGAAAAAATGTATATGATTTATCCCAAGGAGAAGATGTACCTTGAGATGAATGATGCAATTATGAGTATGGCAGGTCTCAGTGTTGAAGATATGGTCGGTTCACAGGCTGTTGATTTTACCTCCTTCAAGCCTCTTACGGAAGCATATAATGTTATCGATGAAACCGTAAACGGTGTACCCTGCCGTGTTTACAGCATAAAAGACGATGACGGCGAGGTAAGGGTATATCTTTCAGGCAATAAGCTTGTCCGTTTTGCATCTTATTCTCCCGAAGGACAGTTCCTCACGGCTACAGAGGTTGACAGCATTTCGTCCAGCGTACCTTCAGAAAAATCTGCTCCTCCTTCAGGCTACAAAAAATATAAAGGAATGACAGGTATGTTCTCCTTTATGGCAGCCCTCGAAAGCGAAATGTAATATCAGACAGTCTTTCTGCTTTTTTGCAGTAAGACTGTTTTTTTGTCTTGACTGTAACGTTTAATTATTATATAATAATTAAGATTATATTTAATATGGAGGACTGTTTATATGTTTGACTTCGCGGACTTTAAAGAAAGTCCATTGATGTTAGGACTTGCGGCACTTATCATAGGATTTGTTGTCGTTGAATCACTCTTTTTTATGGCTAAAGCATGGAAAAGAGGTAAGGAAATCGGAATGACTACAGAGCAGCTTAAAAACACAGTTGTTTCAAGTGCTCTTTTTTCAGTTGCTCCCGCAATTTCTATTCTTGCAACGGTTGTGGTATTAGCTTCCGCACTCGGTATTGTCCTTCCCTGGATAAGACTCAGTGTTATCGGTAATCTTCTTTATGAAACAACAGCTGCAGAAACAATGCTTGATGTACTCGGCAGCAATATCAATACCGAGGTTACAAATGAAGCTGATTTTGCCGCTATTGCATGGGTTATGACGGTAGGTATATGCTTCGGTCTTGTGCTTGTAACAATAATCGGCCGTTTCATTATCAAAAAAATCAGCAAGGTAACTACAAAGAGTGAAAAATCTTCCAATCTTGCCGATGTCATTTCCGCATCTGCATTTATCGGTATTATTTCTGCCTTTGTTGCACAGTCAATCAACGGTAAGTCTTCTGACGGCTCAAGTGATGCAGGCTTTATGTCAATTATGACGCTTGTAAGTGCAATTGTTATTTTCCTTGTTTTTGAGGCAATATGCAAGAAGTTCAAGTGGGAAAAGATTGAGCTCTTTGCCACACCTTTAAGTATTTTCGGTGCAATGGCAATCGCAGTGCTTCTTAATATGTGGCTGCCCGAAACAATCACTTCATTTACATGGTGGGGGTAAAAGACAATGGCTAAAGTAAAAAAACAAAGAGAATATATCGATACCGTTCATATCTGGGGCAGAATCTGGTCAGTAGGTGCACTTATGGTGCTTTTCTCAATGCCTGTAGCAATCAGTGCTTACTATGATGCATGGCCCAAGGCAGACCTTCTTTTTGAGGCTCTTCTCAAAATCATACCTCTTTATTGGGTTACATCTATCATTGAGGTTGTTACTTTCACTCCCATGCTCGGTGCCGGCGGTGCATACCTCAGCTTCGTTACCGGTAACATCACAAACCTTAAGCTTCCCTGTGCACTCAATGCTATGGAGCAGGCAAAGGTAAAGTCAAACAGCGAAGAGGGTGAAATTGTTTCGACTATCGCAGTTGCTTCATCCGCAATCACAACCACCATTATTATTGCAGTAGGTGTAATTCTTTTCTCCCCCGTGCTTGATGAACTCAGAAGCAGCGAAACTCTCAAGCCCGCATTCTCATATGTTTCTGCTGCTCTCTTCGGTGCGCTCGGTGCATCTTATCTCAGAAAGCATTGGAAAATATCAATATTCCCCGTTTTTGTAGGTATCACAGTTTTACTTATAATGCCTACTTTCGGCGTAAGCACACTCCTCTTTGTAACAATTGTTGCCGCTGTTGTCGGTGCTCTTGTACTCAGTAAACTCAAAATAGTAAAATAAAGAGTTTTTACCAACAGTGTTCAGATTGATTAAGCTGAATGACTATGATATACTCTTATCTGAAAGGTGGTATTCTGATGAAAAAATCATATACCGTAATCAAGAGCATATTGGCAGTTGCACTTGCTGTTACAATGAGCTTATCGGCTTTCATAATGACAGTATCGGCAGGTGTCGTGACTATTATTGATGAAGAGCAGAAGCTTCAGTATCTTCACACCTTCAATGACTCCGTCAACGCCATAAAGAGTGTAAAGCCGTCCTTTGACTACAGAAAGCAGGCAGGTATGAACAGAAGCGATGACGCATCGTATTATGAAATTGGTTCAAAGACAGCCTCTGAGCTTTCCGATGAAGCCTATAATTATCTTTCTGTTATAGTCGATGCATTTTTTAATCCCGACAGAGGACTTGTAAAGAATTTTATCAATGTTCTTACGGATAACCGTTCTGATCTTACGGAAAAAAGCTTCATAAAGGGAACAGATACAAAATACATCCTTCCCAAATACGGTGAGGATTATGTTTCGGCTCTTACAGTAGACGATGTGTATAAGCTCAGGGTTGAAACATCAAATAATATTCTTGATCCTTCAAAAAATTCTACAATACTCCGTTATGATTTTCCCGATGCTGACATTGAAGCCATTGAGACATCTTCTATTAAGAAGGTATTTGATCTTCCCTCAGGCTCAATTGACCCTGTTATTATCAGCGGCGGCAAGCTCAATGACAGCGAAGGTCCTCTCAGCGAAGTAAAATTTGAGGATTTCACTTATTCCAATGCATATGTTCAGGCTCAGTATGATGCAGACGGAAAGCTTGTTAACTATGTGCAGAATATTTCATACACCTTTGCACTTTCTTTTTATGATATGATGAGAGTTCTGGGTGCATATACAAAGATTGACCTTATGGAAATAGGTCTTGCAATTGCAAACCCCATTCTTGTAAATACAGGCAATCCCGAAACCACAGCCAGGGAAGTTCTCAAGGACAGCGTTATGTATATCCAGTATGACATAAAAATGGAGCTGTGGAACTTTGACTGGAATCCCAGATGCTTCGGTGATGTTGACAACAACGGTCAGGTAACTGCTCATGATGCAAGAAACGCTCTTCGCAAGAGTGTTGCACTTGAAGAAAAGGTATATTCCAATGACGAAGCACTTATTTATTCCGATGTGGATTTTGACGGATTTATTAAGGCTGCAGATGCAAGAAGCATTCTCAGAATGAGTGTTGGTCTTGAAGAGACCTTTACTACCGTTCCCGAAGGAAAAGAAATAAAGATAGTTATTACTCTTCCCGAGGAGCCCGTAATTCCCGAGGAGCCCGAAACTCCCGAAATACCCGAGGAACCCGAAACTCCCGAAAATCCCGATGATCCCTCAGGCGGCACTACTCTCCCCGGTACAGGTGAAATAACAGAGGGGCTTACCGAATTCGTAAATACAATCTTTGATGTTGTAAACGGCATCAAAGGTGATAATGTTACGGGCGAGGGTATTGCAGGTCTTATTCAGAAGATAAAGGATATTGTCAAGGCAGGAAATGATAATCCTTTCGGAGATATTCTTGATGATTTTCTTGAAGAGAAGCCCGAGGGCGGCACTTTTATTCCCGACGCACAATAAAATACTTGACAAAGCACTAAGTTATAAATAAAATATATAAATATGTTTAATGAAGGGAAATGTTTAACATGGCAGAAGAATATGTATTGCCTCTTAAGGTCATAGAACAGCTTAAAGAGGAACTTAAAGAACTCCGTACTACAGGCAGAACCGATATTGCCGAAAAAATCAAGGAAGCTAAATCATTCGGTGACCTTTCCGAAAACAGTGAATATGATGAAGCTAAGTCTGACCAGGCTAAGCTTGAAGCAAGAATTCTTGAAATTGAATATACTCTTTCTCATGCAAGTGTGCTCGATGAAAGCACACTGAGCACAGAAACCGTTCACACAGGACTTAATGTAAAGATTTTTGACAAAACCTATAACGAAGAGGTTGTTTATCAGCTTGTTGGTGCTCCTCAGGCAGATCCCCTCAATAACAAGGTTTCCGATGAATCTCCTGTAGGAAAGGCACTTCTCGGTCACAAGGTAGGCGACATTGTGACTGTTGAAACCCCTGCAGGCAATGATATTATTGAAATTCTTGAAATTTTCAAAAACTGATTTTATTGCCGCCTTTTAACGGCGGCATTTTTCAGAAAAACTACGAAAGGAAAACTGCTTATTGCAGAAGGAAGATATAATGGCTGAAGAAATTATAACATCAGGTGAAGCTGCTGCTGAAGCTGAAGTTGAAGAACAGAATGTTAATGAATTAAGACAGATAAGACTTGACAAGCTCAGTGCTCTTCAGGAAAAGGGCTGTGACCCCTTTGAAATTACAAAGGCAGATCAGAATATCCGTTCCGCTGAAATCAATGCACGCTTTGAAGAGCTTGAAAATCAGGATGTATGCATCTGCGGCAGAATCAAGACATGGCGCGATATGGGTAAGGCAAACTTTATCGATGTTTACGACCGTGACGGCAGAATGCAGGTTTATGTAAGAAAAGATGATCTCGGTGAAGAAAACTTCGCTGAATTCAAAAAGTGGGATATCGGTGATATCGTTGAGGTAAAGGGCTTCGTTTTCAGAACAAGACGCGGTGAAATCTCCGTTCATTGTAAGGAAATCAGACTTCTTACAAAGTCACTTCTTCCTCTTCCCGAAAAATATCACGGACTTACAAATGTTGACACACGTTACCGTCAGCGTTACCTTGATCTTATTGTTAATCCCGATGTAATGGATACCTTCAAGAAGCGTTCACAGATTATAAAGGAAATCAGAAACTTCCTTGACGGCAGAGATTTTATTGAGGTTGAAACACCTATGCTTGTTTCAAATGCAGGCGGTGCTGCAGCACGTCCCTTTGAAACACACTACAATGCACTTGATGAAGATGTAAAGCTTCGTATTTCACTTGAGCTCTATCTTAAGAGACTTATTGTCGGCGGTATGGAAAGAGTTTACGAAATCGGCAGAGTTTTCCGTAACGAGGGGGTTGATACACGTCACAATCCCGAATTTACGCTTATGGAGCTTTATCAGGCATATACAGATTATGAAGGTATGATGGAGCTTACCGAAAGTATGTTCCGTTATCTTGCAAACAAGGTTGTAGGCTCTGCTGTTATCAGCTACAATGACACAGTTATCGATATGGAAAAGCCCTTCAGAAGAATCACAATGACAGATGCTATCAAGGAATATGCAGGTGTTGATTTTACAACGGTTGCAACTGACGAGGAAGCACAGGCTATTGCAAAAGAGCATCACGTTGAATTCGAAAAGCATCACAAGAAGGGTGATATTATGAACCTCTTCTTCGAAGAATTCTGCGAGGATAAGATGATTCAGCCTACATTTGTATGCGATCATCCCATTGAGGTTTCACCTCTTACCAAGAAAAAGCCCGGCTCCAACGGTCTTGTTGAGAGATTTGAGCTTTATATCTACGGCAGAGAAATGTGCAATGCATATTCCGAGCTCAATGATCCCATTGACCAGAGAGAGCGTTTCGCAGCTCAGGAAGAGCTTTTTGCAAACGGTGACGAAGAAGCAAACCACACCGACGAAGACTTCCTCACAGCTCTCGAATACGGTATGCCTCCCACAGGCGGTATCGGCTACGGCATCGACCGTCTTATAATGCTCCTTACCGACTCCCAGGCAATCCGTGACGTCCTCCTCTTCCCCACAATGAAACCGTTGGATTAAGAAAATCCAGTAATATCAAGGGTTTTTCGGTAGTGTAAAGAGCCAAATAGGCGAATTTACCCCAGTTTTACCCCAACCAAAAAGGGATTGCATTGCAATCCCTTTTTTTACTAAATTTCTTCATAACATTTTTGGTCGTTTTCAAGTGTGTGATATTGAGAATTTATAATCATGAGCGAGTCTTGCAAAAGGTGTTCGTACTCGCTCAAAACCCTCTCTATGTTTTCAATGTCTTTATTTCGCAGATATTCCCCGACAGTCTGACTTTCGGAAACGATGTTTTTAGCTAGTGCCTTTATTTGCTGATTCTTTTCCTGCAGTCGCTTAACCTCTCGCTCCCTTGTTGCAGATTCTACGGCAACGAACATGGCAAAAACCAACTTGAACAACTTAATAACAAAGAAGTCATTACTGTATGCTATGTCATTCAGAATGGTAGTAAGATATTTTCTACTGTCTTTGGCTCCTTGTCTCGCTCTATGGATTTCTTCATAGAGCGATTTCTTTTTCTCTCTGTACTCTTGAAAATATAATGATGTAGCAGAATTGAACTCCGCCCATGCATCCGCTATCAGTTGGTCGCTCCTTTGCTTGACCGCCTCTAATTCTGATACGGTCTGCCTTAATTCCTCGTTCTCTAAATGCTCCATGTAAGCAACAGCAGAACCGCTATGAGCAACATAGTCTATAAACTTGTCTTGCTCTGATAATAATTGACCAGCCTGTTCTGAAACAAATTCGCTGTCTCGCTGTGCCTGAAATTCTTCTGTTGTGAGATGCACTTGGCTGTGTTTCCCAGCCTTTATAGTAATGCCTCTTTCAGCACACATTTTCGTGAGAATTTCTCTCTGTTCCATTTCCCATTTGGTTATGGCATTTAACCTCTTGCCATCAACCCCTTTTTCTTTATCTGATTCATACCCCATGGCAGATAGTGCCTTTGTGAGACTTGCTTGCTTTTTTTGACCTCGTGAACACTCAGCCCAAAAGATTATATCTGCATGGAGATGAATTGTGCCATGTTCTCCTGTATGAATTGATGCATTGTATAAAAGGGCATTTGGATTCTCTTTTTGGAACTGCTTAATATATTCCTGTAAAATCTCGTTGGCTGTTTCCTGCATACTTCCGCCCATGCAGAATTCAGGGTTATCTCTCATATTGCCAAGACCTATGATAAGTTCATAGGCGGGCTTGACTGCTTTCCTATGCCTTCTGATTTCTGATGCGGAAGCACCGCTGTGTCGCAGTTCGGCAATTTTCTCCTGCTCTTTCTGCTGTGCGGTTTGCAATTTTTCTAAATACGAGGTGTTACATCTTCTGTCTTTTCTTACGGTTGAATTATAGGTATTGAAACTCTCTGTAAAAAATTCGTATGCCTGTTCTAAACTCATGTTATCAGGGGAGTACCAGTTATGCTCCTTTTCGTATTCAGTATTGGCATGAGGAACAGGAATTGTCCTGTTGTTGTGCTTCTCGTTAAATCGGCTCCCCATGTGAAATGATAATGTGCAAGTTGTACTCATTTGTAATCGCTCCTTTCAGTTTACTATGGTAAGTATGTTGATTGCTATTTTTGTTCTGACAAAAAAGCACCCAATGCTAATTTGTCAGCAAGCCAACAAATTATGGGCTCTCCGAGGGTACAACTTTCGCACAGTACATTCTCCGATTAACAGCATTGAATGTCATTCTTATATCAAGAGCGATAAAGCAGTATCGCCATGAAAGGAGAATGACATGATTGATTTAAGAATCTACTGCACCGAAGACTACAAAAAGCAAGTCAAGACTGCAGCTGTCCAAAAGGGTGTGTCGGTCAGCGATTTGCTCATGGAGATTGTTCAGAGAACGATTCCGCAGGAAGACACTTGTGCTGACCTGACTGTTGAACTGGAACATATCAACACCACACTTGCAACTCAGGGTGGGAGAATGACAGCAGAGGAACGACAGGCATTGAAAGACCGCAGAACAGCAATTAAGCAAATAATTGAGAGAGGAGAAAAAGAACATGGATAATACCGATAGAACTGCAACTGTCAATATTCTTGATTGGTTGGAAGAAGATACAAAACAGGAACTACGAAAAGAGGAACGAGCCGATTATCTAAAACTTAAAACCCGAATGGTAAAACTAAAAACAGATGCGGTTTTGGAAATGTATCGCTCTATTCAGGAGAGTAAAGACGATAGAGATAAATGCCTTGAAGCACTAGGCAAAGTGCATCTTTGCTACCGTTTAGGGTTCATTACCAAAGCAGTTTATTCAGAGCATCGTGATTATCTTCGCAAGAAAGTTCAGGAGCAGACCGATTGGAAAGCACTCTACGATGACTTACAACAGCATTATGAGCGACAACTGGAAGAAAGCGAATACTGGAACAAAGAATATGAAAGCATCTCCTGTGCCTTTGATGAACTCATAAAAGATACCGAGGAATAAGAAATTAACCGTGGAAATGAATCCACGGTTTTTCTTTTATGATTCATGTTGAAGTTGGGGTTTTACTAAATTTTCTCATAAGTATTCCATAATGAAAAAGTTATGAGGAAATTCAAAAATTTTTTTGGTCGGTCATATTTATATGCGAAACCGCTAAACCGCAGTTTCAAAAAATATATTATAAAGGAGACCAAATAATGAATAATGGAATTTACGATGAAAAGGAATCATTCCTACTTTACACATCATTCTACGGTTTGCACTTTGCTGACCTAAGTAACGAGGAAAAGGGTGTACTGATTGATTGCATCTTTCAATACACTCTGACAGGAAGAACAAATTATGAAGAGTTAGAGGAAGACAGAGGACTAAAGGTATCATTCAGGAGCATTATTGATGTAATTGACCGCAACAATGCAAAATGGGCAGAATCTAAAGAGCGAAGAAGCAACGGCAACAAGAAAGCATGGGCAAAAAGAAAACTTGGAGATAGCAGAACCATAGAAATGCCTAACGACAGTTTTATTACTCTAAAGGGGAACATTGCAAATATGCCATCCACCTTTGATGAACTCAAAGACAGGACAGGCATTACAAACTATGAGGAAATCCGAAATTTTGTAGAGTATTGCAATCTTCATTTATGGTGTGAGCCGTTAGAGATGCTGAAAAAAGGCTATGAGGAAATTTTGTAAACGGAATACATGGATTCGATGGATTTAATGGAATCCATAAATTGTATTCTCTCCCATATACATTCCATAAGCATTGACATCTCCATTGACATTCTCATAGACATATTTCATTGACATTCGCACAGCGGGGTGTTCCTTGGGAGATTGACAACCACGAAAAGTGCACATAGGTAATGGCATCGGGTTTGATACCGATGCCATTTTTCTATACTACTGATAATGGTTTGCATAGGAGTCACTTCTCTAATGACTCTTAAAAAAGATTTATGCACTACGGGGTGTTCTTCATCCAAGAAAAAAGGTAAACACACGGCACTTTGATGGTGGTTTGGTGTGTGGTGGCTTGTGTTTGACTCTCCGATAGGTTGCTACTTACCGCGAGTGTAGTTGAAGATGCCCACAGGCATCTGAACGGAACGACCGACCGTTTTACAGAACGGTCGCTTAATTAAAACAATATTATCTCTTTAGGAATACAACAAAAAGAAACAGACCCAATCGCACAGGATTAGGTCTGTCGGATTTATGAATATTAACCTTTACGAATAATCTTGTCAGGGAATACCGATGCATTTATCAAATCAGCAGGGTCAATCTCAAGGGCATCGGCAATGTTGAAGAATACCTCCAACGAGAATGGGCGGGCAATTCCAGGGGCTTCAATGGAACTGATGTGCGAACGACTGACATTTGCTCGTTCCGCCAGCTGTTCCTGAGATAGTCCTCGCATCTTGCGAAGAGTGGAGATAGCGATACCCAACTGAATGTATCGGTCTCTATTCTTGAACTCTGTATCCTTGCTCATGCACATCACCTGCCTTTGTAATAATTATACTTTTTCCAAAAGGAAATCGCTGTATTCACACAAAAGCACTTGACTGATATTTTGAGCAAAAGTAAAATATATAGTGGTAAATGGAGTTGGTGAGACACATTTGCTGTCATATGCGAGCAAGGAGGTGCTGCTATGGTTTGCTCGTTTTTCGGACATAAGGATACACCGTCTTCAATATATCCGCGATTAATAGAGAGTATTGAGGACTTGATTGTTAACCGAGATGTCAGCAGTTTTATGGTTGGAAATCAAGGTGGATTTGACAGCATGGTACTAAAGGCACTTAGAGAAATGAAACAGCGACACCCTCAGGTGTGCTATAATGTTGTCCTCGCCTATATGCCAGGCGAACGGCGGGAATATGAACTGTATGACCCAACTGAGACCTTTTTGCCTGAGGGGATTGAAACTGTTCCTAAGAGGTTTGCAATCTCGTGGAGGAATAAGTGGATGGTAAGAGAATCGGGTATTGTGGTCTGCTACATTTCGCATTCATGGGGCGGTGCTGCACAATTCGTAGAATATGCAGAAAAGCAAGGAAAAGAGGTAATCAACCTTGCAAACTGCTGATATTTGTACTGGACAAAGATATGAGGAATTACAAAATTTCCTCATATCTTTTTTGTTGCAGTTATATCGCAACATGTTGCGAATAACTATTGATTTATTTTATAATTTATGATATAATTTATAAAAACTATTATTATGTTGAGAGGAGGCAAACAATGATTTCTTATAAACCTTTGTGGAGGTTGTTGGTTGAAAAAGAAATGCAGCCGGCAGAACTGAGAAAACTTGTTGATATAGCACCTAACACAATGACAAGAATGCGAAAGAACGAAGATGTCAGTATCGCTGTGTTGAGCAAAATTTGTGCTTGCCTCGGTGTTTCCTACGGCGACATCATAGAGTACATCCCTGACAACGAGAACCAATAGTTATTGTCCGATTTATAGTACTGATAATATGATATACTTTAAGCAACAAATTTGATTATTTACCGTAAGAAAGGGTTTGAATATGCAGAAAAAGAGTACAAGAAAACCTCTACCGTTCCGATACCCTGGCGGAAAGTTCTATGCCATGGACATACTGAGACCGTTTTGGGAATGTGTGCCACATGATGAATACAGAGAACCTTTTGCGGGAGGGGCAACGGTTTTCTTTAATAAAGAAAAAGCAGAGATAAATTGGCTGAATGACTTAGACCACGAACTTATCACATGCTATGAAGTGATGCAGAATGAATCTACAAGGAATAGATTGGCGGATGATTTTGCAACGGAAATCGCAACCCCTGAAAGGTGGAGAGAGGTTTTTGACAGCAAGCCTGTTACAAAATACGATATTGGAAGAAAGTATTACTACCTCAACAGAACATCTTTTAGCGGTAAGTTAGTCTCTGCAGCATGGGGGTATCGCCCCAAGAGAAGTTTGCCGCCTGAAAGGTGGCACGAAAGAATTTTGCCATGCGGAAAATTTCTTGAAGGTGTGAAACTTACATCCCTTGATTTCTCTGATGTTATAAATGCACCTGGAGAAAATGTGTTACTGTATGTAGACCCACCGTATTATTTACCACCAAAACACAAGCATTATAGATGTGGGTTTGATTTGGAAGACCATGTTCGTTTGGCAGAAATACTAAAATCCACAAAGCATAAATTCTTTTTGACATACGATGATTGTGAGGAAATCAGAGAACTTTACAAGTGGGCAAATATTTACGATGTTAAGTTCTTCTATAGAGTAGACAATTCTGCAACCCGAGGCGGAGAGAGACAGGTTGGCTTTGAATTGATAATTACCAACTATGATATGCCGAATCAATTATCATTGTTTGACATAGGAGAAGAAAATGGATAAGTATATAGCAGTCCCTTATGTCCCTGACAAAGATAAAACAAAATCTCCATTAAGATACCCAGGAGGAAAGTTCTATGCACTCAAGCACATTATGCCGTACATTGTATGTGTTGAACATGATGAATATAGAGAACCGTTTCTTGGCGGTGGTTCGGTCTTCTTTGCAAAAAGAAAGGCAACAACCAATATTCTAAATGACCTTGAGCAAGAATTAGTCAATTTCTATAATCTCATTCAGAATGACCAAGATAGGGCACGATTGATTGAGATGCTTAGTGTAGAAATCGCATCTAAGGAAAGACACGAGCAAATGAAAGCATTTGTTCCTCAGAGTGATTTAGAACGAGCATATCGAACTTATTATCTTAATAGAACATCATATTGTGGAATTATAAATGCTCCTGCATGGGGGTATGCAGAAGGAAAAAGCTCTCCTCCTAAAAATTGGGGCAAGTTCCTCGGTGATGCAGCCAAAAAACTATCAGGTACACAAGTTTTATCAAAGGATTTTAGCGAGATAATTGATATGCCCCCAACGGGAAAAAGAGTCTTGATGTATCTTGACCCACCGTATTATCATGCTGACCAAAAAAGAGCATATACCCAGCCGTTTGAGGTACATGACCACATTCGTTTGGCAGAACAGTTAAAGACAACACCGTTTATGTTCTGTCTCTCTTATGATGATTGTGAGGAAATCAGAGAACTTTACAAGTGGGCAAATATTTACGATGTAAGTTGGCTTTACAATACCGATAACAAGCCTGGTATGCAGAGAAAATCATGCAAAGAACTAATTATTACAAATTATATAGTAGAACATGAATAAACGAGTGGGGAGTTGAGGCTCCCCACTCGTTTTAAATTTGTTATACCCATTGGTCAAACCAATCGGGCTCTATTAAGTATCTCTGCAGCACATCGTAAGGTATCATCTGATGAGAGAATACACGGTTCGGGTAATTAGGGTGTTTTCTTAGGTCTGCCATAGGTATAGCATAGAATCGCCAGTTATAGTCGGGTCTTCCGAATGCAGATAGCGAGAGAGAATTGGTGTAAGGCGGGTCAATCGCAATAATCAAATGTTCGTAATCAGTCACCTTGTATAGTCTGCTTTGAGTTGGATGGTCATTGACACGACCGCGAGAGAGTTGAGTCTCACAATCAATTATGGTTTGTCCACGATTTAGTCTGCATCCATTCCATGTAAGGCCCTTTACCTGAAAACGGACATACTCTCCTGACCGAGCCCTTAAGACAATATCACACTTATCGCTTCGTTCTCTTCCTGTTATATTAACAGGGAAAGTGTGGACACCATAAGAGAATAATGCCGATTCCAATTTCTTTTCTCTGATGAAACCTCGCATATTCATGTCCCAAATGCGGAAGTTCTCTCTTATGAAAATTGCTCTAAGAATAAATTCACTTTTAACATCAATGGCCTCAGAAGAAAGCGGAAGTGCCTCGGAATTTCCTACAACAAAATCAGAACGAGAGTACGATAAACGACCTCTTATTCCGAGTTGAGAAAAGTTATTTACATAGTCAGAATCATATGTATCAAGATACATCGGACTTTGAATATGAGCAGGCCCAACTCGAGGTAAGTCTTCTTTAGGGACAATAATAATGTTTAGAGGGTCATACGAAATTAGTCCGACAAGAAAATCTGCAAAGTCAGACACACGATGATAATAGTCCATTGATTCTTGTTCGGATTTTGCACCGTGGGTTTTATGAGTTTTATACGAGACAATTCCATCTGAACAACCATTTACATAGGGGGTCTTCAGCTGTAGTGTATACCCGTTGACCATTCTGTCGGTATCGCCATCTCCACCTACTTCAATGCACTCAATGCCGTTTCTTGACATCAAATAATCAAATACGACCTCAAATGCATGTCCTTTAACCGTTCTAAGTACCTCAGAATGGCTTGAAATAACTTCATCCAGTTCTTCAGGCGAAATCTTCTGTGCAAAGCATAAAGCATTTAACTTTTGCTCGGTGGAGAGTTCAGAGGCAGGGCAATCATAGTATTCTTCACATAAAGCGATAATCTCGCCAATGCGACCATTTGAGGAATTAGTCTCTATAAATCTTCTAAAACTCATTTGTACTTTCCTCCATGAATAATTTATATGCATCTACCCCAAGAGCATCGGCGATTTTCTGAATGTTCTCAAGTGAAACATTTCTTTGGAATCGTTCAACACTACTGATGTAAGTCCTGTGTAGTCCGCATTTCTCAGCAAATTGTTCTTGTGAAAGACCTAATGACAATCTGTGCTTTTTAACATTGGAAGAAAAAACTTTGATAATGTCCATATTTATAGCCTCCTGCTTCTAACATTATTCTAGCAGAATGAATACTATATATCTACAGACTTTACGTCACATATTGTAACTTTTGTTTTACTAAATTTCTTCATATCTTTTTTTAATCGCTCATAATTACTATAGGAACGAAAAAACTTGAAACATTTCTCCGTTCTGACAAGAAACCGCACTACGAATGGTCTTCCGTAGTGCGGTTTTTATCGTTTAGAGGTAAAAATTTTTGTTTATGAGGAAATTTAGTAAAACTGAGATTTAGTTTTGAATCGTGCGGAATCGCTGAACTCCTTTGCATTTTTCCGAAGTCATACTTAAGGAAACAAGAAAGGAGGCAATATTATGGGATTACTAACCGAAAAACTGAAAGCGAAATTTGAGAAATTTCCCCTTGGTAGTCAGGAGGGCAAAGGGTTTGATGCAGAATGTATCGCTAAATTCTTCGTCGCAGCGGCGACATGGTTCATCACAGAGGCGAGCAAAGAGGACGATGATTATATTCTGTTTGGTTATGCGGATTTAGGGTTCGGCCCCGAATGCTCTGAGTGGGGTTACATGAGTCTGAACGAATTGGAAGAAGTCAGAACACCAATGGGGTTCAAGGTGGAGCAAGACCGCTATGCAGAGGGTAAAACGGTGCGAGAGCTCTGTGAGGAAATCGGACTGGAATATGATGATTTCTTTTCCAGCCGTAACGATTACGGAATTGAGGAGGATGAAATATGATAGTAGAATCTGAGAACATGAAAAAACTGAGGGAGAGAAATCTCCTTGCGGAAATAAGAGCGAAAACCATAGTCATACAGGACGCCCCTCCGAGAACACCTGACACAAAGGAAATAATGAGACAGTTAGAGCATGACAGCATTATAGATGAAATTTTTGGGGAAGATTAAAGAAAACAGCACACCGACTTATCGGTGTGCTGTTCGATTTTAGTCTGTAAAATCAATGAGCCTGACAGGATTATCGGTTGCCATATAGAGGACAGCACTAATAGAAACATTGTCCATATCAGAAGAAAAGCAAGTGATATTGTGGCGAGTGTTTAGGAAAATGCGGCCACCACTACTAAGAATATGTGACATAAAGGTAGCATATGTAATTCTGTCTCCGTGTCTTGGTTTATCTGCCAAAAACAAAAAATCGTATTCGTTGCCCTCAATCGGAAATTGAATTTTATTTCCAACGATTTCCTGATATGCACCGTTATTAGAAACAACCTCAATCCATTCTGTGGGCTCCGTGCGGATTTGTTCTTCGAGCATCTTTTGAGTACGTTTGCCGATACAAAGGCTCTCCTTGTTGCGAGCCAATTCTTTTGCAAGAGGAATACCATCGTTTATGATACTTTTCATTTAACATCTTTCTCCCCTTAACCTTGGGGGCAAGGTAATAATATTTGATTGAGTAAGGCGGAGGTTTCCCTCCGCCTTGTGCTTTAACCGAGGTAAATACTGCCCTGAATGGCTTGCATGGTGTCCTGCTTGAACTTTTCGCTGACATCGGTGTAGATGTCCATGGTGGTGCTGAAATCCGCATGACCCATGAGGTCTTGAATGAGTTTTAGAGGAATATTGCTATTAGGTTTGCAGGACTCCTCCATGAGACGAGTGCAGAAACTGTGTCGCAATTGGTGGTTGGTAATGTGAGGAATCAATTCAGGGTCTCTATTTTCCTCTATTGCAAGTGCTTTTTCTGCACGGTTATAGTCTCGGACGATTCGTGAAATAGCACTATTTGTACTGCTAGGGGAAAGAACCGTGCCATAGCGATTGGTAAACACCCAGTTTCCCACACCGTCAATGATGGTGTTTGCTGTGCCCACTTGCTCCTGTCGCTTCTTCTCTGCTAAAAGTGCTTCACGAACCTCTGCGAACATAGGCATTTTGCGAATGCCTTTTTTGGTCTTAGGGACAGGCATGACACGGTATCTACAAGTGCCATCTTCCCATTGGCGATAAATGAGAGTGCGGTGAATGGAAATGGTATTGCGGTTGAAGTCACAATCCTGCCATATTAGTCCTGTGCATTCCCCAATTCTGAGGCCTGTTCCGAGCAAAACCGTTATGACATTGACCCAACGAGCATATTCCTCATGGCTTCGTATAAAGTCAATGAATGCCTTTTGCTGTTCAGCAGTCAAGGCATCCTTGGTGCTGACCCTCTTTCGCTCCCAATGTCCACCATCACGAATCTTCTTCATGGCACGAGGGCAAGGGTTGGTGCGAATGATATTATCGGCCACAGCATCCGCAAAGATAGGATTCAGAACGGTGTGCATGACCTCCATGGAATTAGGTTTAAACCCATGTACCGTAATAAGTTCGTTGTAGAATCTCTGCATAACAGAATAATTCAGGTCGCCCATAATATTCTTGCCGATGGTATCACGGGCATATTTGTCATACATGTAGATGTAGTTCTGCTTGGTAGAGGGTTTAAGATGAATCTTACCCTTTATGTATACTTCAAAACGGTCATTCAGGGTTGCAGACTTAGCGATAAAAGACTCAATGGAGTCATGCTTGTCCTGAATGATTTCCTGCTCCATTTCTCGCAGCGGTTTGCATGCTCGCTTACCCTTGGGAACAGGGTCAGCATTAGTCAGTCGCCAGCTGTAGATGCTTCGTCTCACACCATACCCATCATAATAGCGGTACTCATACTGTCCTGTACTTTTCTGCTGTTCACCATCAAAAAGGATTCTACCTTTGCTATCTCGTCTCCTGATTGCTCCACTCATAAAATTGCATCTCCTTTCAGAATATTTCTCTTGGCATAGGCACTACCGAGGCAACCACAACTTTTGGTATTTCCTGATTTCAGGTCAACAGAACGAACGGTGGTAAACTTGCCACAGTCGCACTTGCATCTCCAAAGTGCCTTTCTGTCCTCAGATGTGCCTACTCGCTTTTTTACGGTCAGATAACCGAACCTCTGACCTTTGAGGTCTTCGGCATGTGTCTTGTGTTTCAGGCAACCACAGGACTTCTTATGCCCTTGCATTAAGTCGTGTGTACTTGCCAATGTTGTTTCTCCACATGAGCATTTACACACCCACATGAGTCTGCGATTCTCGTTGTAGGTCGGCCCAATAACATGAAGATTATGGAACTTCAACCCAGTTAATGAATGTTGTAATCTCATAGTTATCAACCCTCCCATCAAAAGTACAGTGCAGACTCGCGAAGAACGAACTGCTCAAACAGCGGTCTCTTAATTAGTGTCTTTGTGCCAACATGGAGCAGATAATTTGCTGTTGGATTGCTTCTGATAAGATTGCGGAGTGTGTGTTCTCCGATACCGAAGACACCGCAAGCCTCCTCAACTGTGAGCATAACCTTATGCTCAGGGGCGACTTTGGGAATTGCCATACCATAACTGTAATACTTGTCAAACATATTAAAATCCTCCTTTAGATGTATTGATTTAGAAGTGTTGTCACAGAGTGCCCTTTCCGCATCAGGTCGGTAGGTTGCCTGTTCGTGATACTTGTGCGATTCACGACCTCGCATTTTTTCTTGTGAGGAAATTTTGCAAATCTATTGTAAATTCTCCGCCTTTATGCTATACTACTAAATAGGCGAGAATTAAAAACGACCGATGAAGTCGCCTTTATGCTTTACCACTAATTTGCAGAAAATAAATTGCGGATGTATTCCGCCTTTACCACTATTATAATGGAGATGTTCTTCATTGTCAATACCTTTTCAGGAATTTGTGAGGAAAAATTTTTATGGACACAATAAAGGGATACGGAGTTATCATTCGCAACACTCTAATTGATGAAAAGAATACAGTTGCATATCAGGAACTTACAACTCTTGGCTTAGAGGGCGAGGATGCTGTTATAGATATTGTTCGTGCGGATTCCAGCTCAAGACCGAAACTGGAACAACTGATAAGCACACTATCTGAGGGCGACAGAATTGATATGTATTCTGTTGACACCTTGCTACAAGGAGATAGCAAGAGAGCAGACGAATATTATTCTGCCATTCTCGGCAAGGGAATAGGATTGCTTATCTTTGATTTTTCAGGGGCGATTGCAAGATTGTCCCCCTTTTCCACATACAGATTTGGAGATAGATTCCGTGGCGAGGATTTGCTTGTAAAGAAGAATCCGCCTTATGATATGCTTATCGCTGATTTCTGTAAATACATTGAGACAGCGAAACCGCAGAAGAACTCAGGCGGTCTCAGAACGGAAAAAAGACTTAATATCAGCAATGCTTTCAAAGATATTTACTTTGCCTATGAGAGTTATCAAATTGACCAAGACACCACAATTTCACTTTTAGGCACATACTGTGGCATAGGCAATAAGGTCACATTCAGACTCATGGCACAAGATTATGAGAGAACAGCGGATTATGTGTTTGACCTTGAACAGTATGCAGAGATAAACCCTGAAATTCTTAACCTACCGAAACGATGCGGAGGGCTTCCTGCTGAGTATCAAGAAATCCTGAATTATGCGAATACATTGACTGATATTCCGCAGAGATATATTCAGATAGAGACAGCCATGACCCACTTAGGTTTTATCGGTGGTTATCAGGTGTTCAAGAGATGGGAACTTGTTGCTCAGAAGAAACCCAAGCCAAGAAAACCCGTTCTATATGATTTCAGCATTAAGAACTTTGAAAAGAAATACAAAGCATTCTGAGATGTCCTCTTTTCTTTTGAATAGATATATGTTATAATCATTCAGGACTTTGTGGAGCATATCAAAATGTTTATGAGAAAATTTAGTAAAACGAGGGAAAGAGACAAAAAGCAAATTACCCCAGTTTTACCCCAGTTGCCCGAGGTTTTATGCCAGGATATGAGCAACTCATGAGCAAATATGCAAATAGGTGTTTTATAGGGGTTATTTAGACACCGTATGAGAGGATATGAGAGGTTATGAAACATCCCGAGATATTCCCCACAATGAAGAGCATTGACTGATAAATCCCTTATATATCAAGGCTTCAGTGACATCTGATAAAAGCTGAAAAAAGTGGTTTTATACGAATTGTAAACAAATGAAGACTAAAACAAGAGGCGCACTTCGACAGGGAAGTGCGCCTTTGCTGTATTTTGAAATAAAATAACCGAGAGCGTAAACTTTTTTAGGACGGTTTTTACTTCTGAGCTTTCTTGTTTTGTCACGGTGTGGAGCAAAATTAAGTAAAAGCATTGCTATTTTTTTAATAATCAAATATACTGAAAGTAAATTCAGCTTTATCGGGCAGTTACTGTTTTGACGGATGTGCCGGGCCGGAGTACGGTATATCGCTTTTGTATATTTTTTAGTGAAGGGGCAGGCAAAATAAAATGAGTATTACAGAAAAATTCAGGGATACTTCATATTCTGTTGAGGAGCGTGTTCGGGATCTGATGGGAAGAATGACCCTTAAGGAAAAGCTTTGCATGATTATCGAAACTTCTCCTGAAAATGAACGGCTGGGAATACCGAAATACTACCACGGCAACGAGGCTTTGCACGGTGTTGTGCGTCCCGGCAGGTTTACAGTATTCCCTCAGGCAATTGCACTGGGTGCAACCTTTGATGATGAGCTGATTGAAAAAATAGCCGATGCCATTTCCGATGAGGCGCGTGCCGTTTATCATCACGGAAAGGGCGTTTGTGTAACGGAAGATGAGTATGAAGGAAGGTATAACGGTCTTCTTACCTTCTGGTCGCCTGACCTTAATCTCTGTCGTGACCCCCGTTGGGGAAGAACGGGAGAAACCTATGGTGAAGATCCTTATCTTGCAGGGAAAATGGGCGCTGCATTTGTACGTGGTCTGCAGGGCTATGACCCGGATTATATTAAGGCAGTTGCAACCCCCAAGCACTACACTGCAAACAATGAGGAGCATAACCGCTTCTGCTGTAATGCGGTTATGAGTGAAAAAACGCTCAGAGAATATCATCTTGAACCCTTCAGGCGTGTTGTTGAAGAAGGGCATCCTGCCGCGGTGATGGCAGCATATAATGCAGTAAACGGTGAGCCCTGCCATCAGAATTCATACCTTCTGAAACAGATACTCCGTGATGAATGGGGCTTTGACGGATATGTGGTATCCGATTGCAGCGGTATTGCGCGTCTGTGGGATCAGCACCGTAAGCACGATGACCCTGCGGATGCCGCTTCGGCAGCACTGAATGCAGGTGTTGATCTTGAATGCGGCAGCTACAGCCCGTGGGAGCATTTTTATGTTGAGTTTCTTGAAGGACAGCTTGAAAAAGGAAAAACCACGACGGAGCGTATTGATGAAGCCTGCCGCCGTGTACTGACTGCACGCTTCAGGCTCGGTCAGTTTGATCCCGAAGAAAAAGTTCCTTTCAGCAAAATTCCTCTGTCCGTAGTAGGCTGTGAGAAGCATTCGGAGCTTGCACACCGTGCGGCAGCCGAATCAATTGTTTTGCTGAAAAATGACGGTATATTACCCTTGAAGGAAAATATGAAGGTTGCTGTTGTCGGCAATAATGCACATCTTTGTCAATTCGGTGACTACAGCGGTAAGCCTGTGAACACACCTGTGTCACCCGTTGACGGTATCACTGCTGTCGGCGGTGATAATGTAAGCTTTGTGCGATTCAAGGGAGTGCACCCCGCTGATGAATATACGGTTATTACAGATGATTATCTTAAAACTCCCGACGGTCATCCCGGACTTCAGGGAACGTATTATAACAACGGCGGTTTTATCGGCAAAGGAAAGGTCCGTACGGATGTGTCTGTTGACTTTGCGTGGCGCAATCAGATGCCTGATCCGTTTATTGAATCAAAACAGTATTCCATATGCTGGGAAGGCTCGCTTTGTCCCGATGTAAGCGGTTATTATTATCTGCGCCTTAGCTACGGAGGCTGTGCTCCCTGTGAAATTCCCGCAATTATTCTTGACGGCAGAAATCTCGGTACTGATGCTACAATTTACCTTGAGGGCGGTACGGAGTATCCTGTTACCGTAAAATATGTAAAGGCCGCAGAAGAGCCTGAGATACACCTTACATGGATTATGCCATGTTCGGGTGAAGAAAGGCTTTTTGATGCAGAATGTGAGGCTGCGGCAAAGGCAGATGCCGTTGTTGCCGTAGTGGGACTGGGGACAGAATATGAAATGGAGGGAAGAGACAAGGATTCATTGGAGCTTCCTTCCGAACAGACAGAGCTGCTGAGACGTTTAAGGGAGGTCAATTCCAATCTGATTGTTGTTATTGTTTCGGGAAGTCCTGTGACAATTCCCGTAATCCACGAAAATTCGGCTGCAGTTATAGAAGCGTGGTATCCCGGTGAAGCAGGCGGCAGGGCACTTGCTGAAATTCTGTACGGCAAGGTCAATCCTTCAGGACGTCTTTGTGCAACATTTCCTAGGTCAAAAAATGATATTCCTGCATTTGATGATTACGAAATGTCTCACGGCAGAACATATATGTATAACAAGAAAACACCCCTGTATCCCTTCGGCTTCGGATTATCCTATACCGATTTTGAATATTCTGATATTTCAGCTGACGGAAATACGGTTTCGGTCAGTGTTAAAAATACAGGTGACATTGACGGTAAAGAGGTTGTTCAGCTTTATCTTGACAGTGCAGGGGTTGATAATCAGCCTATGCTTCGTCTTGTAAGATTCAGAAAGCTTTATCTTGAAGCAGGGCAGGAGCAGACGGTTGTATTTAATCTTGATGACAGGTGCTTTACGCTGTTTACCGAAGATGGCAGTGAGCAGTTTACCCACGGTACATACAAGGTATTTGCAGGAGGAGCATTGCCGACGGCCCGTAGTATTGAGCTTGGTGCAACACCGTTTGTGAACACAGAAATTACTGTCTGATAAGGAGTAATTATGGCAGAGAATATATGCTGTAAATGCGGAAAAGCACCGCTTTCAGAGGATGAATACGGTCTTACAAAAAAGCTGATTGATAAAAATGCTGTTGATTTCTTTTGTATAGGCTGTATGGCAGACATATTTGAAGTGTCCGTTGATGAGCTTCAGACAAAGGCAAAAGAATTCAGAGAAGCAGATTGTATATTTTTTAAGTAATTATGAAGCAATTTATTTATGCCGACAATGCGGCAACTACAAAACTTGATATGGATGCATTTAGTGCAATGGAGCCGTTTTTTCTGGAAGAATACGGCAATCCGTCTCAGATGTATTCTTTTTCCCGTAAGCCGAAGCTGGCATCAGATGAAGCCCGTGCCGTGATTGCCCGTTGTATCAATTCACAGCCTGATGAAATATATTTTACCTCAGGCGGTACGGAAAGCAATAACTGGGCGATTAAGTGCACTGATGCCGTAAGGTGCGGAAGAGGGAAAATAATTACCTCCCGTATTGAGCATCACTCCGTGCTGAGAGCCTGTGAGTTTGCTGAAAAATCGGGAAATAGCGCGGTATATCTTCCTGTTTCAAAAGAAGGAATAGTTACTGCCGGGGCTCTTTCCTCTGTAATGGATTCTGATGTGAAGCTGGTTTCGGTTATGCTTGCAAATAATGAAATCGGAACAATTGAGCCCGTAAAAATCCTATGTGAAATTGCTCAAAGTTTTGGTGCTGTTTTTCACACGGATGCCGTGCAGGCTGTGGGGCATATCAATGTTGATGTAAGAGAGCTTGGAGTTGATATGCTGTCTGCCTCTGCACATAAGTTCAACGGCCCCAAGGGAATCGGCTTTCTGTATATTAAAAAGGGTACACCCGTAAACGCATTTATAAACGGAGGTGCACAGGAATACGGTATACGCGCAGGTACACAGAATGTTGCTTCAATTGTCGGAATGAGCACGGCACTTAAGAAAAACTGTGATGCAATCAGGGAAAACAGTGAGTATTTATTGAGTCTTGAAGACATATTGCTTGACAGACTTAATGCTGCAGGTCTTGATTTTATCAGAAACGGCAGTAAGCATCACATCCCCGGAAATATCAGTTTGTCTTTCAATAATTCTGACGGTGAGCTTCTTCTTCACAGACTTGATCTTATGGGAATAGCCGTTTCGTCCGGAGCTGCCTGCAACAGCAGTGATACTGTGGTTTCCCATGTGATCAAAGCAATCGGCTCTGAGGATAATTATGCCAAAGGCACAATACGTATTTCATTAGGCAAAAATAATACTCCTGAAGAAGTAAAGATTATTTCCGAAAGACTGGTTTCAATTCTTAGAAATAACAGAATATGAATATGCTCTGACACCCGGTATTTTCCGGGTGTTGTTTTTTTCTTCTTTTATTGCTGATTTGAAAAATATGTTGAAGTGAGAGGATTTATGTTTTATAATAAAACTATATTTATTTTTTATCTGAGAGGAAGATATTTTATGAGCTCAAACGGAAGATCGGTTTTTAAGAAGGATCGCAGCGGATACGGCGGCGGTGGCGGCGGTATAGGCGGCAAGGGTGCAGCTTATATTGCTCTTGCGCTTTTTGTATGCTGTATGATATTCGGACTTTTGGCAAATTCATCCGAGCCGCCCAGTGTGCCTGATAATACAAATCCTACCACATTCACAGAGCGTCCTACATTACCCACTCTTCCCGAAAGAACAACTGCGGAGCCCATAACCGAGGATGAAGACAGAATCCTTAAAAAAACAATGATGCTCTATCTTGACGGTGCAGACCTTGAAGAAAATAATGCCAATGCAACAGATGCAATCAAGGAAATTTTTGAGTCCGGTGTTGATATGAATACTCATAATATTCTTATATACACAGGCGGCAGCAATTTCTGGCATAATTACAATATTCCCATTGATAAGGACTGTATTTATCAGCTTAAAAATAACCGTCTTAATCTGCTGAAGGAATATCCGGCAAAAAATATCGGTGCAAGCGACACTCTTGCTGAATTTATGAAATATTGCGTCGATAATTTCCCTGCAGAGCAGTACGGACTTCTGCTTCTTGACCACGGCGGCGGTCCCAATCACGGTGTATGCTCCGATTTCAGAAACGGACATGATACACTTATGATGGACGAGCTTCAGAAGGCATTTTCTTATGCAGGCTTCGGTGCTTCCAAAAAGCTTGAATTTGTGCTTTTTGATGCCTGTCTTATGGCTTCTCTTGAAGTTGCGCACTGTATGAGTAATTATGCAAACTATATGGTTGCATCCGAAAATGTTTCTTATGTTTACGGTAGCGACTATGCATTTATGCGCTCTCTCAACGAATATAACAGCGGTGCTGATATCGGTAAGGCTTATGTTGACTGCTTCTATAACGCAAGCACTGCACTCGGAAAAAGACTTATGCGTGCAGGCTACAGTGTCTACGATATAACATATTCACTTGTTGACCTTACAAAGATGTCACAGCTTGAAAGAGCTATCAACAGTTATTTCAGCAAGGTTAATCAGAATAATACTCAGAGCACATTGTATGTAAGACGCTGCTCGGAAAATGCAAGGGGAGTTATGGAATATGCCGATTCCTACGGCTCAGCCGTTGATGCCGTATATGACCTTGTTGACTTCAGAGACCTTATTTCTATCATAGGCAGTACAAATATGCAGACTGAATATGATGCTCTCAATAAGGCTCTTGATGAATTTATTGTATATAATAAGGCAACAACTCCCAGAATGGGCGGTATCACAATTTACAGCCCCAAGAATCTTAACAGAACTGTTTATTCTTATGACAGCTTCAATTTTGCATCCGAATACACAAAGTATGTTGATGCCTGCTATAAGGGAATGTCAACTTTCTCGGGCTTTTCTGTGTGGAATTCCTTTGATATCAGAGAAAATGAAGTAAATTCCGCAACAGGTGCATGTACAATGACAGCAAAGCTTACCTCTGCACAGCAGGAATCCTTTGCATCGGCAGAATACTTTATTCTTACCGATGATGTAAACGGTACATATTCCTTCAGTGATAATGAATATCTTGTTGTTGCAGGCGGTAATGATGTAAATCTTGATAAAAACGGTGTTCTTACCATAAATTATGACAACCGTATTGCTTATGCTACCCATCCCGGTAGTGCTGATGTGCCTGTATCATCAATAATGTACAGAGAAAAAACTGCCGACGGCAACATAGTTTATAATATGTACGGCAGTCTTACCGAAGAAAAGACAGTTTCTGCCAATGAATATAAGGTAACTGCAGTTGACAGTGCTGCTGACGATACCAAGTTTGTACTTGATATGAAGAATGATAAATTCAGTATTGTTGCAGCTCAGCAGATTTCAAGCCCCGACGGTGTTGTTGCTTCCTATAATCTCGTTGATGTCAATGACTATGAGGGAATTGAATTTACAAACTATGTAAAGAAAGCAACCTACAATGTTGAAGGTCAGCTTCAGAGCGTTGCCGATTGGAAAAATCAGGTTAGCGGTATAACAACCTCTTACAGCCTCAACGATGTTGAGTTTGTTATGAAGGAAGCCGATGACGATACCGATTATTACGCAGTAATCATAGTAACCGATATCTACGGAGGAAAGCATATGACTGAGGTTACTGAAATTGATATGGATTAATTAAGATTAATGGGGGAGCGCTTTATGAAAAAGAGTATTTCATTTTTACTTGCGATTATCATGCTGCTGTCTGCATTTCCTCTTACGGGATTTGATAATATTCTTCCCTTGCCAAAGGCAAATGCAGCGCAGGAGATAAAAGCCGAAAAGATATATTTCGGTGATATGAACGAAAACGGAAAGCATGAAGCAGCCGATGCAAGACGAATTCTCAGATATTCCGTTGCGCTTGATGTTTTTAGCGACAGACAACAGGAAATAGCTGATTGTAATGCTGACGGTAAAATTACGGCAGCTGATGCAAGAATTGAGCTCAGAGCTTCAGTAGGCCTTGAAAAGACAGCAATATTTGAAAATAATATTCTGACCAATGCAGAATTTCTTACACTTCTTATGGTATCAGCCGGGTACGGTGCATGCGAAACAGAGCCTCACTTCAAAAATGTTCCTGCAACACACAAGAATTTTGAAGGTGTACAGGCTGCTGTTGATTGGAATGTTCTTGATAAGAAAAACGCATTTGAACCCGACAAAGATGCAACTATAGGCTATGCTCTTGAGTTAGCTGCAAAAATCAAGGATGTGCCGTCAGGAGCAAAGCTTCTCAGCGGTACTGTTGACAAAAAGGCTGCGCTTACAAAAGAAACAGCTGCAAAGATAACAGAAAAGGTTAAGGAATACAGATTAAAGGATAAAAACGAAAAAGAGTTTGAAAGCGTTGAAATAAAGGATACTGTTACAACGTATAACAAAAATGACGCAAAAGCTGTTGATGAGGATACATTTACAATTATAAATGATGTTCCCAAAGCAGGTGATATTTTCAGAGCGCAGACTCCTGACGGAGAAGTTGCAAGAAAGGTAGTATCAGCCAAAAAGAATGCCGACGGCTCATATACAGTAGAGACCGTAAAGCCTGAAATGGATGAGGTTTTTGATGATTTCAGTTTTGTTAAATCTCTTACCCTTGATCCTGATGAAATAGACTTTGTTCCTGCTGAAAATGTTTTTGTCGTAAATGATCCCACACAGCCGCAGCTGCATATGGCTGATAAGAAAAAGAATGTTATTATAAATGAAACATTTGCAATTAATTCCAGCAACGATCCCAATCTTACTCCCGAGCTTTGTGTTACATCTACATCCGATTACATAAATGCTCTTAATGACAAATATGTGTGTCAGGTGCCTAACGGAAAAGAATTACTTGAAAAATATAATGAATTGGTAAAGGGACCCGGTGAAAATAACAAAACCGTAAAAACTGAAAAAGTCATTAAGTATAAAACCGGGTGGGGCGTAGTAGTTTCAATTGAATTGTCTGATTTTGATATTGATTTTGATTTTGCTGATTTCTGGACAAAAGGAGATTATGAAATAACTTTCAGAGCAAATCTTGATATATCAGGAGAGTTCAAAGGCAAATTCAATTCTTATGTGAAACTGGGTCATTTTCCTGTAAAGCTCGGTATTGCCGATATCATAATGGATCTTGATATAGATGTATATCTTTATTTTGATGCAAACGGTGATATTAAACTTGTGGGAAAAGGAAAGATTGAGCAGTCATACGGAAATTACGGCGGAAAGCCTGCTTATCTTAATAACAATTCATTGGATGCTTCATTGACCGCAAATATTGAAGCAGAAGGCGGTCTCAGAATAGAACCCAAACTTGCGGCATTAGGCTTTGAAATTGTTTCAATGAAGCTTAAAATCGGTGTTTACGGAAAAGCAAATGCAAAGGTAACTCCGGTTGTTGAATACAAGGCAAAAGAGTATTATTATGCCGGCGATTTCTTTGCTGCTCCCGCTGAGCTTAAGCAAAAATTCAGTGTTTGCGTGGATTTAAGCTGTAGCTTTCCCATTGTTACGGTGACAGTAAGTGCCGGAGAAGATGTGCAGAAACAGGTTGAAAAGTTTAAAAAGAAAAATCCCGATATGATAAAAATTCCTATGACCTATACATTCAACATCTGCACACTTGAAGAAAAAACATTGCTAAAACCCAAAACACTTCATACGCATCTTGAAAATTCCGATAACGGTATCAAGGCTGTTGATGAATGTACAAAAACAGATTATCAGACAATTGCGCACAAGCTTTCGGGATATGTAGTTGATAAGAATACCGGAAAGATTCTTGCAGGGGCAACAATACAGCTTACTGATACAAAGGGAAATGTTTATTCGGAAACAGTAACGGATAATACAGGTAATTTTGAACTTAAGTTTGTTCCTTTCGGAACCTATAAAATTAAAATTATCAATAAAAAAGTTGAGTGTGTTATTGATAAGAGTTTTGTGGTTGATAAAAATGAAACAAATGTAGGTAAGCTTGAGTTTAGCTTTGATATAGTTTCTATCTATGCTGAACAATTACAAAAAAACGGAAAAACAATTACCTATAATAAAACGAAGTATCAGTTTTTAGGTGCTGCTGTTTGCCATATGCTGAAAGATACAGAGTTTCCGCAGTTAGCAGTTGCTTATTATTCGAAAATAGATCATTGGGAATTTTCAGATTGTTTTGTTATACAAATGTATAACTATCAAGATAATGGTGTAGTATTAGTTAATCAATCTTTGTTAAATCATTATATAGGTGCTGTAAATATATGGAAAAATCCAATAACAAATTTGTATGATTTTTCATCCCTCAGCCGTTATTCAGAAGCTACAACAATGTATGTTCATGAAATAAATACACAGGGAAAAGCATTTAATACATATAGAGTTGGTTTTGTAAATGTTTTCAGCGGATTTCATTTGGAGAACAACAATACAACCAAATATAAAAATTATATTTATAGTTTAGATAGTTATAGAAATAATATCGCATATAATATTTCCATACCGGATTTCAGAAATCCTAATGAAATGTATTCTTCAAAGAATACAGCCCCGGATGATATTACAATTGCTGTTTTTGATACAAAAGGCGAATATAAGATCCAACATTTTAGTTTCTGATTTCTGTTTCCTAACTTGCTGAATTAAATTTAAGTGTTGTCATATCCGTAATTTAGAGTTATGGATATGACTATACTTTTTTTGTGAATAATTTGTAAAATTGTGATTGCAAAATGTAGAATTATGTGGTAAACTGACAATTAAGAGAGATTTTCTCGGAATATTTTTGAAAGGACGGTGCGGGTACGGAGGTTTTTCTTTGTATCCGTTATTTTTTTGCCGTAGGGTGGTTTTTATGGAAAACAAATTAGTTTATGACATTCATGACAAGCCGAAGTTCGGTGCGCTGATTGTTCTTGCAATTCAGCAGGTGCTTGCAATTCTTGCAGCGACTATTGCAGTGCCTACAATCATCGGTCTTCCCACTCAGATACCTGCCGCAATTTTCGGTGCAGGTGTAGGTACAATTATCTATCAGCTGTTTACAAAATTCAAAAGCCCCGTATTCTTAGGAAGCTCCTTTGCATTCTTAAGCTCTCTCGGTGTAGCTGTAGCTTACGGTTATTGCGGTATTATTCTCGGCTCTGTAGTTGCAGGTCTTGTTTATGTGGTTATTGCTCTTATTATCCACGTTGTAGGAACAAACTGGGTTGATAAGCTTATGCCTCCCGTTATTATAGGACCTACGGTTGCACTTATCGGTCTTTCCCTTGCAGGTGCTGCAATGGGTGATATAGTAAAGGCAAACGCATCCTCAATGTACGGCTCATATAACCTTGTTTCACTTTTCTGCGGTTTTGTGGCATTTCTTGTAATTGTCATCTGTTCCACTCAGAAAAAGATAAAAATGGCAAGACTTATTCCCTTTATTCTCGGTATTATAGCAGGCTATGCCGTTGCAGCAGTATTTACCGTAATCGGAAAGCTTGCTGACATTGACTATCTTATGATAATCAACTTCCAGCCTGTAGTTGACAATTTTGTAAATGCAGACGGAAGCTTCAGAGGAATATCTGCAATATTCAGTGTACCTTCTCTTGCTGTATTTGAAGCAGTAAAAGAGCTTATGAACGGTAATGTTTCTCCTGAAATTCTTCTTGCAAATGAAAATGCAACCGTTATTACAGCCGGTGGTATTGCTGAGGTTATTATTGCATTCCTTCCTGTTGCTCTTGTTGTATTTGCAGAGCATATTGCCGATCATAAGAATCTTTCTTCCATTATCGGCAAGGACCTTATCAAGGAGCCCGGACTTAAGAGAACACTTCTCGGTGACGGTGTCGGCTCTATTGCCGGTACAGTTTTCGGTATCTGTCCCAATACCACATACGGTGAATCTGTAGGCTGTGTTGCAATCACAAGAAATGCATCGGTCATCACAATCACAACAACTGCCCTTATGTGTATTGCTCTTTCCTTTATCAGCCCTCTTATGGCTATTCTTCAGACAATTCCTTCCTGTGTAATGGGCGGTGTATGTCTTACACTTTACGGTTTTATTGCAGTATCGGGACTTAAGATGTTCAAGAATCTTGATCTTGATGATAACAAGAACCTCTTTGTTGTAGCTTCAATTCTTATTTCAGGTATCGGCGGACTTGTTATTCAGATACCCTATGCAATTTCCGAAGCAGGTGAAATCACAAATACAATTCAGGTAACATCAATTGCAACAGCACTTATCATCGGTATTGTTACAAATAAAATTCTTACAAAGGTAGAATCAGGAAAGCTCGGCAAGGAGTCTTCAGCAAAATAAATCAGAGGTGAAAAAATGGAAAATTTCAGCAATGTAACAATTTTTGACCATCCTCTTATAAAGCATAAGGTGGCTATTCTTCGTGATGAAAAAACAAGCATGAAGGAATTCAGAGAGCTTATTGAGGAAATTACAACCCTTATGACCTTTGAATGTCTTAAGGATGGTGTTCCCACAACAGAACGTATTGTAAAAACTCCCCTTGAAGTCTGCACACAGCAGGTTATTGCGGATAATTCCATAGTAATTGTCCCCATATTAAGAGCAGGTCTCGGTATGGTAAACGGTGTGCATGTACTTTTCCCCTCTGCAAGAGTGGGGCACATCGGTATGTACCGTAATGAAGAAACATTACAGCCATGTGAATATTACTGCAAGCTTCCTGACGGAATAGAAGACAAATTGGTTCTTCTTGTTGACCCGATGCTTGCTACAGGCGGCAGTGCCTGTGATGCCATAGCATCTCTTAAGGCAAGGGGCTGCAAAAACATCAAATTTATGGCAGTAATCGGTGCTCCCGAGGGAGTGGAAAAGGTAGCAAAGGCACATCCCGATGTAACCATTTTTGTATCGACTCTTGACAGATGTCTCAATGAAAACGGTTACATTCTTCCCGGTCTTGGTGATGCCGGTGACAGGCTTTTCGGAACAAAATAAAAAAATTTGCAAGGGCGGAAGCTCTTGCAATTTTTGTTTACCAGTTATGTATTTCCTTCGGATTTCCGAAAATTTCGTCCAATTTTTTTATAAACGGAATGATATCATTTGCTCCGCCTATCTTGTGGTCAAAAACAAGGGTCAGGGGGAGAACTTTTTTTGTGCCGAGCTGTAAGTTGCCGTTTTCATCCTTATAAACATATTCCGTATCCTTGATTCTACCCGTTGCGAATAAGAATACCTGGGGATAAAGGGGCGGAATGTACGTAATATTTACATCAAGCTTATCATAGAGTGTGCCCCAATTTGTATAGCATACCGTACCCTCCGTAAAATCATCTGCGTGAAGTCCGTCATAGGGCTTGCCCGATGTGTTTGTGGTGCGGTATTTCTTTTTGAAAAGCTTTGAGAACTTTGCTATCTTTGCTTTTCCGAAATAAGCTGAGCGGAATTGTGCAAGGGTAGAGCCTATCTGACCTTTTGAAGCAAGTCCCAGCATTCTTTGACCGCCTACCTTGAACATAACTCTTTTGAGATTTGTATTAAGGAGCTTTCTCTTGATTTCTTCCACCTCAAAGGCGGTTTGCTCAAGATTTTTTTCCTCGAGATGCTTTGCTTTAATCTGGAAGGTTTCACCCGAATCAAGGCAGACTGCAATTGCTACATCGATATGTTTTTTGATTATAAGTCTTCCGCTTGTTGATTTATGGTCGTATTCAAAGTGTGCATTGAGTCTCGGAGCTGCCTTAAGACCTTCAACAAGAATTTTTACCATAAGTGTGTTGAATGTAAGCCTGTATCCGCATTTTTCACGAAGCTTCATAAATTCATCATAAAGTGCCGTAACATCAGCCTCATAGCTGCAGGCTGTACCGGGAATATCTCTTTGTGAATTTACAAGTACGTTGCTTGTAAGACGGTCGCGTATGGTCATATATTCGATAATGTCGCCCTCTTCGGGAGCAAGGGAAGCCTTTTTTATATATTCTTTGAAGCTCATATTCAATCCCCTTTATATTCAGTATGTATTTATACTACCATATACGAAAAAAAATTGCTATATAATTTACAGATAAGTAATAAAACTTGTGTTAATGATATTTTTGTGCTACAATATCAGAAAAATACCGTTGGCGGTGAAAATATGACGATAGCAGCTGTGCTTGCAGGCGGAAGCGGTACCAGAATGGGTACAAGTGTTCCTAAGCAGTTTCTTGAAATTGAAAATATTCCCGTTATTATAAGAAGCATCAATGCATTTCTTCATAATGAAAATGTTGATGCATGTATTGTGAGTGTAGCTGCGGATTATGTTGATTATACCGGAAAGCTTATTGAAAAGCATATTGATACGCATAAGGATATTTTTGTTATAAAAGGCGGTGCGACAAGAGGAGATACTCTTTTCGGTGTGCTGGAGTTTATGAAAGAGAAGGGAATGCCTGAAGACAGTATTGTGCTGACCCACGATGCCGTAAGACCATTTATCAATGACAGAATAATAGATGAAAACATTGATGCTGCAAAAAAATACGGTGCCTGTAATACCTGTATACCTGCCGTTGATACCATACTTGTAAGCGAAGACGGAAGCTTTATTTCAAATGTGCCGGACAGAAGTACGCTTTTTCATGCGCAGACTCCCCAGAGCTTTAACGCAGAAAAGCTTTATGAGCTTATCCGAAAAATGCCCCCCGATGATTTCAGAAATCTTACGGACGGCTGCTCTGTATTTTCTTATTACGGAGAAAAGGTATTCCTTGTAAAAGGTGAAACATACAATATAAAAATAACATATCCCGACGATATTATTACCGCAGGGAATATAATAAGACAATATTACAATTGAACGGAGAAACTTATGGCTACACTTACTGCAGTCGTAACTGCATATAACGATAAGGAAAATATAAAATATACTCTTGAAGGACTTGTTGAACAGACAACAGAGGAATTTGATGTTGTGGTGGTTGTTGATGCTGCCTGCGATATGGAAACAAAGACGCTTATCAGAGAATACTGTGATGAGTATGTAGGCTTCAAGTATGTCGATGTGCCTCACTGCCTTGTGCCCGAAGCACGAAATGTTGGTGTAAAGCATGCAAGCGGTGAGCTTGTATATTTCATTGACGGCGGAGATTATATTTCTCCCGATTCAATTCAGTCAATTCTTGACTGTGCAGAAGAAACAAAGGCAGATATTATTATTCCCCGTTATTATTCTTCGGGTGAAAATGAACCCTTTTATGACAGATGGATAGACCAGCTTTGTGTGGCTCCTTCCATTGACCGCTTTGACAGAGCCCTGTTCAATACTCTTGATTTTGAGGGTAAGGTATTCAGAAAAAAATTCTTTGATTTATATTCACTGCAGTTTCCCGCAATTCCCATAATGTATACTGCTGATTTTCTGCTTAAATGTGTATTCGGCTGTGATGCCAAGGTGTCCGGTGTGTCAGGTGCAATATATGCAAGAAGACGCGGTATTTACAGCGCAGGTTTCCCCGAAAAGGGTGAACCCTCCGAAAGCAACCTTGATATTCTTATGTCCTTTTATGACAAGGCTTTTCTCGATCTTAAAGCACTTATTGAAGAGGAAACAGGCACCTATGACGGTGATGAATACAGTGTTCAGGAAATGCTTACCGTTTATTTCACAGAGATTACAAACAGATTTTACAGATATTTCTGGTATCTTACTGATGATTGTCTTGAAAAAATCAGAAATAAATATGAGGAAATTTCTGCACTTCTTACAGAAGACAGAAGAAACAGCCTCAATGAAGAATTCAAGGATCTGCGTTTCCCCGGTATGTATATAACAAGAAAGGATGCCGCAAATCTTCCTATGTTCAGTATTTTTGCTGATATTACGGACAGCTCACGGCTTGATGAATTTATAAACTCACTTTATATTCAGAAATTCCCCTTCTTTGAATTGTTTGTAAAAGAGAGTATTGCAGAAAGTGAAATGTTCCCTGAAATATGGAGAAATTGCGAAAATATTATCGTGCTTCCCGATGCAGGCTTTTATGCTGCGGCAAGAACACAGGCAAGCGGTGTGACAATAACAGTAAAGGATCCTGCACCCCTTGATCCGAGAATTCTTTCAGAGCTTTCTCTTACAAAAGCTCCCAAATCCTTCTTCCAGTATATATTCACAAGCAAAAGAAAGAAGTATTCCGCAAAGACTTATCTTAAAAATAAAGGTCTTGCAATACAGTAAAACATTTTTCCGCACAATCCCTTTGTGGGCTTGTGCGGTTATTTTTTTGCAAAGAACGGTATTTTGTTACAGTGAAAATTTATTCGTCTTCTTCGTATAAACCTAATATTTCCATCGGGTCGGCAAGCTTGCCGTTTACACGCATTTCAAGATGTATGTGGGAGTCCTCTTCCTTTTCTACGGGTATTTCACCGATGATGCCTATTATGGTGCCGTCATAAACCTTTGCCCCCGTGCTTATCAGAGCTTCATCTGCAAGTCCTGAAATGCTTGAAACGATGCCGTCACCGTGATCGATTGTTACGGTATTTCCCCAGACTGCATTTTTCTGAACGGATGTTACGGTACCCTCTGATACGGTTTTTACGCTGTCACCCTTTACTCCTTTGAAGTCAACACCGTTGTGTGTTCTGTAATCCTGAAGAGTTTCGGAAAATACGGGTATACCCATACTGAAATCCATGCCTATTCCGCCTGAAAGGGGAGCAGTGAAGAATTTTTCCTCATTTTGAGCAGTCTCTTCCCCGGCATTTTCATTCTGTACTTCATCAATGCTTTTTGCACTGTTGTCAAAAACTGCCGCAGTGTCAGGTTCTTCGGGCTTAACTGTTGTGAATTCATCAATGTTTATCTTTATTTCATATTGCTCGGCAGGGTAATCTTTCACTTTTTCTGCAATTGTAACTGTTTCTGCCGGTTTTGTTATCTGCACATCCGAAAGGGAAGGTGTTTTATTGTCGGCTGAAGAAAAGCCTGCAATACCGGCACCGAGCACGCAGAGACTCAGAGCAATATAAACGCCGTTTCTTTTAATGGTTTTTTTGAAATTCTTTTTATTGTCATCTATCATATTAATTACCTCCTGTTTTGAGTTTTGCCCCGAATAAAAAAAATATTCTGAAAAAAATAAAAAAAGTGCAAACAAATGTTTGCTTTTTCTGAACATTTGTGCTATACTGTCATTTGTAAGCATACAGGAGGTGCAAAAATGAAAGAATTGAATAATACTCAGAAAAAAATATATGAATTTCTTGCAGAACGTTCACAGAATGGTGTTCCTCCCACAGTAAGGGAAATCTGCGCTGCTGTGGGACTTAAATCCACTTCTTCCGTTCAGAGCAACCTTGATGCACTCGAAAAAGCAGGCTATATAGAGCGCGATCCCATGCTCAAGCGTTCCATAAGAGTAAGAGGTCAGGATAATACCGTGACACAGGTACCGCTTATCGGTACGGTTACGGCAGGTATGCCTATTCTTGCGGTTGAGGCAATAGAGGGCTATATTCCTTTCTCTGCCAGTGAGCATTCCGATAAGCCTTTGTTTGCCCTTAAGGTAAGAGGCGACAGCATGATAAACTGCGGTATTTTAAGCGGTGATATTATTATTGCCGAAAAAACACCTGTTGCGGAAAACGGTGACATTGTTGTAGCCCTTATTGAGGACGAGGCTACGGTTAAGAGATTTTATAAGGAAAACGGACATTTCCGTCTTCAACCCGAAAATGATGATTACGCACCTATTATTTCGGATGAAATAATAGTGTTAGGTAAGGTAATTTCTCTTGTAAGATATTTTTAATAAGTAAAAAACAGCGATGAATCCTTTACGGAAACATCGCTGTTTTTCTTAATATATAGGAAATTGCTCGCAAAAGTGAGCAATTTGCATATATCAAGAAACACCGATTCCCCCAAGATTGGGGGCAGGGGGTTGACAAATCGTAAGATTTTTTCTTACTTTATAGGAAATTCCTTCCTATAAAGTAAAAAGATTATATGTCCCGCCGAACGGGAAGTAAACTTCCCTCGGCGATGGACTATACGAAAGCGTTTCGCCGCAGGCGTACGGCGAAGCCGTTTTCTTGTTCTGAAAGACTGTTATGCCTTTTTTCTGAAATTTAATTTATCGCTGAACTGTGAAATAATAATTGCCGTAAACATAATTACGCAGCCGATTATTTCATTGGGAGAAAGCATCTTCTGAAGAAGCACTGCGCTGCAAAGTACACCGAATACAGATTCGAGGCACATAATAATTGATGCAATAGTTGATTCGGTATATTTTTGTCCTACAATCTGGAAGGTGTATGCAAGTCCGCAGCTCATAACACCCGAATACAGCAGGGGGAGTATGCTTTCGTGTATGGCCGGGATTGTCGGTGTTTCAACAATAAACATAATAATGCATGTGATTACACCCGAAACCGTAAACTGCGTGAACGAGAGCTTTACTGCGTCAGAATCAGATGCGCATTTTTCTATTACAAGAATGTGTACCGCATAACATACAGCGCACAGGAAGGAGAATATATCGCTTTTTGTAATACCGCCGAAGCCTTCACCGTGTACGCACAGAAAATAAAGCCCCACCGTGCCGAGAAGAACGCATATCCATGTGATTATGGGTACTTTTTTTCTGAAAAACAGTCCTATTATTGGGACAAAAAACATATAGAAAGCAGTAATAAAAGCGATCTTTCCGGGTGAGTGATCGGGATATGAAAAGGCGTACTGCTGAAGATTACTTGCAACGCAAAGAGCAATACCCATAATGCTGCCGCCTATAAGTATTTTCTTTGTTTCAGTCTTTAATTTTGTTCTTTCAGGTTTTCCGTATTTTTTTATATTGAAAATATCTTTTATTATGATAAAGGGCAATAGTGTTGCCGCACCGAAGAGAGTACGGATTCCGTTGAATGTAAAGGCTTCTACGGACTCCATTCCCAGGGATTGAGCAACAAATGATGAACCCCATATAAAAGCTGTTATAAACAGCATTATTATTCCTTTGAATTGTGTTTTTTTCATAAGAAAAATCTCCCTTTTTGTCATTCCGAAAAGTTAGATTAACACAATCAAAAGTGAATGTCAAGCAAGCATTTTACGAAGCTTCAGAAGGATTGCCTTTTCCTTTCGTGATACCTGAACCTGTGACATTCCCAGCTGTCGGGCGGTGACGGTCTGCGTCATTCCCCTGTAGTAGCGCAGGTTTATTATTTTCTGCTCATTTTCTTCAAGGGACAATAAAGCCTCAGTCAGGTCAATTCTTTCAGTCAGTCTTTCATCGGGTGCCGGAACGGGAATATCTGTCTGAGAATCATTTTCGTCAGCTGTAAGAGAAATCACGGGAAGGCAGGCACATATCAGTGCTGCAGCCTCGCTTATATCCATACCTGCTTTTTCTGCAATTTCGCATATTGTAGGCTCATTTCCCGTCAGTGTACTCAGCTCTTCCTTGATATTCAGCAGCTGGCGAGCCTTTTCCTTTGCTGCCCGTCCGATTTTTACACTGCCACCGTCACGGAATATTCTTCTGATTTCACCTAAAATGGCAGGTACGGCATATGTTGAAAAACGAAAGCCCTTGTCAGGGTCAAAGCCTGCGGCAGCCTTTACAAGACCTACGCAGCCTGCCTGAAAAAGATCCTCGTATTCCACACCTCTGCCCTTAAAACGGTTTGCACAGGAATGAACAAGACCGATATTTTCTGTTATAAGAGAGTTGTTTTCCGAATTTGTCAGCATTACTCACACTTTCCGCTGATTTTTTTTGTAAGCGTGACAACGGTACCCTTGCCGGGAGAAGAACGTACACTCAGCTTGTCCGTAAAGCTTTCCATTACCGAGAAGCCGAGTCCCGAGCGTTCTTCACCTGCGGTAGTATACAACGGTTCCATTGCCTGCTTGACATCATTGATACCGACACCCTTGTCGCGGATGCGTATTTTTACGGTATTATCGGAAAAAAGTGCGGCATCTATGTATATTCGTCCCTGTTTTTCTTTATAGCCGTGTACAATTGCATTGGTTACGGCTTCGCTTACTGCGGTTTTTATATCGCTGATTTCTTCGACGGTCGGGTCGCACATAGCACAGAATGCTGCTGTCACCGTTCGCAGAAATCCTTCATTTACCGATCTTGATAATATATTCATCTTAAAATCATTTATCGGACGTTTCATTTGTATCACCTGAATTCTATTTTGTTCTGCATACCTGACATCATAAGTATTTTTTTGTCTCTGTCCTTAAGGCCTCTTACCGCAACACGGCAGTTCTGTACGGCGGCGCGTTTATATCTTCCTATTACAAGCCCCACTCCGGAAGAATCCATAAAAGTAACTCCGGAAAAATCGAGTATCAGCTCATGGGGATTGTTTTTCACAAGAAGCATATCTGCTTCATTGCGTATGGCACCTGCCGTATGGTGGTCAATTTCACCGCTCAGATAAACGGTCATTATACCGTCCTTGTTTTCCGATTTCATATTTATCACTTCCCTTTATAACAAGAACTCCGTTACCATAATGATAACGGAGTTCTTCTGAAAAACTTGTCTTATTCTGTTGTATGATAAAAATTATTTGATACCGGGGGCTTTCATAATACCAGTTGTGCGAAGAACATATTCGTAGCTCCAGTTGATGCCCGACGAACGCCATGCTCCGGGACCGTGCCATGATTCCTTGACATTTACAAGGTGGATAGGACCGAAGGAATTGTATCTGTGAAGGTAAACGGTAATATCAACGTCATGACTGCCCTTACCTGCACCCTTTACTTCAAGTGTATAGGGCGGATAGATGATATTGCCTGCTTCTTTTCCGTCAACTGCAACACTGATGAGTGCTCCCATATAGTCACTTACAGTAACGGTAAGATCGTCTGTTTCGGTTTCTGCTTTCATCTTGTAGGTTACGGCTCCGCCGAAGAAGGGAAGTCCCTGATCAAGAAGTGAGCCGAAAGCAATTTTTTCGGGAAGTGCAGTTACTGAGGCTGTGCTGCCCTGTATTTTTACACCGAATTTTCCGAGGATAAATACATTTTCTATGTTTGCGGTTTCACCGAAGGGAAGTGTGATTTCAAGTACGTTTTCGCCCTTGATAATATTGCCGATGGCCTTTTTGCCGATTGAAATATCAACATAGTAGCCTTCGAGAGGCTGAGCACTGATACCGTTGAAGGTAACCTCTGCCACATCAGCATCCTCAAGAGCAAGTACCGCATCCTTGTATTCAATTTCACTGTTAAAGGTGAATCTCAGAGTAACCTTATGATCCTTCGGTAAATCACCGAGAACCCATGGCTGTACAACGTGACCGCCTCGTTCGGACATTCCGAGTCTTTCTCTTACAAGGTTATCAAGACGGAGAATTTCTTCTTTCTTTGAAAATTCTTTGTCGTCATCAAGCTTCCACTGAGCCATATCAAGAACAAGAATATTGTCTTCAGAAAGCTCATAATCATAAGTTTCGCCCATAACTTCGGGAGCGCTTGTAAGCTCATACTGAGGTTCTTCGCAGTCTGTTCTGCCTTCGGTAAGTCTGAGAAGAACGGAATCATAGCCGAAGAGAATATAACGTATGGTGGTTTTTCCTTCTCTGTATTCAGCCTTTATGGGGATAATTTCTCCGTTTTCCGTGTTGTAAATTTCGGGAATATATTCGCCGTTGATTATTATCTGGATATAATGCCCCTGATCAATATGTTTGTTGCCGGGCTCCTGTGAGTTACAGATAAACAGCCATCTGCAGTCATTGTCCTCACGCAGCTGATACATAAATCTGTCTGTGTGTCTGCCGTCACTGTATCTTATTGTAATGCTTCTTGACTCCTCAAGAGCTGTAAGCAGGGAAGCTCTTGAAAAATCAATATATTCACTTTTATCAAAAATCTTTCTGGCTTCATTCCATGGAATAGCGTCGAGAAGTGTGGGAGCATCGCCCATAAATATGAGCTTACCTCCGTCATCACTGAAATCCTTAAGTCTTTCAACTGTTGTGCTTCTGAGGGTTTCGCAGCCGGGGACGATAACCACATCATATTCCATCTGACCTACCCTAAGAGGTGCCGAGCCCTTTTCGCACAGAGAGGGAAGAAGTGATTCCGAAATGAAGTTAAAGTCAATGCTTCCTTCAAGAAGCCACTTTGTTATATCATAAAATCTTTCATTGAGACTGTCTCTGAATATAGCTGACTTGTCATTGGGGCCCCAGTGAAGCCAGAAGCTTTCAACGGGATGAATAACAGCAACCTTTACAACAGGCTTACCTCTTGTAAGTGCAGTATTTACTCGTGCAAAATGATCTTCTATAAGATTATATTTTTTGTACCAGGGGGACTGATAATGAATGGAAGCAGGGTAGTCGCGCTTTGCTTCGCCCTTCATAGCATACCATGAAAGATGAGGTACACGGATAGTAACGCCTAAGCATGCCTGCCAGTCACCCTGATGCTTGTAGGTTCTGAAGTCACAGTCCCAGCCGGTAACACCGTAAAGCTCTGAAAGCATACCTTCATATCCATACTGATGAACTGCTGACTGTGCCTGCTTTGCCGTCGTGAATTCGTGTGAGTTACAGAGCATATCAATACCGGGAAGCTGGAAGTTCCTGTATGAACGCATAGCTTCACCGAGAGCTGCTGTCTGCGAATGAAGGGATGGCTCCTCCATCATATGACCCGTAAGTGCTATTCCGTTTGATTTGCACCATTCGCCTACGGTGTCTGCAAATGCCGATGCAAAAAGCTCTGCGATAAAGTCGTGATAACGGTAACGGTGTATGCTGGGTGCAGAGTCCTTAAGATCCCAGAAAACCTCCGGTAAGGTTTCAAATATATCTGCACCGTATGCCTTTTCATAAAGCTCCGGAACCTTATCTGTCCAGGGCATTGTGATATCCATCTTATCAAAGGAGTTATTGAGAACTCTTTTTCTTGTGAACTGAGGCTCATCGGTGAAAATAGCGGGAACTGTTTTGTCAAATTCGTCGCCAACCTTAGCCTTATATTTTTCGTGGGTTACCTCGATGAATTTCTGAATAGCTTCATGGCTTAATGTATCGGCATATGCCTGACCGTTATACCAGCTTGATGAAGTGTGAATTTCGAGGAATGCATACCATTTTGTACCCTTTGCCTCGTCATTTTCACCGATTCTCGAATAAGCTTCAAGATAACCGTCCTTGTCGAGAATTATGTCATAGCAAGCCATAAGCTTACCCTTGCCCGAGCGTCCGCCTTCTGAGCGTGAGTCATTTGAAGAAAATGTCTCCGCTTCTTTGAAAGGGGTAAAAAGAAGACATCTCCCTCTGTATTTTTCATCCTTAGTAACAAGTCCGCCTGCAGCACCTGAGGGCCAGCGGTCTTCATCATAGAGCCACGCTAACATTTCTTCGTTTTTTGCTTTGTCAACGCAGTCCTTCATAAGGTTCATATATTCTTCGCTGAGATATTTATTTTCAAGTCCCGTTCTTACATGCAGATGGAAACCGCCCAGTCCCATTTCCTTGAAAACATCAATCTGACGGCACAGCTCTTCAGTTGTAAGATGAGAGTTAAGTGCCCAGAAGGGGGTTCCTCTGTATTCTGATGTGGGGTTCATGAAAAGGTCTTTGCTCAGAGATTTGTCAGTATTTTTTTTATAAAGCATAGGTACACCTCCTGTGTTTATCAATGTAATTCTAACACAATAAATCAGGTAAAACAATAAAGTATAAAAATCAAGATAAACAAAATAATATGGTGAAAATTAGATATTTTGACTTAATGCTTTTGTGTTGATGCATTAGTTTTACATATGAAGCATATTCTCTGTAACAGAAGGGAATGTGATGTATGAAGTATGCTTTATTTTCAAAAAAAGATGTTTCCCTGATAATTATTATGATTATCTGGATAATTGTACTGATAAGTGTTGTTTGTGCAACGCTACATACTTCCGTAAGTGCGGTAAATGACAGAATACCCGTGTACAGTGTTGAGAATAATTCCGACGAAATTGCACTTACATTCAACTGCGCATGGGATGATACGGGGCTTGACGAGATACTGACCGTGCTTAGTGATGAGAATGTCAGGTGTACGTTTTTCTTTGTGGGCGAATTTGCAGAAAAATATCCTGAGGCAGTACGCAGAATTTATAACTGCGGTCATGAAATTGCCAATCATTCAATGAATCATGCAGATCCCGTGAATATGCAGTTTGAAAAAATTGTAAGTGATATTAACAGCTGCAATGAGCTGCTTTGCTCAATCACCGGCTGCTCTCCGGACCTTTACCGTGCTCCTTCGGGTTCATATGATAACAAAACCGTAGAAGCAGCCGAAAGCCTCGGAATGACAGCAGTGCAATGGGATGTTGACAGTATAGACTGGAAGAATTCTTCGCCTGAAAAAATAACAAGCCGCGTTACCGATAAGGCAACAAGCGGCTCAATAGTATTATTTCATCTGGGAAAAGAGAATACGGCAGATGCCCTGCCCGATATTATATCTGCACTCAGTGACAGCGGGTACAGCTTCAGTACCGTAAGCGATATGCTTTTGCAGGGAGAAACATATATTGATAACGAAGGCAGACTCTGCAGCAAATAATGATAGTTTGTTAACAGGGAAGAAAAACAGAAAAAACTGCTTCGTTATTATTGCGTATCTCTGCTGATATTTCACCTGAATGAAGCTCTATTATACGTTTTACCATCGGAAGTCCGAGACCGTTTCCGCTTGTGGCATGGGATGTGTCTCCCTGATAGAATTTATCAAATATCCTGTCAAATGTACCGTCAGCGCTATCTGATATTCTGTTGATAATACGTACGATCAGACCGTCATCGGTGCTTTTGATTTTTAATGTTATCTGTGTGTTTTCCGGAGCAAATTTTATCGCATTGTCTATGAGATTTACCCATACCTGACCAAGCATTTCACGGTTTGCCGTGATTTCAAGCTCATTGCCCTCAAAAACAATATCAATATTTTTTTCGGACCATTTGTGATAAAGGCTGCCGATAATAATGCGTATCTGCTCGCAGATATTGAACTCGGTCTGGTTTGTAAGAATTGATTGCTGCTCAAGCTTTGAAAGCGTAAGAATATTGATAGAAAGATTACTGAGTCTTTCGCTTTCCTGTATGATTATATCAAGATATTCATCTTTTTCTTCCTTTGTAAGGCTATCGTCCTTAAGCAGCTTTGCAAAGCCGTTTATGGATGCAATCGGTGTCTTGAATTCGTGTGAAAAATTATTGATAAAATCGTGGCTGAGTGTTTCCGTGCTTTCAAGCTGATGCGCCATTTTATTGAACATATCAACAGTCTTAGGCACGATTTTTGAAAGGTTCTTTTTTCTTTTAAGACGAACCGAAAAGTCACCCATAGAAATACGTTCCATAGCCTGGATAAGGTGAAGCATTCTCTTTACGGGAAGATTAATCGTAAAGATTGAAAGAATTCCGCCGAGAATGATATAAAGACCCACAAAGTCTACAACCCACAGGACCATCCAGTTTTTTTCGGTAAGAAGTCCGGCCTTTCTTATTGTTGACAGAATTAATCCTCCTAATACAGAAATCAGGAGAAAAACAGCAAAAGCCAGAAGGCCTATCAGTATTGAGGTTTTTATAATTGTATATTTATTGGTTTTCTTTTTCAACATTAATCACCGCCATATAACCGATGCCGCGTATTGCAACAATTTCAAACTCGGTCCAGCCGTCAAAACGTTTTCTTAATCTGTTGATGTGAACATTTACGGTTGTGTCTATTGTTTCTGAGTTCATTCCCCATATGCTGTCCATGAGCTGAAGACGGGTGAATACCTTTTCGGGGGTGGAAAGGAGAGTGAAAAGAAGGTAAAATTCTTTCTGAGGAAGTACCTGGAACTGACCGTTTTTGCTTACGGTGAGTGAGTCATAGTCAAGTACAACATCTCCGATTTTAAGCTTATGCTCACTTATGATCTGTGAGCGTCTGAGCAATGCCTTTATTCTCAAAAGCAGCTCCATTTCATTTACGGGCTTTACCATATAGTCGTCTGTTCCCGCAATAAAGCCCTCACATTTGTCTTCATTCTGATATTTTGCCGTTACCATAAGAATAGGAGTGTTGTTGCCGGAATGTCTTAACTGCCTTGTGAATTCATATCCGTCCATTTCGGGCATCATTACATCAAGAATAATAAGGTCTATGTGCTTTGTATCCATAACTTCAAGTGCCTCAATGCCGTTTGATGCGGTTACAACCTTATAGCCGGCTTTGTTAAGAATTATCTTCATAAGCTTTACTGAATTGGGATTGTCTTCTGCAACAAGAATCTGAAACATAACGCGCCTCTTTTCAAAATAAAATCTCAGAATATATATAACATATGAATGTAAACAATACATTAACATTGACTGCTTGTTCACAATATGTTAATAAAATTAACATATTGCTTAATTTGTTGTTTATTGACTTTTGATATCCTTTGTATAAATCCATTCTACAATAGGTAAAAACTATCTATGTGGAACAAAAAACAGGAGATTCATTGGGAGAACAGAATATATCATACTGCGGTTATGTTCTGTTCTCTTAATGAAATCTGCAGGATTAGGAAAGGAAGATATTATGAAAAACGCGAAAAAAGCACTGAGTCTGTTTTTATCACTTCTTATGATATTCACAGCATGCTCAGTGGGATTCAACGGCGCTTTTATTGCTTCTGCGGCTGCAACTGCAGACGAAGTAAAAACTCTCGTTGATAAGGCTGTTGCTGCTGCCGATATCAGCGGCGCCACCGGTGACAGCTGGAGCTTTACCGTAACAAGTAAAGAGACCTATGTGGTTCTTGAAGCTGCACAGGCTGTTTATGATTATGCGGTAAGTGTTCTCGGTGCAAGAAGCATCAATACCGATGATCTTGCTGCTGAGGTAAGCGCTAATCTCGGTTATGCCACAGGCAGTGAAGCTGCACAGCTGGTGAAAAACATTATTTCACCCTCAGGTACAGCTGTATACAACGCTTCCAACACAACAAAAACTGCCACAGGAACAACAACCCAGGCAAAGCAGTATGCTGCAGGTCAGGCTATTGATGCCGGACAGTATACCGTTCCCACAGGACTCAATGCTGTTACAAAAACAGCTACCGTTAAGGTAAACGAAAGAGATTTCCTGCTGTCTTATGATTCTATTGAAGCATTCCCTGAAAATATTGTTTCAGAGGTTTCTTTCAGCTTCACAAATACTACAACTCATTCCGCAAGTGCTACAGCAGCTACAGATTATACTGCTGCAAGCGGCAGCGGTTCAAATGCAAAGCCTGCTTCTTACAAAACAAACTATAAGGCAGTGCTGTATCATGTAATCTCAGCTAAGTCAACAACCCCCTCAACACTTGGTGTAAAGGCAAGATTTGCTGATTTTGTTGCAGCCTTCACAGAGGACATTCTTGCTCAGACAAGAATGACGCTGCTTGCTAAGTCAGAAGCACAGCTTAAGAGTGAGTATAATACAGCTTATGCTGCATTTAATCCCGTATATAACAACTACGGTAAGGACTTCATAGACCATTTCTACGGTGTAGGAACAACAGATAAGATTACTGCATATCTTGCAGACCTTACATTCGCAGAGAGAGTTGTTGCTGCAATTCCTTCTGTTGTTGCTCTTTATGAAGCAATTACTGCTGATTATAATGAAAAGAATTATGACGAAATGTATGCACGTCTTGCAAGCGTCAATGCTCTTGAGCCTGTATCAACAGGTCTTACCGAAGAAGAGTTTTCTTACATAGTTGATTTCAAAAACCTTACAGGCTTCTCGCTTGCAGCTGTCAATGCTTTCAAGGCAGCTATCTATCTTGATATGGAAACCGTAAAGGTTGAAGAAATCAAGGCTGCTGTTGATGCTGATATAGCAACATACCTTCCTCTCGTACAGGATAAGTATAATGAAGCAGATATTGAGGATGCTGTTCTTCAGTCTCTTCCCGGAAAGTTCACTTCCTACGGCAATGCTATCAATGCATACAGCACTGCTGCTATAGCAAGAGTATTCCCCGAAGGCTATGCAACTTACATTGCAGAGATTTCAACTCTTATTGCAGCAAAGCTTGAAGCACGCGGTATTCAGGCTGTTTACCATCCCTTCTATGATCATTTTGCAATGATCTTTACCGATTTTGCTTCATGGAAGAACGCTGATTTTGCATGGGAGGCAGATGACGGTACAGGTAATATGTACCTTACAGGTAAGTACGAAGCAGATACAGCAAAGCTTGCTGAACTTAAAACTTCTTACAACGAACTTATCGCTTCTTATGATGCTGCAACTGTTGAAAAAATCTTCACTGTAAATTATCAGGGTGAAGATATGAATCTAATCACTGCTGTTGAAAAGTATCTTGCAGTTATTCTTGATTTTGCACAGATCCGTGTTGAAGAAACTCTTACTGCTATCGGCAAGTATGGTGATGCTGACAGCACAACAACAGCAATTGAAGTTAATTTCTCCAATGTTGTACAGGTTGGTACAGCACTTGTAAATTACAGTGATATTCTCTACAGATATATGGACGCAAAGGGACGTATTGGTGCAGATTATAATGCAATTGCCGCTAAGATAACAGCTATCAATGATGCATATACTGCATTTATTGCATCCGGCGGTCTTGGTGATTTTGCTCAGGTTCACTTTGATGATAATGGCATTTACACAATCCGTTATGCAGGCGCACAGTATGATGAAGACGGAAATCTCATCGGCTATGAAAACGACCTAGCAAGAGATGGTGCAGACGACAATTATGAAGTAACCGTTGAAAAGATTGAAGCTCTTATAGATAAGCTTGACGGCTTCATTTCTTCTGAAGAGTTCTGCTCACTTCTTAATCTTGCTGATGCTGAGGGTAATCCCTATACATCAATTGATGAAGCAGTTAACGGAATGCTCGGCGGACTTTTCACAGATGCAACCGTTAATATGCTTGTAGGTATGCTTTTCCCAATGGTTGCAAACCTTCTTGAAACAGAGCTTGCAACAATGCTTGCAGACCTTGCAGGCGGCGGTACAGAGCCTCCCGAAGGTGTTTCTGCACAGCTTCCTCTCGGTGACCTTATTACTGACTATTCTGTTGACGGTCTCCTCGACGTTTATCTTAACTATGACGAATATAACGGACAGGTAAGACAGAAGAGCTATGCTCAGGTATTCAGTGAAATTGATGTAAATCTTTATCCTGAGGTTCTTGCTAAGCAGATGGTAGAAGAAGGTATTCTTTCTGCTGATTCAGATTTCTATAAGATGCTTGTGGCAGCTAAGGAAAACTGGGCAGCTGTTGCTGTTGATCCTTCTGCTGAAGCTCTTTCATTTGCATTCGAACACGAATGGGGTGTTACCGATTACGAATCCTTTGTAAAGGTTGTCGGCGGTATTCTTGACTGTCTCGGTCCTATCGGTCCATGTCTGATCAGTAATTATACAATCCAGACTCCTACAGTAACACAGGTTGGTTATGCCGCAACACACGGTAAGGTTAAAATCAGCGGTCTTCCCCTTGTAGGAAGTATTTCAGGTACTATTGAATCCGACGCAGGTCTTGCACTCGGTATTCAGCCCGTAAATATTTATGACAAGATCTGGATTCCTCTTCTTGAAGCATTAGGCCATACAGACAGAGGTCATGAAATTGCAGCTATTCCCGCGGATGCAGACGGTGAAACACTTCTTAAGTGTCTCCTTGATCCTTTATTTGTTCTTCTTGATGATATTCTTGACGCTCCCGTAAACAGCGTTCTTGAAATTCTTCCCGCACTTTCATACATTCTTTCAATTGATAAGATAACAACAATTCTCAATACTATTGAAATTCAGCTTTCAGTTGAGCTTAAGCTCGGCGACAGTCCTACAGTTAAGCTTGACGGTCTTGCATCACTCGTACAGGGCATTGTTGAAGGACTTATCAAGGGACTTGCTCTTCCCTTTGATGTAGACCCCATTAACCTCGGTGCTGAGCTCAATCTTATTGATCTTATAGGCACAGACTTCAGAAATATGAATGAGCTTATCGGTATGATAGCTCCCGATATGAATCTTCCTCCCATTCAGCAGACAGACTTAATTTATCTTGCTGAGCTCGATAAGAATGCTTCCTCTTACAGAAGCTCAGGCAAAAGACTCAAGTTTACGGCTGATAAGGCTGACCTGCTTTATTACCTCCTTCAGTATGCAACAGGTATGCTTAATGCTGATATGCTCGGTTCACTTTTAGGTGAAGGAACAGAGCTTCCCGCATTCGTAAATGACCTTCTTGCTGATTTAGGTAATGATCCTATAGCACTCTTTACCGTTCTTTCTGAAATAATGGTACCTCAGACATATTCTATGACAGATGTTGACTGGTATGTATCCGAATTCAAGAACGGTGATATCAATGCAACGGTTTCTCCCTATAATACAGTTTACCTTAAGTACGGTACAGACTGGCAGAGAGAAGACGCTGTAGCTCTTGTTGCAAATCTTGACGAGCTTCTTAAGACTGTTCTTCAGCTTGCAGGCTCAGACATTGATATTAATACATATCTTCCCGAAATGGTTTACGGCGCTCTTGAAGGTGCTTTCACTAACGAAACACTTACATCCGTAATCAGCGGTATTGCTTCACTCGGCAAGACAGAAATGGATCCTATGATCGGTGATATTCTTGCTGAAGTTCTTGAAGCAGATCTTTACGAGCTTTATAACGTATTCGGCTATCTCTTTGTAACAGAAGAAGAAATGGCAGCTGAAGGCTTTGTAGCTCCTCTTGCTCCCGGTGCAGAAGGTTATGTGAATAACACAGGTCTTGAGGCATCTGTTGACGAAAACGGTGTTATCACATGGACACTTGACGGCACAGCAATGGAAGACGGTAACAGAGATATGTTCTTCAGCATTCTCTTCAAGGCTCTTGCTCCCTTTATGCCCACACTTGAAAAGCTTCTTACAGGCGGCAAACTTCAGGCACTCGGACTTCTTGAAATTCCATGCTATGACGGCTATGCTTATACATTAGCACAGCTTCTTGAAGTGCTTGGTGCAAAAGATATTCTTTCACAGGCAGAATTTGAAGCTCTTGCAGCATCCGACGGTATCGAAGCTGCACTTATGAGTGTGATTGATGCTGTATTTGCAAGACTTGATGAAATTCTTTCAGGCAGTGTTGTTCTCAACCTTGCCGAGGTTCTTCCCAATCTTCTTTACTACATCGAAAGCAACGGACTTTCAGCTTTCATCAGAAATCTTCTTAAGCCCGTTCTTGTTCTTGTTGACAGCATCAGACCTCTTGTTGATGTTGATCTCAATGCAATTCTTACATACTTTGTTTCTGAGCTTGTAAACGGCAAGGAGCTTGCACTTGATGCTGATGTGATTATCAATATGATCTTCAGCGGTGAAATTCCCGTTCCCGAGGATCCTGAAAATTATACAACTGTTGCAATTGACGTGACAGATCTCAGACTTTCAACTATTCTCAGAATTGCTGACGCAGTTATCGGCACAGATCTTTATAACAGCACACTTGTAAATCCCGGCCTTGATGCAATGTTTGCTTTCACTGAAAGCTATACATCAGCTTCAGGTGAAACAGCATACAGAACAACCATCGAAACTCCCGATGCTCTCACAGTTCTTATTTCTGCAGCCTTAGAAGCACTTATGACCGGTGCAGGCGAAGGTAAGACAAATGCTGATGTAATCTTTGCTCTTATCGGTGACGAAAACATCACAGAAATAATCACTGCTGTGCTTTCACTTATCGATGGCAAGGATATCGGTGAATATCTCACTCCCGATTGGGCATATATGTATGAGGATACAGATGACAGCACAGCACTTGATAAGCTTATTGCTGCTGACGGTTATCTTCCCATGAGAACAGGTAATGCATTTGATATCTATACTCAGTATCAGAATAACTGGAGTGAAGAAACTGCAGAATACATCAACGGTGTTCTTGATATGTTCGTAAAGAATATTGTTGATCTTGCAAGAAATGACGGTTCAACTCTCGGTACTCTTCTTGATAATGCAATTGTTAACGGTATCTATTCCGACAGTCTCCTTAATTCTCTTATTGAAGCAGTTGTAGGCCTTATAGTTGACTACGAAAGCATCGTTGCTGCTGCAGGCGGTCTTCTCGATGCAGAAGGACTTCTTCAGTGGGTTGAATGGTGTGAAATTACAGAAAATGCTGACGGTACAAGAACTGTAACATGCGTAAAGGATTGGGGTATTGATTCTGCTGCAACAAATGAAGCAAAGAAAACTGCATTTGTTGAAGGCTTTGTTGAAACTCTCAGACCTGCATACAGACTTCTTGCATGGCTTCTCTTTGGTGAAGATATCACATTCTTTGACGGTGCAACCAAGGAAGCTCTCATTACTGTCACAGGCGGCGAAGGCTACAAGTATGGCTTTATTCCTCTCCTTGAAGCTCTCGGCGGTACAATGAACTATGAAGGCACAGATACAGGTATCAAGCCTGCAGATGCATACTATGTAAGCGGCAAGCTTGACATGGAAGCAGCTGTAAGAGATATCTTCACTTGTGTAACAGGTATTCTTACTGCTATCTGCGGTGACCTTCAGAATGTAACAGAAGGTAGAGGCACACTTTCTGCAATGCTTAATCTTCTTCCCACAGTATTCTACTTTATCAATGCAGACGGTGTGAAGTCTGTTGTAAACAATCTTCTTAAGCCTGTTGTTGCTGTAACAAATGAACTCGGTGCATTCGGACTTGAGCTTGACTTTGCAACACTTATCCCCACAGTTGATATCACAAATCTTGATTTCTCGGAAGTATTCAGTATTCTTGAAAATCTTCTTTCGCTCTACTTCCCGGATTATACACAGGAATTTATCAAGAGCTTCTATATCGGTAAGGCTGAAATGTACACATCTGCTAACGGCGAACAGGCATTCAGACTTGTCTTCACAGAAGAAGAAACCAGAGCAGACCTTATTACCGTTATTATTTCATTTATCGCTGATGCATTTACTGATCCCCGTAATGAAGCAAGACTCAAGGGCTGGTTCGGTGACAACGGTATTTATGAAGTAATTATGGCTTACCTTGAGGGTAAGGCAGTTCAGATCCCTGTAGCTCCCATTGAATGGCAGCTTACAGAGCATGCTGATACAGGTAAAGTTTTCTCTCCTGTTGTAATGGATAGTATATATTCAAATGTATATGGTGAGCTTTACACAAGAGAAATGGGCGAATACATTGAAAAATGGTTCCCCGAATTTATCGATACTATGATAGTTCTTCTCGGCGTCCAGAAGGAAGACGGTAAGAATTATAAGGGTCTTGAGGATGTGCTTGATACACTTGTAGGCTCAACAGTTTACAAGAGTGAAAATATCACAGCTATCCAGGAAGCTGTACTCGGTCTTATTTCAGATCTTAAGACAAGCGTAGGTGAAGAATTCTTTACACAGATCAGCAATATTCTTAATACTGCACTTGGTGTGGATATTTCACTTATTGAAAGCTTCACTGTAGAAGAATTTGAAGAAGGCGACAGAGACGCTTTTGTTGGTGAGCTTCTCAGATTCCTCACTCCCGTATATCCCGTTCTTTCATGGCTCCTTGCAGACGAATCAATTTCATTCTTCCATACAGCAGACGGTACAGGACGCGACAGAGTCGTTCTTCCCGGTGCAGAAGGCTATAAGTATGGTATTATCCCCATCCTCGAGGCTCTCGGTTGCGAAGGCATCCTCACATATGATGAATATAAGGCTGCTTCCGATGATCCCGAAATGCTTCTCAGAGCTGTTGTTGATCCCATACTTGATAAGGTAGAGATTCTTCTTGCAGATCCCGTAAACGAAATTGTTGAGCTTCTTCCCGGAGTTATTTACTTTATTAACTCCAACGGTCTTGATGCTGCTGTAAGAAATGTTCTCAATGCAGTATTCAGCCTTATTGAAACAATTGAACCTATCACAGGTGAAATGGATCTCTTCGAGGCTATAGGCTTTGATTTCAGACTTAATTTTGAAGATGTTATCAGAGAATTGCTCAAGGGTATTGAAGAGGATACAGGCTTCCGGCTTCAGGATCTTGCAATTGATGCTCTTAATGAGCTTACAGTCGGTGAGGTCGTATCATTTACATCAAAGAACGGTCTTCAGGCATATACAATGAAGTACGCAACAGGCGCAGACCGTGCAGATATGATATCAATTGTTCTTCGCCTTGTTCTTTCATTTGTTTCAATTGAAGATAATGTAATTGCACTTGAATCACTTCTTGCAGGAACACTTAATGAAGAAGGATATATGTTCCTTTGCTCACTGCTTGAAAACTTCTCACAGATGGCAGCAAGTGACGGCGGTATTGATGAAATTATGTATACCGTATACCAGATCTTCTATGCAGCAAACGTTGCAGCTCATAAGACAGAAAACTGGCTTGCAGACTTCAACGGTGACTTCACATTCCTCAAGCAGCTGTTTGCAACAAGTGATCTTCCTTTCCTTCAGGATATCGGAAAATCACTTTCAGAGCTTCTTGACAATGCAGGTGAGGGAATCTTTGACAGCAACGGACTTGCATCACTCGGCTTGATTGAGTTCTTTAAGCGTATACTTGAGTTCTTCAAAAAGGTACTTGATATATTCAAGCCCTTACTCGGCGAATTTGCATTATAATTAACGAAAGGGGATGTAAAAAAACTCGTTTTTTACATCCCCTTTTTAGGGGCTAGGAAAAAATGCGCAGAATGAACAAACCGAGCCAAAATAAAGCGTTCAGCTTTATTTTGGTTTACCCGACGGCGTACAAAGGTACTCCGAGGGC
>JAZNEX010000002.1:0-1609 GCA_045588855.1 Acutalibacteraceae bacterium
GGCAAAGCACTTCAGGGCTTTTGCCTTAATCCCTATAGACTGACTCAAAAAATTCTTCTCGTGTCGGTCTGGTTTTCTGTGTCTTTTTTATCTGCTTAAATTTTTTTGATTTTTTACTTGACTTTTATTAGCAGGTCTTTCATTTTTATTTTTAATATTTTGATTGTTACGGGTTTTACGCCGTTCTTCAATTTGCCGCTGTCTTTCTTCCTGCTGTTTAACATAGCGGGCATATTCCTCCTGCCTTGCTATTTCAGCCTTGGTAAGATAATTAGGTGGCGGCTCACCTATTAGCTTTGAAACGGTATCAACGCTTCGGTTAAAATCGTATTCACTGATGTTGTAATCTGCTTCTGCCTTTTGCCTTGCCTCTTCCTCTTTTTCGGGGCGGATTTTCATCCTTTCGGCGTTCAGTTCTTCTGCATCTGCTTCATCAGCCTGCTTTTCGGTTTTTTTGTACTGAACAAGTGTCTTTTGGATTTCTGCTTTCATTCTCTTTTCCTCGGCTTCAAGCTTTGGAATTTCAAACCGATGCATTTTCTCAAAGTAAGATTTTGCATTAACAATATCCTGTTCGGTTTTGCATTCATTTTGTGAGAGAATATTCTGCATTTTGAATTTCAGCTCTTTAAGCTCAAATTCATAGTGACCAACCTCACATTTTGCCGAGTTGTACTTCTGCTTCATAACCTTGGGTGTAAGCTTCTGCTTCTTCTTTGCTTCTTTTAGCTTTTCTTCGGTGGTTTTGATATTTTCCTGTAGCTTATGGAAATATACATAAAACTCATCAGCATCACGGACCTCATTCATTGCCTGATGCTTCATTTTGTTAATGCTCTTTCTTTCGCATTCAAGGATAATCATACCGACACGTATACCTTCAAGAGCATTTGCAAGGGCAGGTATGAGCAGCTTTACCGCAGTAATAACAAGCTCTGTAAGTGCCTCAACAGTTTTACGAAGACTTATTATCAGACTGTTATCTTTACGGATAAGAATGTTGATTCTCATTCTCTCTGTGACCTTGCCTTTCTTCTTCATTTTCTTGCTTGAAACACCCTCATGAATAGTAGGTTGCAGAAGTATTCCTCTTGCCGCAAAGCTGCGGTGGTCAATAGGCTCAATGTTCTCTTCTTCTAAATCTCTGTTTACGATATCTGCCCATAGCTTCCTCCATTCAAATAACTGTTCATCACTGTTCCAACGCTCACTTATGGGATTCTGTCTGCCGTACTTTGTGCTTTTCGGGTATTTGTTTACTCTCTCATAACCGTCAGCCTGAGACGGTGGCAGATATACTTTCTTGCCGTCAACATAATACTGATACTGCTTTTCCCAACCATCATTTCTTGCACATAAAAATTCAGAGGCGGTAAAGCCTTGCTCCTTACCGTCTCTGATACACAGATATTCTTTTTCGGTTTTTCTTTGCCAAGTACCGTCAGGGTTTAACGGCCTGACAGTTGCCATAATGTGAGCGTGAGGATTACCTTCGCCAGTATCGTGAATACAGACATCAACACACATTCCGTCATCAACAAGAGCCTTTGCAAATTCTTCTGCCTCTGCAATCTGCCTTTCACGGCTGACTTCAATAGGCAGAGCAACA
>JAZNEX010000003.1:0-6070 GCA_045588855.1 Acutalibacteraceae bacterium
AGCTTGGGTGCTGCCGTAAGAACAATCAGAGAAATTTTTTGTTGGGTATTCTCGAAACCCAAAATCCTTTCGCCTCGTGATGTTCTATTAGGGCGCCGGCAGCACTCCAAGCGATTTTAATTTTCAAAAATTTATGGACAGAATAGTTAATTGATGATATAATGTCATTGATTGAGAGGATAAGATATCTTTCTTCGAATGTTCGTAAAAACAATCAATGCAAATTTAGGTAAATGTATTGACATTTTTGAAAAAATTGAGTATAATAATACTAACAGAACCCGACGCGCCTCTCAACGATGCGGACCACGTCGGGTCATTTAATTTTACGGAGCTTAAATATGGAAAAAAAAGAACATCAGCCCCCCTTAACAATTGAAGATCAGTTAAAGAACTTATGTAGTTTAGGACTCATTGTCAATGATCCTGAAGCTACACAGGCGTTTCTTAATGATGTCTCATATTTCCGACTTATCAAAGCATTCAGTCTGGGATTAAAACAGAAAAACGGTAATTATCACGATGATGTATCATTTGATACAATTGTACAATTATATAAATTCAACAGTAATTTCAGACAATTACTTTTCCCTGTCATTGAAAGAATTGAAGTAAATTTACGATGCAGATTAGCCAATTATTTTTCATTAAAATACGGAATATTCGGATATGAAAATTCATTAAACTTTGAAAATCCTAAATATCATTCTGCTTTCATTTCAGATATTAACAATGAAATAGCAAGAAATTCAAAATCTCCGTTTGTTAAAAATTTTAATGAAAATTATAACGACGGAAAAATCCCATTTTATGCATTGGTTGAATTATTCAGCTTCGGAACACTTTCCAAATTCTTCAAAAATATGAAAAGTGAAGATAAAAAAGCAGTGGCTGCAACTTACGGAATCAGTTATAAATATTTAGAAAGCTGGATAGAGAGTATTGCATTTGTAAGAAATATCTGTGCCCATTACGGAAGATTATATAATGCAAAATTAACAAAGACACCACAGCTATATAAGCAATATAATCACGATGGTATTGATAACCTCCGGGTATTCAGCGTACTGCTATGCATAAAGCATATCAATTCTCAAGACCCTCATTGGAACGACTTTATCAACGGTATTGATAGTTTAATCAATAAATATCCAGCTGTTAAAATTGAAGCAATAGGATTCCCTGCAAATTGGAAAGATTATCTTACAATATAATCTTCGAAAAAAAGTAAATCACAGCTCTTCATCATACCTCCGGTAATCCCCGGAGGTTCTTTTTGTTTTATCCCTCTTTACAACCTTCGGAATACTGTAACGCAGCATCATTTCGTGACAGCATATATCATATGCTGTTGTAGGGTCAGGAAAGGGCTTTCCCAGAGGATCCTTTCCCTTTTTTGCGTCTTTTTTTTCGGCAATATTATTCTTAATAACTCCGAAAAAATCAAAATACTTTTTATAAAATGCCTTTTCATCAAAGTCCTTTTTATCTGTTGCATTTTTTATGAAATCGGATATCTTGTCTATATAGTAGTTATATGCCGTAGTCATAAGCTGAAGCTGAATATACTGCTTCAGGGTCATGGGAACATTGTTATGCTTTCCGAACATACGCATTTTATCAAAATCCTCGTTTTTAAGGCGATCAAGCTGTCTTAAGTCAATCTGCTTATTCTTTGCCGTAGTGACTATCACAGGGGGCAATTTAACGCTGCCGACTTCTTCTGCAGCCTTACTTGCGTCAAAACTAACCTCATTTACACCGTCGGCTGTGATTTCCCTCACGGCTTCTTCAATTATAAAATCTCCGTTATTCTTCATAGGGCTCACCACACAGAGCAAGACGCTCTGCCTTACTTAATGAATTGATAAAATCGGTAATACTCATATTCTCACTGTCACTGTCTGTATCATCATCCCCTGTCACAGGTAATCCGGAAGCTTTTGCCTCCTCCTCTTTTTCCGGCAGCCCCGTAACGGAATTCCACGCAGCTGCAAGCTGTCCCTTGTGCTCATATTCATTCTCTTTTTTTGCAGTGGTGTCTGAATTTACTGTCCTTGAGGAATTTACCGCATTGTCATTTTCATTCTTTTTCCGTTTCTCTCCGGATTTTGTAAGAGGCTTTCCGTCAGAGAATACGGGAAGTATTGTTATGAGAGTATACTTGTTTTTCACATTCTCCTTTTTAATACAGCCGTAGCGTTCAAATCTGTCGAGGATTCTCCTTACCTGAGATACATTCAATTTTGAATACTCAGCCAATAAAGTTTTTGAAATAAGCACCTGTCCCTCTTTTACATAAACTCCGTCAATATATTCTGCCTTATATCTTGCAAAATACAGCAGTATAAAATACAAATAAAACACACTGGGCTCTTTTAAAATATCCTGAAATACACAGCCTCTGGGCACCTTGATAAATCCTTTGTCCTGCATAATATCCTCCTGTTGCTTTTGTTTATTAAGTTTACTTGCAGAACAAATTCTATCAGAAATAATATTTTTTCTCTCCCCGAAAGGAGTGTTTTTTGAAATTTTTTTCAAAAAACTTTACAGGCGGATTTTCCGCCGACTGTCCCTTCTAATAACCTTCTTAGAGGACTTTCTAATATCTTTCTTATATATAATTGTATGTCAGTCGGCTTTTTGTCGGACCGTTTTTTTCTTACAGTCGGATTTTTGTCGGACAAAAGACCAAGGCTCACCGAGTCCTTTCGGTAAGCCTTGTATATGGTGTAATGTATTGATATATATAGTTTTGTGTCGGACAAAATACCGTTGGTCGGTCCGACGCTTCTGTCGGATGTCCGTCAACGGAAAAAACAGATACCGTCAGACGCTTCGTCGGTCAGCCTTATTTTCCCTCAACAAGAGTATAGCTTCCGCTTCTGAGTATTCTCAGCAGATCCTCGTTGGTTTTTATAGGCTCGTCGGTGATAATACCTCCGGGAACGGTGTCGGAATAATCGTGAAAATCTCCTCCCGATGTGGTGATACGGAAGCCGTTTTCCTTTGCCCATTTTTTTGCTTTTATGTTTGCTTCCTTGCCGTCATCCTTGCCGTTATATACCTCACATCCGTGTAAAAGGGCGGGATTGTGACGAAAGCGCAGCTCTCTGAAGGGGTGTGCTTCAAGCAGAATCAGACCGTTTTCTTCGCACAGATGAAAGAGCTTACGAAGATATTTACACATAAGATTTCCCGATTTTTTAAGAAAATCCTCATCAATACCGTATATAAGGAAGTCATCTATAGTAAAGAAGAATCTTACCTCACAGCCTAAAAGCACGGTAAAATCATCCCCTGCAAGCTCCTTTGCCCTCTTGTAGCCCTTTGTGTATAAGTCAATATGCTTATGAGGAAACAGCGAGCGCAGCAAAAATGTCTGGGGTGAATAATGGTCGGTTATGACAACACCGTCATAGCCTCTCTCCTTATAAAATTTAACGGCTTCATCGGCAGATGAATGAGCACAGAGGCTCACATTGTTTGTATGACAATGAAGCTCATACTTATATTTTCTCTTTTCCATTATCTTTTCCTTATTTATTTATATACAATATTATACCGTAAACCGAAAGGCTTTTCTATACGCAATATAACAGCAAAGTGAATAAATAATATATAAATGATAATATACTTAGAAGAAATGAAAAATGAATCGGATATAAGAAATAATCTTATGCTTTAGCCATCTCTTCTCTCCAATCTTGAGGGAATGATATTTCCTGATATATGCTGAATGCTCACCTTTGAGAGCAATTTCCTGTATATTAAATATAAATTTTTCATTTTTTTTAATAAAAGGTATTGCAATTTCCGGAAAAATGATTAAAATATAAATTAGCACTCAACACTAAAGAGTGCTAAAACATACAAATTATGTATATAATATCTCAGGAGGGATTTTTATTATGACACTCAGACCCTTAGGCGACAGAGTCGTACTTAAATTCACAGAAGTTGAAGAAACAACCAAAAGCGGTCTTATCTTAGCATCCGCATCTCAGGAAAAGCCCCAGACAGCAGAGGTTATTGCTGTAGGCCCCGGCGGTGTTGTTGACGGTAAGGAAGTTACCATGCAGGTTAAGGTCGGCGACAAGGTTATTTTAGGTAAATATGCAGGCACAGAGGTTAAGCTCGGCAGCGAAGAATACACTGTTGCTAAGCAGAGCGACATTCTCTGTGTTGTAGAATAATTTTATTTTTGGAGGACTCACATTATGGCAAAGCAGTTACTTTACGGTGAAGACGCAAGAAAGGCTCTTCAGGCAGGTATAGATAAGCTCAGCAACACTGTTAAAATCACATTAGGCCCCAAGGGCAGAAACGTTGTTCTTGACAAAAAGTACGGCGCTCCCCTTATCACTAATGACGGTGTTACAATCGCTAAGGAAATTGAACTTGAGGATGCATTCGAAAATATGGGTGCTCAGCTTGTTAAAGAGGTTTCCACAAAGACAAACGATATCGCAGGCGACGGTACAACCACTGCTACTCTTTTAGCTCAGGCTCTTGTTAACGAGGGTATGAAGAATGTTGTTGCAGGCGCTAACCCCATGACTGTTAAAAAGGGTATTCAGAAGGCTGTTGACGCTGCCGTAAATTCCCTTAAGGAAAATGCAAAGCCCGTAAGCAGCTCATCCGACATCGCAAGAATTGCTACTGTTTCTTCAGGTGACGAAAACGTAGGCGCTCTTATTGCAGAGGCTATGGAAAAGGTTACCGCTGACGGTGTTATCACTGTTGAAGAATCAAAGACAGCTGAAACATCCTGTGATGTTGTTGAAGGTATGCAGTTTGACCGCGGCTACATCTCCCCCTATATGGTTACTGATACAGACAAGATGGAAGCTGTAATTGACGATGCTTTCATTCTTATCACAGACAAAAAGATTTCTAACATTCAGGAAATCCTTCCTCTTCTTGAACAGATTCTTCAGGCAGGCAAAAAGCTTGTTATTATCGCTGAGGATGTTGAAGGCGAAGCACTTGCTACCATCCTTGTTAACCGTCTCAGAGGCACATTTACATGCGTATGCGTAAAGGCTCCCGGCTTCGGTGACAGAAGAAAGGAAATGCTTCAGGATATCGCTATTCTTACAGGCGGTGAAGTTATTACTTCTGATCTCGGTCTTGAGCTTAAGGATACACAGGTTTCTCAGCTGGGCCGTGCAAAGCAGGTTAAGGTTACAAAGGAAAACACCATCATTGTTGACGGTGCAGGTGACAAGGACGCTATTGCTTCAAGAGTTAACCAGATCAAGGTTCAGACAGAAAATACAACATCAGAATTTGACAGAGAAAAGCTTCAGGAAAGACTTGCAAAGCTTGCAGGCGGTGTTGCAGTTATCCACGTTGGTGCTGCTACAGAGGTAGAAATGAAGGAAATGAAGCTGAGAATCGAAGACGCTCTTGCAGCTACTAAGGCTGCTGTTGAAGAAGGCTATGTAGCAGGCGGCGGTGTTGCACTTCTCAATGCTATCCCTGCAGTGGCTTCCCTTCTCGAAAACACAGACAACGCTGACGAAAAGACAGGTATCAAAATTGTTCTCAAGGCAATTGAGGCTCCCATCCGTCAGATTGCTGCAAACGCAGGTCTTGAAGGCTCAGTTATCATTGATGCTATCAACCGTTCCGGCAAGAAGGGCTACGGCTTCAACTTTGCAACAGAAGAATATGTTGATATGAGTGAAGCAGGTATCCTCGACCCCACAAAGGTTACACGTTCTGCTCTCCAGAATGCAGCTTCCGTTGCAGCAATGGTTCTCACAACAGAATCTCTCGTAACCGACAAGCCCGATCCCGCAGCAGACGCAGCAGCAGCTGCAGCAATGGCAGGCGCACAGGGCGGCGGAATGTATTAATATAATCCGCAAAACGGATATACTGTCACATAAATCAAAGCCACATAAAAAATTGTCTTCGCCGTACGCCTGCGGCGAAACGCTTTCGTATAGTCCATCGCCGAGGGAAGTTTACTTCCCGTTCGGCGGGAAATATAATCTTTTTACTTTATAGGAAGGAATTTCCTATAAAGTAAAAAAGTCCGGATTTCATTTTCCGGACT
>JAZNEX010000004.1:0-6007 GCA_045588855.1 Acutalibacteraceae bacterium
CAAACCATTTCTATTATACTCGGAGGTTAAGCTTTTTCTCTATATTTTTGTGGCTTGCCATTGCTCGCCACATTTTGTTTTTACTAAAGCATTTTAATTCCCCCGGTAGAACCGGGGGTTGTGTCTTTGCTGAAGACCAACCGAGCCAAAATAAAGCGTTCAGCTTTATTTTGGTTTACCCGACGGCGTACAAAGGTACTCCGAGGGCGAGGTTTGTTTATAGCATAAAACGCAAAAACCTTGTTTTTGCCTGCTTTTGATGATTTTTACAGTTTTAAAGGGTTTCTTTGGTAGTTAAATACCGAAAGAAACCCTTTAGTTATCTTGTTTTATGCGGTCTGCACTTTTTTTACAGCCCCTTTTTGTTTTTGTGTATCACATCCGTTTTACCTGAAGGGATGTGTATTTTTTTATTTCATCAATATATCTTTGAGCCTCTTTTTTTTCGGGGACAGAAAAAGTCTTTACCGCTTCACCAAGGCGCATACTTTTTGAAATACCGAGCTCGTGATAAGGCGCAATTTCAATCCGCATTATATTACAAAGACTGTTTGCAGTATCGGCAATTCCCTTAAAATGCTCATCTGTGTCATTTACACCGGGGATAATCGGACACCGAAGAATTATTGCAGAGCCGTTTTTATCAAGTGCGAGGAGATTGCTGAGAATTTTTTCATTGCCGACTCCCGTGTACTCCTTGTGCAAAGTATTATCTGTCAGTTTATAATCAAACAGAAAAATATCAATATACTCCGAAGCCTCAATAAGCTTTTCCTCATCACAGAATCCGCAGGTTTCAACACAGGTATGAAGTGAATTTTCCTTTGCTTTCCTAAGAACCTCTGCAAGAAAATCAAATTGCATAAAGGGTTCTCCGCCCGAAAGGGTAAGACCGCCGCCTGAATCCTCAAAAAACTCTTTATCAGTCAAAACCGCTTTTATTACTTCATCTGCAGTTACTTCTTTTCCTGCAATCTCAAATGCATCGGCAGGACATATTTTTACACAGTTTCCGCATAAAGCACACAGACTTCTTTCAATAGTATGAAGCGGAGAAAATATATGAGCACCGTTTTCGCATACGGTCTCACATTTTCTGCATAAAACACATTTATCCGAAGAAAAAAGCAGTTCGGGGGAAATTCTGTTTGATTCGGGGTTATGACACCATTTACAGCGAAGCGGACAGCCCTTGAAAAATACGGTTGTACGGATACCCGGTCCGTCATTAATACAGAATTTCTGAATATTAAAAACCCTGCCTGTCATCTCAGAATTCTATATCCGCAATTACGGGGTAATGATCTGAAGGTACATCTCCGAGGAATTCTCCTCTTTCTACCTTGAACTCTTTTACCTTTATATCGCCTTTTACGAAAACATAGTCGATAACGGAACGGTATTTTTCTTCACCGAGCCATGCGTGGAAGGTGTTACCTTTATCTGTTATTTCCGCAACATCTCTTGCATCAGAAAATCCGCCGTCCTTGACTGCCTTACAAGGGGCAGATTCGGGAGTAACATTAAAGTCACCTGTAAACACGGCAGGACAATCTGTACAGATTTCGTTTGCCTTTGCAGCAACGAGCTCTGCACCCTTCTGCATGGCAACAAGACCAACATGATCAAGATGTGTATTGAAATGACAGAATTTTTTACCTGTTTCCTTTTCTGTAAGCATTACATAAGAACAGATTCTGATACAAGCAGCATCCCAACCCTTTCCGGGAATATCGGGAGTTTCACTGAGCCAGAAATTACCCTTTTCACCGGGAGTGAATTTATCCTTTTTATAGAAAACAGCTGAAAATTCACCGTCTTCCTTGCCGTCATCTCTGCCTACACCTACATAATCATATTCTGTAAGATTTTCTTTAAGCGCAGTCATCCAGCCTATGTGTGCTTCCTGAACACCGAGAGAATCGGGGTCATGCTCTTTTATGGCTGCCACAACACGGGGAATACGGTTTTCCCATTCTCTGCCGTCGTGACCTGCACAAAGTATGTTAAAACTCATTATTCTCATATATACTTCACTCCTTTTTTGTCTTAAATCTAATTTATCACAAGCATAATATTTATTCAATCAGTTTTTTGCAAAAAGTGTAGAAAAATATTTTAAGGTGTGTTATTATTTAATTAATAAATAACAAAGGAGACTCATTATGGATACTTCATTGATTCTTTACACCTGTACCGTACTTATCGGGCTTATTACTCTCGGCATTTTCTGCGTACTCAGAACAAAACATACAAATGTAAAAACGCTTATGCTTAAATCCGTAACAAGCGTTATGTTTATTTTAACCGGCGTTTTCCTTACAATCGGCAAGCCCTCACTTTACTCGGGACTCATTGTTGCCGGCCTTGTATGCGGAATTTTAGGTGACATATGGCTTGATATGAAGTTTATGTACCGTCAGGACGAAGGTTTTCTTACAAAGGCAGGCTTTGCATCCTTTGCGTTCGGACACTTATTCTATATTGCAGCTATAATTGCAGGCTCTACACAGTTCAGGCTGATTGCCCTTCCCCTCTCATTGGCTGTTGCAGTTATTGCAGGTCTTGTAATTTACTTCGGTGAAAAGATGATGCAGCTTAAGTACGGCGAATATAAATTGATTTCGGCACTTTATGGCGGTCTTCTTTTCTTTGTTACATTCTTAGGATTATTCAATGCAATTTTCGGTGGCTTCAAAGAAAATATTCACACCTTCGTTTTCTTTATCGGCGGTGTATTCTTTATTATTTCCGATATCATTCTTTCGGGCACATACTTCGGTGAAGGCAAAAACAGACCTGTTGATATTGTAACAAATCATGTCACATACTATATTGCACAGTTTGTAATCGCAAGCACAATACTCTTTATGTAAAGGAAAGCAGATTATGAGAAGACAGCAGCAGCTCGACTTTTCGGGCATTAAAACATTTTCTGCAAATGACAGAATCAATCTTGTAACTATTGAAAAGCTTATGACTCCCGGAGTAACTCCCCACGAGGAATTCATTCACGAGGGCTTTGACGAGCTTATTGAAAGAATAATAAATGCGCGTAAAAACGGCAGACCCGTTATATGGAGTATGGGTGCCCACGTTATCAAAAACCATCTTTCAAGATACCTAATTGAGCTTATGAAGATGGGAATTATCACACATATTGCAGCAAACGGCGCTACAAGTATACACGACTTTGAGTTGTGCTATCTCGGAGGTACTTCCGAGGATGTACCCACAGCTATTGAAGACGGCTCATTCGGTATGTGGGAAGAGACCGGTGCATGGATGAATGAGGCTATAAATCAGGGCGCGGCACTTAATCTCGGCTACGGTGAAGCACTCGGCAAATACATTGACGAGCATCCCGAAAAATTCCCCAACCGTGGGGATTGTATCCTTTGGCAGGCATATAAGCTTGATATTCCGGCAACCTATCATATTGCCCTCGGCACAGATATTATTCATCAGCATCCCACCTGTGATATGGCAAATATCGGCAGATGCTCGGGAATTGATTTCAAGAAAATGGCCTATTCCGTATCTCAGCTCGACGGCGGTGTATTCCTTAATTTCGGCTCCTCTGTTATAGGTCCCGAGGTTTTCTTAAAAACTCTTTCCATTGCAAGAAATCAGGGATATCCTACATTCAATATAACCACAGCAAACTTTGACCTTATAAATCTAGGCAACTTCCGTTGTAAAATAGGTTATGAGGATCCCAATTACTATTACAGACCCCGTAAGAATATTGTTAACCGTCCCACCTGCCGCGGCGGTTGGGGTTGGCATTTTGTTGGTGACCATCAGATTACAATTCCCACACTTTACGACAAAATTAAGGAAAAATATTGATATGCTGAAAAAAAAGGAAGTCAGGGAAATTACTGACAGAATAAAGGAATGTAAAATCGGTATTATCGGAGATTTCTGTGTTGATATTTACTGGCATGCAGATATGACCCTTTCGGAGCTTTCCAGAGAAACTCCCCATTATCCGTTGCCTGTAACCACAGAAAAAACATCTATGGGAGCAGGCGGCAATGTTGCGGCAAATTTAGCTGCACTTAACCCCGAAAAGATTTATGCAGTTTCTCTTATCGGTGACGACTGGAGAGGTATTCTTCTTCGTTCGCTTATCAGAAAAAGCGGTATCAGTGACGAATATATAATCGAAACAGCTGACCGCTTCACAAACGCTTACTGTAAGCCTATGCGCCACGGAATCTCAGCCACTGTTTATGAGGATCCGCGACTTGATTTTGAAAACAGAGAACCCATAAACGAGGAAACTGAAAATACGGTCATAAAATATCTCAGAGAGCTTTCGGAAAAGGTTGATGTTCTGTGTGTTGCCGACCAGTTCCGCTACGGCATTGTGACAGATAAAGTGAGAGACGAAATAATTTCACTTGCAAAAAACGGACTTACCGTTATATGCGACAGCCGTTATAATATCGGGAAATACACAGACTGCATCCTGAAGCCCAACGAGGTTGAGTGCTGGAGAGCCGTATTTAACAATGACGGATTTATAAATGCATCTGAAGAAGAGTTTCTTGATGCGGCAAACAAGCTTGCAATCAAGAATAATGCAAGGGTTTTCTGTACATTGGGTGCAAACGGTTCGTTTGTAACAGACGGAGAAACAGGAATCAGAATCGGTGCAAAAAAGCTTGAAGGTGAGCTTGACATCTGTGGTGCAGGCGACACTTCCCTTTCCGCGTTTTCATTGGGAATTACAGCAGGTGCCCCTATGGAAAAAGCAGCAGCTCTTGCAGGTCTTGCCTCTGCGGTTACCGTTAAAAAAATCGGTATGACAGGAACTGCGACAGCTGAAGAAATTGAAACTATAGCGGAATAAACTAATCCCCGTCCTTTGGCGGGGATTTTAATTTTTTATTAAGATGGATACAAAACACTTTACAAATATAGGCATATATGAAAAAATAAACTCGGAGGGATGAATATGAAAAAAACAATAAGTGCTTTTCTTTCAATTATTATGATTCTCATGACATCTTTTTCTGCTTTTGCTTGGTCTGTGCCCGAGGATATAGGATATGAAGACGAGGCAAAAATATATTTTGCAAAGGTCATCAGAAGCTATCCGTCTGAAAACACCGTTGTTGTAAGACCCGTAAAAACAATAAAGGGAGATGTTCCCTTGGGAAAACTTCACATAATCAGAAATTGTAACAAGCAGGTTATCCCCGGGAATGTATATATTTTTCTGACAATAAGTGAAAATTTTCAGGATACTTATGCTTTCACACCAACCTCCTATGATACGGATTTTCTTTCATTCAGCCGTGTGGACGGCAATAATGACCGATTGATAAAATATATCAACAACGGTTATTATACTGCAAAGGATAATGAAAGAATTGACAGGCTGAACAATGAAATCAAAGGTGAAAAAAGTCTCAGGCTCAGTGAGCTGCTTAAATCCGGTGATGATATAAATAACGGTAATGTCAGTGTTAAAAATGCTTTGAATGATACTTATGAAATTGACAGTATTTATTTTTATTCGCTGTGCGAAGAAATAACGGTTTATGAAATAAAGGACCACGGCACTTATTCAGACTGCAAGCAAATGGTTTTTTATGCAGATAACAAAGCATTTACTCTGACATCCGACGCAAAGATTATCACAAGCGATAATTCTTATTATGCAGAATACTTTGTATCCGCTGAAGACAGAGACAAGCTTTTAAGTCTTATAACGGATGAAAAGCTTCCCGCTATTAACAAGGGCTCTCTCATTATCGTGATATCTGTAATATGCATTGCACTTACTACTATTCTTATTACGGGAACAGCTGTAAAAGTAAAAAGAAAAAAGAAATAAAAACAACGTGATATAAACAAAGGGGATGTAAAAAAACTCGTTTTTTTACATCCCCTTTTTAGGGGCTAGGAAAAAATGCGCAGAATGAACAAACCGAGCCAAAATAAAGCGTTCAGCTTTATTTTGGTTTACCCGACGGCGTACAAAGGTACTCCA
>JAZNEX010000005.1:0-5923 GCA_045588855.1 Acutalibacteraceae bacterium
CTATGAGCTTATTCCCACAGGTAATGATGTAGGTTCAGTACTGTTTGCAACAATCCTCAGCGGACTCAATCCCTTATCCTACCGAGGCTATATATTCACCCCTGCAATAGGCATAAGCCACTATCTCGGCTCAAGATTCTACGTCCCCACACTTTGCAGATTTATGAATGCGGATGTGTATGCAGATACATTGCAGGGGGTTGTCGGCACGAACATGTTTGCGTATTGTAACAATAATCCGGTGTTGTTTGTTGATCCAAGTGGTAGAATGGCTATAGGTGCGGCGGCAACTACTATAGGGATTCCTGTTTCTTCACTAATATGTGCTGCAGGTATTTTAATAATAGCAGTTGATCTTATATCAGGTGGTAAAGTTATATTGACATTATCTGATGCATTATGGTATTTGTTATCATATGCTGCTGATTCTATTTCAATTGCTCTAACTGCGAGTAAAATTCCCAATAATTTAAAAACTGAAGACGGAAAAATAGATTTGGACAAATTTAATAAAAAATTGCCAGGCAAACAGGGGTATGGTGGACCAGGGAAATGGCGGATAGAGAAAGACACCGCTAATCATGGTGACAGAAAATGGAAGCTATACAAAGGTAAGGAGATTATCGCCAGCTTATATGATGATGGTAAAATTGCCAATTATTATTAATGTAGAGGTAGTTATGCAACTTTTTGAACAAATAGAGAAAAAATTTGAGGATGGCGAAAGATGTTTTATTGTTGATCACTATCCGTTTCAAATTTCAGACAATGATAAATATTGCCAGGTAGAATTCAGTTTCAATATATTTTCTGAACTATTTGATAAAAGACGAAAACAAATAGTAAATTCTGTAATAGAATTTTTTACTTTTTTGTGGCTTTATTCGAATGTAAAGGTTTATACAGTTAATATTAAGAATTTCAATGACTTTCAATTTTTTGAAATTAACAATAAAAAACAGCTTAATAAAATAATCAGAGATGTCATAAAATGTAAAATTGATGCTTTTTTTGTTTTTGAAAAGTTCAGAGATAATTCAGATGTATATGTTCACCTTGACGATGTTTTTGCTTTGGTGTATTTAGAAAATATTCAACAATTGTCTGATATCGAAAAAATTGCATCACACTGCAAAATGCATATCCGCAAAAAAGAGATGTAAGACAGGGGACAGGATGTAAGACAGGGGACGGTTAGTGTGAAGCATTAATAAACCAAAGCAAAAAAATGCAGCACAAAACCAGACCCATACAATGGGTCTAAAAAATCAATTGAAAACCCGTTAGATTTTCAATCTTTCAGTAGCAATAGAATTATCATAAAAAGTATCATTTTCAATAAGAAAATAGATTAATTTCAGCATTTTTCTTGAGACGGCAACAATAGATTTTTTGTCCCCGATTTTACCTTTATGAGACCAATACCATATACTGAAAGGATTTTTTCTTGAACGAACCGCAACTCTTGCACATTGACACAAAATTGATTTCAGATACGGATTCCCGGGCATAATTTTTCTTGATTTGATTTTGCCTGCACTCTGGTCATTTCTCGGAGCAAGCCCTGCCCAAGAACATAAATGTGCAGAAGTTTCAAAATTATGTTGCGGTGTAGCACTAATTTCTGCTAAAATAAGAATTGAAGCAGTAGTATCAATTCCTACAATTGAATCCATTTGGTCTAAAATTTTTTGATATGGCTCAGCAATTTCCTTCATTTTGTTTAGGATTTTGTCAATGTGGGTGCATATTAAATGATATTGTTCAAGAAAATCGGCAAGAAGAAAACACTCAGTTGCGGTGAGTGTTCCGCAAACAGCAGATTGGATTTCAAGTGCAGAGCATTTGGTATTTCTGCTTTTTGTGTTTTCAATATCATCAACAGTCAAAGAACCTTTCTCTGCTAAGAGGGTTAAAATACGAATACCGCTGACATTTGTGATATCACTTAAAACACTGGATAACTTAAAACCATGTGTTTGCAAAAACTTATCCATTCTGTTTATGCAACGTGTTTTTTCACTTACCGCATTTTTGTATGTACGGGAGAATTCTCTCAAACTGCGAATTGTTCTGTCGGGAACAAAAGATGGTTCAAGAAGTCCATGCTGAAAAAGATTTGCTATCCATTCAGCGTCTTTAACATCTGTTTTTCTTCCCGGTAAATTTCTCATTCTGTGAGCATTGGCAACAAGAATAAAACAATTATCTCCAAATGCAGTTTCTATGGATTCATATATAGGTCTCCAATATACACCTGTGCTTTCCATAGCCACATATCTGCAATTGTGTGATGATAACCATTCTGTAAACATTTTTAATTCGGAAGGAATTGTTTTAAACTGCTCCTGAATTAACTGAGGATTTTCAAATCCGTCAATTATACACGCTTCTATCATATCCATATGAACGTCAACACCACAGCAACACTCCATAATCGGCTCCATTTTTCACACTCCAATAACAACAGATTTGCAGGAAAAGATTGTCCGAAAAAAAGAAGTTTAGTGTACGCACTTAAAGTGCAGTTCTGTGTACTCAAAGACAATCCGACCATGTTCTAAAGTCGTAATCAAAGTTGACAAACCGTCCCTCGGTCTATCCTGCGAAATCCATTATATCACATGCTTCATTCGTTGTGTGTGATAGCTAAATCATGCGGTGTTCTATATCTTATATCCCCTGTCTTGTCATAATAAAACAGCCGAGTGTTCGCAAGAACACTCGGCTGTTTCATTTTATATTTTTTATTTGATATTAACGGGCAACTCCCAACGGTAGTCCTCAAGCCATTCGTAGGTATTGAAATTTCTTGCTCTGATAACCAGCTTATCCTTGTAGACCTCTGCAGTCACACCGAGTCCCGGAATATCCTCACCGGTGATATCGTCCTCTGTGAACAAGGCACTTGGCAGCAGCAGGCTGTAGAAATTGTCGGACACCTTTACAAGTGTATCCTCGTGGAAGTTTTTGTGCAGATGACCGCAGACGTATACGGTGGTAAGACCTTCGTCGGCATACTTTTTAACCACTGCCTTGATCTTTTCGGAGGCTTCACCCAGATTTCTTGAAGCCGGAACGCCCTTATCGTCGTGTGTTCCCATAAGCAGCTCGTGAGATATAATGAAGCAGGGCATGCCCGTCTTTGCAGCTTCTGTCAGCAGGGACTCTACCCATTCGATCTGTGTATCGGAAATATAAGGCTCGGGCATACTTTCCGTGCCTAACACTATAAAGTAGCAGCCATTGACTACCTTATAGTAATAATTAGTTTCGGTCTTAATGCCTTGTGTGCACAAGAAATTTCTGAACAGAGAGGAGCCCTCGTCAAAATAAGGCTCTTCTACGCAGGTGGCGCGTGAATCGTGATTGCCCATTGCGGGGATGAGGTTCTTCGATTTGTTATACGAAAGCAGCATAGCTTTGAGATTGATGTATTCCTTGACGTTACCGCAGTTTGTTATATCACCGGCAATAGCAATTGCGTCTAATTTTTCTTCCGATGCATTGATATCGGCAATCAGACGGCGAAGATTATCATTTCTGTCTCTCACGGGATCTCCGTCGGCATGAATATCAGCAATAAATACGGCATTCATCAACACCTCATCCGGTTTTTCCGCTTCGTACGTTTCCTTGTAAATTCCCAGAGAATGAGGAATCAGCGAAATAATGCAAACTATAGTTGCAAATAAAGCCGTAATTGTTTCAAAAATGATCATACTTACAACTCCTTAATTATGTATTTGACTTCATATTACACCATATTTTCTGCATATTCAATACCCGAAAGGCTTTTTTGTCAGGTTCAAAAATAAGCTGCAGTATTGTGTTCATCCTGAAAACTCAGCTGTTTTGCCGGAATGAAAATTAAATAATACCAAAATTCAACCACCGTTCAGGATATACTGAACGGTGGTTGTTTTATACGTATTTTTTAGGATTCAGGCAGTCTGGTTTTCTTATAAGGGCAGTCTGATTTTTTTGAGTATTTTAATAAGAAAGCATCCGAGCACAAGACAGGTTATACCCTGAACAGCATTTGCCGGTATGTTTACAAGTGAAGGTGCGAATCCGTACATAAAGCCCTCAAAAACAAAATATCCGAGTATCATTATAATCTCCGCAGCAACACCGCTGATTATATTTGAAATTGTGGCTTTCAGCTTTTTATATAAGGTTATGTATCCGTAATACGCAATTAAAGCCATAAGCCCCTTGATAACAAAAGTAGCAGGAGCATATACAGCATAGCCTGAAAGCAGATCTGCAAGTGCAGAACCTAAGCCTGCTGCAAGAAATCCGTATACCGGGGGAAGTGTCCAACCTGCCGTAAGAACCATACAGTCGCCTAAATTCAGATATCCTTTCATGGGAGAGGGAATTTTAATAACCATTGTTGCTATGCAGGTAAGTGCAGCAAATAATGCCGATAAAACAATTTTCTGTGTTGTTTTTTTACTTTTCATTTTATTATTCTCCGTTAATTACTTTTTTTGTATTTTGGAATTGAGTTTTTATGTTTCGTAGTGTACAATAAATCTGACAATATGCAAATAACCAAAAAAGGAGAATTTGTTATAACCAGATGAAATATTTTATTGATGACAAATCACAGACACCTGCATATCTCCAGCTGTATACACAGATACGAAATGATATTACCGACGGCTTATTTTCTTGCGGCAGCAAGCTTCCGTCAAAGCGCACGGTGGCAACAGAGACAGGTGTAAGTACAATAACGGTTGAGCACGCCTATGCTCTTTTGCAGGAGGAAGGATACATTGAGTCAAAGGAACGCAGCGGATATTTTGTTGTTTTCAATACTTCAGGCGGTTTTGTTCCGGTTATGACTAAAGAAATCAAATCAGACAGAGCCCCTGCTTCTGAGCACAACAGCGACATTGAATTTCCTTTTTCTGTTTTGGCAAAAACTATGCGTAGGATTATAAACGATTCGGGAGAAGGTATTTTTGAGCGTTCTCCGAATTCGGGCTGTATAGAATTAAGAAGGGCAATTCAGACATATCTTGCGCAAAGCAGAGGCATTATTGCAGATACACAGCAGATTATTATCGGTTCGGGCTCCGAATATTTATATTCCCAATTAATTGAGCTTCTGGGAAGGGATTGCATTTATGCAATTGAGTCTCCGTCATACAAAAAAATAGAGCAGGTATATACGGCGGCTGATGTTAAGATTAAGAAGCTACCTCTCGGTCAGAACGGTATTGAAAGCTCTGCGCTTCAGGACTGCGATGCCGATGTGCTGCATATTTCTCCCTACAGAAGCTATCCCAGCGGTGTTACTGCGACAGCTTCAAAAAGGCATGAATATCTTAAATGGGCAGAAAAAGAAAAGCGGTATATAATTGAGGATGATTTTGAATCAGAGTTTTCGGTTTCGACCAAGAACGAAGAAACATTGTTCTGTCATTCGGCAAAGGATAATGTTATCTATATGAACACCTTTTCTAAAACAGTTACATCTTCACTCCGTGTGGGATATATGGTTCTGCCCGGAAAGCTGTCTGCGGAATATAAGGAACGTCTGGGATTTTCCTCGTGTACCGTGCCCACATATATTCAATTGGTGTTAGCAGAGCTGATTAATAATGGGGATTTTGAGAGGCATATAAATCGGGTACGCCGTAAAAAGAGAAAACAGCTTACAGAAAAGACAGAGGGATAAAGGATAGTGAACAGGCTCAGAGGACAAGGCTGAGTTTTTTGAGCAGATATCCTTCCTATATACAATTGGATGTGCTGTCGTCGGCTAAAGAAAAGGGGCTGTAAAAAAAGTGCAGACCGCATAAAACAAGATAACTAAAGGGTTTCTTTCGGTATTTAACTACCAAAGAAACCCTTTAAAACTGTAAAAATCAGCAAAAGCAGGCAAAAACAAGGTTTTTGCGTTTTATGC
>JAZNEX010000006.1:0-23485 GCA_045588855.1 Acutalibacteraceae bacterium
GATAGATAAGTTCTTCATAATGTTCTTTGAAAATTTGTTGTAATATATTCATGTGAACATTATACAACATAACTTCTAAAAGCAATACCCCCTCATGATTGAGGGGGCAGGGGGTAATGATTTGTCGAAGACAATTTTTTACTTTATAGGAAATTCCTTTATGTAGAGTAAAAAGATTATATATCCCGCCGAACAGCAGGTAAACTTCCCCTGGCGCCGTTTTTTGCGACCGGGATTTGTTTATTTGCAGACGATTTCTGTTATCTGCTTAAAGTTTTTATCGAGACCTACATAAACAAGCCCTTTGTCTGCATTTTCGGGAATTTCAAATTCTCCGTTTTTAACAGCAACAATAATTCTTCCTCCGCCTTCTATATCTGTACCGCTGAGGTTGTTATACAGGAGAGCTGTTTGTGTGATTTTTGAAAAATTATTTATTCTGCTGTTTTTATTGAGATAGTTGAGATAAAAATCAAGTGTAAGCTTGCTCATCCATTCTTCTTTCGTGCTTGAAAAAGAGATATAGTCAGGATACTCAATCAATTTGTCAATTTCTTCTCTTGTAGAATCGGAAACGGAATTGAAAATAGCTTCTGCATCGCTGATTGTATCACTGTAGCTGCTTCGCCAGTAATCGTGAATATTGCTAAATACTGCACCGCCGCCGTTTGAGTTTGCGAGATATTCGGAGAACAGGTAAACAGAGCCGTAAACACCGATATCTGTTGCAGTTGAAAAATTGTAAAGGGACTGTCCTGTTCGTATCTGATTGCTTTCGTTGAATGCTTCGTAATGACCGTCGATGGTTTTGGTTCCGGGAGAAACAATCTCTTCAATATATCCGGACATAGCTTCGTCCAGCCATACTCCGATGGGAGTTTCGGAATATGAACTTAAATATGTGGAATAGCTTATGTAGTGCTGTACCTCGTGAGCCATTGTTGCTACGGTTGAGTCAAATAAATCATCATATTCACAGACGATGGAATTGATATGAACCAGAGCATGGTCGGTATTCAGACCGTATTTTGTTATTTCACTTTCTGATACTTCATAAGAAGCATAAATATCATAAGAGGATGCAAGTCCGAGAACTGTGCTTGAAGGGAACTCATAGAACAAGAAGTTTATCTTTCCGCTGTTTTCACAAAATCTCGGTGTTCCGAAGGTTCGGGTTATTTTATCATAATTAATATCAAATTCCTTGCCCAGCTTATTTGCATAGTCATAATCAACAGAAGGATTATTGCTCCATATATAACAGGATGAGCCTGCATACATACAGGTGAAGCTGTCAGACTCTCTTTCTGGGTTGTCAAGATCGGAATAATAGTAAAATGATGCAACATCGTCAACAGAGTATGTTTTTTCGGTTAAGGATGAGGACTTATTGCTCTCGGGGGTTATTACATCAAAGGAGCTGACGGCATCAACATATCCTGTTGTAATGGTGTTGAGAGTGTGATTGTTCTCTTCGGAGTTGTCAGCACGGTCGGTTATAACATCTATCTGCATGGCATTGAAATCACCTGTGTTAAGGAAGGATGTGTCATATTCCTTCTGTTCGCTGTATATTGTCGGATTATATATCATTACATAACTGAGAGTATCATCACTGAACAATCCCGTTTTGTCTTTTTCTGAATTTACGGGCTTGGTTTCTTCTTCTGAGCTGTGTGCTCCTGATCCGGATATGAAATCCGGTGACGAATATTCTTTTACAAAGAAGAATATGCCTGTTGCTATTCCTGCCAGAAGGATGATAATTATTATCAGATTACGGATAAGCTTCTTCTTTTTTTTCTTTTTATCAGCTTTTTCGTTGTCATTCAGGTTAGTGGGAGGTGTTCCGGGATTATATGCTGTATTGGTTTCCGATGTATTCTGTGTGTCGGCTGTCTGCCACGGAATATAGGCAGGGTGAGCGTATGGAGGAGCGTTTTCAGGCTGTGAGGGAGAATTTTCCTGAGCAGTCAGAGGAGCATTATTCACAGGCTGTTGAGGTATGCTCACAGCGGGAGTGACAGGTGCAGTATATACGGGCTGTACAGGTGCAGCGGGAGCATAGGTTACAGGCTGCTGAGGAATCTGATCCTGAGCAGGTGCGGGAGCATAGGTTACAGGCTGCTGAGGTGTCTGATCTTGAGCAGGCGCGGGTGTATAACTTACAGGCTGCTGAGGCACCTGCGGGTGAGGTGCAGCCATGGTATAGCCGGTATGCTGAGGGGGAATGTGTGAAGGAGGCACAATGGGTGCGGCATAAGCGGTCTGCTGAGAGGCCCACTGTGACGGGGTATGTTGAGGTATGCTTCCTGCAGCCGGGGCAGAGTTCACAAGCTGTGAAGCAGGGGGAATATTCTGTATAACAGGCTGTTGGTCAGCAGGGGCACTGTTTACGGACGGTGTTGCTCTTACCGTTGCATCGAAGTCTGAGCCGGTATTCAGCGGTTTTCCGCATTTGTGACAGAAGTTCATTTCATCCTGACATGAAGTTTTGCAATTAGTACAAATTTTCATATTGATTTCCTCCTTTATTCATTGAGTGTAGTTTCGGGTATTGTGAGATTGAAAACATCCTTTTCCGTGTACAGAAGGTTTTCTTCAAAAAAGTCGTATATGTACAGATCTGCCGTAACATCATCCCCGTGAACATAATCTTCTCTTATGGTTACAACAAGCCTTGTCTTTGTATTTTTTATACAATTGCCGCGGTAGCTGTAGCACGCACTATCTTCGATTCCTCCGGTCTTTATGTGTTCTGCCGTAACCTTTATATCAAGGTCAGAATTGTTGACTACCGTGAAATAATATTCGTGATCATCTCCGTTTTTATCTGCCGGTATAATATCAGTAAGGTAGATTTTTACGGAATGATTATCGTAAATCAATTCTCCTTCTTCGGACAGATGTGCTCCGTCTCCGTGCTGCGACAATGAAACGGGACTGATTATTTTTTGCATAAAGCCGGCACCGCCGCTGGCAACAAGAGGAAACCAATAGCAATCCGAATAATAGGTGCATACAGACATTTCAGACGGAGAGCCGAATTCATCATTCAATTCTAAATAAAGATCTTGAAAATATAACTCCTGATATATTGTCATTCCGCCATTGATAAGGACCGGCTCAGGAAATTCATCTGCGTATGATATGTCATCAAAAATTGCACCGCCGAAGCAGACATATTTCGGCTTGTCGGAAAGATTTTCATATTTTATAATTCCTTTTATTGCCTGGGATTCCACATTTTCGTATTCACCGCCCAATGTAAGCAGTGCAGCTCTTAAGCCGTTTTGTTCAAAAAGAATCTGTTCATCTGCAAACAGTCCGTGAGACGGGTATTGAATTATTTTATACCAACCGGTGAGTTCATCATAATTATCGGGAATAAAGGATTTTTCAGGCGGAATGTTAATTCTGATATCATTTTCGAGCATTATTCTTTTGCCGTCGTATGTCTGAACAGTTGCAGTAAAGCCGAGAGATTTTAGTATGCCTATCTGGTCAAGCTTCTGATATTCTTCAAGAACACCGAATTTAAGAGGAATTTCGGCGGTTGCTTTTTCATTCGGATCAAGAAGAAGGAAGAAACGCGAGAAAATGTCCTCAAGAAATATTGAATCATTTATGACAGTATTATCTGTTTTTATATATACGGAAAAATCATTTTTATTTTCTGCTTCAATAGTGTATCTTACAGCTTTGTCGTCTGCAGTTGTTGTTGTAAGATAAACGCTTACTCCTTGTTCATCAATAATCTGAACCTTGTCCTCGTTTTTATCCCATGTAAGCTCTTTTTTGGGCATTTCCTCTTTTCCTTCAAGCTCCTCAGAAATACTGAAAGGATACATTTCGGAGCAGTATTTGTTTCCGTAAACATCCTCTATTTCAAATAAAAAGCAGTATTCTCCGATATCAAGGGGCATAAAGCTGAAGCCCGTAAAGTTTTCAATCGGGATAAAAGAGCCGGAATGATCGTCAGTGCACTCCCATTCATCCACCGGCTTCAGTAACCCGTTTTCATATCGTGTGATAAACCTGTGTCTGTCATTAAGAAAGCCAAGGGTTGACCACTGTGACAGCTCGGCATCCTCAAGCTTTCCGCCGAACAGTGCGTTTTTATCATTATCGGATTCATCGGGGATAAGGGCTGATTGGAAGATTTCTTTTGTTTTATTGTTAACCGTCAGCTGGAAAAGGTAGTTTTCGGCTTTATGCTCATAGCCTTCGGGATAATCTGACTGTGCAATAGGGAGACTATTATTAAGTCTGACAAATACACTGTAACGGGTAATGTTATCAATAGTATCGTACTGCATCATCTGAGGAATTCCGTATTCATATAAATCGGTATTTGCATAGAGAATATTTCCGTCAAAGTCAGCAGAGAGCTTATTACCTTTTTTATCTGTCTGTGATGAGGAATATACCTTAGTAAAAATTCCTTCGCCTTCCTTTTGCAGTATATAATAGTTTGCCGAGGCAAAATCTGCACTCTGTTCGGAGGAGAGGGTTAAGGTATATGTATCATCATCTTCTTTTTCAGGTACAGGGCTTTCGTAGCTCAGAAAGCTGTCATTTCCCAGCCAGAATTTTCCGTATTCCGAAATGTATTCGGCATAGTCCTTGAGTACGCCTATGTTTTTATATTCCTCGCGCCAGGAGTTTTTGTAAAAATCCTTGTTGTAGAAGGGGTAATAAATTGATATTCCGCAGAGATTATCTGCGTTGGTGTGATTGGACACAGTAGCCTCGGAAATGATATCCTGTATCTGTCTGCATTCATCGGGATAATGGCCGTGCATATGCTTTGTCATATCCATAAGGTCAACAAGGTCATATTCCGAGCCTGTACTTGCTCTGCCGAGAGATCGGGAATTGACTCTTGAAGCGGCAAGAATTTTGTAATCCTCCGATAGGTTGCTTTTTGCCTTTCTGAAAAGAGCGTTGATTGCCTCCTCAAGCTTTCCTGTATATCTTAAATCAATACACGAAAGGGTTGTATCACGGTTATCAAAGCCTCTTTCCTCATAATATTTCTCGCAGGAGGAGAGGTAGTTTTCCGTGATATCTGTTGTAAGCTCCACAGAGGAGGCGGTTGTCAGATTTTTAAGGAAGGAATAATTCCATCCGAATGCAGGCTCAACCTCCTGAGAGGCAACAAGATAGTCTGCGTAATCCTTCCATACAGCCAGAAGCTCTGCAGATGCCATAAGACAGGCATCAAATCCGACCCATGAAAGCTTGTTTTCATTTCCGAAGGGAGAGGTTTCAAGTGCTGCTTTCATTTCTGAAAGTGTGAGTGAGTCATCATCAAAAAGAATATCCTTGCCGTAGCCGATAAGCGGACCGTTGCCGTGATTCCACATTATGAGAGAATAAGCTTCAGCAGGATAATTTTCATAAGCATAGGACAGAAAATCTGACAGGCAGGAGCTTTCTCCCATTGAAACAGATGAGAAGGTGCCTGCGTTGACAAAGCCGTCTTTTGTAAGCTCAAGCAGAGTGTGGCTGTCTGCAGAGCTGTTGTCGTTATGCCATTTTGCACTGCCGCCTGAATATACTATAATATTGGCTGAATTGATATCTGTACCGCTTCCGGCAATTTCGTTTATATCCTGAGTGCCTGCACCGCCATTAGCTTCAAGGTCAGAGCCTATCATATACACCATCAGAGTATGGGCTTTTTTGCCTGAAAACGGAAGATTCAGATTTCCGTTACATCCTGCAAGTGTTACCGATATTATAAAGCACAATAGCAGCGACATTATTTTTTTTGATTTTTTTGTCACAAAAATCACCTCTTGTAATTATTATTTAAATTATAATTTAAAAAGTCAACATAAAAAATACGAATGGCTGTGTTTTGCGTACTGAATGGAGTATATGTGCCGTATAGTGTGATTCTTGAATAAATTTACATTGAATTGTACGAGCATATATGGTAGTATACATATATAACAATAAATCTGAACGGGTGAAAAAATGAAAATCAGAAAAATTATTTCTCTTTTTATTATCAGTGCTCTTATATCAGGAAGTCTGCCGTTTACGGTCTCTGCATTTACGGATGAAAAAATACAATACAGTGAGGTTATGATGCCTGCATTGTATGACTCTCCCGACAATATGAGCGGTTCGATTTCTGCACTTGAGGCTCTTGTTGATATTGATACTTTCAGACAGACTATTATTGAAAGTGTAGCGGAATGTAAAACCGAAATACCGATATCTTCGCTTGATGTTCCCGTAAGTGCGGCACAGAGCGTGGCTGATTTTATCTGGTACAATACTCCCGAGGCATTTAATGTACAGGGTATAAGTTATTCTTATTATGCGGATACATTGCATTCTCTTGTGCTGTCATACCGCAGTTTTGCGGATACAAAGACGGAATATGCCCAATGTATGGAAGAATTTATGTCTGCTGCTGATAAAATGCTTCAGGGTATAGAATATAACGACAGTCTTTCCGACGTGCAGAAGGCACTGCTGCTCCATGACAGACTTGCCATGTGGACAGAGTATGATTATGTTTCTTCTTCTGTCATAAAGCATACAGCCTACGGTGCTTTCGGTAAAAGAGCATCTGTATGTCAGGGCTATGCTATGGCATATATGTACCTTCTTCAGAGAGTCGGTATAAAGAATTATTACTGTTCATCCGAGACTCTTAATCACGGATGGAATATTATTTATATAAACAACAAGCCCTATCACGTGGATGTTACATGGGATGACAAATCATGGGGAGGCAGTGGCAGAGGATTTATCGGCAGAGTTGACCACGATAATTTCCTTCGTTCAACCACAGGTATTAAATCTACGGGGCACAATGCCTATGACTTTGATTCTTCACCCACCGATACAACCTATGACAGCTATTTCTGGCAGGATTCCACAACTGCCTTTCAGCTTGTAAGCGGAGAAATTTATTATATCGATAATACAGCCGAAAAGCTTAAGAGATACAGTGATAAAAAGGTGCTTTGTGATGTAAGTGATGATTGGTATGCATCAAACGGCGGCATCTGGCTTTCCGATTATGCCTGTCTTTCTTCTGCCGGAAACGATCTTTTTTATTCAAAGGCTGACGGAGTGTATAAGTACAGCATAAAAGACGACACAAGTAAGAAAATTTATTCTCCGACTCTCAGCAAATACTATTCTGTTTTCGGCTTCACCTATGAAGACGGCTATCTGATCTGCGATATAAACAACACACCCAACAGTGCACAGACCCTTTCTCAGTTAAAGAGTGCATATTCGGATATTTCCCGTGCCGTTACGGGAATTGAGATAAAAACTCTGCCTTCAAAAACCACCTTCAATATGGGGGATAGCTCCGATTTTTCGGGGCTTACAATAAAGGTGAATTATTCGGATAATACCTCGCAGATATTATCCTCGGGCTTCAGCTGTAGCGGCTTTTCTTCATCCTCTCTCGGAACAAAGACAATTCAGGTTTCATATGAAGGATACAGTGTAAGCTTCAGTGTGACTATAGTATGCGGACATAAGAATAAAACAAATACCGCGGCACTTGAGTCTACCTGCAGTGCGGAAGGTTATACGTCAGGTGTATACTGTAACGATTGCAGTAAATACATAAGCGGACATACTAAGACGGCAATAAATTCTTCGGCACACAGCTGGAACAATGGTACTGTGACAACTGTACCTACCTGTTCAGAGGAAGGCACAAAAACTTATGTGTGCAAATATAATTCTTCACATAAAAAGACCGAAGCAGTTGCAAAGGATAAGAACAATCATAAAAATACCGTAAGCAAAAACGGGGTTTTGCCTACCTGCACAACCGAAGGCTATACGGCAGGTGTATACTGTAATGATTGCAGAACATATATCAGCGGCCATACTCAGCTTGCAATTGATTCTTCTGCTCACAAGTGGGATGACGGCAAAATCACAACAACTGCTACCTGTAGCGTAAAAGGTATAAGAACATATACCTGTCAGCACAACAGCAGTCATACAAAAACAGAAAATCTCGGCTTTGCCACAGATAATCATGTGAATGTCATAAATATATCAGAAACAGCTCCCAAGTGTACCGAGAAGGGCTATACAGCAGGTGTTTATTGTGATGATTGCAACAAATACCTCAGCGGGCATATGGAAATTCCCGCAACAAATCATAAAAACAAGCACCCTGTAGAGGCTGTTGCTCCCGATTGCACTGTGCCGGGATGCACGGCAGGGGTATTCTGTCCCGATTGTGAGACATATCTTGAGGTGTCGGGTGAAATTCCCGTTGATCCTTCTGCACACAAGTGGGATAGCGGTAAAATCACAACAACGGCAACCTGCAGTGTGAAGGGTGTAAAAACATATACCTGTCAGCACAACAGCAGTCATACCAGAACAGAGGAGCTTGCTTTTGCCCCGCTTAATCACGTAAACACAAAAACCGTTGCTGCAACTCCTGCAACATTTACATCTGTAGGCTATACAGAGGGTGTTTACTGTAACGACTGTAAAAAGTATATCAGCGGTCACAATGAAATTCCTGTGCTGACATCTGAATTTACAGATAACGATGAGATTTTACTTACAGACAGCACCGTTATGTTTGCTTCGGGAAAAACCGTACAGGATATTCTGAAGCAGGCTGCAAGCGGCTCTGTTATAAAGGATAAAGACGGTAAGTCTGTTTCAGACAGTGCCATTGCGGTAACAGGAATGACTCTTTTGCTTTCTTCGGGCAAGGTGTGCGATATCGTCTGTCCCGGTGATGTAAATTCCGACGGAAAAATTACTGCGGCGGATGCGAGATTTGTTCTCAGAGCAAGTGTTGGTCTTGAAAAAATCGAAGCCGGCAGTGCCGTATATAAGGCAGCCGATATCAACGGCGGAAATATAGCCGCGGCTGACGCAAGACTCATTCTTCGCGCAAGCGTAGGTCTTGAAAACCAGAAGGACTGGGTAAAGAGTAAATAAATTTTCAGAAGCAGTTATGAAAAAAGCACACGGCAGCAAAACCGTGTGCTTTTAAATTCTGTATTTAAGGCAGATTATATTTTTATGAATTAAAATCTTTATATTGCATCAGTCAATGATGGGAGGAAGAAGCTCGAGGACTGTGTCTATGAAAACCTGAAGCTGAGGGGTCATTGCCTTGCCTTTAAGATATGCAAGCTGTGACCACTGATTAAAATCACATTCGGGAACATTGATTTTTTTGAGATTTCCCTCCTGAAGATTTTTTCTTACCTCAAAAACGGGAAGCATTGTTACATAATTTGATGTTTTGGTAAGACGCATTATTGTATCTGTGTTTGCAATTTCAATAGAGGGGGTGACAAAAAGATTGCGTTTTGCAAGCTCATCATCAAACAGATATCTGTAGCCTTCACCGGGAGGCATAAGGATAAGCTTTTCCCTTGTGATTTCTTCAAAGGTAACCTCTTTCTTATCAGCAAGGGGATTTTCCGGATTGGTTACGAAAATAATGGGTTCAACCTCTTCTCTTACACGTACCCATTCTTTTCTCGGAACCTTGTAGTCGAGCATATAGCATAAATCGAGCTCATTAGCTCTGACCTTTGCTTCAATTTCTCTTGCGGAGCCGACAAAAATACTGAGATTTATATGAGGATAACGGCGGTTGAATTCGGGGAAGATAGGAATAAAGCAGGATTTTAATATGGAGTCAACAAGACCGAAACGGATAGTGCCTCTCATATCCTCGTTTTCTGTGGCAAAATTCTGTGCTCTTTCGATAGCTTCAATTACACTTGTTGCGTATTCAACAAAAGTGATACCGTACTGTGTGAGCTTGATATTTTTTCCTATACGGTCAAAGAGGGGTACTCCCAGCTCTGTTTCAAGCTGCTGCATCTGTACCGTAACGGCAGACTGAGAGTAGCCTAAAATAGAGGCAGCCTTTGTGAAATTGTTCAGCTCTGATACCTTCAGGAATGTTTTCAGGTTTCTTACATCCATTTCTATCACCGATTACAAAAAATTATTAAAAACAAAAACCTATTAATTATTATAATACAGCATTTTATACAGTATGTCAATATTTTATTGGAAAATAATGCTGTAAAAACACGCAAAATATACAAAAACACATTTTTATATTTGTGCAGTAATATTAGTATGCATATGGTAAAATAATATATATATATCCTATGGGAGGCAATAAACTATGAAAAAAATTATGATTATACCGGTATTGATTCTTACAATGCTTATTGTTTTCAGCTCCTGCGGTAAGAGTGAAGCCGTAAAGGACTGTCAGAAAAAAATAGAGGCTATCGGTGAAGTAACTCTTGAAAAGGTGACGCTTATAGAAGAAGCTGAAAGTGCTTTTATGTTGGTGCCCACAGATGAAAAGGGTGATGTTAAAAATGCAGATATGCTTATAAAGGCAAGAGAGGAATATGATGTTCTCAAGGCTTTTGCCGACAGTGTGGATGCTCTCAGCGAAAAGATGGATAAGGCATTTATTGAATACGGTATCGGTTATGCCGAAATTATGGATGAATATAATGCTCTCAAAGAAAGTATTCCCGAAGAGAGCAAGGAAAAATATGCAGTTATCGATACTCTTACCGAGAAGCTTACGGAGTTTGATACTATGGCTGAGCAGGCACAGAAATCTGCTGTTCCTTATGTAGCGGCATTTCTTGAGTATAACAAGGATAAGGAAATTACCGTAACCGAAATCGGCTGTATTGCTCAGGTGAATGAAGAAACAACCTATTGTATGTTTGCTCTTAAGTACACAGAGGGAGACGAAGAAAAAAAGGTTTATTCAGCTGCCAGATTTGCAAATACACCATCTGTTGAATCAATGCTTGACCATGCTGCTGACTTCTATAAGGACGCACCCGCATCAGAAAAGACAGATGCTCTTACCAAGGGTAATGTGGTGATTGACACTCAGAAGGTTCTTGACGAAATAAAATAAGTGTACAGAACCGCACAGTATTATGTCCGGGGGGAAATGAAATGGCTTGTAAAATTATTGCACACAGAGGAGCAAATAAAAAAGCTCCGCAGAATACACTGCCCGCTTTTATTACTGCAATAAACGAGGGCACGGACGGTTTTGAAACTGATGTTCATCTGACCCGTGACGGTATTCCCGTTATATGTCATAACTATACCATTGATGCAACCTCTGACGGAAGAGGCGATATAACCTCTTACACTGCAGCAGAGCTTAAGAAGTTTGATTTCGGCTCATATTTCAGTGAAGAATTCAGAGACACAACACTGCCTACTCTTGACGAATTTCTTGAAATTGCAGCAGGAAGCAGTTGTGAGATAATCAATATTGAGCTTAAGTGTCCGAGGGATAACAATATTATGTATCTTGTTGAAAAGACACTTGAGTCTGTAAAAAAATACGGCTGTCTTGACAGGGTTATTATTTCAAGCTTCTCACCTGAGGTGCTTATGACCGTTAAGAAAATTGACAGCAGATGCAGAACGGCTTTCCTTTATCCCATAAGTAATCCTTCTGTCTGCAGATTGATTGTATATCCCTTCTTTATGGTAAAGAAGATAGGCTGTGATATTATTCATCCTGCAAGCATTGCCGTCACAAGGAATCTTGTAAAGGCTGCCCATAAGCTGGGTATAAAGGTAAATGTATGGACCGTCAACGAAAAGAATACAATACTGAAGCTTCTCAGCTACGGTGTTGACGGAATTATTACGGATAAGCCTCTTGAAACAAGACAGATTGTTGAAGAATACGAGCGAAAGAAGGCAAGATAAGGTGTTTGATAATAAGCTTAAGGCAGTAACCTTCAGTTATGACGATGGTGTGACACAGGACAGACGACTTATTGAGTTATTCAATAAATATAATCTCAAGGCAACATTCAATCTCAATTCCGAATTATTGGGGCTTGAGGGCAGGCTTACCTACGGTGGCAGAAGTGTTGATCATAATAAGGTAATGCCCGATGAGGTGAAGGAGCTTTATAAAGGGCACGAGGTGGCAGTGCATACGCTTACACATCCGCAGCTGCCGGCTCTCGGTGAGGAAGAAATTATCCGTCAGGTAGAAAAGGACCGCGAAAATCTCTCCCGTCTTGCAGGCTATGAGGTTGTCGGTATGGCATATCCCGGTGGCGGAGTCAATTTTGACCTGCGTGTGGCTGATATCATTGAAAAGCATACGGGCGTTAAGTACTCGAGAACAACGGTACATACCTTTGATTTTGAGCTTCAGAAGGATTTGTATGTGTTCAATCCCACTGTTCACCATAATGACACGGCAAGATGTCTTGAGATGATAGATAAGTTTATTGCGCTCGAGACAGACACACCAAAGCTTTTGTATATCTGGGGACATAGCTACGAATTTGATTTTTCGGACAACTGGGATTATGCAGAAGAAATGTGCAGAAGAATCTCAGGCAGAGATGATATATTCTACGGTACAAATCGTGAATGCTTCGGAATATAAAGACAAATATAAAACAGACAGAAAACGTATTTTTTCTGCCTGTTTTTTTTTAATATATAGGAAATTGCTCGCAAAAGTGAGCAATTTGCATATATCAAGAAACACCGATTCCCCCAAGATTGGGGGCAGGGGGTTGATAAATCGTAAGATTTTTTCTTAATATATAGGAAATTGCTCGCAAAAGTGAGCAATTTGCATATATCAAGAAACACCGATTCCCCCAAGATTGGGGGCAGGGGGTTGATAAATCGTAAGATTTTTTCTTATTATGCTTTTAATTAATATCCTTTTTTGCCTTCAAGAGATTCATCGTCTTCAATCCATGTGTTGACATCGATTATTCTGTAATTATTCTTGTCGTCACGGATAATTACCTCTTTTATGCCTGCGTTGATAACCATACGCTTGCACATACTGCAGCAGCAGGAGTTGGAAACATAGCTGCCGTCTGCCACCTCTACACCTGTCAGATAAAGCGTTGCATCAATCATCTTATCTCTTGATGCACTTATTATTGCATTTGCCTCTGCGTGAACAGAACGGCACAGCTCATATCTTTCGCCTCTGGGAATGCCGAGCTCCTGACGTATGCAGTAGCCGAGATCAGTGCAGTTTTTTCTGCCTCGGGGAGCACCTACATATCCGGTGGATATAACCTCATCATTTTTAACAATAACTGCGCCGTATCGTCTGCGAAGACAGGTGGTGCGCTGTGAAACAATTTCTGCAAGGTCAAGATAGTAGTTTATCTTATCTCTGCGTTCCATATTTATCATCCTTTACTGTTAATTATTTACTGAAATCGATAACCTTTACGCCATCCCTGATATAGATAATGCCTGAGATTACCGCAAGTATGGCAGTTATCCATAAAAGAACGGAGGAAATAATAGGGAGGGGGAAGCCTTGTGCAAGAACACCGGCATCAATAAGAGCCATCAGAAGCATTATGAGAATTGTAGAAATCATCTGAGCAACGGTTTTTATCTTGCCCCAGATGTTTGCGGGAATAACCACACTCTGTGCTGAAGCAGCAAGACGAACCGATGTTACGGCAAATTCACGGGTAAGTACAATAAATACTATGTACAGACTGCAGTAGCCGGCATCCATAAGTGCAAGAAGAGCAGCAGTTGTCAGCATTTTATCTGCAACGGGGTCTGCCAACTTACCGAAGGTTGTGATAAGATTATACTTGCGCGCAATTTTGCCGTCAAGAAAATCTGTGATACAGCCTGCCGAATATATGAGCAGACCGATAAAATAGTGGTAGGGTATGAAGGGTGCAAGAAAGACCACAAGATAAACGGGGGTCAGCACCATTCTCACAAGAGTAAGCTTGTTAGGTAAATTCATAAAAAATCCTTTCTTATATATCCGCAGTGCCAATAAGATCATATTCTTCGGTGGCAGTAATGAGAATATCTGTAATCTCTCCTATAACCAGCTCTTTTTCGGATACGATACTGATTGCGGAGTCGATTTCGGGGGCATCCATCCATGTTCTGCCCTTGTAGCAGTCAAGATAACCGTCATATTCTTCTATAATGCATTTGTGTACGTTGCCTACAAGTGCCTCAAGCTTGTTAGAAAATATTCCGAACTGCTGTTCCATAATAATTTCTCCGCGTCTTACTGCAGTCTCAGGATCAACTCTGTCAGGTAATTTTTCCGCAGGAGTTCCTTCCTCGGGGGAGTATGAGAAACAGCCGAGTCTGTCAAAGCGGGCTTCATTTACAAACTCTGAAAGAATTTCAAAATCCTCTTCGGTTTCACCGGGGAAGCCTGTGATAAATGTTGTACGGATAATGCAATCGGGCATATAGTCTCTGATTTTTTCAATCAGACTCAGTAAGCTCTTGTCATCTCCGTGTCTGTTCATTGCTCTGAGAATTTTTTCCGATGCATGCTGAAGGGGCAGATCTATATAATGAAGAACCTTTTCACATTCAGTCATAGCCTTAAGCAGTGAATCTGTTATTCTGTCGGGATAACAGTAAAGAAGTCTGATCCATTCTATGCCGTCAATTTCATTGAGCTTGTATAAGAGCTCATCGAGTGCAGGCTTGCCGTAAATATCCTCACCGTATCTTGTTGTGTCCTGAGCAATAACAATAATTTCCTTTACGCCGTTTTCGGCAAGTGCCTTTGCTTCAAGGATTATATCCTCCTGAGTTCTGCTTCGGAAGGGTCCTCTGATGGAGGGAATTGCACAGTATGTACAGCAGTTTGAACATCCGTCGGATATCTTGAGATATGCCCAGTGTGAAGGGGTAGTGAGTATTCTCTGACCGCAGAGGGGGAGCTTTTCTTTTTCGGGATAGCGGCTGCTTTCTTCACCTGCAAGGACATTGTTTACGAATTCAACAATATCACCGTTTACACCCAGACCTCCTACAGCATCAACCTCGGGGATTTCCTTTAATATTTCGTCACGGTATCTTTCGGCAAGACATCCGATGACAATGATTTTTCCGACTTTACCGTCTTCCTTGAGATCAACCATTTCAAGAATATTGTCAATTGCCTCCTGCTTGGCTGCTTCGATAAAACCGCAGGTGTTGATAATAACCACATCTGCACCTACAGCAGTGTCAATAATATTGAAGCCTGCGTTATCAAGCTTGCTTAACATGAGCTCGGAGTCAACCTGATTTTTAGGACAGCCGAGAGAAATAAAACCTATCTTTTCATGCATAATGTTCTTCCTTATTCGTAAATGTTTATATATTTTGAAATGTCACTGTAAGAATATCCCATATTTATAAGACGTCTTATAACACGGTGTTTTTCTTTAGGTGAGCTTTCTTCGGTAAGAGAATATTTTTCAATTATCTTAATTATACCGATTTCAGGATTAATATCAAGAGCATTTACTGCATTCTCTGCATAATTTATATCAATTCCGCGGTGTGAAAGCTCAAGCAGTATGCGTTTTGCAGAATATCCCTTTCTGGTATACAGCTCTTCTGCAAACATCATTGCAAATTTTTCGTCATCAATCAGTCCCAGCTCCTTGAATCTTTCTATTGAGCTGAGAGCTGCTTCCTTTGAAAATTTAAGCGTAAGTTTCTGCTTCAGCTCATATTCGGAGTGGGCACGGATTGACAGAAGTCTCATTCCGCAATCAAAAGCCAAAGAGGAGTCACCTGCTCTTCTGAGAGCCGATAACTCCTCTGATGTAACATCCATACCGTCATTAAAAGACGAAGAATACCATATAACAGCAGGGACGGTGAAGATTTCTTCACCGTCTGCATAAATCTTAATTTTGTTGTTTTTTGCCGTCTTTGATGTAATAATCATCAGTCTGCTGCAATATCGATTTTGATTTTAGGCATTTTTCCGTTGTTGGGAATAAGCTCATCGATATCGTCTTTCTTCTGCTTTGCTGCACCTTCACCTGCTTTTTTTGGCTTGAAGGCATCGCTTTTTCGTACCTTTTCTTCAACTTCCTTAGCAAAATCGGGATTGTTTGTAATGTACTGTCTTACATTGTCTCTGCCCTGACCGATTCTCTGATCGCCATAGGAGAACCATGCACCGCTTTTATGGATGATATCAAGTTCAACAGCAATATCAAGAAGCTCGGATTCCTTGGAGATACCCTTGCCGTACATAATATCAAATTCTGCTTCTCTGAAGGGAGGAGCCATTTTGTTTTTAACGATCTTTGCTCTTGTGCGTGAGCCTACGAATTCATTGCCGGGAGCTTTTATCTGTTCTGTCTTTCTTACATCAATTCTCATTGAAGCATAGAACTTGAGAGCGCGGCCGCCTGTGGTAACCTCGGGATTGCCGTACATAACGCCGACCTTTTCACGCAGCTGATTTATAAATATAACAATTGTATTTGAACGGGAAATTGCACCTGCAAGCTTTCTTAATGCCTGTGACATAAGACGTGCATGAAGACCTACGTGGCTGTCACCCATATCACCTTCAATTTCTGCACGGGGAACAAGGGCTGCAACGGAGTCTATTACGATAACATCAAGAGCGCCTGAGCGTGTAAGATATTCGGCAATTTCAAGAGCCTGTTCACCGTTGTCGGGCTGAGAAACAAGCAGGGAATCAACATCTACACCGAGTGCCTCAGCATAAGTGGGGTCAAGGGCGTGTTCTGCGTCAATAAATGCAGCTTCACCGCCGTTTTTCTGAGCCTCTGCAACAACATGGAGGGCAAGAGTTGTTTTACCCGAAGATTCAGGACCGTAAATTTCAACAATTCTGCCGCGGGGAAGTCCGCCGATGCCTGTTGCCTGGTCAAGTAAAATTGAACCTGTGGATATTGCCTCAACATTAAGTGCATTTGTCTGACCCAGACGCATAATTGCGCCTTTGCCGTATTGCTTTTCAATCTGCTGGAGAGCGGTTTCAAGTGCTTTTGCCTTATCTGCCATTTCAGTTTTCCTTTCGTATACAAACATTTGTTCGATATAACTTAATTATATACCACATAAATATAAAATGCAAGAGGTATTTTTAAAATTATCCGATTTTTATAATGTAGCCTTCTTTTCTTGGCTTTGCCTCGGGAGCTTCATCGGCATAGCCTATTATACAGTTGCCCGTGCCGATATAGTTTTCGGGTATGCCCCATTTTTTCATAAGCTCTTTTCCTTCTTGTGTCATAAAAACATCCTTTGCACGGTGAATCCAACAGCTGCCAAGACCCACTGCATAAGCGGCATTCATAAGGTTGCCCATAACAAGGCAGGAATCCTCAAAGCTTGTAAATACCTCGGGATTGTGAAATACTACGATTACAGCGGGTGCACCGTAGAAGGGTTTTTTTGTTTCGTCTCCCATAACCTTTGCGTTTTCGGCTTCAAGAAAATCTCTTGTCTGCTTATCAGTGACAGCTACCATAACCGGAGTCTGTCTGTTCATTCCTGTCGGTGCATATGTGCCTGCCTCAAGGATTTTATCAAGAAGCTCCTCGGGTACGGGTGTATTTTTATACTTTCTTATGCTTCGTCTGTTAAGTAAAATTTCTGTGCTCATAGCTGCCTCCTCGGTTTTTTCCTTTATTTTACTACTGTATATTAATTTGTGCAAGTGAATATTTTTGCACTGTTTGTTAATATTATATTAATTGCTGAAAAAATATTGCTTTAATTTGTTGAATATGCTATAATTTCTATGTGTGACTCTGTTTTTTGATTTGAATATGAAGCAAGGTTTTTCAAATCATGACAAATTTATATAGAAGGAGATGAGCACAATGAAAAAAACTTTTAGAAGATCATTATCGGTGATACTTACACTTATGATGGTTCTTTCCTGCTTCTCGGTTATAGGTCCCATTGAAGCTAAAGCACTTCCCGCAACAGACTCGACCTATACCAATTCAGGAATATACAGCACACCTCCCTTTACCGGTAAAGGTGACAGATGGTTCCGTTGGGCAACCGGCAGCGACTATGTAACGGTATATTATCCCTCTCACATTTATCTTGATAAAACCGAAACTCTTCAGAGTGCAGGTTATCATTTTGATGTAGAATGGCATTTCGGTGATTCTGCGCAGTTCAGAATTCTTTTGGGTGCTCCCGTATGGGGTGATAATTCCGCTTATTCTGGTCTGCCTTACAGATATTACACAATGACAGATATCTTTTCCGACTATAAGGTGGATGCGGCTCTGCCAAAGGGTGCACCTGCAGGCTGGTACGGTGACGGAACAGGCAGCTCAACAGACTATGATCTCAGAATTATAGGTTACGGGCATGCAAACCAGGGTACGGACGGATTCACAGCCAATAATGCACGTCACGAAAAGTATGTTCTTTTCAGGACAAATACATCGTATTATAACCCTTCGAGCAGTACGATATATCTTATGGGTACTCCGTCTTCTTCCTATGTAGGCACAACTACAGAATATAATACGACTCAGGCTTCAATCGGCTCATACGGTCTTGCACAGCAGTACGGAAACAACAATACATGGAGCACTCACAGCTCCTCGTCTATGTTTAATACCAAGGGTTCGACTTCCTCATATATGGAAGGCCAGTGGATTGAAATGCAGTGGTTTGTAACCGTGTATGATAAATCCGAGCTTAATAACGAGGTCGTAAAGGCAGGTCAGATTCTCGGTCAGCAGCAGAGCTACGGCGACAATTATGTTGTTCAGGGTAGATATTCCGATCTTAAACAGCATTATAATGAAGCGGTTGCTCTTGTTTCCACAAGAGAAGTAACTCAGAATGACCTTGATACAAAGGAAGGCTTACTTTACAACGCAGCAAACACTCTTTATTACGGTGCTGATACAACTGAGCTTAAGTCTCTTGTTGCACAGGCTGAAGCCATAATTGCAGAGGCAGATTATGCTGTTAAGTATTCTGCAGCTACAAGAAATAATCTTGAAACAGTGCTGTCAAATGTAAAAGCTTATACCTTCTATCCCACAGCACCCAAATATCACGCATATACTAATTCTGATGCAGGCAGACTTGCCGCTGCTGATCAGACATCTGTTGATTCAGCAGAAAATGAACTCAGAACAGTTATCAACGGTATCACAAAGGCTACATATACAATAAAGCTCAACAAGGCAAACGGAAAAACCAATTCATATAACTGGGCATACGGATTCAATATCCCCGATTCTTATTTTGTTAACAGTGAAGTAGCAGCTGATGCAGCAAACCATTACACTGTCAGCTGGGATAAGGAAATCAGCAGAACAGTTACAGGCAATGCAGAATATACAGAGGTTGTAACAGGTATTGCACATGATTGGAATGACTGGTATACAACTGTTTATCCCTCCTGTACAGATGAAGGTCAGATGTACCGTACCTGTAAAATCTGTAACTACAGACAGGATGACAAAATCGGTACAACAGCGCATACTCCCCTTCCTGAAAGGATTACAGATGAAGTTGAAGCAACCTGTAAGACACCGGGCTCATATGTAAGCACTGTTTATTGTGAAGTATGCGGAAATCAGATTTCACAGCAGACTGTTACTGTTCCCAAAAAATCTCATACTCCCGGTGAGAAGGTAAAAGAAAAGGAAGTCAAGGCAACCTGTACCGAAAACGGACATTATGAAGAGGTTGTTTATTGTACAGTATGTAACGATGAACTTTCAAGAAAAGAAATTACTGTGGGTGCTGCACATACCAACAGTGCTCCTTATGTTGTAACAGAGAAATCAACCTGTTCAAAGCAGGGCCTTATAAAGACTACAATTTTCTGCACTGAATGTTCTCAGATACTTGATGAAAAAATTGATTATCTTCCCTTTGCAGAGCATACTCCCGGTGAAGCAAAGAAGGAAAATGAAGTAGATGCAGGCTGTGAACAGCCCGGCAGCTACGATATGGTAACACGCTGTGCAGAGTGTTTTACAGTACTCAGTTCTGAGCATTTCGAAACTGAGGCAGGCAGCCACGATTGGAATGAATGGCAGACTGTATCCGAACCCGATTGTGAAAATGACGGTCTTCAGACAAGAGTCTGCAAGAATGATTCAAGCCATGTAGAAGAAAAGGTTATTCCCACAGAAGGTCATAAGTACACATCAACAGTATATCCTCCCACATGTACAGCCGATGGTTACACAAAGTATATCTGTTCAGTATGCAGTGATACATATACTGATAATATCGTTGGTACAAACGGACATACCCCCAAGGCAGCAGTAATTGAAAATGAAACAGAAGCTACATGTAAGGTAGCAGCATACCACGAAGAGGTAGTATACTGTGATGTATGTAATACAGAGCTCAGCCGTACACCTGTAACAGGTACAACAATTCCTCATACAGAAGAAACTATCCCTGCAGTAGCTCCCACATGCACAGAAGACGGTACAACAGCAGGGGTTAAGTGTACAGTATGCGGTGACATCCTTGTTGTTCCCGAAACAGACCCTGCAAAGGGACACACACCCAAAGAAGCAGTAATTGAAAAGGAAGTAAAAGCAACCTGTAAGGTAGCAGCATACCACGAAGAGGTAGTATACTGTGATGTATGTAATACAGAGCTCAGCCGTACACCTGTAAATGGTACAACACTTCCTCATACAGAAGAAAAAATTCCTGCAGTAGCCCCCGACTGTGATACAGACGGTATGACAGAAGGTGTTAAGTGCTCAGTATGCGGAGACATCCTTGTTGCTCCCGAAACAGACCCTGCAAAGGGGCATACCCCCAAAGAAGCAGTAATTGAAAAGGAAGTAAAAGCAACCTGTAAGGTAGCAGCATACCACGAAGAGGTAGTATACTGTGCTGTATGTAATACAGAGCTCAGCCGTACACCTGTAAACGGCACAACAATTCCTCATACAGAAGAAAAAATCCCTGCAGTAGCCCCCGATTGTGATACAGACGGTATGACAGAAGGTGTTAAGTGCTCGGTATGTGGTGATATTCTTATTGCACCCGAAACAGACCCTGCAAAGGGACACACACCCAAAGAAGCAGTAATTGAAAAAGAAGTAAAAGCAACCTGTAAGGTAGCAGCATACCACGAAGAAGTTGTATACTGTGAAGTATGTACTACAGAAATCAGCCGTACACCCGTAAACGGAACAACAATTCCTCATACAGAAGAAGAAATCCCTGCAGTAGCTCCCACATGCACAGAAGACGGTACAACAGCAGGTGTTAAGTGTACAGTATGCGGTGACATCCTTGTTGCTCCCGAAACAGACCCTGCAAAGGGACACACACCCAAAGAAGCAGTAATTGAAAAAGAAGTAAAAGCAACCTGTAAGGTAGCAGCGTATCACGAAGAGGTTGTATACTGTGCTGTATGTAATACAGAGCTCAGCCGTACACCTGTAAACGGAACAACAATTCCTCATACAGAAGAAACTATCCCTGCAGTGGCTCCCACATGTACCACTGACGGTACAACAGCAGGTGTTAAGTGTACAGTATGCGGTGACATCCTTGTTGCTCCCGAAGTTGATGCTTCAAAAGGACATACAGAAAAAGAAATTCCTGCAGTAGCTCCCACCTGTACAGAAGACGGACTTACAGCAGGTATTGAGTGTTCAGTCTGCGGTGAGGTTATCAAGGCTCAGGAAACTGATCCTGCAACAGACCACGACTGGGATGAATGGTTTACCGTAACTCCCGCATCCTGCGGCTCAGACGGTGAAGATAAGAGAATCTGTAAGAATGACGAAAATCATTTTGAAACTAAAGTTGTATACGCAACAGGCGAGCATGTATATTCAACCGAAATTGAAAAGGTTGAAGCAACCTGTACAGAAGACGGTTATGTAATCAAGGCTTGTCTTTGCGGTGCAGAAGAAAGAACAGATCTTACTTCCGAAGGACATACAGAAGAAAAAATTCCCGCAGTAGCTCCCGACTGTGATACAGACGGTATGACAGAAGGTGTTAAGTGTTCGGTATGCGGAGACATTCTTGTAGCTCCCGAAATTGACCCTGCAAAGGGACACACCCCCAAAGAAGCAGTAATTGAAAAAGAAGTAAAAGCAACCTGTAAGGTAGCAGCATACCACGAAGAGGTAGTATACTGTGCTGTATGTAATACAGAGCTCAGCCGTACACCCGTAAACGGAACAACAATTCCTCATACAGAAGAAGAAATCCCTGCAGTAGCTCCCACATGCACAGAAGACGGTACAACAGCAGGGGTTAAGTGTACAGTATGCGGTGACATCCTTGTTGTTCCCGAAACAGACCCTGCAAAGGGACACACCCCCGGTGAAGCAGTAATTGAAAAAGAAGTAAAAGCAACCTGTAAGGTAGCAGCATACCACGAAGAGGTGGTATACTGTGCTGTATGTAATACAGAGCTCAGCCGTACACCTGTAAACGGCACAACAATTCCTCATACAGAAGAAAGAATTCCTGCAGTAGCTCCCGACTGTGATACAGACGGTATGACAGAAGGTGTTAAGTGTTCGGTATGTGGTGATATTCTTATTGCACCCGAAACTGACCCTGCAAAGGGACACACACAAAAGACTATCCCTGCAGTAGCACCCACATGTACAGAAGACGGACTTACAGCCGGTATTGAGTGTTCAGTCTGTGGTGAGGTTATCAAGGCTCAGGAAACTGACCCTGCAAAGGGACATACACCCGGTGAAGCAGTAATTGAAAAAGAAGTAAAAGCAACCTGTAAGGTAGCGGCATACCACGAAGAAGCAGTATACTGTGCTGTATGTGCTACAGAGCTCAGCCGTACACCTGTAAACGGCACAACAATTCCTCATACAGAAGAAAAAATCCCTGCAGTAGCTCCCGACTGTGATACAGACGGTACGACAGAAGGTGTTAAGTGTTCGGTATGTGGTGATATTCTTATTGCACCCGAAACTGACCCTGCAAAGGGACACACACCCGGTGAAGCCGTAATTGAAAAAGAAGTAAAAGCAACCTGTAAGGTAGCAGCATACCACGAAGAGGTAGTATACTGTGCTGTTTGTGATACAGAGCTCAGCCGTACACCTGTAAACGGCACAACAATTCCTCATACAGAGGAAAAAATCCCTGCAGTTGAAGCAACCTGTACTTCAACAGGCCTTACAGCAGGTGTCAAGTGCTCAGTATGCGGTGATATACTTGTTGCTCAGGAAACAGTACCTGTAATTGCACACAATATGGGTGAATTTACAGAAACTGTTGCAGCAACCTGTAAGGCTGCCGGTGAAGAAAGAGCCGATTGTACAGAATGTGATTATTTTGAAACAAGAGCAACAGCAAAGCTTGCTCATACAGAAGAAATTGTTCCCGGTATCGCAGCAACCTGTACTTCAACAGGTCTTACAGAGGGTATCAGATGTTCTGTATGTGACGAGGTAATCAAGGCAGGTACAGTTATTCCCAAGGAAGTACATGAGCTTGGTGAATGGATAACAGAAACAGAGCCTACATGTACTAAAGAGGGCAAGAAGGTTGCAATGTGCATAAACTGTGAATATACAGAAGAAAGAGCAATTCCCGCAACAGGTCATAATTACAATGATGACGGTATTTGTGAGGATTGCGGCACAGAAGAAAAGTGCGGACATCTCTGCCACAGAGCAGAACG
>JAZNEX010000007.1:0-22688 GCA_045588855.1 Acutalibacteraceae bacterium
TAAGTTCTTCATAATGTTCTTTGAAAATTTGTTGTAATATATTCATGTGAACATTATACAACATAACTTCTAAAAGCAATACCCCCTCATGATTGAGGGGGCAGGGGGTAATGATTTGTCGAAGACAATTTTTTTATAAAAGCTTTGCTGCTTCTTTATCTATAAGCAATGTAACATCAGGATGATTTTTAAGGATTGATGCGGGACATTCAGGTGTTATGTCTCCGTTAACAGTTGCTTTTATTGCATTTGCTTTTGCTTCACCTGTTGCAATCAGTACGATTTTTTTTGCTTTCATAATTGAGTTGATTCCCATGGTAAGTGCGTAACGAGGCATAGAATCATCATCAAAATATATGCTGTTTGATTTGATGGTGCTGTCAGTAAGCTTAACCTTGAATGTACCGTCAGAAAAACTTTCAGCAGGCTCATTGAATCCGATATGTCCGTTTGTGCCTATTCCGAGAAGCTGAATATCTATGCCGCCGGCATTTTCTATCGCATTATCAAATGCTTTTGCTTCAGCAGCGGAATCGGTTGCATTTCCGTCAAGAATATGCACATTTTCTTCCTTGATATTAACATGATTAAAGAGATTTTCATGCATAAATGTATAGTAACTGTTTTTGTCATTCTTGGGCAAATCACAGTATTCATCAAGATTAAAAGTGATAACATCTTCAAATGAAATTTCACCTTTGTTGTATCTGTTAATTAATTCACAATAAGTCTTAACGGGAGATGCACCGGTTGCAAGGCCCAATATGCTGTTCTTTTTTTCTGTAAGCTGCTCGCTGAAAATATCAGCACAGGCAGTTGCAATTTCATCTGCAGTGTTAAAAATACGAATATTCATAGAAATCTACCTCCATTTATGTTATTATAATTATATCATTCTTTGCAGTAAAGTCAATATAAATAATGATACGAATATTGGAGAAAATGCTTGTAATTATTCGCATCATGTGGTAGAATCTCAATATAAATTTTCTGGAGGCTAATTATGTCTGAAACATACAATTTCCGTACTTCTCTCAATGGTTTTAACAGGTCAGATGTTCTGAATTATATTGACACACTTCTTAAAGAAAAGGAAGCAATCTCAAAAGAAATCAATGCTCGTAATGATCAGATTGATTCTTTGGAGAATGAGAATAGTTCTTTGAAAAAAGAACTTGAATATCTGAAGAATGAGCTTGAAAATAATAATTCTGCTACTGCTAAATGTGATGATTGTGATATTTCAAAAAAATATGAAGCACGCCTTGGTGCGGCTATGTTTGATGCAAAGCGTTTTTCTGAAATTCTTGTAAAAGAAGCTAATGATAAGGCATCTGCATTGTTTTCTGAAGCATATGATTCTGCAGACAAAACTGCATCAGGTGTTCAGAAAATTGCTCATGATATTGTAAATATCAACTCACAGTTTAATCATTCTTTCAAGTCTTTGTTAGATAATATGAATGCTCTCGCAAAATCTCTTGAAGCTTTCAAAAAAGAGACAAAAGTTTCAGGCAAAAAATTCAACTATTCTACTGAATTTTCTGCAGAAAAAAATTCTATTCAACTTGATCTTTTATATGCAGAGCCTACGTCGGATGTTAATTTTGATGACGCTGATGAGTTTGATATAAGAGTTGATGTCTGATGGCAGTTTTTGAATTTGAAATCTCAGAGTTATCTGAAAATATTTTAAAACTCAGATGTGGTGATAAAGTTTATTTGTCCGGTAATATATATACAGCACGTGATGCTGCTCATTCCCGTATCATTACAATGCTTAATTCGGGTGATGAGCTCCCATTTTTACTCAAAGGTGCAGTTATTTATTATGCCGGTCCTACTCCTTCGAAGGCTGATGGACAGATAGGCAGTTACGGTCCCACAACTTCCTCCAGAATGGATAGCTTTACCCCCTTGTTATTAGATAACGGTGTTCTTGCAACCATTGGCAAGGGAAATCGCGCAGATGAAGTAATTAATGCTATCATGCGCAATAAATCTGTTTATTTTTGTGCTTGCGGAGGGCTTGGTGCTCTGATAAGCAAGTCAATTATCAATTCGGAAGAAATCGCATTTTCAGAACTTGGCTGTGAAAGTGTTAAAAGATTGACTGTTAGTAAGATGCCGTTAATTACAGCTATTGACAGTTACGGAAAATCAATTTTTGACAGACATTAAAGGTGAAATTAATGGTATATAATAATTTAGCTGAAATAAGAAGAAAAATTATAGAAAAAGATTTTTCCCGAATGAATGATATGCAATTCAAAGCAGTGACCACTGTAAGGGGGCCGCTGCTTATTCTTGCCGGAGCAGGAAGCGGTAAGACTACAGTTATTGTTAACAGAATTGTTAATCTTATTAAATACGGTAATGCTTATAATTCAGAACGTGTTTTTACAGGTTTTGTTGAAAGTGCTGATGTCAAGCTTGATTCTTATTATAACGGTGATAGCTCTGTATATGAAGAAATTAAGCCTTTGCTTTCAGTTGATGCTCCGGAACCGTGGCAGATTCTTGCGATTACTTTTACCAATAAGGCTGCGGATGAACTTAAAGAGCGTCTTGTCGATACACTCGGAGATAAAGGCAATGACATTTGGGCAAGTACATTTCATTCTGCTTGTGTGCGAATTCTTCGTCGTTTCGGCGACAGAATCGGATATACATCTCATTTTACAATTTATGATACGGATGATTCCAAGCGGGTTATAAAAGATTGTCAGCGTCAGCTTAATATTGATGACAAATTTTTACCTCAGAAGGCAATCGCAAGTGAAATAAGCAGAGCTAAGGATTCTTTGATAACCCCCGAAGAATATGCTAAAAATGTCTATGGTGATATCAGACGTGAAGATATCGCTAAGGTATATTCCATGTATCAGAAATCATTGAAAAATGCTGATGCTATGGATTTTGATGATATTATCGTGAATACTGTTGAATTGCTCAGAAGTGACAGTGAAGTGCTTGAATATTATCGCAACAGATTCAGATACATAATGGTTGATGAATATCAGGATACTAATCATGCTCAGTATGTGCTTGTCAGTCTTCTTGCCGGCGGTCATAATAATCTCTGTGTTGTGGGTGATGATGACCAAAGTATATATAGCTTCAGAGGAGCTACAATTGAAAATATTCTCAGTTTTGAAAATCAGTTTGCAGATGCTGAGGTCATACGTTTGGAGGAAAATTATCGTTCAACTCAGACTATCCTTGATGCTGCCAATGCCGTTATTTCCAATAACAGCGATCGAAAAGGCAAGAATCTTTGGACTTCAAACGGTGAAGGAGAAAAAATTACATGCAAGGTGTTGTATGATGATATTGCTGAAGGTAAATTTGTTGCTGATTCTATAATGGATTCATCTTCAGATGGCGGCAGTTTTTCTGATAATGCAGTATTATACAGAATGAATTCGCAATCCAATATAATCGAACGTGCACTTGTTAAGTCAGGTATTCCTTACAGGATTATCGGCGGACACAGATTCTACGACCGAAAAGAAATTAAAGATGCCTTGGCATATCTTGCAGTAATATCAAATCCTAATGATAGCGTAAGATTAAGAAGAATTATAAATGAACCAAAAAGGGGAATCGGTGAGACAACTATAAATAACCTTTTTGAAATATCTGTAAGGCTGGCAGAGAATATATTTGATATAATGGAACGTTCAGATGAATATGCTGCGTTGTCAAGAAGTGCTTCTAAGCTTAAATTATTTGTAAGAATGATTCGTCATTTTATTGCTTACGGAGAACAGAATACATTAGCAGAATTATTCCGATATGTTATGAATGAGTCAGGTTATATTCAGTCTCTCGAAACTGATGAGAAACGTGAGGAAAGAATAGAAAATCTTGACGAGTTGTATTCAGCAATAGCCCGCTATGAAGAAGAAAACGGTGACTATGCAACCTTGGAAGGTTTTCTTGAAGAAGTTGCTCTTTTGTCTGATATTGATAATTATAATGCCGAATTGGATACTGTTACTCTTATGACGCTTCATTCTGCAAAAGGTCTGGAATTCCCCAATGTGTATATAATCGGCATGGAAAATGGTGTTTTTCCGTCAATGCAGTCTGTCAGTGAACCGTTTCAGATGGAAGAGGAACGCCGTCTTGCGTATGTAGGTATAACAAGAGCTAAAAAGAAGCTTTACTTATCCCGCGCATTGTCGAGAATGCAATTTGGCAGAACTTCTATGAATCCTCCGTCAAGGTTTATCTGTGAAATACCTTCGAATCTTCTTGATATTCAGGATTCAACAGTTTCATCATTTAGCAGTTTTAAACCTAAATCTCAGAACTATTATGGAAATGCAGGTTATGATTCTTTTTCCGGGTACAACAACCAGCATTCAAACTCAGAAAACTATACTGCGAAAATTCCTGATCTCGGAATTATTCAACCGGATAATATAAAAACTGAAGATTCATGCGCTGAACTCAGAAAAGGTGACAGTGTTATGCATAAAAAATTCGGACGCGGCCTTATTATAGGTGTTCAGCCGCTCGGGAATGATATTCTGCTTGAGGTTGCTTTTGATACAGTGGGCACAAAAAAGCTTATGAAAAAAATGGCGCGTCTTGAAAAAATCTGAATATAGATTGTTATGTTTTTTATACTTCGCCTGATATTTGATTTAATATAAGAAAAAACGCCCTTTCTCTATTCAGAAAGGGCATAAAATTAAGATGAAAAGACGGTTATATTCTGAAGTTTATAGTTAGTAACTTCTTTTTCTTTATCAAATCGATATATACTAAGTATGAGTCCGATGCCTATATAGATACACAGATTTGATGATCCGCCTGCACTGAAGAACGGAAGAGTGATACCAATAACAGGAAAAATAACGAGGCACATACCGATATTTATGATTACCTGTGCTGCTATCATTGCAGCCATACCATAACACATAAGTGTGGTTGCGTCGCTTTTAGATTTTCGACCTACATATACAATTCTTATAACAATAACCAGCAGTATTGTTAAGGCGAGTATGCAGCCTATCAGGCCTAATTCTTCACCGATACATGTGAATATCATATCATTTTCACTTTCGGGAACAATTTCATTCTGAGTGTAATATCCGTTGAATAGTCCATTACCCGTAAGTCCGCCTGATGCAATTGCTTCCATTCCTCTGTGTTGCTGATACATTATATCTGGGTATCTGTCAGGATAAATCAATCCGAGAAATCTTTCTTTCTGCGTTTCCGAAAAAAAGAAATACCATATTGCAGGAGTTGATGCGCATATCGCAGCAAAACCTAAGATGAAATATCTCATCTGAACTCCTGCACAGAAGATCATAACAACAAAAATAACAATGAAAACAAGAGCACTTCCGAGGTCACCGCTAATAATAACAAGTCCCACAGGAATCATAGCGTGTATGCAAAGAAAAAGAAGATGAATGATGTTTTTAAGCTTGTCTCTTACAAATTCGATATGCATACCGAATGTAATAATAAATCCTATTTTAACTAATTCTGATGGCTGAAAATATAAACCTGACGAGCCGAGAACAATCCACGTTTTTGCATCCGGTCTTTCTTCGGGACCAACGCCGAATAGCAGGGTCAATATCATAAGTGCTATGCAAACTATGCCGATAATAGGGAACATACGTGTAATGATCTGATAATCAATAAAAGATATCATAACGGCCATTATTACACCGACGGCTACGGCAAGAATCATTGTTCGGGTATCACGCGAAATGATTTTCCCTTCTTCGATACTGAAAATAGTTGCACTATGAACCATTATGATGCCGAATACGGATGCTGCTATTGTTATCAGCAGAAGAAAAAAGTCTGTTTCTCGTAGGGTTGTTTTAAATTGTTTTATAAATTTTGACATTTTTATAACTCCATAATTTTATGTATATTATTATAACTTCTAAATTGTTTTTTTTCAATAGGAAGTTAATGTTGAAAGGAGACTTATGAAAGTATTTTATTCTGCTTCTGAAAATGAAACTTATAAAATAGCTGCAGAGATCTGTAGTTTTATTAATCCCGGAACGGTTGTTGCTTTTTCGGGAGGAATGGGTATGGGGAAAACCGCATTTGTGCGTGGAGCATTAAAGTATTTCGGAAATGATTCTTTTGTAAGCTCTCCCACATTTGCGTTAGTCCATGACTATGGTGGCATTCCTCATATTTATCATTTTGATATGTACAGAGTTACTTCATTTGATGATCTGTATACGACAGGTTATTTTGATTATCTGAATGATGAAAGTATTCTCTTCATTGAATGGAGTGAAAATATCAGCGATGCATTGTCTGAAAACACTGTATTTGTTGATATAAAACCAGGCAGTGCTGAAGATGAAAGAATTATCACTGTTACGGGAGGCAATTTCTGATGATTATTCTTGGTGTTGAAACTTCAGCAGTCTCTGCTGGGGCAGCCATTGTTAAAGACGGCAAATTGATTAGCGAGACATTTCTTAATACAGGTCTTACACATTCGCAGACAGTTATGACACTTATAGATTCTGTATTAAAAAATGCGGGGCTTACGTTTAATGATGTAAATGCTGTTGCTGTTGCTGCCGGGCCGGGATCATTTACGGGTATACGTATCGGCGTTTCTGCTGTAAAGGGGTTATGCTTTTCAGAGAATTTGCCTTGTTTCCCCGCTTCTACGCTTGAGGCAATGGCAAACGGTGTTGATATGAGTGATTGTATTATATGTCCGGTTATGGATGCCAGATGTATGCAGGTATATAATGCATTATTCAAAAAAATTAACAATGCAGTTGCACGTATAACTGATGACAAGCCAAAAACTTTACAGGAACTGGCAGAAGAATTGAAGAGTTTTTCTGAAAAAATTGTGCTTGTAGGTGACGGAACAGAAATCGCTTATAAATTTTTGTCTGAAAAAGGTATAAATGTTCACAAATTTTCTGAAATATATAGATTTCAGCATGCTTCAGGGGTTGCAATTACTGCGTTCAGAAATTATAATAATGGTGAATATTTCATATCAGCTGATGAACTTCAGCCTGTATATCTCAGGCTTTCACAGGCTGAGAGAGAATTAAACAAGTCAGGAGTGAATAATAATGATTGCGTTAAGCAGTGATCATGCAGGTTACCCTCTTAAAGAGAGTATAAAGGAATATTTTATCGAAAAGGGGATTGAATTTGAAGATTGCGGTGCATACAGCACTGACAGTGTTGATTATCCCTATCAGGCAAAAAAAGCTTGTGACCTTGTTGTTTCAGGAAAATGTGACAAGGCTATACTTTGTTGCGGTACCGGTATTGGTATATCAATTTCTGCAAACAAGGTAAAAGGAATTCGAGCAGCTTGTTGTTCGGATTATTTCAGCGCTAAGTATACAAGACTTCATAATGATGCAAATGCACTTTGTCTTGGGGCAAGAGTTATCGGTGTTGGTACTGCGCTTGAATTGGTTGATGTGTTTATTAATACAGAATTTGAAGGCGGCCGTCATCAGAGACGTGTTGATCAGATTACAGAAATCGAAAATCTTTAATTTTCAGATATTTTATTAAAAAAAGGCGGAGTTTCTCCGCCTTTTTTTATACGAGCTTCAGGAACATTTCAAGAATTCTTTTTACGCATAATTCAAGGTTTGCTCTTGTGATTATTCCATTGTTATACGCTTCAACTAATTCTTCAGGATATCCGCAATGCATTTTCATATCATTGCCGGCAAGGATTTCGACTACCGGTCTGTTTTTTACGCCCCAGTCAGTGACAACCATTCCACTGAAGCCCCATTCGTTTCTAAGAATACAGGTCAGAAGTTCATAGCTTTCACTGGTGTGTAGACCGTTAATCAGATTATAGGATGACATAACAGTCCATGGATCAGCTTCTTTTACTGTAATTTCAAACCCTTTGAGGTAAATTTCGCGTAGAGCTCGTTCAGATAATCTTGAATCGCACGCAAATCTGTTGGCTTCTTTGTTGTTACAAGCAAAATGTTTTATTGAAACAGCAACTTTATTTGATTGAATCCCTCTGACAGCGGCAGCAGCAGACTTACCTGCAATCAACGGATCTTCGGAATAATACTCAAAATTTCTGCCGCACATCGGATCTCTATGAATGTTGAGCGCTGGTGCCAGCCACACACCGAGATTATTTTCACGAAGCTCAGCGCCGCCAGCGGCACCAACTTGTTCAATTAATTCGGTATCCCATGTGCAGGCTAATAGAGTGGCGCAAGGCCAGGCTGTAGTCGGAATACCGGTTTTGGGATCAAGTCTAAGCCCTGCAGGTCCGTCAGCCGTCGGAATAGCAGGAATGTCGAGTCTTTCAAGACCGCCGAAGCACCCTGTGTTTGCGACACCTGTAGGTGGCTGTCCCCCCACAAGATATGCAAGCTCTTCAATAGAAAGCTGAGCTATAAATTCATTTATCGGCAGGCCGTTTATGACTTCATCAAATTTTTTTAATTCTTCGGGAGCCTGAACAGGAGTATCTGTCACATCACCGTAGAAATAATTGCTTTCACCGCAGGGGAGTGCTTCATAGGTTCCATTTGAGAGCATTCTTTTGCTTAAAGCAGAAGGCTTACATAAACTGCTGTACTGAGCTGTAATTATGTCATCATTTAGAATTAATTCAAATTCTGCTTTTGATGTATTTCTGATTGAATTTCCGATATAAAAACAATAAGTTCCTTTTTCAAGTACATATGCAGATTTACAGATTTTCCCAAGATCATCAAAAGAAGACATGAATTCTTTATTGAAGACAGTATGCACTGTTTGTGATTCACCGGGGGCAAGAAGTTTTGTTTTAGTATATGCAGCAAGCTGCAATGCAGGTTTCCCGAGCAAACCGTCCGGAGCAGAAAAATATACCTGTAATACTTCCTTTCCGCTATATTCTCCTGTGTTTGTAATGTTAGCTATCGTATGAATTTTATTGTTATGTTCGAAGCATAATATATCAGAAATACAAAAGGAGGTATATGAGAGACCAAATCCGAAGGGATATCTCACAAATTTATCAGCGCCTGGGATAGTTTCAAAATATCGATAACCGACGTAAATGTCGTCACTGTAATCCAGATGTTCAAAACACTCCCAGAAATCATTTTTTGTAGGATAATAATCATAAGATTTGGTGATTGTGTCGGTGAGCTTGCCTGAAGGATTAGTGTCACCGCAAATTATATCTGCAATTGCACTTCCGCCTTCCATACCACCTTGCCATGCCATTATCACTGCACCGATTTTATCGTTTTCTGCAAAAAATTCACAATCAATAATTGCACCTGAATTAATGATAATAATAACTGTTTCAAATAAATCGCAGCATCTGTTTATTAAATTTTTTTCATTCTCCGATAAGTAATAATCACCGGGAATAGGGCGTCTGTCAACACCTTCTGCGGAAAATCTGCTGATGGTAATTAATGCCGTATCTGAATTTTCAGAAGCAGTTACAATAAGCTCATCGGGAAGTTCAGCTTCCTTAACATGCATAGCCGCAAAAGTGTCATAGGTCATATCATCTCTTTTTGTGCAGAATTCCATATTGTTTACAATGTCCCAGCGTGCATTTATCTGCTCATGCGTTAGAACATTAACGCTTTCTGCTTTAACATAATCAGAGTAAAAATCAGATAACGGCTTGTATACTCTGATTTTGTTTTCCTTTTCTTTATCGAGAAAACCTTCGTAAATATTTTTAATATATGGGCAGTGAACGTCGCCGCTGCCGCCACCGCCTTTAATATATTCTATTGAAGCTTTTCCGAATAATGAAATTGTATTTTCCGATTTTAATGGTAATGTGTTTTTGATATTTTTTAATAAAACAATACCTTCAGATGCAGATTTTTTTGAAAGGCTTATATGCTCAGGTGAAGCTGTTACTCGTTTTCCGTCCTTTCCGAGAGGTAAACATGGCTGATATCTGAATCTTGCAAAATTATCGATCATATTAATATCTCCTTTCTGATGCAATATAATATGTTTTTGTCAGCTATTATAAGAAAAAATCTTACGATTTATCAACCCCCTGCCCCCAATCTTAGGGGAATCGGTGTTTCTTGATATATGCAAATTGCTCACTTTTGCGAGCAATTTCCTATATATTAAAAAAATCGGGCAGTAAACTGCCCGAAAATTGATTATTTGATTTTTTCAAGAATCATTTTTGCACAGTCGATCTGATTGGGAATATTGCCATCTGTATCTTTTACTCTCCAGATATCAGGTGTTATTTCATCAGCAACAAAAATCTTACCTGATTCATCATAACCAACTTCAATCTTGAAGTCAATAAGAGTAAGGTTCATTGTAGCAAGTTCATTTTTAAGGACTTCACCAACTTTAAGAACAACATTCTGTGCTTCTTCGTACTGACCTTCTTTAAGTATTCCTTTCATAAGGCAAATACGTTCACTGATAAGGGGATCGCCCTGTTCATCATCCTTAAGAGTAACTTCTGCATAAGGAGGATCAAAAGGAATGCCTTCATCAAGTGTAAAACGACGGCACATGCTACCGGCAGTAAAATAACGAACAATGAATTCAAGTCTCGGAACAGTAAGATTACGAACTTTCATAAGACCCTGTTCAATATCAGCACCGAGGTAGTGAGTGGGAATATCGTTCTTTTCCATAAGTTCGAAGAAGTACTTTGATACTTCAAGACCTACTTTACCCTTACCTTCAACGCTGCCGCCAACAGTGTTTGAGCCGGGATCGAATACGCCGTTTTCGCCTGTTGCGCTGTCTTTGAAGAAAAGATGTACAATGCCTGTTTCTTCATCAAGCATAACATTCTTTGTTTTGCCTTCATAAAGCTGTTTCATAAAAATGACACTCCTATCCTTATGTCAATCTTCTCTCAAAGGTTGACCTAATATATTACTCAGAAATTATAACATAAACATACTGTTCATTGCAATAAAAAAATTCGGTCGATTATTCTAAGATTTTTATATAGTAAATTACATTTTTTATTCATTTTTAAGCATTATAATGTTGCCAACATCTGCGCAAATAAAGAATTTGCCCATGCAAACCATTCTCTTGTAAAGTTTGTTGCATCATCCTTGTTGAATGATTCATGCATAAAATTAGTGCAGGCATGAGTTTCGGATAAGATTTTCAGACATTCATCCTTTTCTTTTTGATCTGTCGAAGTAAGTATCTGCATTATAAGGGAAATATGCCATATCATATCCTTTCCTGTGTGAGGACTTCCGATACCTTTTGCAATCTTTCCATTGAAATAAAAGGGATTGTTTTCTGAAAGTATAAATTTTCGCGTATTCTGATAAATTTTGTCATTTACATCACAGTAACCGATATACGGTGCAGATAAAAGACTGGGAGAATTAGCATCATCCATAAGTAGGTAGTTTTCAAGACCGTCTGTTTCATAAGCGTATATCTCACCGAACTCAGGATGGTTGAAGATACCGTATTTTTCAATACCTGCTTTAACTTCTGAGGCAAGCTTAATACATTCATCTGCGGTTTTTAAGTCATTATAACCTATTTTTAATAACTCTGCAGCTTTGTTCATAGCCACATAACACATCATATTTGCCGGAATAAGATAGTTGTATTTGCAGCGGTCGTCTGATGGTCTGAAACCTGACCAGGTCATACCTGTAAATGCCGTGGGATTTCCTTTTCCGTCATTAGGCATAGTATCAGTCTCCGGACAATCTGTGCGCCGGAAATAATAATTTGATTTTTCATTATGATTTTGTTCATTAACAAATGTGCTTAAAATGTTTCTGAACATAAGATGAAGCTCATCGGTAAATATGCTGTTATCGTTACTGTTACGATAATAATCATCAACAAGATAAATTGAAGCGCAAAGGGAATCGACTTCATATTTTCTTTCCCATATGTAAGGTGAATCAAAATCAGTATCGTCCTTGTGAGCTTCTTCGTGGCAGATTTCATTGAAGGCATTGGAATAAGGGTCTAAATTTATATAAAAACTGTGTCTTCGGATAACACCTTTGAAAATTTCACATAATTCTTTGCTTTCTTTACAATGAACAGCATACGGTCTGAGCTGTGCAGAACTATCGCGTAACCAGAGAGCAGGTATATCACCGGTAATGACAAAATAATCTCCGTTGTCGCATTCCTTTACTGTAGTTTCAATTGTGTTAAGATAACATTGACGAGCAAGGGGAGCCAATGCCGGATATTTTTCTTTTGTGTTCAATTCAAGCTGATTTGCATAATCAATCAGAATCTGCGGAATATTCATTTATATCTTCCTTTCTTTTCTGTAAGCTAATCGTTCATCGCCGTTAAGCAGATGTATAATGCCGCAATAAGAAAAACCGTTCTTTAGTAGCGCTTTCTGCATAGGAATATTATCTTTATGAGTGTCAATGCGAAGAACATTGCATTTTTTCAGACATTCATTAAAAATTAAAGAAGATATTCCTTTGCCTTGTTCGGAAACTGCTATGCGATGAATCACATGGTAATTTTCATTATCAGGCCATGAACCATCATAAATAATTCTGTAAGTTTCATCGGGTCCTTCAATAAAAGCAAATACTGCACATATTTTATCGTTTTCTTCTGCTATATATAAGTTCCCCTGCGAAATATCTTCTGATATAACTTCAACAGAAGGGTAACCGTTATTCCATTGATTCAGGTTGCCTGACAAACGCATAAATTTTTTTGCATTTTCATATATCTGCATAATTATGTTGATATCGTCAGGAAGTGCTTTGCGAATTTTCATAAACTTAACTCCGTTTTAAAGGTTAATTATAGTATATTTCTGACAGAAGTAATAATCAAGTATATTAATTGTTACAATTTTGTTAATTTTTTATATATTTCATTTTTACATTGCAAAAAAACTACAGATATAATATAATAAATAAAAATAGTGTAATATAATGGTGAAGTGTTTTGTTTTATGTAATTATGGATCTTGAGTGGAATAACTCTTACAATAAAATAAAAAAATGCTTTGTAAACGAAATACTCGAAATCGGTGCCGTTATGGTTGATGAGGAACTTGAAGTCATTGATACTTTTTCTGTGATTATCAGATCTCAGCTTATAAAAAAACTCAGCGGGCGCGTAAAAAATCTTACGCATATTTCAAATGAAGATATGTGTTCCGGTGTTTCTTTTCAGAGGGCTGTTGCCGATTTTTCAAAATGGATCGGCGGACGTAACTGTATTTTTCTTTCTTGGGGAAATTCAGATATCCGTGTTCTTGTGGATAATTTCTCGATGTTCTGCGGTATGAGTTCAGTTCCGTTCCTGACACAATATGTAGATTTGCAGAAGTATTGTCAGGAGTTTATTGTCGGTGTCGGCAATCAGCAGATTGGACTTCTTAATGCAGCTGTTCATATGGGTATAGATGTTTCACAGTGCTGTTTTCATAGGGCGCTTGAAGACAGTTTGTTGGGGCTCAGATGTCTGAAAAAATGTTTTTCCAGAGAGCACCTTCTCAATACTGCCGTAATATGTGATTCTGCATTTTATCAAAAACTTCTTTTCAAGTCTTATGTGATTACAAATATAAACAGCCCCAAGGTTGATAAAAGTAAAATGAAGTGTGATTGCTCAGTTTGCAAGAAGCCCATGAAGCGTCTAAGCGATTGGAAAGTTGTTAACCAGGCTTTTTCTGCAATGTTTTATTGTAAAAATTGCGAAAGACTCATAAATTTCTCTATCCGCTTCAAAGAATATTATGACAAAATTGAAACCAGAACTAATTATGTTGAGATGAAGAAGAACAATAACGAAGATAAAGAATGATTATGAAAGTGAGTTATTTTTTCAGATGAATAAAATTAAAAATATTTTATTCCCCATAATTTTTATAGCTCTGTCATCGACTCTTTTGGTATTTATATTTGGTTACACAGGGCTTTTATCCGGATTTTATTTGCCTGAAATTAAATTTCCCGGTTTAACAGATATTTTCAGCAGTGAAGTAGATAATATTCCGACTAAGTCAAATTCTGAGATTGTTGATGAATTGTTGTTTGATCTCAGGAATTCAGGTGTTCATAAGAAAACATTATCATCGGATATGCATGCCTTATGGTTAAACTTAAATGAAGATTTAAACATTGAAAATACTTCAGATGCCGAAAGTGTTAAAGATGCTGTTTATTCGGAATTTGATTTTTACCGTAATTTTGTCCCTGATACATTATTTATCCGTCCGGATACTCAAGGAAAGTTCAGAAATATAAAGGAAGAGAAAGATTATTTTGATATTCTTAAATATTCTCTGCTATGTGTTGAAGAACTAAATTGCGATGCTGTTCTTGTTGCTGATGAGAATGTTCTGTTTGATTACTCCGGAAAACTAAATACAAATAATCTTGATGCTTACCTTTCTGAATATAACTTTGATGCTGTTCTTATTTCGTGTGATTCAATGGTTAGTCTCCCTGAAATATACGATCTTGTCCTTGCTGTTTCGTATTTTGTCAGACAGAACCATCCTGAGTTACCTGTCGGACTGGAAGTTATTTCGGATTTTAACGCTCAGTTTGCTGCTGAGTATATTGTAAGGATTTTCAATGAAGGTCTTTGTGATTTCGGTTATGTTGATTGTGGCGTGTCAACTACTAATACTTCTTATCCATATGCTTCGGTGGCTGCATGGTGGAATGCATTTGCTTCTCATTATAATATTCCGTTTTATGCTGAACATCGTGCTGATAAAGTTTTTACAGAAGATGGCGCATGGGCTGAAAGTACGGAAATTAATGAGCAGATCAAGGCGTTGTACGATTGCCCTGCATTTATGGGTAGTTGTATTTACAGAGTTTCTCATCTCAAAAACAAAAAGCTTCTTGCACGTGATCTGGCTATTTTTCTTAATGATGTTGCTGAGACACAGCAGGATGCTATGTCAGTTGAGACATTGACAATAGATTCCGTGAATGATACTGTTACCTTTACAGGGAAGGCAAATGAAGGGCATTCTGTTTATTGTTCTGAATTTCCGGTAGAAAATGTCAACGGTAATTTCAATGTTACTTTTCCGTTGGACAAAGCCGTGAATACCTTTGATTTCAATAGTGGCGGTGCAAGTTATGAGTATATTATTGAAAATAATCTTGAGCTTATAACTACTTATTATCCGACGGAAAGCATTACTGTTGATAAAAATACTGTTTTGCATCCGTATGCAGTAAGTCCTGAAGGCTCACGTTTGTTTGCCGTTGTTGCCGGTAATGCTTATGAAATGTCAATCGTAACGCCGCCTGACGGTATTTCATTAAAGAACGGTTATGTTTTTTATTCTTGTGATATTTTGCTTAATAAATCTGATTTCGAGAATGCGCTTCTGACTTTGATGTGTTATAAAGACGGTAATTATTGTATTGTTGATTGCGGATATTTGTTTAGCAAGAACATTTCAGCCGAAAGTTCAGATAATACCGCACAGATAATTAATAATAATTTTGTTTCACCTTATACTGATAATGGTTTAGGTCAGGCTGTTCTTTGTAAAATTAATTATGATAACACAGAGCAAATAGGTAAAGCTAAGGATTATGATACATATAAAGCTTATAATTCCGCATTGTTAAAAGGAACAATTGATTACCTTGATAAAATTGATGTTACTCCTGAGGGGTATCTGGTATATGAGTTAAAAAGCGGTATAAATGTTTACGGTGTAGACAGTGTTCTTATTAATAATGGTTTTAATCTGCCTCTGAATAATATCAATCTTGTTGGTTTTGATGATTCTCAGCCTTATTCTACTGAGTTTAGATTTAGTTATGATTGGCTTTCTCCGATAACTGTTTCTCCGGCTGTTCAGGATTACAAAGTCGGTTATCGTAATTTTTCTTTCAATATTGATAAGTTTGATGCTCCTTATATTGATGTTAAATTCTATTATTCAAACCCCATAACAATGGGATTAACCCCTGTTTTTGCAGATAATTCAGTGTTTAGTTCTTATGAACTTTATATTACAGAAGATAACTGCTGTATAATGCGACTGTATCTTAGAAATGTCGGCAAATTCTACGGTTTTGATTTAGTCCAGAATACTGATGGTACTGTCAGTGTAATTTTCAAGAAGCGAACTGATAATCTTCTCGCCGGAAAAGTTGTTATGCTTGATCCCGGTCATGGCGGTGTTTCTATGGTCGGAACTGCTCTCGAGGATAATAGTGTAAGCGAATCTCAAGTTACTCTGAATCTTGCTTTGTATACTAAAAAATATCTTGAGGATATGGGTGCAACGGTTATTATGACTCGTACCGGAGACACAAGCTTACCATTGTCTGCGCGTACATATATGTGTGAAACGCAGAATCCTGATATTTTTGTCAGCATTCATTGTGATGGTTCGGAATCAACAGATGAGAGTGGTACGCATACTTTTTATTTTACTCCGTTTTCTCAGCCTTTGGCGGCATGGATTCATTATTATCTTGTTGACACATATTTAAATACGATATATACTTTAAGTGATAAAAATTTTGCATCGGTAGATAAAAAGATTAAATACTATCCTTTTTATGTTACCCGTGTAGATAATTGTCCTTCAGTGCTTGTTGAAACAGGATTTATGACAAATTATGTTGAAGGAAATGTTCTTGTAAATCCTGTTAATCAGAACAAACTTGCCGAAGCTATTGCTTTTGGTATTCGTGACTATTTTTATAATACTTAAATATTGGTTTAATTTTATGGATGCTAAGAATATTAACAAAAAATCTAACAAAATATCTCAAAGAAATCAAAGAAAGAGCGAATTGCACAAAGAACACAGACAGCGCGTTAAAAAGAAATTTCGTGAGAACGGGCTTGGTGGCTTCTATGATCACAACGTTCTTGAGTTGATTTTGTTTTATTCTATTCCGCGACGCGATACTAATGAAATTGCTCATGAACTTATTAACCGTTTTGGTTCCTTTGCTAATGTTCTTGAAGCTTCTGTCGAGGATCTTATGGAGGTTGATGGGGTTGGGCTTGAAACTGCAACCTTATTGACGCTATTGCCTGAAGTATTTAGTTTTTATCGCGGAGATAAAGTTAAGGAAAAAACTCTTATAACAACGCCGGAAGCTGCAATTGAGTATCTTGCTCCTAAGTTTACTAGAATGGATACTGAAATTTTTGTGGTTGTGTATCTTAATGGTGCTTCAGAGGTTATAAAATCGACAACAATAACTCAAGGCAGCACAACAAGTGTTTTTGCTGATACGCCTAATATCGTAAGGGAAGCTCTTTCTTTAAAAGCCAAAGGCATTATCATTGCACATTGCCATTGCGATGGTTTTCCGAACTTTTCTGATCAGGACAGGTTTCTGACGATCAATCTCTATAATAACTGCAATAATTTTGACATTGCACTATGTGATCATATTATCTTTGCAGAAAAGGGAATTGATATTTTATCACGGAATCCTCGTTTTAAAGCTGTCCCGTTTTCTTTTGTTTAACAAAATAATAACAGCGGAATGATTACTGATTTGTATCATTCCGCTGTTACTTTTTTCTATTTAATATATTTTACAATTTTGTCTTTTGTTTTTCTCTTTTTTATTCTTAATTTATCATCTGGAGCCGGGTAACCTAAGGAAATCACCAGTCTGACATCCTTATCAAGATTACATTTCTTTTTTATTTCATTGTTATCAAACCAACCGAGAATACAGCTCCCGATGTTTTCGCATGCAGCCTGAGCTGTAATATAAGCAGCGAGAATGCCAATGTCTATAGATCGATAATCATTACCTTTTACTTTTGCCCCCAATGCCGCTGAAGCTATATAAGTATCTTCAGAAATAACCAACATAACAGGAGCTTCTGATGTAAATTTATTCATTCCCATTTCCATAGTTGCTTTTGCAACATCGGCTGCTGCTTTTTCTGTGCAAACAGTAATTTTATATGGCTGACCATTGCAGGCTGAAGGTGAGAGGATACCTGCATTAAGTATTCTTTCAAGCTTATCTTTTTCTATCTCTTTTGATGAATCATATTTTCTGCAAGATTGCCTGATTTCAGCTAATTCGATAAAATTCATAGTTATACTCCTTAAATTTTTCCTTTGTAATGATAGAGATTGCTTTCGGAGCTGAATAAGTTATTCTGATAATATTATCTTTAACTTCAATTTTTACTTTAATGTTTCCGAATGGTGTCGGGTATGTTCCTTGCACAAAAGTCAGATTGGCAGGATCAGGTTCTAATAGTATTTTTCTGCATCCGTTTTCAAGAATTTTTATTCCGAGAACCTCCTCAGCAAGGAATGCAACAGGACCTGAAGACCATCCGTGACAAAGACTGTGTCTCAAACCGGAATAACAGAACTTACCGAAGTCTCCGTGAACATCTTTATGGCTGTTGTCAGGAATCTCATTAATCGGAATTGAATCAACTGCCCAGTTTATGTCAAAATCCTCCCAGAAAGTGGTAGCGCCTAACCGAAGCATTGCTCCGTAATATTGCTTCATTGCTTCTAAGGTATCTGCCATATTGTAATAAGAACCGCATTTAAGCAGATAGTAACTCATAAAGGTAGACCAACCGGCTGCACCGTTTTGTAATACTTCTTTGCCTGATTCAACCGGATCTGTCCAGGATGCAAGTGCAGCAATTGCCGTAACTTGTTTTGCTCCAAATGAAACAAGCTCAGTTGATGTAATAAACTGCTTTTTTTGAATACATTCTTTTTGCAATTGAAGCTCGTTGAATACTTCGCATAATTTTGCGCAGGAATCAAGTGACATTGCAAGCAGAGCTCTTGAACCGCTGACACTTTGAGGTTTGTTATTACACGGCCAGTCAAGGAAATATTCGGGGAGATTATCTGTTCCGTCATCATTTATAAGCTTTATAATTATTTTGATTAATGAAACAGCATAGTCCCTGTTTTCATTCAGAAAATCATCGTCACCTGTATATGTATACCAATCAGAAAGTATATGAAGCCACCATATGGAGTATGTCGGCATACCATTCATCCACGCGGGCAGGGGAGTCTGGTTACGCATAAAGCGCAGACTCTCAGGAATTATCGGATTTGCTCCGAATACTGAACGTACAGTTAGCATTTCAGGATGCATATCACCTATCCATACTAATCGGTCTCTTTTAATACCGTCCCATATGTATTGTTGCATGCAAAGGTGACATGTGTATGCTGATGTTTCGTAAATTTTATTTATGATTTCATCATTACACTTAAATGAACCCTCATAAGTCAGTTTTCTGAGTCTGCTTTGCAGTACAACAGACTTCAGTCTTATTTCTGTATTTTTGTCGAGCAACTCAATTTTTACAAATCGCAATCCGCTTTCAGTAAATGTCATATCGCTATATGAAGTTAAGTTAAAATTAAAATCACGGATTGTATGGTCATTAGTTGAATTCTTGTAGCCAATGTCACTTAAAGCTTCGGATACTGATTCTCCGTAAGTAATACGTATTGCAGGTGTTTGTTTACCACCGGTTGTATAAGTTAATATTCTGATTGCACCGTTATATTCCTTTCCAAAGTCAAGAATTATATAAGCATTCTCATCAGAATCGAAATTACTCAGGGTAGTTATTTCATTTTCATTTGTAGTAATCTGCAGTTCTTTTTTATTCAGTAAGGCTTCTTTATCGGAAATCTTTCCATTGCTACAGACTATTCTCACCGGAAAAATATTTTCAGTTATAAATTCATTATTATTTTGCATCAAATCACCCTCTTCAAATGAATAATAACATATTAAGCAGAGAATAGTCAATCTTGACTCAGATTAATGATGCTTATATTTGATATATGTATTGAAATTAAAAATTAGATAATGTATATTATAAACAACATGTAAAAGGAGATTGATGTTATGAAAATGAGACCTCCCGCAATTCCATTGGTTACTGTGGACCCGTATTTTTCCGTTTGGTCATTTACTGATAAATTATATGATTCTGATACAAATCATTGGACCGGTTCTGCGAATACAATCATTGGAAAAGTTATAGTTGATAATAAAGAATACCGTTTTATGGGTAAGGATTCTTCCCTTGAACTAAAGCAGATATATTTTGATATGAATTCTCTTGTAACAACTTATAAGTTCAGTGATGGCAAAATATGTCTTAACGTATTTTTTTACTCAACCTTGTTTACTGATGACTTGTACAGATTATCGAGACCTGTATCATATGTTCGTTTTGTATATGAAAGTATTGATGGTAACGATCATGAAGTGTCTGTCCGACTTTCTGTTTCTGAAGAAATCTGCCTCAATAAGAAAAAAGAAGGTGAAGTTGAAACAGAATTAATTGAAACTGATTCCTGTAAATTAATCAAAATAGGAAATAAAATACAGAACGTTCTTAATGCATCAGGTGATGATATTAGAATAAATTGGGGATATTTTTATTTGTCTGCTCCCTGTTCGGGACGGTGTTATTCGGATATTAATAACGAAATGACTTATGTTAATACTGAGTTTCTTTTGACTGACAGCAAAGCATCGACCATCGTTTTTGCATACGATGATATAAAAAGTATTGATTATTTCGGATATAAAGCTGATGCATTGTGGAAGAAATATGACACCGATATTATTACTTCTGTTTCAAAAGCTCTTGATGAAAGCGAAATTATGTTTACTAAATGTATGGATATTTCTGCTGCAATTGAAAAAGATGCATTCCGTCATGGCGGTGAAAAATATGCAGAGTTGCTTGCTTTAGCTTACAGGCAGACTATTGCGGCTCACAAGGTTGCACTTGATTCGGATGATAATGTGATATTCATATCAAAAGAATGTTTCAGTAACGGATGCGCTGCTACAGTAGATGTTACTTATCCATCCTCACCTTTTTTCTTGCTTTATAACACTGAGTTGCTTAAAGGTATGCTCAGACCTGTTTTTAAGTTTGCTGCTTCAGAAGAATGGCAGTTTGATTTCGCACCTCATGATGTAGGTCAGTATCCTTTGGTTCTCGGCCAGGTTTACGGAAAAAATCATGAGGCTGACGGCAGATATGAAGAATTTCAGATGCCCGTTGAAGAATGCGGAAATATGTTGATAATGATGACTAATATCACACTTGTAGAGAAAAATACTGAATTTTTTGATTTATATTCAGATGTGCTTGATAAATGGGTCAGATATCTTGTCGAGTACGGTATGGATCCTGCTAATCAGTTATGTACTGACGATTTTGCAGGTCATCTTGCACATAACTGCAATCTCTCACTTAAGGCAATTATGGGCATACTCGGATATTCAATTATTCTTGAACTGAAGAAAGATTCACGTTCTGCCGAATATCGCAAGATTGCTCAGGCTATGGCTGATAATTGGGTAGAAAAAGCAGGAAAGCCTGACGGAAGTTTCAGTCTGACATTTGATACTGATGATACCTTCAGTCTCAAATATAATATGATATGGGATAAATTCTGGAAAACCGGTTTGTTTGCACCAAGTGTTTACAATTCCGAATTCTGCAGTTATTCAAATCATATGAACCCATACGGAGTTCCGCTTGATAACAGAAAGGATTATACTAAATCGGACTGGATTTTATGGACGGCCTGTCTTGCTACCTATAAAGAAGATTTTGAGAAATTTATCTATCCATTATGGAAATGTTACAATGTCACCCCCTCCCGTGTTCCGATGACAGACTGGTATGACACTGTTACTTCTATGGTTGTCGGTTTTCGACATCGCAGTGTCCAGGGTGGTTTATTTATTAAGTTACTTGAAGATTTTTTTAAGCAGGTGTAATTTATATGTTGCTTACTGTTGATATTGGAAATACAAATATATTGTTTTGTGTATTTGATAATGACAGAGTTTTCTGTGAAGCAAGACTTGAAACTAATTCCCGCATAACATCGGATCAGTACGCTGCTGAACTCAGTGTGATTCTCTCATTGAAAGGTTTTGACCCTTCTTTGATAGATTCTTCAATTATCAGTTCTGTTGTTCCGGGAATTACTCAGATTATCAGAAATGCGATTTTTATTATTTCAGGAGTCGATTCTCTTATTTTGAATGAAAATATAAAAAGCGGTCTCAAGGTTGTTCTTAATAAAACTGAACAGCTTGGTGCCGATTTGGATGCAGGATGTATCGGTGCGATTACGAAATACAGTCTACCTTGCCTGGTGATTGATCTCGGTACGGCTACTAAAATCTGCGTTGTTGATAAAAATGGTGTTTTCAGAGGTTGTGTTATTGCTCCCGGCATAGGAGTATCTCTTGCGGCATTGTCATCATCAGCTTCGCTTTTACCGTCAATTAATCTTAACAATTCAGATTGTCCTGCTTTTGGAACCGATACCGTTACTTGTATGCAAGCGGGAGTGCTTCACGGTACTGCTTCAATGATTGATGGATTATGTGACAGAATAGAGAAAGCGCTCGGTGAAAGTATTGAATCATTTGTTGCTACAGGCGGTTATGCAGAGAATATAGTAAACTATTGCAGGCATAAAATTATTTTAGATTCAAAGCTGATTCTTTACGGACTTAAGGCGATTTATGATAAGTATGCAGAATAAAAAAAGGGGGGCTGTAAAAAAACAGCCTGAAAAATCCGAGATTCACGATATTGTGAGTCTCGGATGATTTTTTATGTTGTTAATTTGTTGAAAACTGATTTTTCTTAAAATCAAGATATGCAAAGCAGACCGACAGTAAAAACTGTCA
>JAZNEX010000008.1:0-17773 GCA_045588855.1 Acutalibacteraceae bacterium
CGTTTTTTCGATAACATAAGAAAACGGCTTCGCCGTACGCCTGCGGCGAAACGCTTTCGTATAGTCCATCGCCGAGGGAAGTTTACTTCCCTCAGGCGGGACATATAATCTTTTTACTTTATAGGAAGGAATTTCCTATAAAGTAAAAAAGAGAGGCACTGTTAAAGTGCCTCCCCTTACGGATTTGCTATAATTAATCAGCCGAAAAGATTTCTGAAGAATTCAACTATGCTTCTGAAGAATGCCTTGATTCTGTCAAAGAATGAAAGCTTGGTTCCGGGCTGTTCGTTGGGATCTTCTTCAAAGCCAAGATCTGCACGCTCGGTTGCAATAATTGAATAGTTCTGATCAAGATCCTTGATTCTGTATACACCGTCTGTGTCTCTGGGGAACTGAATTCCGTTTGCGGTTACAAAGTGAGGCTCTGTAAGAAGGAATTCAATTGTGTCACCCTCGGAGCATATAACTGTAAGAGAATCAAATGTATAACCGTTGATTATGTAGGATGAAGATGATTCAAGGAACATAACAACATAGGTCTTTTCATTCTCTTCAACTTCGGAGTTCTTTGTGGTTGTTGTAACCTCGATTGAGCCTGTTGCATATCCGTCTGCAGATGCTGTGATGATTGCCGTACCGGGAACATTGCCGAATACTACAAGACCGTTTTCGTCTACCATTGCGATTGTTGTATCGCTTGAAGACCACTTGACATTCTTGTTGGTTGCGTTTTCGGGCATTACACGTGCTGTAAGCTGAATTGCTTCACCGGGAAGACGTGTTGTTGAAACATAGCCTGCGGAAACAACAAGATATTCGGTAATAACGGGAGCAACGCTTACAAGACAGTATGAACGGAACTTTCCGTCCTTTGACTGAACGCTTACAAGTGTTACACCTGAGCCTACAGCTGTAATTCTGCCGTTTGAGTTAACTGTTGCAACGCTTTCATCGGAGGATACCCACTGTACGTCCTTATTTGAAGCGGTAACGGGAGAGATGATTGCTGTAAGAACTGCTGTTTCACCGATCTTAAGGAATACGGCTGACTTGTCAACCTTTACACCCTGAAGCTTTGTAAATACGTCGAATACTGCGGTGTAGGTAACATCGCCTGTTACCTGACTTACCTCGGGAGACCAGCCTGCGAATGTGAAGTCATATTCTACGGTAGATTCTCTTGTAGGCTCTTTTCCTTCATATACGGGCATCTGACCGTATTTGTAAAGCTGTGATGTTGTGTAGCCGTCAACATTCCATATGATTGTGTAGAGTCTGGGAGTGGTTGTGTACTGTGCAATATATTCCACGTCGCCTGTTACTGTTACGATTTCTCTGTCCCAGCCTGCAAATGTGTATGAATAGGTGTCATCGGATGCCTTATAGGGCGTGCCGTCAAATGAAGGAACAGCACCGTGATACCACTTGGATATCTTCTTGATTCCGTTTTCTTCATCGATTACCCATGTAACCGTGTAAAGCTGAATTTCCCATACTGCAGTAAGAGTGATATTACCGTACATGCCTGTAAGGGATGTGCCGCCTGCATAGATTTCTGTCTTGTTCCAGCTGCCTGTACCTGCAGAAACCTTCCAGCCCTTGAATGTAGCACCCTCTCTTACGGGAGAAGGAAGAACGGATGTTGAAGTGATGTCATAGTAGAAGTTTTCTACTGCACTGCCGCCTGCAGTATTAAATCTGAGATAATACTGAACAGGTGTATAAACTGCATTGAAGGTAAGATCCTCTGCAGGCATAACTGCGGGTACTGTCTTATCCCACTGTGCCGTATAACCTGCCTTTGCAAGAGGAGGATATACAACAACGGGATCACCGAATCTGAATTCTACGGTCTGAGTGATGTCACCGCTTACCCAGTTGATCTTATAAAGTCTTGCTGCCCAGATAGGATGGATTGTTACGTTACCGTACATACCTGCAAGTACCTTATCTGTAGGAACGGTATCACCTGCAATCCAGCTGCCCTCGCCCGAAACTACCATCCAGCCTGTAAGTGTATAGCCGTCAAGCTCGTAAACGGGAAGAGTATCAGTGCTCTCGATTGTATACTTGTATTCGGGGATTGTGCCGTCATTGGCTTCTACCTTAATGGTATATTCAATTGCCTCATATTCAGCAACAAAGCTTACATCACCCCAGTTGCCTGTGTAGGATGAATATGTATAGGGAGTTGTTGCTGTCCATGTGCCGTTGTTGGAAACAACTGTCCAGCCTGCAAATGAATAACCTGCCTTTACGGGCTGAGGCATATTGAGATCTGCTGTCTTGTTGTAGCTGACCTCTGTTGCACCGGTATATGTACCGCCGTTAAGGTCAAATTCAGCAACATAGGTCTGTACGCTTTCTGCGAACTTTGCCGTGTAGGTGTAGTCGGTATTTGCCTGAACCTCAGTAACAGCGGGAGACCAGCCTGTGAAGGTGTACTTCATACCGTTGCTGTCGGGCTTTACGGGAACACCTACATAAGAGGGTGTTTCGCCTACTGCCCACTTTGTTTCGTGGCTTACGCCGTTGATTATCCATGTAACGGTTCTGGGAGCATCAATCTCCTTATACTCAGCCGTATAAGTAACATTACCTGTAACAACAGTGCCTTCTGTAAGAAGATTGCCGTCTGCATCCTTCCAGCCTACAAATCTGTAATACTTGCCTGTTCCGGATGTCTTTACGGGGTTGATACCGTTGTTGAATATGGGGTGTACACCGTAGTTATATTCTGCTGTATCTGTCTTTGTTTCGCTTTCGCTTACATCATATATCCATGTTACTGTATATGAGTTTACTGTCTTTGAATACTGAGCCGTATATGTAGCTTCACCTGTAACAGTTGTAAGAGCAGGGCTCCATCCGCTGAAGGTATATGTATACTGAGCATCAGCAGCCTTGGAGGTATCAACACCTGCAGGATCAGGCATTTCGTTATAAATGCCGTCTGTAGTGAATGTACCTGCACCTGTTACCCATGTGATTGTGTATTTCTTGGGAGCCCACTTTGCAGTAAGTGTAACGCTGCCGTATCTGTCTGTAACAGCTGTCTCACCTGCAATAAGTCCAACGGAAGCATACCAGTTACCGGCCTCTGCTGTAACTTCCCAACCGATGAAGTCATAACCTGTCTTTTCGGGTACGGGAAGAGTATCAGTGCTTTCAATGGTATATTCCATATCGGGATAGGGTGTACCGCCGTCGGGAATGAAGGTAATCTTGTAGCTTTCGGGAGATGCATCAGGACGAAGTGTTACGTTACCGTAGCAAGCACCCTGCTCACGCTGACCGAAATATGCTTTATCGGACCAGCCGGCTGATGGTTGCGAATCATCCTTTTCAACAATCCATTCGTTACATGTGTAACCGGGCTTGCTGAATACTTCAACATTGACTGCGTCATTCATTGTGTAGTCAACAGTCTTTATTACACTGCCGTCAATGTCAAGATATGTGATTGTATAAACGATTGCTTCAAATTTTGCAGTAAAACCTACATTACCTGTTTTGTTTGTAATAGGTGTACCTGCCGTAATTGTTTCGCCTCTTGTCCAGTCACCGTCGGGCTTTGTTACTTCCCAATAGAGGAATTTGTAACCGGGAGAGTTTGCCGTTTCTGCAAAAACATCTGTTGAATCAATGTAATAATAGCTCTTGTGAACACCTGAGCCGGGGATGTCATATTCAATTTCGTACTGCTTGTGTGACCACTGTGCAGTAAGAGTTACATTACCGAAGAGTCCGAAGGGAAGCTCTGTTGTGTAAACTGCATCTGCTGTCCAGTTTGATGTACCCTTGTCTGTTACCTTCCATCCGATGAAGTCATAACCCTTTCTTGAAGGAGTTACAAATTCGGGTCTGGTGTCAACATCATAAGTAACGCTTGTCTTGGAAGCTTCGCCGCCGTTAAGATCAAAGGTTACGGTGTACTGTGCATTTTTCCACTGTGCCGTAAGTGTTACATCACCGTATAAGCCCGGTTCATAGGTCTTTGCGTCATACTTTGCTGCAATCCAGTTGTATTTGTCACCGTGTACGGTTACCTGCCAATCGTCAAATACATAACCGTCCTTGGTTGCTGCAGGAAGCGTTACGCTTTCGGTAATATAATAGGGAACTTCAACAACAGCCGTACCGTTATTATAGTCGAGCTTGAGTTTATATTCCTTTGCCTCCCAAATGGGTTCAAGTGTTACATTGCCGACCTTGTTGTTTTCAATTTCAACATTGCCGTTTTCATCAGCCATATATTCTTTTCCGCTTTCCCATTTGTTAATTTCGGGAACATCAGCTGTATATGAGGGGATTTCTGTTACCTTCCAGCCCTTGAAAATATAACCTGTCTTTTCTGCACCACCTACTGTGAGGGGATCGCTGAAGGTGTATGTATGTGTGCTTACGCTGTCTTCTGTTTTAAGTGTTATGGTAGATTTACCGCTGGTCCACTTTGCAACAAGTGTAACATTACCGTGCATCTTATTGAAAGATGTGCCGGCACTGTATTTGCTGCCTGATTCCCATGCACCTATGGTTGTCATAGGCTGCCATCCTGCAAAGTCATAGCCTGTTCTTACAGGAAGAGGAAGTGTATTTGTTGATTCATATGTATATGTACCGTCTTCATAGAAGGTACCGCCTGCTGAGTCATACTTAACCGTGTAGACTGTAGGAGTATATACTGCTCTGAAGGTAACATCACCGTAGTTGCCCTGTGTAAAGGCGGAGCCTGCGGCATATCTGTCACCGGGAACCCATGAGCAGCCTTCATCGTCAATGAGGATAACCTCAAATTCATTTGTGAAGTCGTAGTAGGGCTTTTCGAGACCTACAGGGAAGGTGATATTGTTGCTGTCATTTACCGTATATCTTTTGGGAGTTATTGATGTAAGACCGTTAACATCAGTACCGCCTGCATACTCAAAGCTTGCTTCATAAGTAACAGGAGTCCAGCTGCCCTTTACGGAGATATTACCGTTTTTGCCGTTAAGCGGGAAGCCTGCGGGATATGTTGCAAGGCTCCATGCATTTTTCTTTGTATCGGTTGAGGGATAGTCGTATGCGGTTACCGCCCAGCTGCTGAATTCATAACCCGGGCGAACGGGAGAACCGAACTGCTTGGTATCGGTTATTCTGTAACTGACAGGACAGCTTGATTTGTCGAGAACCTCTGTAAGGTAACTGCCGTCATCCCAGTCATATGTGATTGTATAAGTGTTTTCTGCCCATGCGGGAACAAGGAAAAGAGAACCGCCGCCTGTGATTGAGGCAGTTGAAGGTGTGGTTTTGCTGAGTGAGGGAAGCTCACCGGGATGTGTGTGACCTGCCCATGCATAGTGGGTATAACCGTTGAGAAGGTATGCCTTTGTGCCGGGTAAGGCGTTTGCATCACCGTTAGTGGTCATTATTGTGTCGCCGAAATATGTATCCAGTGTGGTTGAATACTGTGAAAGATACTGATGGAAGGTATTGTATGAGAACATATCAATACCGTTTTCGGCACTGAGTCTTACAAGATTGCCGTTTGCATCCTTGAGAATCTTACTGTTATCGGCTGGATCTAACTTAACACCGTTGTCGCCTACGAATACGGTGTATGTGGTAACTGAGCCTGATACAGAGCTTTTAGCGGCAGTATGATAGGATGTGTTGTTTGCTGAAATTATTGTGCCTGATACGTCGGATTTGTTGATATTTCCGGCATCAGCCAGCTTATATCCGCCTGAAGCATATGAGCAGTCAATGTATGCAGGGGCATTACCGGTAGAGGTAGACGCTGAATAGCTGAAGTTACAGCCGTAAATATGTGCTGCATTTGTTGCAGAGGTTGAATAAACGTTACTCAGATATAAACGTACCTTATCACCGTCACCTGAGTCAGAGCCTGCATAGCCGACTACTGAGGATTTGACATTAAAGATATACAAGTACGGTGAATTACATCTGATAGCAGCAACGCTGAATTTGTCAGAAGTATGTGCATTGTCACCACGGGAGTTATAAACACCCGTAGCGTCATAGCCTGTCATATTTACGATATCGATTGTACCGCCGTATATTTCAGCACTGTAGCAATTATTTACGTTAAGTGCATAAACTATAAGATAAGCTTCCTTTGTTCTTCTGAATCTGGATACACCTGAAGCCTGGATTGTACCGCCGTACATTTTGAATATAGCATTATCACCATCGACAGTTATCGTATGGGCACTGGCTGATGCGCCTTTTTTACCGTTGTTGGTAGCATAACTGTCATGAGTATTTTTTGTTGATGAGAATGCACAGAATCTGATATCATTATAGTTGGTGTTCTGGTCACCGATTATAAGAGTACCTTCATTTCTGATAAGGCTGGCAGAAGACTGGTGGCGTACATCCTCTTTGTTGGATGTGTCAGTCATTGAAACAGACATTACCATTGCACTTCCGCTTCCGCTTTTTGAATTTATAAACTGAAGGGTAGCACCGTTTTTAACAGTAAAAAAGCCATTGGATAACACTTCTTTACTGTCCTGATAGCCGCTGTTTTCCGAAGGAATCTGAGCAGAAGTATTACTGCTTGAATATCCGCCTGAAACATGGCAATCGACAGTAAACATATATCCTGCAAAGTCAAAAACAACGTTACCTGTAATCTCTGTGAGCTTGCCGATTGCAGAACCGCTGTATGTAATATTGCCGGTAAGCTTGATTATTGTTCTGACAGAGGAACCGTTTGTATTAGCTGCCGCGATAGCGCTGTTTAATTGAGCAATTGTTGTAACAGGTTGATCATAAACAACATCTGCTGCAGCTGCATCAATTTTTGTTTCGGGCACGATCAGACCTACCGAGATAGTTGTGAACAACATAATCACGGTAAGGAACACTGACAGCGCCTTTGTTGTCATTTTGTTCTTTTTCATAGTTTTGTTCTCTCCTTTTCCTGCACCGGATCCGAAAAACACGGCACAAAGATAGAATTATACTTATACATTCTCGATTTTACCACAAAGGAATTAAAATTTCAATCTTAATATAAAAGAATACATATAAAAATATTTATAAAACTTTTAGTTATTATTACTACACAATCCTAGCAGCCCGACACAGAGCAAAACAAGGTTTTGCGGAACAAGACGCTCCCGCGTCTTCCTCAATTATTCATTATTCATAAAAAAAATCAGCGGCGTACGAGTAGGTTTGCTAAGGACAGAAAAAGAGGTAATGCGGACATCCGTATTACCTCTCATTTTTTTAGCGCTTACACCTTTGGTGGTGAGTAAGTGGGCTATTAAAATTTATTTATTTGCTTTGACTGTTTTCAATGAAGAAATAAGCATCCTTCTGATTGCTCCGCAATCATTATGTAACTTTTTATAATTCTCTTCAGATAAGCAATCGGTTTCAAAAAGAAGTTCTAACCAATACTCTGTTTCATAGCATTCTTTCTGTGCTATCTCTAATTTTGATATAAAATCTTTAGTTCCCTGTGCATATTGTGCTTCGTGTATATTTGCACCGATAGAGGTTGCAGAACGAAGAATCTGATTTATTAACACAGATTCTTTTTTATCCTTTTTCATATCTCGGCAATCAAAAACTATTTCTTTTGCAAACGCTTTCGCTTTATCTCTCAAAATACTATCCGCCATAAATATCACCTCTATATAAATTATATAGAAAATAGAAAAGTTTTTCAAGTGTTATTCTGCCTTACGGCAGAGTGATATTTTATTCGCAAAAAACTCGCGAAGCGAATAAAACTGTGCGAAGCACAATAAAACTGCGAAGCAATAAAACTCGCCGTATGGCGAATAAAACTAAAATACTATACCACCTCTATATAAATTATACAGAAAACGAAAAAGTTTTTAAGTGTTATTCTGCCTTACGGCAGAGTGATATTATTGTCATAAGACAATATTGTTATTGAATCCAACGAAAGCAGTGTTATTTTATTCGCAAAAAACTCGCGAAGCGAATAAAACTGTGCGAAGCAATATCACTCGCCGAGAGGCGAATAAAACTGTGCGAAGCACAATAAAACTGCGAAGCAATATCACTCGCCGAAAGGCGAATAAAACTGCCGAGTGTTCTTGCGAACACTCGGTTTAATACATCCCGTTTGCTGCCATATAGTCATAAATAATCTTTCCGTGGGTCTGCTCGTCCTTCTGAATGTGGTTGAGAAAATCCCTTACATTTTTGTCACGGAATTCGAAGAGGGCAGTATCATACAAGTGGGATACCTGTTTTTCCCCGGACAGTAAATCGTTGCAAAGGTACATATCGGCACTTTTTTCGGGACACAGCATTGCCTTGTATTTTGACGTAAAAACGGGCAGAGGCTTTTCGGCATTGCTGACAGGGGGCACACAGCCGTTGCCGATTGAATTAAGTGACTGCAGATGCTCGTTTTCCTCCTCGGAGAGTCCCTGAAACAGTGATTTAAGCTGTTCATCATTTGCACATTCTGAGTGTCTCTTATACTTTTCGATACAAAGCTTTTCATGGTTTTTAAGCTCCTCAAGCATATCTCTTTCTTTTTGTGTAAAATCCATAAACAAAAAACTCCTTTCGTATATATTATACATCGGATTGGGCATTTTATACAAAAGATACGAGCGACATTAAGTTATTTTGTTCGACAAACAGAAAGTTACAAAAAATGCACATATCTGTAATAAATTGTAACCTGAAAACTATAGACAAAAGCATTTTTTTAGTGTATCATCCACCTGCCTTCAAAGGTACGGTAATAAATTTTTGCCCTGAAAAGGGGCTTGAACGGAGATTATATATTATGAAACGTTTTATAGATTCGAACAGATGGGAAATCGTTTCCGCTGCTCTTATCTCAGGATTGTTCACAGCTTCCGTAATCGTAGCTATGACAATCTCGGCACTGTAAAAATCAAAGGGTCGGTATGTGATTAATTCGCATACCGACCTTTGTTTTTAAATACTTACGTCACAGCCCCCGTTTTGTTCTTTGTATTTTCGACCGGTGCACCCTGCTGTTCCTTATTATTGACATTGATGTAATATAGTGATATTATTATTGTGTGATATTATTAATTTATACTGAGAGGTAAACTTATGAACACTATTGCAGTTTCAGGCAAAAGACTTATTGATGAATACGGCAGAGAGCGTATTTTTAATGGCGTTAACTTTGTTTACAAGGGTGTTGACATTGATGACGATGGCGTTTTAAGATACAAAACCGATATCACTCCCGAAAGACTTGAAGCTCTTAAAAAAAGGGGTATCAATATCATCCGACTGGGACTTACCTGGGCAGGTATTGAGCCTGAAATGGGCAAATATAATCTCGAATACCTTGACGGCTACAAAAAAATTCTCAAGCTTTGCGAAAAATATGAAATATATGCTTTTGTAGACTGGCATCAGGATCTGTTCAGTAATTTCTGTTCAACTCCCGGTGACGGTGCTCCCAAGTGGGCTTGTCTGCACACCAAAAAGCGCCGTGATCCCCTTCTTATCTGGGCAGAGGGTTATTTCTTCCGCAAGGACGTACATCAGGCATTTGACGATTTCTGGACAAATAAAGAAATTGACGGCGTAGGTTTAACAGACCGCTTCTGCGATATGCTCACCTTCACCGCGGATTATCTCAAGGACTGCAAGGCAGTTATGGGCTATGATGTATTCAATGAGCCCTTCCCCGGTACCCCCGGCGGCAAGGTTTTCAGAACACTTGTTTCAAACGGTGTGGCTACTATCCTTTTCAACAAGCGTGTTGACAGAAAGGGACTTATTGACAATGCCCTTAAAAAAGATGTTATGGAAATGCTTTCCGTTGCCGACGACCCCAAGGTATACCACAAGATTATTGATGTTGCAAACGAAATCATATACGAGTTTGATACAAAGAGATATTATCCCTTCCTTGTAAAGGCAGCTGCCGCTATCAGAAAGGCTGACCCTACAGGCATTATCTTCTCCGAAAACTGCTACTACTCAAATTTGGGTATTCCCTGCAGCGTTCCGAGAATTGTATATAAGGACGGCACACGCGAGGAAAATCACATTTTCTCTCCCCACGGCTATGACATAACCGTTGACACTCCCCTCACCAACGAAGCAAGTCCCTACAGAATCGACTTCATTTTTGATGAACACAAGAGAACTCAGGAAAGACTTGATGTACCCGTGCTTGTAGGCGAATGGGGCGGTATGTATCCCGGTGCCGACAACTATCCCGCACTTGAACACCTTGTCAGCAAGTTTGATAATAACAAGTGGAGCCACACCTATTGGCACTATTTCGACAAAATGGAAGACAGCAGGATTATGGACATAATCTCCCGTCCTCTTCCCATTGCCGTTGCAGGTGAAATCAAGGCTTATTCCTACGACAGAAAGGCTGACGAATTCACACTTACATATAAGGGCTCGTCCACAATCAAGGCCCCCACTCTCATATACCTTCCGAAGGAACCCAAAAAGATTTATTCCACAAAGAATTATGTAATGAAGGACAACGGAATTCTTCAGGTATATGCAGGCAAGGGCGACTGTATTGTCAAGGTTGAATTCTGATGCTCACATACATACTTATAATATCCCTTGTCACGGTAATACTTACCGTATATGACAAATGGGCTTCGAAAAAGAAGAAGCGCAAAAAGGGTAAGAAAAGAAAAAAAAGAACAAGAGTACCCGAAAAAGTCCTTTGGTTTTTTGCCGTCATAGGCGGTGCCGTTGCCGAATACATAACAATGCGGCTTATACGTCACAAAACAAAGCATAAGGAATTTATGAAGGGACTGCCTCTCATAATAATAATTCACGCAGCACTTTTTATTGCATATTTCTTTATTTTTTAGGAGAACACAATGTTAGAAGTAAAAAACATAGGCTTTACCGTTCAGGACGCCACAAAAGGGACCGAGCTTGAAATCATCGAAGATGTAAGCTTTACTCTCGAAGACGGTAAATTCCTTGTAATAACAGGTCCCAACGGCGGCGGCAAGTCAACACTTGCCCGTCTTATTATGGGTATAGAAAAGCCCACAAAGGGACAGATTCTTTTTAACGGAACGGATATAACAAATCTTTCCATAACCGAAAGAGCAAGACTCGGTATCGGCTACGCATTTCAGCAGCCTCCCCGTTTTAAGGGTCTTACCGTAAGAAAGCTCCTTTCGTTAGCTCACGGCAGTGACCTTCCCGAAAATGAATGCTGTTCCTATCTTACAAAGGTCGGTCTTTGCTCAATGGATTATCTTAACCGCGAGGTGGATTCTTCCCTCTCGGGGGGTGAAGTCAAGAGAATTGAAATCGCAACCCTTATGGCAAGGGATTTAGGTCTTGCCATTTATGATGAGCCGGAAGCTGGCATAGATCTGTGGAGCTTCTCAATGCTTGTTCAGTCCTTCAGGGATATGGCTGCAGACAGAAACGAAAGCGTAATGATAATTTCCCATCAGGAAAGAATTATGCAGCTTGCAGACGATATCCTTGTTGTTGCTGACGGCAAAATCCGTTCATACGGCACAAAGGCAGAAATTCTCCCCACTCTTTTAGGAGAATTTGACAGCAAATGTTCATTGAGAGGTGATAACTGATGTTAAGTATTACAGATAAAAATCTCCTCAACACAATATCTGATTTTTCATCAATCCCCGTAGGAGCTTCATATAATATCAGAAAAAACGGTGCAGGCATCGAAAGAAGCACCAATGAAAGAGTTCAGATTACCAACAAAACCGACAACCCCGGCATTGATATAACCGTTCTTCCCGACACCAAGGGGGAAAAGATTTACATCCCCGTAATCATCACCGAGGAGGGTGTTTCCGATAAGGTCTACAACGATTTTTATATCGGTGAAAATGCTGATGTTACAATTATCGCAGGCTGCGGTATTCACAACTCAGGCTGTAACGAAAGCCGTCACGAGGGTATTCACCGCTTCTTTATCGGCAAAAACGCAAGAGTGCTCTATATCGAAAAGCACTACGGTGAAGGAGAAGGCACAGGCGAAAAAATCCTTAACCCCGAAACCGCTGTTTTTATTGAAGAAAACTCCGTCTGCGAAATGGAAAGCGTTCAGATAAAGGGTGTTGACTCCACAAAGAGAAACACTATTGCTAAGCTTGGTAAAAACGCTAAATTCATCGTTACCGAAAGACTTATGACCCACGGAAATCAGATTGCAGATTCAGATATGACAATTGAGCTTAACGGAGAAGGGGCTTCTGCTCAGATTATCTCACGCTCCGTTGCAAAGGATAATTCAAAGCAGGTTTTCTATCCCAAGGCCGTAGGCAATGCTCCCTGCTCTGCTCACGTGCAGTGCGACTCTATCATTATGGATAACGCAGGTATCAGATCTATTCCCGAAATTGCTGCCAATCACGCTGAGGCGGCAATTATCCATGAGGCAGCAATCGGCAGAATCAACAACGAGCAGCTGCTTAAATTAATGACCTTCGGTATGACACCCGAAGAAGCCGAAGAAATCATCATCCAGGGCTTCTTGAGCTGAAAGGCCTCAAAAAAACCACCATATTTGCCGCGCATAATATTATGACGGTGCGACAGACTATTTAAGCGCATCTGTAGCTTTAAGAGATTTGACTCTTATCAGGTTACAGATGCGCTTTGTTTTTGCCGCCAAGCAGTACCATCGTGCGGCTTGTCGGCTGAGTGTTATTATTGCCTTACAGCAATAGTGTTATTAAATCTGCTGAATTATAGCTGATATCCTTTTAGCAGTCATCAGTCACAGCCTTAATCTGATCTATCGCATAAAGCGGCAGATTAATGAGCCATTCTTCTTTTTTATAGTCCGCCATCGATGTGCGTACAGATACTTCAGGTGAAAATTTTTCCTGATAAGTTTTCAGGCTCTTGGCTTTGAGATTTACTTCTGCCTTTACTTCAACAGGAACAATCAGCTCTCCTGTATCCACAACAAAGTCTACCTCGCAGGTGCCTCTGTCGTTGGTGTAGTAATAAACATCCAAATCCTGAAGGTTTTTTAACTGTTGACAGACATACTGTTCGGTAAGAGCACCTTTGAACTCCACAAAAAGGTCATTACCGTCAAGCAAGGTGCTCTGACGCAGTCCTGCCATACAGCCAAGGAGTCCGACATCTACCACAAACAGCTTGAATGCTTTCATATCCTCATAAGCCCTCAGTGGGATACCTGCCGTATTTACACGGCTGACCTTATGAACAAGCCCGCAATCGCTGAGCCACATAATTGCGGTTTCGTAATCCTTTGCACGGGCACCTTCACGGACAAGACCGTAGATGAACTTCTTGTTTTCTTTTGCCAGCTGAGAAGGTATACTGTTCCACAGCATACGCAATCTCGGAACAATTTCATGGGGAGCGTGCTTGGAAAAATCCTGTTCATAAGCCGCCAGGATTCGTTTCTGAATTTCACGAACCTCATTGAAATCCTTATTCTCTGCGAAGCTTTGTACCGCTTCAGGCATTCCGCCTACGAAGTAATAGTACTTCAGAGCATCAATATATGTCTGTCTGAAGCTTGTAATCATCGGAAAATCTCTCTTATCCAGTAATTCGGCATAGGCTACTTTATCGGTTGCCATCAGAAATTCCTTGAAAGATAAGGGGTACAGCTTTAAGAAATCCACCTTTCCGACAGGGAAGGATGTGCCCTGATGCAAAGCAATACCGAGCAAGGAACCGGCGCATACAATATGATATTGCGGTGCATTCTCATAGAAATATTTCAGAGAGGTCAATGCTCTCGGAACCTCCTGTACTTCATCGAAGATCAGCAAAGAATTGCAGGGATCTATCTTGTGTCCGACATACAGCTCTATGCCCATAATCAGACGCTTAGTATCCAGATCAGAAGCAAACAGCTCTGCCATCGTGGAATTGGAGTCAAAATTGATATATACGGTATCAGTATACGCCTGCCTGCCGAACTCTTTCATCAGCCAGGTCTTACCAACCTGACGGGCACCTTCGATAATCAAAGGCTTACGGCGTTTGCTTTGTTTCCATTTTAACAGCTTTTCAATAGCAATCCGGTACATAAATGCACCTCCGTCATTATAATGTAAATATAGAATAGCATGCAATTACAAAAAATGCAACGAATTTTTGTAAGATAAACACACTTTTTACGACGAATAAGTGCAAATATTGTTTTTTTGCGCATAAAGTAAAGCGATACCCGGTTATCAGACAGGGTATCGCTGAATTTATTATCTGACAGCCTCTGACAGATGCCGTAAACTGTTAAATTCCTGTTTAACCGTTTTACGCCACCGTGCCTTACGCAGTCCTGATTTTTATCCGTAATAGTGCTGTGCTACAGTAGCAGCGCCGTCGGAATTGATTGTAAGTGTTGTGCCGCCCATCATTCCGTCTTCATAATAACAGCCGTAGCCAAGCTTTACGCTGTAGGTAAGCTGAATGCCCTCGTAGTTGATTGATGCATCGCATACGTGGTCGTGGCCGAAGATTACGTTCTTTGTGCTGCCAAGCTCAAGCATCTTGTCTGTGAAGTGGTTGTTAACTTCACCGGGACAGGGTGTTTCGTGGATAACGCCTGTTGCCTTATCAGCATATTCACCGATCCAACGGCTGTCTTCTGTTTCTGCATATGTGATTTCACCTGCACATTCGGGACAGCTGCCGCCCTTAAGCTGTGCCTTTGTGAAGCTCTTGTCACAAGCCTCACAGTAATGGCCTTCATAGAAGTCATACCATACTTCTCTTACCTCGTAAACAGGGATGTGGATGAAGAGTGAGCTTTCAACCTTCCTGCCTTCTGTCTCTTCAATACCCTTTACAGCCCATTCATACCACTCTATCTGATTTGCCCACAGGTGGTCGTAGCCGCTTACTTCAGTACCGTCTTCAAGAGTCCATGTGCCGTCATCGTGTGTATCCATCATAAACATTGTATGGATAACCTCACCGTTTTCGGTGATGTTGATGATGTAGTTACCGTAGCCCATATCCTTGGGGCCGAACTTCCAGAGACAGTTTTCTGCCTGATCGAAAAGGTATCCGCACCAGAACTCACTGATACAGCCCTGACCGTCGTGGTTACCCATAACAGGTGCCCAGGGAATACCGAGGGAATCAACAAAATCAACAAGTGTGCAGTAAGCAACTGTATCCCATGCATTGTCACCTGTAAGAGTGATAAGGTCGGGATCTGTATCTGCAACAAGATCATTAATCATTTTCTTTGCATATTCATACTCTGAATAGTAATTTTCATCATCAGAAATCTGAATGTCTGCAAGATTAAGAACCACAAAATCCTCTTCGGGATTCTTTTCGATTTCTACAGCATACTCTGATGTGTAAGCCTGATCCTTTGACCAATCCTCAAAATATGAAGCCTCGTTCATAAGTGCAGGGATGGGTCCTAAAATCTGGGGAAGGAACATCATAAATGCCATTACAAGCTTAAATATACCCATTATTGCTGCCATAATTAAATGACCTCCTTAAAATTTATGTTAATATCTTACTATTATCGGGACTCTTTTGCAATGATAAATTTACCATTAACATTTTTATTGTTAGTTAAACCTAATTTAAATACCGTATTTTTGTGCAAAAGGACAAAAACTTATTTTTTAATTGAAATATTTACATTATAGTGGTAATATACAATAGAATAAATATCCGGAGGGAAATGAAAATGAAAAAGTTTATTTCTATTCTTCTTTCGGTTGCAATGATTCTTCCTATGGCACTTATCCCCGTAGGCGCAACCGCAGCCGAAACAAATACCGCCCCCGCCGTAAAGACAGCAACCGATATGGACTCTGTTTTTGTTGAGGGTGAAAACAGCCTTGTTGTTTTCGTAACAGGTATCGGACAGAGCTTCTCATACCTCTTTGACGAAAGCTACACAGCAGAGGGTGCTTTTGAAAACGGCACACTTCAGGATTATGAAAACTATGCTCCCCTTATTGCCGAGGGTAAGCACAGCACAAGATGGAATCTTTTCAACAGCTTTGACGAGGTTTTCTCCGACACTGAGACTATCGGCACTATTGCAAAGCTTGTTATTGACCTTCTTGTATCTGCTTTCATCAGAAAGAACATTATGGATCAGGATGACGTTAATTCTCTTGTAAGAGACCTCTTCCACTTCAACCTTGTAGGTGAAGACGGCAAGGGTGACCCCAGAGTTGTTACTCCGAGATATGTAATGCCCGTTTCAGATTATCCCGGTACAATCCGTGAAGACGGCTCATACTACAGCGAAGCTAAGGACCGCTTCTATTCTTCAATCCCCTGTAAGGATATTGCCGAAGCAAAGTTCGGTGCAAACTTTGAAGATTATCTTTATGTTTACAACTACAGCGCATTCTCTTATACATCCAACAACATCGAAGGTCTTCATGACTTTATCGAAACAATCCTTGCCGACAATAAGGTAGGCGCAAAGGAAGTTGTTCTTGTTCCCATGAGCATGGGCGCATCAGTTGTTACAGCTTATATGGATGCATATCCCACAAGAGCCCAGAACCACATCAGACGTGTTGTAAGTATCGTAGGTGCATGGGACGGCAGTGACGTTGTTGCTGACCTTCTTACACAGCAGTACTGCGACAATTCCGCAGACCTTTTCTACAACGGTCTTATCGGTGAGCTGGTAGGTGAGCCCTGGGGCTACCTCATCAACATCGTATTAAGAATTTTCCCCAAGCAGGTACTCAGAGACTTCATTGACAAGGCTCTTCAGGGTATTGCAACAGAGCTCTTCTGCGCTACTCCCTCTCTTTGCAACCTTATTCCCGTTGACAGATATGAAGAAACAAAGCACCTTATCACCTCCCCTGTGGTAAAGGCAGAGGCTGACAGCTTCCAGAATGCAAAGAAAAATATCAATACAACTATGACAAACCTTGAAAATGAAGGTGTTACATTCTCATTCATTTCAGGCTACGGTCTTCCCTTCGGTGCTATCACATCCGACTATCAGATGTTCGGCTTTATGAAGAACGCACCCATCACAAACTCTGACGAAATCATCAACATTGACTCCACTGCTCCCGGCACATCATATGTAACACCCGGCACAACATTTGCCGACACCACAGGCAGAGAGCTTTCTCCCGACGGTTCACTTGATATTTCAACAACTATCCGTAAGGATGCATCATGGTTCTTCTATCAGCAGAAGCATGAGCTCGAATACAACAATACCGCTATCGCACTTGCTATTGAGCTTGCAACAGGTAATATAAAGACAGTTGCTGACTGCGACAACCTTGCAGAAGACGGCGTTTACTTCCCCCAGTTCAACGATGCAAGAAACCTCAAGCCTCTCACCAGAAGTTATCTTCCCGACCTTGAAAGATACTGTGACGAAACAGGCTATGTTCTTACAGCAGAGCAGGAAGCAGTTCTTGCAAAGGCAGAAGCTATGACTCAGAACACCGTAAACGATTACGAGGCTGACAACGCAGTTATGGACGAGGTTCACGCAATGCTTGTAGAAATCGGTGTTTACGAAGCAGACGCAGAGCCCGGTGTACTTGACGGACTTCTTAACAACACCCTCAAGAGCGCCAACGACATCACCTACAAAATCTTCGGTGCAAAGGGCTTCCTTGACTGGTTTATTTAATCACTGTCCGCAGCAAAACAAACGAACAAGGGGCTGTAAAAAAAGTGCAGACCGCATAAAACAAGATAACTAAAGGGTTTCTTTCGGTATTTAACTACCAAAGAAACCCTTTAAAACTGTAAAAATCAGCAAAAGCAGGCAAAAACAAGGTTTTTGCGTTTTATGCTA
>JAZNEX010000009.1:0-6479 GCA_045588855.1 Acutalibacteraceae bacterium
ATGATATAGTCCATATCTTTATCTCCTCGTCCTGAGAGGTTGATAAGGACAGAGCCTTTATCCATAGTCTTTGCAAGTTTCATTCCATAGGCAACGGCGTGGGAACTTTCAATTGCAGGGATTATTCCTTCCATTCTGGAGAGCTTGAAGAAGGCATCAATAGTTTCCTCATCATTGATGACATCATATTTTACTCTGCCGATTTCCTGTAAGAAAGCATGTTCGGGGCCGGAAGAAGGATAATCAAGTCCGCTTGCAACAGAATATACAGGAGCAGGTTCACCTTTCTCATCCTTGAGCATAATACTATTGAAGCCGTGCATTATACCTTCTGTACCATATTTGAGAGAAGCAGCATGGTCACCAAGCTTTTCACCTCTTCCGAGAGGTTCAATACCGTAAATATCAACAGGATCATTAAGGAAACCTGAGAAAAGTCCTGCAGCATTTGAACCGCCGCCGACACAAGCAACAACTGCGCTGGGTAAATGACCTGTCATTTCAATAAACTGCTCTCTTGCTTCTATACCGATAACACTCTGAAAATCTCTTACCATCATAGGAAAAGGATGGGGGCCTAATACAGAACCGATACAATAAATTGCTGATTCATATTCTTTACTGTATGCATCAAAAGCAGCATCTACAGCTTCTTTAAGAGTCTGAAGACCATGTGTGACTTCAATAACATTTGCTCCGAGAATTTTCATTCTTGCTACATTGGGAGCCTGCTTTTTGATATCAACAGCACCCATATAAATATCACATTCAAGTCCGAAGTATGCAGCTGCAGTTGCAAGTGCAACACCGTGCTGTCCTGCACCTGTTTCGGCTATAACCTTTTTCTTTCCCATATACTTTGCAAGAAGAGCTTCACCCATACAATGATTAAGCTTATGTGCACCCGAGTGATTAAGATCTTCTCTTTTTGCATAAAGCTGAACCTTACCGCCTAATGAATCGGAAAGACGTTCAAGATGAGTAACCGGAGTAGGTCTGCCCTGAAACTCTTTTCTGATTCTTCTTAACTCTGCAATAAACTTTCTTGACTGGCAGATTGAAAAATATGCCTGAGTAATTTCAGCCATAGCTTTCTGAAGCTTTTCTTCAACAAAAACTCCGCCATACTTACCGAAATATCCGTTTACGTCGGGGTAATTATTAAAATAAGTATCAAAATTTACATCATTCACTATCATCGTTTTGTCTCCTTATATGTAAAATTGTAATTTAATTTTAAATTTTTGCGGAAAACCTTAAATAACTTATATAATAAAAGTTTCAGGCGCATAAATAAAATACCATAACAAACATCTGCAAGCGCTGAACCGATGCCTGCAGCACGAAAAGAAAATACAGGCGGCAAAAGCCTTCCGACCCAAAGCACGATACAATCATCTAAATTAATATGACCTTTAAGCGTAGAAGGTAGTTTTTGTTCAGATATTATTTAAGCTATGCCATCGATTTGTTAAAAACATAATTTTGTCCTCCAAAAAAACAAAAAACCCTGACAGAAATAGATTTCTGCCAAGGACGAATAAACATATCCGCGTTGCCACCTTGATTCACGGAACTCCGTGCACTTACAGGATACTGACATATCCATGAAACTAACGTATTCCCTCACGTTGCAGAATACTCTGTGAAAACACATTTGACTGCACCCTCAACGGCCCATTTGACAATCGGTTCTAATCTGACTTTCAGCATCGCAGACTCTCTGTATAGTCCTTTATTGTCTTTACTTCCGCATCAACGGTTTATGTTATAATATCACTCTGAAAAACAATTGTCAACACTTTGTTTTTTACAAATAAGAAAAAACTTATGAAACGTTGTTCAATAAAATATTTACTAACCGTCAACATAAAATTCTGACTAAAACAATATTGCAGTATACTTTTTTTGTATCACTTGTATATGAAACAATTTGTAGTTTTGCATTTTCAACAAAATAAATATTTTTTTAAGTTTTTTATTGAATATTCTGTTATATTTAGCTATAATTAATTCAATAAATGTAAGGAGATGTTTCAATGGAAAATGAAAAAGTATCTCTCAGCGAACAAGAGCTTTTATATGATCCTATGTTTGCAAAAAATCCGAATTCCCTTTTAGAGGATGATCCTCAAAAAGGCTTTTTCGGTAAGATAGCCGTAAAGAAGGCTACCTTCATTATTGTGCTTATCTTCTTTATTTCTCTATCAATGTATTTTAGTTTCAGAACAGTTTCTAAGGATACTTATACTTTTACCGAAAGTGCCGCTTTTTCTGATGACAGTTCAGCATATATGCTCACTGAATTCCACGGCGATACCAAACAGGTTCTTATTCTTGACTATGTCCGAAATGAAGATGATGAGCCTGACACTTCCAAAGTTGTTCGCGAAGTCGGCAGATATGCAGTAAACTGTAACGAATCACTTAATTTCATTTACATTTCAGATAAGGTTGAAGTTATAGACCCTAAGGCTTTTTATACCTGTAAAAATCTGAAAGCTTTTTTTGTTGATGAAAACAATCCTGTTTATCAATCCATTGACGGTGTGCTATACAGATGTGAAAACGGTGTCCCGGTTGAAATTCTGATGTTTCCTGCAAAAAACCCTGAATACAGAGCTGCATTGAATCTTGGTCTTGACGTACCTTCTGATCCAAAAACATACGGATCCTTTTTTACTAACTTCAGCAAACTCGAAAAGGAAAAAGGTACATTGCAGGCTGATTCATCCGAAAAAAATAAGCTTCAGCTTGAAGTCGAAAACAACACATCTGATTTTACAATTCCCGAAACAGTTACGGTGATCAATGAACTTTGCTTTACTGAGTGCTATTCATTGAGAAATGTAATTATTCCTGAAGGTGTTACAGATATTGAAACAATGGCTTTTTTCAAATGTTCAAACCTTCAGGCAATTAACATTCCTGATTCGGTTGTAAATATAGGATCGGATGCCTTTTCATCCTGCTCCTCAGTTTCAGATATCTTTATTCCGTCTTCCGTAAAATCTATCGGACATCATGCATTTTATAACTGTTCAGGTGTTGAAGCAGTCAGAATGGAATGCACTGAAGAGGAAGCAAAGACAATGGATCTCGGTGCCGCATGGCTTCCCGAAAAGAGAAAGGTTGTTATGCGTCCGATAAGTGTTTCTTATAATGAGGAAAGGGAGGTAAAATAAAATGTCGAAAGTTAAGGATTTTTTAACAAACGTAAAAACATATTGGCATGAACCTGACAGATCAAAAGGCAATTATGTTTCATTCAAGGAATATCTTGATATTTTCCTCGGAGTAAGCTTCAACTATGCTGCTCAATCACCTCTCGGATACATAGGATTTGCAGCAAGCTGTTACCTCATAATGTATCATTATGACCTGCCTTATATAGCTTTTTCAATCGTTGGTCTTATTGGTATTCCTTTAAGCTATCTCTGGAGTATTGTAGGTTGGATTGTCAATGACAATCTCGGTTTTATGGAAAAAAAGACAGAAAACATTGTTTACAGCATCTACTTCGCTGCTACTGCCATAGGTCTGTTGCTGCTTGTTACTGACTTTACTACACTTGTTTCTCCGGAAAATGCATTAATAGAAATGCTTAACAAACTTACCGGAATCAATGCTCGTAGTTTTTTCAAAATCATAGGCGTCCAGCTATTTATAAATGGCTTTGGCGGTGTAAGAAATATATTCTGGAGAAAAAAGCTTGTTCGGAAATTCGGAAGATATAAATTTAATCTTTATGCAAATGTTATTCAGAAAAGTATTCTTATCATCCTTATCGGTTGGTTACCCATATACAATATTCCCGATGTAAACGAAAGATTCTGGATAGCATATCTTCTTTTCAGTCTTTTCGGGATGTATGATTTCTCAACGACAACACAATCCTGTACGGAATCTATCAGTCCGAATCCGCAAGAAAGACTGTGGGTACGTACTTATCCTGTAAAAATAAGTCACCTGCTCAATTCAGTTTTTGTTCTCATACTTCCGTTACTCGGTGAATTCAGTGACCTCAATTTCTACCGATGGGTAGTTCCGGGTTCATTTATTCCATGTGCTCTGCTTACGCTCTATTTTGCCAGAAACATTAAAGAAAGAATACCACAACCGCCTATTGAAAAGAAACAGAATATTTCATTCTGGTACGGTATATTCAGCGTTATAAAAAACAAGTATCATTGGCTCAACACCACGACCTCACTTATCGACTCTCTCGGCAACGGAATGCTCGGTACAACTACCGTTGTCTATTTCTACACCATGAGACTCTCAGGTCTTGAATACTCACTTATTACTTTGCTTTATACATTCAGAGGAACACTCCCCACGTTTATTGCTCCCATGCTGATGAAGCGCTTTTCATACAAGAGTCTTAATTTATTTAAGCAGATTGTTGAAGTTTTAAGCGCAGGAATTAATGTTCTTGCAATTCTCTATCTTGGAGATAATATAATTCTCTGCGGATGGATTATGTACGCTTCACTGTGGATCAGAGGATTCCTCGTCGAGGTTGTTAATATTGCTAAAAGTGATATGGGGGTACGTCTGCAGGACTATCAGATGTATCTTTCAGGTGAAAGACTTGCAAGCTTCTCAGGTGTATTCAGCTGGTTCATATCCCCCATTACCACTCTTGTCGGTCTTATTATCCCTGTTCTTATTCTCAGCAACGGTTTCAACAGCAACTGGGATGTTCTTTATCTTGATGATTCCAGAGCAGGAATTCTCGTAGTACCGCTTATGTTTGATCTTATCGGTCACGCACTCATGATGATACCGTATCTTTTCTGGGACTACAACAATAAACAGCACCTGTATGCAATTGACGTTCTTAAGCAAAGAGAAAAACTTGCAGAAGCAGGCTACTACCCTGATACATATAACGGTGGTCTGCACTTTAAAGAGGCTCATGACGTCAAATTCGGACTTCCTGCAGATATCAGACACCTTAAGGATGACAAACCGCCTAAACGCAAAAATAAAGTAAAAGAAAAAGCTATTCAATGAATTTTTTTCCGTGAAGTTATACCGCTTCACGGTTTTTTCTTGAAAAGTGTTTTATTTTAGTGTATAATCAGGTTAACTATATAGGAGGTTTTATTTATGGCAAAAATAATCGGTTCAAATATACCTAACATTCCGTGGGAAGATAAGCCTGCAGGTTATAAATATCCCGTATGGAGATATTCAGGCAATCCTGTCATTACAAGGGATAATCTTTTCGGTGCAAACAGTATTTTTAATTCCGCTGTTGTTCCTTACGGTGACGGATTTAAAGGTGTATTCCGCGTTGATGATATTTCAAGAGATCACACTCTCGTTACAGGTTCAAGTAAGGACGGCATAACATGGGAGCTTGACAGTGAAGTTATTTTCAGAGGCTACGATCCTCGTCTTTGCGAAATTGAGGGAAAGTATTACCTTTCCTGGGTTAATCTTACTCCCAGAGGAACAACAATCGGTATAGCCTATACCGAAGACTTCACAAAATGGGTTCAGCTTGAGGATGCATGCTATCCTGTTGCAAGAAACGGTGTATTATTCCCCAGAAAAATCAACGATGAATATATGCTCCTTATTCGTCCCTGTGACAGAGGACACACTCCTTACGGTGATATTTTCATACAGCAGAGTAAGGATCTTGAATATTGGGGCAAATATCGTTTTGTTATGAAACCCGAAAAAAATTGGGAAATGACAAAGGTCGGTGCAGGTCCGACTCCTATAGAAACAGATGAAGGCTGGCTTATGTTCTATCACGGTGTTCTTACATCTTGCAACGGCTTTACTTATGCTATGGGAGCTGCTATTCTTGATAAAGATGAGCCTTGGAAAGTACTTCACAGAGCTGACTGTTTCCTTCTTGCTCCTCATGAAAATTATGAGCTTGTGGGAGATGTTCCCAATGTTGTATTCCCTTGCGCTGCACTTACTGATGCTGCAAGCGGAAAGATTGCAATATACTACGGCGGTGCAGATACTGTTGTCGGCCTTGCATTTACAACTGTTGATGAAACCGTAAAATTCATCAAAGAGCACGATCTGATTAAATAACATATCCGAATCCAATACAGTTTGTCATTTTTTTAATTGACAAACTGTATTTTTTATGATATTATTGCTTTCGTTGTGAGGGAGTAGCAGCGCGACAGCGAACAAGTCAACATACTGACCGACAGGTCTGGCTTGTTTTAATTTGCGAGACTCATGTAGCTTATTAAGTCTACATAGAGTCATTATATCTGATTCTGACAGGTAGGCTTATCAGCCTGCCTGTTTTTTAATATATAGGAAATTGCTCGCAAAAGTGAGCAATTTGCATATATCAAGAAACACCGATTCCCCCAAGATTGGTATGAGTGTTATTAACGGATTTAAAAATTCACTTCTTCACTATTACTTATTACTTTTTACCTCCGGAAATCCGAGTCGGAGAGCTGAAAGTGAAGAGCAAAGAAGTAATAGGT
>JAZNEX010000010.1:0-7290 GCA_045588855.1 Acutalibacteraceae bacterium
AGGAAGCCGATGAAAAATACATCATTGGAGAGGTTATGAAAATTCTCAAAGATGAAACTGGTTTATCTGATGCAATGGAGGCCTTTTCTGATATGTGGAATTGGCAATTTGAAGAGGCTATTGCAAAGGAATTTGATAATATGGGGATTAAACCGACAGACAATCCTGATGATGTTGACTTTTCCGAAGAGCTTATGCTTAAAATCCTTGACAGCGTGGCAGATATAGCTGTTGAAGAAACTGTTTCGCTTCTGCTTCAGGTGCAGAATGTCCCGGGTATTATCAGAGCCTGTGTAAAGTATCCGCAAAGAGAAGATTTTACAAACATAAAGAATAATTACGACAGGAACAATTTCCTTCGAAAATGGTACGGTGCATATAAAGATGAAAACGGCAATTGGGTTTTCCCCGAAGTGGTCGGGTTTAATGAACTGCACGACTATGAAATACCATATTCTGAAAATCCTGCAACCTATACAGAGCTTCTTGATATTAAGAAGAAATTTTTACAATGCCTTTGTGAAGAGGACAGAATTATTTTCAGGCTGACGGAAGGCGGATATACACAAAAAGAAATTGCAAAGGTTCTGAACTTTAAAAGTCAGGGAACCGTTGCAAAACGAATCAGAAAAATGCAAAAGGAAATTGAATTTTTCCGCAAATTCTAAATTTTATATATTTTTTGAACTCCGAGAAATCGGGGTTCTTTTTTTATACCCAAAAAACAATTTATAAAATTTTTCAACTTTTTTCGGCTCATTGGAATATTTTTTTAAATTTATAACTGTTTATGGGTGAAGGGCGGAAAAAGCTCTTTTTTACAACTGAATGACCGTCCGAAAGTGATACTACGCCAAGACCTCGAAAGAGCGAGCGTGAAGACGCTGCGGTGAGATTCCGGGGCAGGAACTATTTCGGGTGAAACGGCAAAAAAAGGCTTTTGATATGCAGTTAATGGAATTACCCTACCAACAAAATAAAACTCATTACAGACGAAAAAATCATTAAAAATCAACCCGAAAAGCTACAGTAAAAAGGAGTGTGATAGTTATTCCGAGAATGACAAAAAGTAAAAAATCAGAATGGAGCCTCTTCCTGAATGAACGAAACAGAATCTGCTACAACGAGCTCTGCAGAAGATGTGTGAACAACTGCAAGCAGAGTTTCAGGGCTGTGGTTATATCCTGCAATTATGTATCAAAAAGGAGCGTGAAAAATAGTGGATAATGAAGTTTTCTTCAAAATGCCGAAGGTGCTGTTTACAGATGAGTATAAGGATTTATCTGCAGAGGCAAAGTTGCTTTACGGATTAATGCTCGACAGGATGCAGTTATCCGCAATAAACGGTTGGTGTGTCAAAAATGGTGAGGTCTTTATCTTTTACACCATTGCCGAGACAAGTGAAATGCTTGGTTGTGGTCATGACAAAGCAACAAGGCTACAGCGTGAGCTTGTGAAACATAATCTGCTCTGTCGTAAATATCAGGGTAAAGGAAAACCTGCGAAACTGTATGTATTAACTGTGCCGAAAATAAGCATTGAGCCTCCGTAAAACTCGCAAGTAATAATACTGAGTAGAGTAAGACTGAAAGTTATATACCAGCCGAAAAAAGAAAATATATCTTCTAATTAAGTTAGTAATAACTTTAAGTATATAAGGCGGTTTGGTTTAAAGCGAAAAGCTGATGAAACATCGCATTTCTTCTTCGGCTCGTTAAATATTTTTAAAATTCAGGAACATTTTTATGATGCTCATTCCCATTGCTATTAGGGGCAGTTTTGATATATAAAAACTGCCCCCACTAATGTGAGAGCAGAAAGCGTTATTTCTTTTCAATGGGGATCCATATTTCAATTGTTCTTCCGTTGTAGCCGCCGGTAATTCCCCAATGATAAACCGCAAGTTCGGGAGCGTTGACTATCTGATACTCGTCATTTGACAACCACTCTGCTGCAATCTGTTTACGGATATCAAAGTATTCTGGAATAGGCATTTTTGTCTTTTCGGTTTCAAATACAAGATACGTTCGTTCGGGGATAACGATTTCTTCAAAGCCGAATTTATCCATAAATTCAATTCCCGTAACTTCACTGTTATACAAATTATTGCGTTCATAAGCATCTGTTGTGACAGAAATATAAAAATCATATCCGTCATCATCAAAATTTGAAAGAACACAATAATCTGACATTTTATCGTTAGCCATACCTTTGAGCATCCACTGATGTGCTCTTGTGGTTTTGAAAAAAGCTCCTTCCTGATGCTGTCTTGATTCATCATAAGGAGTTCCGCTGAATCGTTTTTTATAGCCTAAAAGTGTCAGTGCAGGTTTGGTTTCAATACGATAATTCATAGTTGTACCGCCTTCCAAAGAAAATTTCAGTACAAGACGGGAAAATGATTTGAGATTACTGCCGTTATTTCGGGCTTGCGACGGTAATATGCCGTGAAACTTCTGAAATGCTTTTGCGAAGCTGTCAGGACTTTCATAACCGTATTTCATTGCAACATCAATGACTTTGGCATTGGTGGTTGCAAGCTCTCTGCCGGCAAGAGTAAGTCTTCGATTACGGATATATTCGCCCAATGTGAAGCCACAAAGAATACTAAACACACGCTGAAAATGATAGTTTGATGAGTAGCACTTCTTTGCCACTTCTTCATAGTCAATCGTTTCCGTCAGATTATCTTCAATGTAATCTATCGCCTGTTGTATTCCTATAATCCAATCCATTGTTATCCCTCCTTGTCTGTCTTAATTCTAACAGAAGGCTGAAAAGATTTCCCGACATTATGTGCTAAACAAGGTCGGTTTATTGATGCTTCAAATCCTCGTAAGCCTCTATTAACCACTGATGAGGCATAACTAACAGATTGTTATCAAACTGATATTTTATATAAAGATAACAGGCTTCATTTAATGATTCAACAGTCGCACTTTTTAATAAATCATCGCATGAAGGTACACCTTTTTGGTCCCAAGAAATTTTATCTGAAATAAAAATAATCTTATCATATAGACTTGCATTTTTTCTTAAGGTTGTATGACATTCAATAGCATTAAGAATATCGGCATCTGTAATAGCGTACTCTTCCTGCGCAATAGTTTTTGAAACTCTTTGGTGTAAAAGGGCGTGATATTTTTCTTCGGCGGGATCTATTTCAAATCCACGAGAAATAGCAAAATCATACATTTCCTGTGGTGTCATTATTCCGCTGATATCGTGAAGTAGTGCTGCAAGTTTTGTTTTTTCTATGTCAAGGTTATATGCTTTAGCCAACATAACAGCTATCTTTGTAACATCTTCAACATGTTTTAAAACATCTTTTTTATTGTTGCTCAGATATTTATTTTTGATTAAATCAATCATAGTATTATCCACCATTAAGATTATTTCAACATAATTTATATGTTATCTGAATTATACCACACACTTACCAAACAAATCAACACGAATACATATCCTCGTACTTTAAGTTTTAGTACGGGGATTTTTTAATGCAAATTTTTAGTAAAGGAAGTGAAAAAATGCTTTAGCAAACTAACCGAAAAAACAGTAAAAAAGCGTGGGATAAGTCTTAGCAAGCATTGAATTTGTGCATACAAATTCCACTTGTTAGGGGCGTCCCCTAAAACCCGAAAGATAGGAGGTGAAAAAATGAAGTTTACCAAAACAGCATATTTCTATTTAAGTGACAAGGAGTTGGCTCAATTAGATAATAAAGCAAAAGCATTAGGTATAAATCGTTCTCAGTATATCCGCAAGTGTCTTGATGAAGCCAAAATGCCACCGTGCCCCAAAATAGATATTCCTATGTATATTTTCAAGTTGAGTGAAACATGTGAAAAAGCAAGAATTGTTGCAGATAAGCTATGGCATAAAATTTGCTTTGATGTGCCATTGCTGGTTCAGACAATACAGGAAACAACAGAACTGATGTTGAGCTTACAGTCAGATATTTTAAAAGCAAAGGAGGAAATAAATTGCGAACAAGAAACAACAGAATTGTTGTCAGACTGACAGATGAGCAGTATGAAAAAATGCATGATTTTTGTAAGATAGGAAAATTATCGCAAGAGTTCTTTTGGCTATGCCTTGTCAAAGGCGAAGACTTTCAAGAAGGACGCCCACAGGATTTAGGAAAACTAATCTATTTACTGAGAAATATTGGCGGTGGTCTTAATAGCCCCAAAAATTATTTTAATATTGACAGCGCCTTTTTTGCTTCGGATTTAAAGAGAGCAATAAGGCTATTGGATGAAACCGAGGATATTATTAGTTATGAGTATTATCCTCATACAAGAAAATATTTAAAAAACAAATTGAAATGGAGTGTGAGTAAATGATAAAAGAAGATGATTTTATCAATACGCTGTTTGAAAAAACAGAAGAAATCAAAGAAACAGAGGCAGTAAAGCCTAAGACAACAGAAATCATAAAGATGCCCATGAACAGTATTGTTCCCAATTTTAAGAATCCGTACAAATGCCGTGAGGAAGATATGAAGCTGTTGGAAGACAGTATCCGAGAAAACGGTATCATTCAGCCTCTTATGGTACGAAAAGATGACAAGGCTGATGTTTATGAAATCATATCGGGTCACAGAAGATACCTTGCAGCAACAAGGCTTAAGCTGACAGAGGTGCCGGTGGTAGTTTTAGATATCACAAAGGAAGAAGCAGACATTATCCTTGTTGACAGTAATCTGCATCGAGAGCATATTCTCCCCTCGGAAAAAGCATTCGCCTACAAGATGAAAATGGATGCTATTAAAAAGCAAGGCAAACGCACAGATTTAACTTCGGACCAAGTCGGACCGAAGTTGTCTGCAGATGAAATATCAGATACCGACAGTGCTTCTCAGGTAAAAAGATATATCCGCCTTACTAACCTGATTCCAAGGCTTCTTGCTTTGGTAGATAGCGGTAAAATTGCACTTGGCCCTGCTGTTGAGCTTTCATATCTCAGCCAAGGGCATCAGAACTTTTTGGCTGAGGCTATTGAGAAAGAGCTTGCTACACCTTCCCTTGCTCAGGCACAGAAGTTGAAGAAGCTGGAACAAGAGGGAAAGCTTGATGTCGGTACAATTCTTAGTATGGTTAAACAGCCAAAACCTAATCAGGTTGTTACAGTTAAAATCCCCGAAGATAAAATCAGCAAATATATGAAATCTAATGCTACCGTAAAGGAAAAAGAGGATTTCCTTGCAAGGGCGGTTGAGTATTACGGAAAGCATCTTCAGAGACAGAAAGACATAGGTGCGAGATAATGAAAAAGCTTAAAGATTTTTATGGTCTTATTGGTGAGGAAGAATATGTAATTGACGGTGTCTGTTACAAGGTTTCATCAAGGTTTGCACCCGTAAATATATGTAAGATTGAAAATACAATAAGTGACAAAGCACAAAAATATGTAGGCAGTGATTTTGCACATTTGACAAAGACGCAAGATAAAAATACAATGAATGCAGAATATGTATGTTTGACTGCCGGGAAGGAGGATTAATGCAGTCTGAAGCAAACATCGGAATTACTGCTATCTACTGCCGATTATCAAGAGATGACGGTACGGAAACAGAGAGTAATTCTATCGGCAATCAAAAGAAAATGCTGACACAAAAGGCAAAGGAATTAGGGTTAACAAATACCAAGTATTATGTTGATGACGGCTATACAGGCACAAACTTCAACAGACCTGCTTTTCAGGAGCTTCTTGATGATATTGAAATGGGATATATCTCAGTTGTTATCGTAAAAGACCTTTCCCGATTAGGACGAGATTATGTTTCGGTTGGTCATTATACGGACAATTATTTTCCTGAGCATAATGTAAGGTTTATCGCTGTTAATGATATGGTTGACAGTGATGAGGGTGAAAACGAAATCGCACCCTTCAAGAATGTTATGAATGAGATGTATGCAAGGGATATCAGCCGTAAAGTCAGGAGTGCTCACCGTATTCGTGGAAATATGGGAGAACCATTATCTCAACCGCCTTACGGGTATATGAAAAGTCCTGAAAACAAGAAAAAGTGGATAATCGATACCGAAGCTGCAGAGATAGTAAGGGACATTTACAGAATGTGTCTTGAGGGTATGGGCAATGAGGCTATTGCAAGGGAGTTGCAGAACAGACAAGTGCTTATCCCTATGGCATATTGGCAAAGCAAAGGTCTCAATCGTGGCGGTAAGAAAACTCAGCCTAACCCGTATAAGTGGTGTAAAACTACTGTCCAAAAGATATTGGCACAGCAAGAGTATTGTGGTGATGTTATCAACTTCAAAACCTATTCCAAAAACTTCAAGAACAAAACCCGTATTGATAACCCGGTGGAGAATTGGAAAATCTTCAAGGATGTTCATGAGCCCATCATTGACCGTGATACTTGGGAAACGGTACAAAAGCTTGTTGCAAGGACAAAACGCAGAGCACCGAAAAAAGAAAATGCAAGAAAGCATATCTTCAGTGGTCTTATCCGTTGTGCAGATTGCGGTAGTAATATGAGATATCACACAAATACCGTAAACAAGGATATTCACTATTTCAGTTGCGGTAATTATGTAAAAGATACCCGTGGCACTTGCCCCGAAAGACACTATATCCGTGCAGATGCTCTTGAACAGATAGTAATCCTCGAGTTGAAACGCCTTGCAATAATGCTTCAGATGGATGAGCCGTTACTTGTTGAAATCCTCGAAAAGAAATCGAACAAAGATTTTTATGACGAGAAGAAATTCCTTGAGGGTGAACTGCAGAAAGCAATAGTCCGTCAACAGTCAGTTGCTTCTCTCTATGAGAAACTGTATGAGGATAATGCGACAGGTAAAGTTACGGATGAATGGTTTACCCACATGTCCCACAAATATGAGGTTGAAAGAGCTGAGCTGAAGGTCAGGATATTTAACCTGAGAGAACAGGTAGCAAATATGCAGACAGTTCAGCACAGCAAGGATATGTTTATCGGTGCAGTACGAAAGTTCTTGGATATGGAAACAATAACCGCACCTCTCATTCACGAGCTCATTGACCACATTGATGTTTATGAAGCAGAGGGCAAGGGCAAAAACAAGACACAGAGAGTTGTAATTCACTACAACTTTGTAGGCTATCTTGAAATACCTGAATCAGACACACCTTGCTTCACAGCAGATACCCGTCAGGGAGTAGCAATAGGATATATTGCAAACCCCACAGAAAAGTCAGCATAACAAATAGTCGCACTCCGAAAGGAATGCGACGATACATAAAAATTATATCAAACTATATACAAAACTCTATTTTAAGCAA
>JAZNEX010000011.1:0-14324 GCA_045588855.1 Acutalibacteraceae bacterium
TTATAGGAAATTCCTTCCTATAAAGTAAAAAGATTATATGTCCCGCCTGAGGGAAGTAAACTTCCCTCGGCGATGGACTATACGAAAGCGTTTCGCCGCAGGCGTACGGCGAAGCCGTTTTCTTATGTTATCGAAAAAACGCATATTATATAATGTAAAAGAAAAAAACGGCACCTTCGAACAGAAAGTGCCGTAAATGGTAAATATTAAAATGATTATGAAGCTGAAAACAGATCTGACGATGTGTTATTTCAGTCTTTCAATATAATACTGTGCCATACGCTCTATATCATCATCGGTCCAGTCGGGGTTTATGGAGATATAGCAGTTTTTTGCAAGATGCTCTAAGGTTTTGGGGCACATATTTACATTGTAGTCGGGGATATGGTCCTTGTTTGCTTCCATCTTAAAGGGGTCCATAAGGGGATGGAAGGCACCTCTTTTTTCGAGAATTGCTGTCCAGAAGCAATAAATATGTCTGTCGGATTCACGGGGGCGGGTTGTTCCGTCGGGGGCATTTTTGTGGAATTCAATGCACTGCTCCTCGGTATCAAACTCGATTGAAATTGCAATACCGCAGTCACCCTCAATGTCATTTGAGGGGGCAAATCTGCAATAGGGAGAGAGCTTTTCCATAAGCTTTTTTTTGTTGCCTCTCAGGTCAGACAGAATACCTTCAAGACGGGTGAGCTGCGCATTGAGAATAGCGGCGGAAATTTCATTGGTTCTGAACTGTGAACCGCAGAACTGAGGCTCATTTATACCGCTGAGCTGGTCACCGAAGAAGGAAATTGCACTTGAATCCTGATAAATCAGGGCTCTTTCGTAAAGGGTGTCGTTGTTTGTAAGTACGGCACCGCCCTCGCCTGCAGTGATTATTTTGAAATAGTTGAAGCTGAGAGCCCCTGCATCACCGATGGAGCCCAGTCTCTTGCCTTTATACGAGCCACCGTCAGACTGACATGAGTCTTCAAGCACAAGAATATTATGCTCTTTTGCAATTCTCATAATCTCATCCATATTACAGGGGAAGCCCATAATGTGAACAGGGATAACCGCCCTTGTACGCTCGGTAATTTTTGCTTCAAAGTCCTTGGGGTCAAGGGTGAGGGTAGCGTCAATGTCGGCAATTACGGGAATTGCACCTGTAGCAAGCACTGCAATAGCCGTTGCAATATAAGTATAGCCGGGAACAATAACCTCATCACCGGGGCCGATTCCCATACCTACAAGGGCAGATATAAGCGCGCCCTTGCCCGAGGTTACGAGAAGCGCCCTCTTAACGCCCCATATGTCTCTCATATTCTGCTCGCATTTTGCGGTTTCTCTGAGGGCATCGTTTATTTTGAAAAGGCTTTTGGAGTTTATAACTCTTGCAACCGCATCTATTTCTTCCTGTCCTATTCTGTACATAATAAATCCTCCAGGTTTTTAAGTGTTTCAGTTATAAGATAATAATCGGCATTGTCAGAGAAGGGCTGAACATTCAGGGTTAAGAACATATCAATTTCATAGCCGCCCTTTGAAATCTCACTGTCGCAGGGAAAATATCCTGCACTGCCGTTGGCGTTTGAAAGCGAAAATACGTGGTAATTTTCCGTGTATTTGTCAATTCTTAAAGCAATTTCAGAAAAAAGCTCATAGGGGAAGGCAACAAATACCGTGTCATTAAGGACAATTGCCGTCTGTGAAATGATATGGCTTTCTTTTTCCTCATAGCCGTTTTTGTAGGAATCAATAACCTTAAGCGCATAGCTTCTTTTCTGCCCCTCAAGATTTACGCTGTCATCCTTGAACTCATTATAAAGGGCTTCGGCTTCTTCAAGGGGGATTCTTTTTTTCAGGGGGAGTGTAAGCTCACCGCTTTTTACCCTCATTGTAAGTGGCTTTAATGAATTGATGCCCTTGCAGATTCTGACGGCATCCGTGCCTGCACGCTCACCCATAATTTCAACATCCCTTATGGTGCCTACGGTCTGCTTGTTATCAAGCCTCGGTCCCACATCTCCCTCGGCTCCGCAGAAAAATGCCGCAGGTGCCCCTGTAAGCTCCTCTAACATATCCGTCATAGCCCCCGAAAAGTCACGGGAGATTTCCCGGCACAGTCCTGCACAGGTGCCGTGGCAGGTGTAAAAAACAAGACTTGCTATTGGCTTTTGGTCGGTGTCCGTAAATGAAATTACAGCCATTCTCGGGTCGAAGCTGCCCCATTCACACTGACCGAACTGAATATTGTTGTATCTGTCATACTCTCTTCGGTTGACCGCAACCCGGCTTTCTCCGATGTTAATACCCATAAGAGCTTCCTTTTTGTTGTTTTTGGCAACAATACAAGCTTCTATTGTTCTCGGCAAAAGGATGTTGAAGCAATATTTTGTGTCAAGGTCGCCCCAGCCTGTATTTCCGTCGGTGTTGGGGCCTGTGTGGTTGTGTATGCCGTGAAGGATTATGCTTTCATATTTCACACCGGTGCTTTCGCTTACTGCCTGCCTTATTTTTTCGGCAACATCAGTATTGATTGAGCATACATCAGCGGTAATCAGAAATGACGACACACCGCCGTCCTCAAAATAAAATGCACTGACAAACAATCTGTCGTGTACGCTTTCGGATTTAAGGTCATCAACATAGCCGTAAAGAAGGCAGCCCACCTCCGGTGTTATGTCACATCTTCCGAATCCTGCTTTTCCCATAATATCAACTCCGTAATGCGGATTTTTTTTCATTATACTACAACCCGATAATGAATTCAATTAATCATAATCCATAAAAAATCAACCGTGTTTTTGTATTGTCATAATATGTATAAGGAACAAGCATTTGTAAATACTGAAAGAAAAAGAGATTGCAATTGTTATCTGCTTGTGGTAAGATAGTAAGCAAGATAACACGGAAGATAGTAAGTAAGATAGTAAGCAAGATAACAAGTAAGATATGCAGGAGGAATGATATATGCCGGGATATGTACCGCCTTATGAGATAACAGACAGAATTCTGAATCTCGTTGCTTCAATTTCAGAAAAAGCAGGAAGAATTTCTGAAAGAAGCTCCCTTGATGCAAAACCGCATCTGAGAAAAAATAATAAAATCAGATCAATTCATTCTTCACTCGCTATTGAGGCAAATTCTCTGAGTCTTGATGAAGTAAGGGATGTCATAAACGGCAGACCTGTGCTCGGTACAAAAAACGAAATCCGCGAGGTAGTTAATGCATATTCAGCTTACGAAGAGGTATCGTCTGTTGATATTTTCAGTATAAAGGAGCTTAAAAGACTGCACGACATTATGACAGAAGAATTAACTGCCGTAAGCGGGGATTTCCGTAAAGGAGAAGAAGGCGTTTTTGAGGGGGACAGGTGTATTTTTATGGCACCTCCGGCAAGGCTCGTCAATCAGCTGACTGAGGAATTGTTTTCGTGGATGAAGGACAACAGCACAAAGGTGCATCCGTTGATTTTGTCGGCTGTTTTTCATTATGAGTTTGTCTTTATCCATCCCTTTACCGACGGCAACGGCAGAATGGCAAGGCTCTGGCATACTGCAATTCTTACAAAATGGCAGCCGGTTTTTGAATTTATCCCCATAGAAAGTCAGATTGAAAAATTCCAGAAGGGCTATTATGATGCTATAGCCGTATGCCATACACAGGGAAGCTCCACTGCTTTTATTGAATTTATTCTTGAACAGATAGATTCTGTTATAGATGAAATGTCAGCTTCGGTCAGAAAATACGAAAGTCATATTTCGGAATATATAAACAGGCTGCTTTCCGTTATGGAATATGACATACCCTATACATCTGCTGAGCTTCTCGGCTTGCTGGGACTGAAATCAAAAGAAAATCTTCGCAAAAATTATCTTATTCCTGCAATTGAAAATAAGCTGATCATTATGAGTGAGCCCGATAAGCCCAACAGCAGGAATCAGAGATATATCAGAGTGTAATACAAAAAGCAGACACCCGGGCGGTGCCTGCTTTTATTTCATAATGTCTTTGAGAATACAAAGGTTGTAATGCTCTTTGCACTGAGAGTGTAGGATGTGCCGATGAGATTGTCTTCAACCATTTCGCAGTTGTGAGTGCTGTCGGTTACATAAATTTCGGTGTGAAGATATTTTTCCAGGAACTTAAGAGTTTCTTCCTCTTCGGAATTGTTTACAACAACAAGGACGGTCTTTTCGTCATCGGTGAATGCAACCTTTGCTATATTTTCATTAAGGCCTATTTCGTCAAACACCTTGACTCTTGTCATGCCCTCTTCTATAAAGGATGAGAACTGCTTATATGCATAATAACGGTTGTACATCTTCAGCTCACCGTTTTCTTCATAAAGAAGTCCGTCACCGTTAAAGGCTGTCCAACTCTGCCATGATACGGCATCAAGAAGAGTCAGGTCTTCAATCATAACATTTGCCATATGAAGTCCGCTGTCGATAGTCTTTGAATCAATAGTAAGGGGAAGCTCGCACCATTCTGTCATTTCAAACTTCTTGTCTGAGAAATTGTCTCTGAAGGTGTTGCCGAAGTTGGTTTTTTCTTCACGGTTACCGTCAAGCCAGTATGAGTGGCCTGCAAAGGTATCGCAGTAGGAATTAAGGGTTTCGTTTTCGAAGAACTTGAAAAGATAATCATTATACCACCATGAAAGCTGACCTGTTTCAACACCTGAAAGCTTGTAGGGAGTATTTCTTTCAATCATTTCTTCAGCAAACATTGAAAGGAGCTTTACGGCTTCGTCGGGCTCATAGTGACAGCCCTCCTGACCTACCCATTCACCGCCCCAGCTCCACTGAGGCTCATTTATGGGGGAGATGTATGTTACGGGATAGCCTTCTTCAACAAACCAATCGGCAATTGTAAGAAGGTAATCTACAAAATCGTCATAATTTTCTTCGGGGAGATTTGAGGTGTTTTCGGTAAAGCCGCCGCTGGCGTGACCTGTGAGGGTCATTGAGTAGTGGGGACTGTTGCAGAAAAGAATAACCTCTTTTGCACCGTATTCTATAGCCTTGTCAAGGAAAAGACGGGCATTTTCGTCACGGGTGAAGTCATATACATATTCACCCCTTGCTTCATCATATACATAAAAGCTTTCGGTTCTTCTTGATGTATCCCAAATTCTTGTGTCGGGGTTATCAGCCTCGCCGCCGCCTATGTTATAACGGACAATATCAAGTCCGAGACCCTCTGTATCGGAGAAAAGAGCCTTTGCGATGTCATCGCGCAGCTTCTCATCGCTGATAGTCTGTGCCCACCAGCAGGTGGATGTGCCGAAGCCCTCGAAGGTCTGATACTGTGTGATGTCAACAACATCAATATACTGTGATGTTTTAGCACCGGTAAGACCTGTAAGGGAAGTAAGGATAAATGCCATAAAATAAGCAATTGCCTTGATAACCATAATAATTTCTCCTTGCGATAATTATTTATTTTTCGGATTATTGACAACATTTACGGGTGTACCGTTACAGAAGGCTCTTATGTTTTCACCGAGAATTTCAAGAAGTCTTTTTCTTGTGTCATATGAAGCCCATGCGATGTGGGGGGTGATATAGATATTTTTTGTATGGAAAAGAGGATTTTCGGGTACGGGAGGCTCTACGGAAAGAACATCTACGCCTGCGCCTGCAAGCTTGCCCGAATCGAGAGCTTCCTTTACGGCGTCCTCGTCAAGCTCACCGCCTCTTGAGGTGTTTACAAGGAAGGCGCCGTCCTTCATCTTAGAGATAAATTCACGGTTTACCATTTTAGTTGTTTCGGGGGTAAGAGGGCAGTGAATTGAAACGATGTCGGAAGCGGCAAGAAGTGTATCCTTATCCACAAAATTTATGTCTTCACCGGCATATTTTTCGGGATGAGCAGTGTTTACAAGCACGTTCATCTCGAATGCCTTTGCAATTTCTGCAACGCGTCTGCCTATTTTACCGTAGCCCACAATACCGATAGTTTTATTGAGAAGCTCCTTGAGGGGGGCTAACATATAGCAGAAATCGGGGTAGCTTGCCCATTCTCCGGATAAAACGGAGTCGGAATGAAGAGCAATACGGTTATAGTGCTCAAGAATAAAAGCAAAGGTCTGCTGAGCCACGGCAGAGGCAGAATAAGAGGGGATGTTTACAACAGCCACACCGTATTCATCTGCAGCATCGCAGTCAATAATATTATAGCCTGTAGCAAGAAGGGCAATCATCTTAAGGCGGGGCAGCGAGGAGATAGTCTCACGGCTCATAACGGTTTTGTTGAGAATAACAATATCCGCATCCTTTGCCCTTTCGTAAATCATATCCACAGGCGAACGGTCATATACCGTAAGTGAACCGAACTCCTTCAGAAACTCCCAGCTGAGATCCCCGGGATTAGCGGTAACAGAGTCAAGTATAACAATATTCATAGTATCCTCCAAAAAAACATACAAATACAACAATATAATATCATCATAAAGCCCACAAGTCAATCCAAAGAAAAACCACCCCCAAAACCCCAAGCGCACAGCACAACGCACCAGCGCCAAAACCCCCAAGCGCGAAGTGCGCAGCACCAGCAAAAAAAACCAAGCGCGATGTGCAACGCACGAGCAACTCAATCCCCCCAAGTCCCACAAAACCAAAAGTCCCAAAACTCCGTGCGAAGTGCGCAGCACCAGCAACTCAATCTCCCCAAGCCTTCGCAAAACCAAAAGTCCAAAACCTCCGTGCGCCGTGCGCAGCACTAGCAACTCAATCTCCCCCAAGTCCCACAAAACCAAAAGTCCAAAAAAGCAATGTGCGAAGCACGAGCAAAAAAAAACCAAGCGCGAAGTGCGCAGCACCAGCAACTCAATCCCCCCAAGTCCCCGCAAAACCAAAAGTCACAACAATAAAAAATCCCATCAGACTTCAACCCATTATCAGAAAATGTTCAGATTTTGCCGTAGTGCGCTGTATTTCCGCAGAAATGCAGATGCAATACGGTGAAAGGTGGGCATTTTATGATAATACCGTGCACTTCCCTCTGCAGCAAAGGGTAAACTAACTAAACAAAGTCTGCTGAGACTCGGTTAAAGCAACGCACCGGAAAGGGGACGAAAATTGCCATAGTTGTTGGATTTGACACCGGAAGGCGTACATTGGTACGCCGAGGATGGCAAAGACAAAGCGCATCTGCAGCTTTGTAAGAGGCAAACCTCTCAAAGTTACAAATGCGCTGAAAAAAGTCTATCGCACCCCATAATTATCTGCGCGGCAAATATGGTGATTTTTGCGCCCCTTTCCATACTTGACCGAGAGGGTGTTTTGTAGTATACTTAGGGTTGGTGATTTATGTGACAAGAAAGGTTAAAAAGCAGAAAACCGTTTCTAAAATACTTCTGATATCTGCAATCGTCTCCTTTACCGTAGCTGCGGCACTTGTGGTAATACTTCTTGCATTGCAGATTGATCCCATCAGAGAAAAATATGATCAGTATCTTTACATTTTGGAGGACTTTGAGCTGCGTGTGGCTGCGCTTAAAAGCAGGTGGCTGATACTTGTGGTTATTTTCCTTCTGTTCTTACTGCGCTCATTGTCTATGATGTATCCCTATCCCATAGTTTTTATCATTTCCGCTATGGTATTCCCCCCTGTGCAGTCCTTTATCATAAATCTTCTGGGAATGGCGTTTACCTTTGCATTCAGGTATTACACAGGCTACGAGATGGGAGAGGGCACAATAAACTTTGCCCTGAAAAAATATCCTGCGGTGCTTTCAGCCATGGAGGAGGACGGCAAGGGCAACCCCATAATACTTCTGGCTTTCCGTATGGTTCCCTCGGTGCCCATCAACACTATAAGCCACTTTTACGGCTCTATAGAGTATTCCTTCCCCAGATTTATGCTCATATCTCTCGGTGCCTATGTGCCCAAGCTCATATCCTATTCATTTATAGGAAACAATGTGTATGACCCCTTCTCTGCGGACTTCTTTGTTCCCATTATTGTTTTATGCACCTTTACGGCAATATGCCTTCTGGTGCTGAGAGTTATTCTCAATATGAGGTATAAAAAAGAAAAATAATCATTTTACCGAAAGGAATATAAGTATTATGGCTAATCTCAATACTGTAAGAAACGAAATCAGCTCAGGAAAATTTGATGAAAGACTTTCCCGTCTTTACGGCAGTGAAACAGAAAAGTCAAGAGCAAGATTTCTGCATATCACTCATCTTTTTGAAGACAAGTTCGGTGACAGAGAGGATGTAAGATTTTTCTCTGCTCCCGGCAGAACAGAGGTATGCGGAAACCACACCGACCACAACCACGGTCAGGTTCTTGCTGCAGCTATAAACCTTGATGCCGTTGCATGTGCTGTAAAGACAACAGACCACTACATAAGAGTTTATTCCGAAAACTATCCCGGAGATATTATTGATATAAATGTTCTTGAGCCTCAGATAAAGGAATTTGAAAAGAGTGCTTCTCTTGTAAGAGGTGTTGCCGCACGCTTTAAGGAGCTGGGCTACAATATAGGTGGCTTTGACTGTGTGACCGTAAACAATGTTCTCAAGGGCTCGGGTATGTCATCCTCTGCATCCTTTGAGGTGCTTATCGGTACAATTCTCAACTATCTTTACAATGACGGTAAGATTTCTCCCGTTGAAATCGCAAAGATTGCACAGTTTGCCGAAAATAAATTCTTCGGTAAGCCCTGCGGACTTATGGACCAGATGGCGTGCTCAGTAGGTTCATTTGTTCAGATTGACTTCTGCGACCCTGCCTCTCCCGTAATCACTCCCGTTGACTTTGACTTTGCTTCCTGCGGTCACGCTCTTTGCATTGTTGATACAAGGGCAGACCACGCTGACCTTACAGATGACTATGCAGCCATAAGACGGGAAATGGAAGCTGTTGCAGGCTATTTCGGAAAGACCTGCCTTCGTGAAATCACCGAGGAGGATGTGCTTTCAAATGTTGCAGGCATCAAAGAAAAGCTTGGTGAAAGACCCCTGCTCAGAGCTATCCACTTCTTTGAAGACAACAAGAGAGTTGAAAGAGAAGCCGAGGCTCTTCGTAACGGTGATTTTGATACCTTCAAGGAAATGACAATAGCTTCGGGCTATTCATCATATATGTACAATCAGAATGTATTCTCCTCTGCAGCTCCTCTTTCACAGCCTGTTTCCCTGGCACTTGCAATAAGTGAGGTGCTTCTCAAGGGTAAGGGTGCATGGCGTGTACACGGCGGCGGCTTTGCAGGTACTATACAGGCATTTGTACCCGAGGATATGCTTGAGGTCTACAAAGAAAGTATGGAAACCGTCTTCGGTGAAGGCGCTTGCTACGTCCTCGCCATCCGACCCTTCGGCGGCACAGAAATATGAGGAAAGGGGCGCAAAAATCACCATATTTGCCGCGCAAGGCAATTATGGGGTGCGATGCTCTTTCTTTTGTTGGGTTTTGATTTTTGGTTTGTTGCTCTGACTTGGTTATGTAATGCGCTTTGTTTTCACCGCTTCGCAGTACTTATGTACGGCTTGCCAGCGGTGAAAACAACAACTATGGCAATTTTTGTCCCCTTTCCGGTGCGTTGCTTTAACCGAGTCTCAGCAGACTTTGTTTAGTTAGTTTCCCTTTTGCTGTATGGGGAGGTGTGTGGTATTATCATAAAATGCCCACATTTCACCGTATTGCATCTGCATTTCTGCGGAAAATGCAGCGCACTACGGCAAAATCTGAACATTTTCTGACAATGGTTTGAAGTCTGATGAGATTTTTTATTGTCGGGACTTTTGGTTTTGTGGGACTTGGGGAGATTGAGTTGCTGGTGCTTCGCACTTCGCACTAAGTTTTTTTAGCTCGTGCTTCGCACATTGCGTTTTTTAGCTCGTGCTTCGCACATTGCGTTTTTTAGCTCGTGCTTCGCACATTGCGTTTTGGCTCGTGCTTCGCACATTGCGTTTTGGCTCGTGCTTCGCACATTGCGTTTTTTAGCACATTGCGTTGGGGTTGTGTGTTGTATGTGTGGGGGGACGGGGCTACGGATCATTTTTTTAATATATAGGAAATTGCTCGCGAAGTGAGCAATTTAGCTTATATCAAGAAACACCTTTCCCCCAAGATTGGGGGCAGGGGGTTGATAAATCATAAGATTTTTTCTTATAACGGTGTTATTATGACTGAATTACGACATATAAAGGCGCTTGAGCTGGATAAGGTGCTTCTTCAGCTTTCTCAGCTGGCTTCGGTTTCGGACAGCAAGGAGAGGGCTCTGGAGCTGCGGCCTTGTGATACGCTTTATGATGCGCAGGCGCTTATTAATCAGACAAATGCTGCATATGTGCTTCTTGCTAAATTCGGCGGTCCCTCCTTCGGGGCTGCTAAGAATGTCAACTCCTCATTGTCACGTGCCGCTGCAGGCGGTGTGCTTACAATGAGAGAGCTGCTTGATATCGGTGAGGTGCTCAGGGTTATCCGTTCGTTGTATGAATGGAGATTTTCACAGCCGGGGGCAGACAGCTGCCTTGATGTGTTTTTTTCATCTCTTTGTCCTAACAGGATGCTTGAAAATAATATCTTTACTTCTATTCTGAGTGAAGAAGAAATGGCGGATAATGCTTCAAGAGAGCTTGCTGACATCCGCCGTAAAATGCGCAATCAGGCGCAAAGCATCCGTGAAAAGCTTGAAGGTCTTGTAAGAAGCACTCATTATCAGAAATATTTACAGGATGCCATTATCACTCAGCGTAACGGCAGATTTGTCGTGCCTGTTAAAAATGAGCACAGAGGTGATGTGCCGGGACTTGTACACGATACATCAGGCTCTGGCGCTACGGTGTTTATTGAGCCTATGGCTGTTGTTGAAGCCAATAATGAAATCAGGGTGCTTCAGGGCAAGGAGAGAGAGGAGATTGAAAGAATCCTCTGCGAGCTGTCCGTTGCCGCAGGTGAATATGCCGAAACCATAAAGCTTAACTTCGAATCTGTAGTTGAGCTTAATCTCATATTTGCAAAGGCTCAGCTTGGCTATAAAATGAAAGCAAGCGTGCCTGTGCTTAACGATGAGGGAAGAATTAATCTGAAAAAGGCAAGACATCCTCTTTTAGACCCGAAAAAGGTTGTTGCCACCGACATAAGTCTCGGTGAGGATTTTGATACCCTTGTTATTACGGGTCCCAATACGGGCGGTAAGACCGTATCAATCAAGACCATAGGACTTTTGTCTCTTATGGCTTGCTGCGGACTTCTTATCCCTGCTTATGACAATTCGGAAATATGCGTTTTCAAAAAGGTATTTGCAGACATCGGTGACGAGCAGAGCATTGAACAGTCTCTTTCCACCTTCTCTTCGCATATGGTTAATATTGTTGATATACTCAGAAATGCCGACCACGAAAGCCTTGTGCTTATTGACGAGCTCGGTGCAGGTACTGACCCGGTAGAGGGTGCCGCCCTTGCTATTGCAATACTCGAAAGGCTTAATCTTCAGGGTGCAAAAATTGCTGCCACCACCCATTATGCAGAGCTTAAGGCATATGCTCTTGATACTCCGAGGGTTGAAAACGGCAGCTGTGAGTTTGATGTATCCACCTTAAGACCTACCTACAGACTTCTTATAGGTGTGCCCGGACGCTCAAATGCCTTTGCAATTTCAGAAAGGCTCGGAATTGATAAGGAGCTTATCGAAAGGGCAAATGAGTTTGTTTCAAGTGAAAATATCCGTTTTGAAAATGTTGTGGATTCACTTGAAGAATCACGTCTTTCTATGGAAAAGGAAAAGAGTGAAGCTGAAAAGGTAAGGGAAGAATACGAGGAAAAGCTCAGAAAAGCCGAGGAAAAGCTTGCCGAGGCAGAGCTGCTTCGTCAGAAGGAATACGAAAAGGCTCAGGGTGAGGCTCTTAAAATCACCGAAAAGGCAAGACGCGAAGCAAATACCCTTCTTATGGAAATCGATAAATTACGTAAAGAAATGAAGACCGCAAAGGATGCCTCTGAGCTTGCAAGAAGAGCAAAGCAGGCAATGAAAAGAGGTCTTTCGGATATTGACCGCACGGTTAATCCCGTGACAACCTCTCTTTATGAGGATGAGGATTATGAGCTGCCCCGTCCTCTCGTGGTTGGAGATACGGTGCTTTTAACAGAAATCGGCAAGGAAGCAAGCGTGCTGTCTCTTCCCGATAAGCGTCAGCAGGTAGAGGTGCTTTCGGGCGCTCTTCGAATGAGAGTAAGCATCACAAAGCTCAGACTTATAGAAAAGAAAAAAGAAAACAAGCCCAAGACCGCATCTCTTTCAAGAAGCGGCTCTATGGAATCCCGTCTTACGGCAAGTGCCGAAAACCGCTGCGATTTAAGAGGTATGACGGTAGATGAAGCACTTCTTACCCTCGACAGCTTCCTTGATTCAATGCTTATGGCAAATATCGGTGAATTCACCGTAATCCACGGCAAGGGTACGGGAGCACTGCGCACAGCCGTGCAAAAGCACCTTAAGGGCAATAAGTTCGTAAAGTCTTACAGACTGGGTGTGTACGGTGAAGGGGAAAACGGAGTGACGATTGTAACGCTGAAATAGGATTCCGTAATTATAAATGCAGAATGCAGAATGTAAAATGTAAAATTTAAAGTGGAGGAAGGCATGGTTTGTCTTCCTCTGGTTTTTTTTGTGGGTATGGAGGGCTTTGTGATTTTTTTGTGTGTCGGGGGATTATGGTTTGGAGGGGGATGGAATTAAAGAATAAAGAATAGAGAATAAAGAATAAAGATTAGATAATAGATAATAGATAATAGATGGTAGGGAAAATCTTTGGGGTTGGGGAACGGGAATGGGGTGGGAGCATTGCATTTTGCATTAATAACGGCAGGATTTTATTTTGTTTTTATGTACTTTACCAAAGTTTTGCGAGTAAGTGAAAAAATTAACAAAGTTACTTGCAAAATCTGATTTTTCGAATATAATATATAGTGGAAAAATAAGGAACTGAAGTTTCTGTAAAAATGGAGGAAATTAATTATGTCAGTTAAAGTTGCAATTAACGGTTTCGGCAGAATCGGTCGTCTTGCATTCCGTCAGATGTTCGGTGCAGAAGGCTACGAAGTAGTAGCTATCAACGACCTTACAAAGCCCTCAATGCTTGCTAACCTTCTTAAGTATGATACAGCACAGGGTGGTTACTGTGGCAGAATCGGCGAAGGCCTTCACACAGTAAGTGCTGATGACGAAGCAGGTACAATCACAGTTGACGGCAAGACTCTCAAGATCTATGCTATGGCTAATGCTGCTGAGCTTCCCTGGGGCGAAATCGGTGTTGACGTAGTTCTCGAATGCACAGGTTTCTACTGCTCAAAGGAAAAGAGCATGGCTCACATCAACGCAGGTGCAAAGAAGGTTGTTATCTCTGCTCCCGCTGATAAGGAAACAAAGACAATCGTTTTCTCAGTTAACGAAGATACACTTTGTGCTGAAGATCAGATCATTTCTGCTGCTTCCTGCACAACAAACTGCCTTGCTCCCATGGCTAAGGCTCTCAACGATTACGCTGCTATCCAGAGCGGTATCATGAGCACAATCCACGCTTACACAGGCGACCAGATGATTCTCGACGGTCCTCACAGAAAGGGCGATATGAGAAGAGCAAGAGCAGGTGCTGCTAACATCGTTCCCAACTCAACAGGTGCTGCTAAGGCTATCGGCCTTGTTATCCCCGAGCTCAACGGCAAGCTTATCGGTTCTGCTCAGAGAGTTCCCGTAGCTACAGGCTCCACAACAATCCTTACAGCTGTTGTTAAGGGTGCAGACGTTACAGTTGACGGCATCAACGCTGCTATGAAGGCTGCTGCTTCCGAATCATTCGGCTACAACGAAGATCCCATCGTTTCATCCGACGTTATCGGTATGAGATACGGCTCACTCTTCGATGCAACTCAGACAATGGTTGCTAAGATCGCTGATGATCTTTACGAAGTACAGGTTGTTTCATGGTATGACAATGAAAACAGCTACACAAGCCAGATGGTAAGAACTATCAAGTACTTCGCAGAACTTTAATTCCTGATATAACACGGATATAAAAAGAGGCGCACTCCGAAAGGAAGTGTGCCTCGTTTTATTTGCGGATGTCTAGCGTGAGTGTCCTGAGGACACTCACGCAGTTTTATTCGCCTTGCGGCGAGTGATATTGCTTCGCAGTTTTATTGTGCTTCGCACAGTGTTATTCGCTTCGCGAGTTTGTAGCGAATAAAATAACACTGAATCCGCAGGATTCAATAACACTATTGTCTCATGACAATAATATCACTCTGCCGCAAGGCAGAATAACACTTAAAAACTTTTTCGTTTTCTGTATAATTTATATAGAGGTGGTATTTATGGCGG
>JAZNEX010000012.1:0-23911 GCA_045588855.1 Acutalibacteraceae bacterium
TCTCTGGTCCTTTGCTGCCTCTCCGCCGAAAGTAAATCGCTTGCCTACTGTCTTAAAGGTTTCTTTAATACTTTCTCCCAATGAGCCTGAGAAGATTGAAGGCTCACTTGAAGCATCATATGTAAACTGTCCGGGCTCGGCACATACTTCTACTACCTTACCCTGCTCAACAATAATCATACACTGTCCGTCAGCAACTACTATACCGGAGCCTGATGTGATTACATTATCACTGCCCTTTGTATTTGAGCTTCTGCCCGAAACACTTTTCTGTCCTTTTACGATAAGAATATCATCGCTTATGGAATCACAGGTAAAAAACTCTTTCCACTGATCAGCCAATACGCCGCCCAATGCTCCGATTCCTGCTTTAATAAGTCCCATAATTATTTCTCCTTTCGGAATTTTATAGAATTATTATATCACAGAAAAAAATCAAAATCTACACGGATTTATACAATTTTTATATTTTTGTATTATATGCGATTAATTCATTGACATTATTTATAAATTTGTGCTAAACTATTGTTAAAATTATATTAATTATGCGTTCAAGGGAGAGAAATTATGGACTTCAAAAAAATCATTGACAAAAAAGATGCCTTTGCTGATTACATAATCAAAGACATCACAAAAATCATCAAAACCTGCGGTAAAAGAGACCCCGGCTCTGAGGGTGAAAAGAAATCATGTGAGTATATGGCAAAGGTACTTAAGGATGAATGCGGTTGTGAGGAAGTAGCCGTAGAATCTTATAAGGTTAATCCGCGTGCTTTCTATGGCTGGATTTATTTCACTTGTTCTTTCATTCTTTTATCAATGGCACTTTTCTTTGTTGCACCCGTTTTTGCAATTCCGCTTATCTTAGCAGGCTTTACACTTACAATACTTGAATTCGGTCTTTACAAAAAGGCAATTGACCGTATTTTTAAAGAAAAAACAAGCCATAATGTTACAGCTATCAAAAAGTGCACAGGCGAAACAAAGAGAAGAATTATCTTCAACGGTCACCCTGATGCTACATGGGAATGGCCTGTAAACTATGCGCTCGGTGGTGTCGGCTTTGAAGGTCACGCTATTATTGTTGCAGTCAGTGCTCTTTATTTCCTTGTAATTTCTGTTATGCAGGTAATTAAAAACGGCGCATTCGGTATTGCTGATATGTCTCAGCCTCTTACAAAGGCTGCTCTTATCGGACTTATTTTTGCTCCCTTTGTAATCGGTCTGTTCTTTATGGTTAACTATAAGAGAGTTGTAGACGGTGCCAACGACAACCTCACCGGCTGCTATATGGGTATTGCCGTTCTCAAGGCTCTTAAGGACGAAGGTATTGAGCTTGAAAATACTGAAATCGGTGTTATCCTTACAGGCTCAGAGGAAATCGGTCTTCGTGGCTCAAAGGCATGGGTTGAAGCTCATCCCGACGCATATCAGGATGTTCCCACTTTCATCTATTCATTCGATACAATCAATGATCCCAAATACCTTATGGCTAACTACCGTGACCTTAACGGTACTGTAAAAACTGATGCAGAGGTTGCTGATCTTTTCGTTGAAGCTGCCGAAGCAATCGGCATTTCCTGTAAGAAGGGTTGGATTCCTCCTCTCGGCGGTGCAGTTGATGCAGCTGCATTTACACAGGGCGGCTTCCGTTCAGCAGGTATCACAGGTCTTAATCATAAGCTTGAACAGTACTATCACACAAGACTTGACTCATATGACAATATGAACAAGCAGGGCATCGCGAACTGCTTTGCAGCAACAGTAAAGACACTCGAAATGTTTGACAATGGCGCAAAGCAGTAAAGTTTTATAATAATGTTGCAAAACGGTGAAGCAGACAAAGCTTCACCGTTTTTTACTGCACAACAAGCTCTTGTAAAGTAAAATCTGCTATGATAATATATCTGTATAATATTGGTAAAGTGAGGAGTTCAGTGTGAGTGGTTTTCAAGTCCGTGTTACGGATGCACCGTTTTTTGCCAAAGGAGACGGGATTACAAATGACCGTCAGGCTATTCAGGATGCGTTGGATTTTGTTTATAATAAGGGGGGCGGTACGGTTGTGCTGACTGCTGACCGTGTTTTTCTCAGCGGCGGTGTTATCTTGAAGGACAATGTTGAGCTGCATTTTGAAGACGGTGCGGAGCTTTTTCAGAGCAGCTCACAGGATGATTATGTAAAGCCCTCGGGTGAGGGATATGTCCCCTATAAGCCCGGATACGGTCATAATATTTCTCCCGATATAAAATGGAGCCATCTGTGGTATTATAACTTCCCTCTTGTATTTGCACCCGAAGGAACCAAAAATATTAAGATTACGGGTAACGGTACTATAAGGATGATGCCCGACACAGTACCTGAGCTTATTATGAAGATATGTCCTGTCGGTTTTTACAAAGTTGACGGTTTTGAGATATCGGATATACATATCACCGATTACCATTCTTATGCCATGATGCCGTTTACAAGTAGAAACGGTCTTATAAAGAATGTAAAAATTGACCATTGGAGCCACGGCAACGGTGACGGAATATGTCTTATGAACTGTCAGAATATCCGTATCACGGGATGTACAATGCATACAGGGGATGATTCTGTTTACATATTTTCTTCATACAAAGATCCGAGAAAAAGTGAATGGTGGTCTTCGGATGAGCCACAGCCTTCACTAAACATAGAAATTGATCACAACAATCTTAAATCTAACCATTGCAAGGCATTCGGTATGATTCTTTGGGGTATTGACTGCCCTGACCAAAGCAAGATTGAAGTAAGAAATGTCAATGTTCACGACAACTACTTCCAGACTATGGGCAACTGGAATTATAATCCGTATACCACAAGAAACGGCTATCCCCCTGTTACAAATTTCCGATTCAGCAATAATACATATGATGCAATTGAACCTAATTTTTTTGAAACACAGATAACTGATATGAATTATTTTCATTCAGCAAAGCAATTTCTTAACGGTGGGTTTGAAAACGGTGGTTTTGTATTCTGGAGTGACAAAAAAAACAACAATCCCGATTCTGTGGGTGTGGGTTATTATGAATCTGAACAGCCTGATACAGAGGAAGGCCCCTGCGGTAAAGCTTACGGATATATTTCACACCTTGATGAAGGAGATGCTGCTATTTATCAGGGGCTTTATATTTCTTCTTCAGAGCCATGCTGCTTCTGGGCAAAGGTACAGACATCAGGTGTAAAGTGCCGTATGTTTGTAAGAAATCTTGAAACAGGTGAGCTTGTAGCATCTAAGGAGTTCTGCAATACGGAATGGGAGGATACACAGCTTGATTTTACCGTTCCCGAAAGCACAAACTATCATATCGGAATTGAGCGAGGCGATGCAAACGAAGGTTGGGCAAGAATAGATAATGCCACACTGTTAGGTAACTGCGAAGCTGCATTCGGCTATAAACGGGTAGGAACAGACTATCAGAATCCCTGGAAACCGCTTTATTACTATAACCCCGATTTATGGAAAACAGAGGAATAAAAATACGAGGCAAAACGGTTTTGAACCGTCTTGCCTCTTTTTATGCCGATAAAAAAATCTGCCGTCCGAAAAAGCGGTACGGCAGAAAAATATATTTTAATATGTACCCCATTCACAAAGGAAAACAGGCTTACTCTCTACTGCAGAGAAGGAAATTTCTGCAATTGCAGTATCTTCAAATGTAGAACCTCTGTATGAAGAAAGTATAGTCAGAGTAACAGAATCTGTCATTACGGGTGAAGAAAGAACAATGTGCTGTGAACGGAAAATATCATCAAGGGTAACAGTTTCGGTTCTTCCGTCAGAAAATGTAAGAAGCAGCTCGGCAGGACGGGAATTTTTATTGTAAAGATATTCTGAACGCTGATATCCTGCATTTATAACAAAACCGCTTACATTATAAACTCCGTCAAAATAAAGAGTTACAGATTCGCCGATACCGTAGCCGTAAACACCCTCAACCCATGAAGTAGACAAAAGACCGTCGGCAATTTTTTCGGCATCGTGGGTAATATTCGACTCTGCCAGGACGCTTGTTGCCGTAGCAGAAACAACAGTTACACCTATATGCTCCGAGCTTGCTTCACCGAAGCCGCCCGAATACCACATACCGTTTTCCTTATCCATACAGAAGCGGGCAAAATCAAAGGAAGAATTTTTGCTCTGAGGTTCATTTTGTGCCCAGGCTGTATAAGAAACCCGTTCACCGTTTGCCCATTTCCACTCACCCTCAGAGCTTCTGTCACTCATACCGAAATATACACTGGAATAGTTATCCGACTCAGAAATATAATCATAAACAAAATCATTTTCTTCCTGTGAGGTAATTGTGGCAAGATATCCGTTGACATTGTCACAATATCTCTTTGCTGAATCCCAATCGTTTACATCAGGGTCATCAATGATATAATATCTGTGTCCGTTAAAGGAAACTGCATCTTCAGGTACATCCGCTTCATCAAACTGACTTTTTGTGCCTGCTGATTCACTTTTATCAGAATTTTTCTGCAGAATTTCGGATTCATCATCTTTGCTGTTAAAAACAGAAATATCCGAATCGGAAAACAAAATAAAGCTGACAGTTGCAGCAAATACAAGAATGAAGCAGAACACAATAGCCGCAACAATAAGCATAACCTTATTCTTCGGAATTTTATTGCTTTTTTCAGTTTTTGCCTCATATTGAGGAATAACTTCATTTCCATTATAAAATGCAGTTTTATCGTACCCGACGGCATTATTCTGTCTGTCGCAGACAGGACATTTACCAGTGCCTTCCTCAAGTTTTGTTCCGCACCGGGAACAGAACAACGGCTTCATATAATCATCCCCATCAAAAATATTGCTTAATCAGAATTATACAGTAAAAAAACTGCTAATGCAATAAAATAAAGGAAATTTCTGCTTATTATTGATTACCGAAAATCAATAATATATAATAAAACGGTAAATCACTTGATCAGAGGTACTGAAATGAAAAATTACTTTTTAAGATATACAAAGGAAACACCGGTTATTAATGATGATATCTACCTGAGAGATCACAGAAAGTGCAATATTCCCGAGGATGGTTGGGAAAGATGGTCTCTTCCCATCGGAAACGGGTATATGGGAATCAGTATTTTCGGTAGAACAGACATAGAAAGGCTGCTGATAACCGAAAACAGCCTTTCAAATCCGTGTACATACTGTGATGAATATCCCGGCGGTGCAGCGGGACTAAGTAATTTCTGTGACTTTTTCCTTTCCTTTTCACACAAGGAGGTTACAGACTACAGACGACATCTTAATATCAACAACGCGGTATGTTATACCGAATATGTATATAACGGAATAAAATTCACAAGGGAGCATTTTGCTTCTTATCCCGACAATGTTTTTGTAACAAAGATTACGGCAGATAAGAAAAACAGTGTATCATTTGATATAAATGCTTTTGTATCTCTCAATCGTCCTTATCTTTTCAAAGAAGGAGACGGAATGGGAAAGAGTGCTGAAATTTTCACCGAAAAGGATACAATTGTAATAAAAGGACAAATGGATTATTACAATATACTTTTTGAAGGCCGAATGAAGGTTATTTCCGAAAACGGTGATATTTCAGAAAACGGTAACGGTCTCAGCATAAAAAATGCGGACTGTGCAGTGCTTGTTTTTACCTGCGCTACAAATTATGTCAGTGACAGTAAGGTATTTCTTGAAGATGATCCTGCAAAAAAGCTCGAAGGCTTCCCTGATCCTCATACCAAAGTGAGCACAACACTGCAAAATGCTTCAGCATTCTCTTTTGATGAGCTTCTTGACAGACATATTGAAGATTACTCTTCACTTTTTGAACGTGCTGATATTTCTTTGACAGATGATATACCTGAAATTACAACAGATATGCTTCTTGAAGAATACAGAAAAGGAAATCATACTTCATATGCAGAAGAGCTTCTTTTTCAGTACGGCAGATATCTTCTGATTTCATCATCTAGAAAAGGCGGCAGACCTGCTAACCTTCAGGGCATATGGAACCGTTACGACTCTGCCCCCTGGTCATCCGGTTACTGGCACAATATAAATGTACAGATGAACTACTGGCCGTCATTCAACACTAATCTACACGAATGCTTCATACCTTACATAGACTATTTTAATTCATATAAAGCTCTTGCAAAAAGAAATGCTGACGAATATATAAAAAAATATTTTCCCGAAAATTATTCTGAGGATAACGGTATTGCAATTGCAACAGGTGCATGGCTTTATGATATGGAAAAACTACCTGATCCGCAGACAGGTCATTCCGGCGCCGGCACAGGTGCTTTTACCGTAAAGCTTTTTGATGATTATTACGAATTCACAAAGGATGAAAGTTTCCTTCGTAATACAGGCTTTGAAGCACTTTATGAAATGTCTGTATTATTATCAAAGATACTTGAAAGACAAGAGGACGGCACTCTTCTTTCAAAGTTTTCCGCTTCTCCCGAGCAATGCCATAATGATAAATATTATCATACCAAGGGCTGTGCGTTTGATCAGCAGATGATTTATCAGTGCTGGAAGGATACAATAAAGGCTGCTGAAAAGCTTGGGATAAATAATAATTTTATCAGTTATATCAGAGACAATATTAATAATCTCTCACCTGTTCTTATCGGACTGTCGGGGCAGATCAAGGAATTCAGAGAAGAAAATTATTACGGTGATATCGGCGAAAAGAATCACCGCCATATTTCACACCTTGTAGGTCTTTATCCCGGAGATATTATTACAAGTAAAAATGCGGATTATATAAGTGCCGCACAGGTTACACTCAATAACCGAGGGGATAAATCAACAGGATGGTCAACAGCTCACAAGCTCAATCTTTGGGCAAGAACAAAAAACGGCAACCGTGCCTATGACCTTGTAAAAATGGCAGTCGGCGAATGTATGGCAACAAATCTCTGGGATTTGCATCCGCCCTTCCAGATTGACGGAAATTTCGGATTTACGGCAGGTGTTGCTGAAATGCTTTTACAAAGTCACGAAGGTTATATTGATATTATTCCTGCTATTCCCGAAAAATGGAAAGACGGATCATTCAGCGGTCTTACCGCAAGAGGCGGTTTCATCGTTGATGCTAAATGGAAAAACGGTAAGGTTACTTCAGTTTCCGTTCTTTCAAGCAAAGGCAGTAAGCTGAAAATAAAAACGCCTGACGGCAAAATAGAATCTGATACAATCAAAGGTCAGACCTATTCTTTTTATTTCTGATTTGCATAATAGAACTACAAGCTATTGATTTTTAACCGAAAAAAGTTTATAATATAAAAAAAGGAATAGAGGGGATTTAATTATGAGTGCAGTATTTACGGCAATTACTAACTTTTTTGTTATCATTATGACTTTTATTTCTGCAGCAGGCTTCGGCAATCTTCCTGCGAGAGCAACAAAGGATGTTCTTACAGATGATGAAAGCGTCAGAATAATGTCTTACAATGTAAGATATAACGAATATGATGCAAGATTCAGAATTGTACCTGAGCTTATCGGAGATTATATGCCCGATTCCGTAGGTCTTCAGGAATGTACCCATGATTGGTATCTCACAATAAAAGGCTTCCTTCCCGAATACGGATTCATCGGTGTAGGAAGAGATACCGGTAATCTCAAAACAAATTGCGGTGAAATTTCTGCTGTTCTTTACAGAAAAGATAAATATAGAGTAATTGACAGCGGTACATTCTGGATTTCCGAAACACCTGATGTAGTTTCCCGCGGATGGGATGGTGCCTGCAACAGAATCTGCACGTGGGCAACACTTGAAAATAAGGTAACAGGTGAGCAGTTTACTCATGTCAATACTCATCTTGATCACGAAGGCCCCGAAGCAAGACTTTACGGTTCTCAGATGGTAAGAGATTTTGCTCTTTCCTTTGATATGCCTACAGTTGTTACAGGTGACTTCAATCTTAAAAAGAATACAGACCTGTACAATAGTATTATTTCAACAGGGCTTCGCGACACACAGGATCTTGCAGAAATATCCGACAACGGTAAAACTTATCACGCATACAATGGCGGAATTGACGGCGACCCTATTGATTTTATTTTCGTAAACAACGGCATCAGCAGTGTTTCAACTTATAAAATAGTAAGAGATCTTTACGGCGGTAAATATACATCTGACCACTACCCTATTTATGCTGATATGAAATTCTGATAAACATATATAAGTCAAGGCGTTGCGGAATTCCGCAGCGCCTTTCATTTTGTAATTTTTTCTTATGTATTCTCAAGCATTCCCCTCAATATAGGTTCAATTACCCTTGCCATTCGGTGAAATCCAAGATCATTGGGATGACAGGTATCTGTTGTACAGAATTGTCTTTCTTCTTCTCCGAAAAAGCTTTTACCGTCTATAAAATATATATTATTATCTCCGTTTTTCTTTGCGTTTTCATAAGTTTTTTTGATTATATCCCGTCTTTTATCTGCTTCCGGCATAGAATCATAATTGGGAGCACTCATAAGAATAACAGGCAGAAGCGGTAATTTTTCTCTTACAAGCTTAAAAAAAGGTTCGTGAGTTTTTTCAAGATATTCAGCGGAAGGCGCATTATAGTCATAGTCATACACAAACACTGACGGCTGAAGAGAACATATATATTCTCCGATATCAGGCTGTCCGAGACAGCTGCCCGATAGTCCGAAGTTATAGTATTCAAAATCAATCCACCGGGACAAAAGTGCAGTATAAGCATTTGTTACAAGTGCAGCGTGTCCACCCTCTGTAATAGATGATCCGAAAAAAATCACAGGCTGCTCATATTTATAGTTGGTGGGAGAAAGAATCGAACTCCCGTCATCAAGACTTATGTAAATGTTTTCAACTATCTCATTCCGAGGAAAAAAAATCATTATATCTTCTGTTTTATCATCTTTTTCGAAGGTAATATCTCCTGTCATATCATCAAAACCGGGAACGGCAAGACCTCGAAAAACAAGATCTTCACCTTTTCCTGTATACACAGCTGCAGAGGAACAGGAAAAACGGGACATCCCCGCATCATGCTCAAGAGTTTTAAGCTTCATTTCTATTCTGATATTCCGGGAATTTGTTCGGAAGGCAGCTCTGGCTCCTATTGTTCTTTTTGATATATGTTCAATCGTGGCAGTGGAGCCGAATTGAGAATGGAATTTAACAAGCTTATTTCTGATTTCCTCGGGAAATCTTTCAAGCTTTCGTGTTTTATAAAACTCGGGAATCCCGTAAACCTTTACCGGATTATCAAAAATGGTCAATTGCATTTATATTCACCCCTGAATGTCAGTTTATCACAACATTATAATATTTTCTATTGTTATTTTAACCAATGGCAAATATCATTTTTCGATAATTCATCCAAAGCTGTAAATATTTGCTACATAATATTGTAATGATTATTTATAAGTGATATAATAGGATGTATTTTTATGTACGGAGGTTAGCGTATATATTATGAGTAAAATTTATGATGTAATTGTTATCGGCGCAGGTAACGGCGGTCTTGCAGCTGCAGCAAACTGTGCAAAGGCCGGTCTTTCAACTCTCCTTCTTGAAAGACATAATATTCCCGGCGGTTCAGCTTCTTCTTTTGTAAGAGGCAGATTTGAATTTGAACCTTCACTTCATGAGCTCGCAGGAATCGGTGATGAAAAAGAAGTAGGCACAATTGAAGAAGTATTTAACAGAATAGGAGCCGAGGTTGAATGGTTCAGACACGATTCAACATTCCGCCTTGTTGTCCCTGCCAAGGAAGGCGATAAGGATACTTTTATAAATGAAAACGGCGTCAATGTTACAGTTGATGCAAGAATGCCTGTCGGATTTGAAAATTTCTCAAAAAAGCTTGATGAAATAGTTCCCGGCTCATATGAAAGCTGCCGCAAGGCTTTTGACTTATCAATCAGTATGTTCAAGGCATTCGAATGTCTTGATGATCCTTCAAAAATTCCCGGAAGCCTTAAAGATGTCCCCGATATTATGAGAATGACCGCGCATACAATGGCAGAAGCCCTTGATGCACTCGGTATGCCTAAAAAAGCACAGGATATCTTTAACACTTATTGGTGTTATATGGGCTCACCTGCATCACAGTTTGACTTCCTTTACTATCTTTGCGTACTCCACAGTTATGTAAGAAGCGGAACAGGTATTCCTCATCTTCGCAGCCACGAAATGAGCCTTGCAATTGACAAAAAAATACGTGACTTCGGCGGTGATATCTGGTACAACTCAGATGTTACAAAGATAATAATGAAAAACGGCAAGCCTGCAGGTGTTGTCATCAACGGTGAAAAAGAAGTATACGGTAAGCGTTTTATCTGCAACTGCTATCCCTACAAAGTATTTACAGAACTTATGGACAGAAAAGATGTTCCCGTAAAGCAGTTAAAGATGCTCAACGCAAGAAAAACAGCATGTACCCTTACAACCGTATATCTCGGTATGAACAAAACAAAAGAAGAACTCGGAATAAAGGACTATTCCGTATTTATTGCTCCCGATTCAGACTCAGACAAGCAGTATGAAGCAGCTCAGGGTTATTTCAGCGGTTATTGTATCATTAACTGCCTTAATGAGATTATTCCCGATTGCACTCCCGAAGGCACAAGCCAGTTGTTCCTCACTACAATGACATTCGGCGATGTTATGAAGGATATCCAGCCCCGAGACTATAAAAAGTTCAAGACCAAGGTTGCAGAAGATATGATTGAAACCTGCGAAAAGGCACTCAATATCTCCATCAAGCCTTACATCGAAGAAATTGAAATCGCACTGCCTCCCACATTTGCACGATACCTCAATACACCTCTCGGCACACCTTACGGATATATGCTCGAAAAATGGGATAGTATGCTTCCCAGAACAATTCAGTATCTTAATGATCAGCCCTTTGAAAACTTCTTATTCTGCGGTGCTACCCAGGAAAGAGGCGACGGCTACGGCTGTGCATATTATACAGGTGAAAAGGCTGCAGATCTTACAATAAAAGCACTTAAGGAGGGCAAATAAAATGGCAGATATCAAATCACTTAAAGCAAAAAAATTCATTTCCCTTCTGACAGGAAGACAGAAAACATTTGAAAATGCTCAGGCACGTATGCCTGATTTCCCCGATCAGGCTACAGTTTTAGCAAAGGCTTTACATCCGAAGGTTCAGTATGTAAAGGTTGCTGAGATTATTGAAAGAGCAGATGATTGCAAAAGCTTTGTTCTTGTACCTGATACAGATAAAGGTACAACAGAGCTTGCATACTTCGGTGCGGGTAAATATCTTACTGTTTTTGAAGAAATTGAAGGTATGAAAATTACCAGAGCATATTCAATTTCATCAAAGCCCGGAGATGCAATTGACGGAAAATATGTGCTTACAATCAAGCGTGTTGACGGCGGTGTTATGTCAAACTATATTCTTGACACCTGGCAGGTCGGCACTGAAGTCAAGGTATCAGCTCCTGCAGGAAACTTTGAATATCAGCCCTTGAGAGATGCAAAAAAGGTTATCTGCCTTGCAGGCGGCAGCGGTATCACACCTTTCGTTTCAATGGCAGGCGCTATTGTTGACGGAGATGAAGATTTTGAGCTTACTCTCATATACGGCAGCAGAAATAAGGATGCAATCCTTTTCTATGATGAGCTTCTTGAAATCACAAAGAAAACCGATAAGGTAAAGGTTATTCACGTACTCAGCGATGAAAATGCAGATGTATCTGAAGACGGCTTTGAAAAAGGCTTTATCACTGCTGATCTTATCAGGAAGTATGCACCCGAAAACGAATATTATTCAGTATTCATCTGCGGTCCCCAGGTTATGTATAATTTCCTTGAAAAAGAGCTTCCCAAGCTTGAGCTTCCCAAAAAGTATATACGTCACGAAATGTTCGGAGAATTCCATGATCCTAAAACTCAGGCTGACTACCCTTCAGATATTCCCGAAACAATTTCTATCACAGTTACTATTCAGGATGAAACAAAGACTGTTACCGGCTCAACAAATGATTCTGTTTTACAGATTCTTGAAAAGAACGGCATAGCAGCACCTGCAAGATGCAGAAGCGGTGAGTGCGGATTCTGTCACTCACATCTCCTGTCGGGTAAGGTTTACGTACCTAAGCAGCTTGAATACAGAAGACTTGCTGACTTCAAGTTTGACTGTATACATCCCTGCTGCAGCTTCCCTCTTACCGATCTTGTTATTAATGTTCCCGTTGCAAAATAAATAATTTTTACAAAGAACACCGTCAGGAAATTTTCCCGACGGTGTTCTTTTTTTATAGAAATAAAAATGCGGATTAAACATCTGACTTAATCCGCATAAATTTTATTATTTTTCGTATTACGGAGCAAAGCCGCCGAAACGGTCATTAAAGAACTCTTCAAAATACTCATTGAAGAAATCCTCATAAGAATCACCGTATTCACCGTAACCGCCCGAATAGGAATCTGTTGTAGTTTCTTCCTGTGTTGCAAAGGTGTCGCCTCTGTCTTCAACAAGAGTTACCTGTGCATCAAATTCCTCATAGGAATAATCTTCATTTATTCTGATAATACCTAATGTGATGGTATCGCCTACCTCAGAATTTTCGATAAGCTCGGAAAGGTATGAAGGATCATCAAGAGGAGTTCCGTTGACTGAAATAATCATATCACCCTCCTGAACCTTTGTTGATGCAAGACTGCTGTCAGGAGAAATACTGTAAATAACAATTGAGCCTGCAGGAAGCTCTTTGATGGCAACAAACATACCGTAGTTGTTGTATTCGGAAGCCGGAACATAGGTTATTCCAAGCTTAGGTCTGTTGGAAACATAACCGTTTGCCATAATCTCGTTGACAATTTTAACAAATACGGAAGAAGGAACGGCAAAGCCCATACCTTCATATTCATCAGCAACGATTTTCATTGAGTTGATACCGATAACCTGACCGAAGGAATTCACAAGAGCTCCGCCTGAATTACCGGGATTAATAGCCGCAGTATGCTGAATACATTCGGTGGTATAGCCGGTTGAAGAAGAGTTAACGGGACGGTCAAGAGCAGAAACAATACCGTTTGTAAAAGAGTTAGCAAACTCAACACCGCCGGGATTGCCTATTGCATAGATATAATCACCGACACTTATCTGAGAAGAATCACCGATTTCTGCAAGGTCAAAGCCGGTTTTTGCAATACGGATAACTCCGATATCAGTTCTTGCGTCAAAACCGACAAGCTCAGCATCATATTCCTTTGAGTCATAGGTCTGAACACGGATTTTACCGGATTCTTCACTGATAACATGAGCGCAGGTTACAATATAAGTGTATTTACCGTCTGAAGATTCCTGGAAAAGCACACCTGAGCCTTCGGAAGCAAGAACCTTTGATTTATTATATACAAGAATACCTACAGAGGAAGGAAGAACATTCTGATATATATTTTTAGGGGTCATTTCACCTTCTGAAGAAGTTTCATCATCGGTTACAGGAGAAGCACTTGTCTCAAACTCTTCAACATTTTCCGATACTTTTTCGTTGTATCCGGACTCATTATTGCCGGCAGTAACTTCACTTGAACCGCCCAATGCAATTGCAACAAGAATACCTACAAGCCCTACACAGAGGACTGCCACTATAATACCGATAATTTTTGGGGTTTTACTTTTCTTTCCTGTTTCTTTTTCCGCACTATCATCAACAGGATAGGCATAATTCTCTTTTTTTGCGGTATTATACGCATACTGGAAATTCTGATTATTATACTGAGGCGGCATATTGGGAGGATATCCGTAACCTCTCTGAGAATAATTATAAGGCCCCTGCTGATAATATCCGTACTGACCGGGATTATTGTACTGTTGATCTGTAAAATTATTTACATTATTATCTGCATTGTTCACATCGGTGCCGTTATAATTCATATGCTCAGCTTCAGCTGATTCTTTATGCACACCGTGGTATGTTCCGTCTGAATTAAAATTAACACCTTCTACAGTTTCCTTCGCTTTTTCAGCAGATTCTTCACAGGTAACAGTCTCTGCTTCGGGAACAGCTTCCTCAGAAGATCCGTCACTGTTAAAGTATTTTTTTTCAAAATCATTCATAAAAAATTTTCCTTTCCGAATTTTCCGTGAGTATAATAAAAAAAAAAGTTTAAAAATAAATTAAAAATTATCAATGTGAAGGTAATTTTATGACAAATTCTGTATATTTGTCAACTTCACTGTTTATGTCTATTGTTCCTTTATTCATTTCTATAATACTTTTTACAATATATAATCCGAGACCGAAACTTTTGGTATCAAGTCCACGGGATTTATCAACTTTATAAAATCTGTCAAATATAAGTCCGCATTCTTCCTGAGAAATACCTTTGCCTGTATTTCTGATTCGGATAACCGCTTCTTTCTTTTCTTTTGTAACAGAAAATGATATTGTTCCGAATTCAGGAGTAAATTTAACAGCATTTTCAATCAGATTATAAAATACCTGTGTTATAAGCGCCTCATCAGCAAGTATTGTCACATCATCAAAGCTGTCAAATCCGTCAATATTTATTCTTTTATCATCAAGAATTTTTTCAAAGCCTATAAGTGCCTGCATAAGCACCTCTGAAGCATTGAAGCTTGTGATATTTACTTCAAGCTTTCCTGCTTCAATACGGGACATATTAAGCATGGCAACTACCAGGCGAGATAACCTCTTTACTTCATCAGAAACAATTGACAGGTACTTTTCCGAATCCTCCTGAGATATGGTGCCGTCAAGAATACCGTCAACAAAACCGCTTATGATTGTCATAGGCGTTTTTAATTCGTGTGAAACATTTGCAACAAAACTGCTTCTTGATTCTTCGATAACAGCAAGGCTGTCTGCCATTTTATTTACCGAGTCAACAAGCTGACTTAATTCATTAAATACATCAGATGTATTAATTCTCACAGAAAAATCGCCGCCCGCATATGAACGGGTAGCTTCTGTAATCTTTTTAAGCGGTTTTACCATTCGTACTGAAATTACTATTGACAGTAAAAATGAAATAAAAACACCTAAAACACCTGCAAACAGCATACTTCTTAAAAATTCCGTGGTATAGGGAAGAAATGCAACACTTTCGGGCTGCATTACAACGACATAACAGGTATCCGAACCATAGTCAAATTCAACGGAGCCGAGAAGATAATTTTCGTCATATAAACCGTACATATCACCCTCGTAATTATAAAACTGCTCCGTGCTGCTTTGCATCTCAGTCATTACTCCGTCAGGAATAACCATAAACCGATGAATCATACAGACTCCGTTATAGCCTTCATCATTATGATTATCATATTCATCAGAACAAACAAGAATTTTTCCTTCTTCGGAAACTATAAAAATATCCGTACCAGAAGACTGCGCAACAGTAGAAATAATACTTCCGACAAGCTGAAGCACCGCATCGGGATCCTGTTCAGTTATTTCGTCGTTCTCTTCAATTAAAAGAGAAACGCTCTGAGAAACACTCAGAGCATCTTCATTCAATGCCGTGAGCATATCGGTTTTCCAGAAATTCAGGAAGAAAAACAGAACCGAAAAGCTTGATAGAAAAAGACAGAATAAAACAGAAAATGTTGTCTGAATGAAATACCATTTAAACATACTGCCTGAACGGCGCCATCTGTAACCTGCCATATCAACTGCTCACTTAATACACATTATTATTTATCTTGTTTCAAATTTATAACCTACACTCCATACGGTTTTAAGTTCCCACTTATCAGAAACACCCTCAAGCTTTTCTCTGAGACGCTTGATATGAACGTCAACAGTTCTTGAATCACCGTAATAATCAAAGCCCCAGACCTCATCAAGAAGCTGATCCCTTGTGAAAACTCTGTTGGGATTGCTAGCAAGGTGAAAAAGAAGCTCAAGCTCCTTGGGAGGAGCATCTACATGTACGCCCCTTACTTTCATTTCATAATTTGTTATGCTGATAGAAAGATTATCAAAACTTACTTCCTTTACTGTTTCTGCAACGGGAGCAGATGTTCTTCTGAGCACAGCCTTAATTCTCGCTACAACTTCTTTTGCTTCAAAAGGTTTTACAATGTAGTCATCAGCACCAAGCTCAAGTCCCAGAATCTTATCAAAAGTCTCGCCTTTTGCAGATAGCATAATTATAGGAACATCACTTGTCTGTCTGATTTTTCTACACACCTGCCAACCGTCAAGTTTGGGCAGCATAATATCAAGAAGAACAAGCGCAGGGTTCAAAGTTGCAACACTTTCAACAGCAGCAACGCCGTCATTCACTATCACAGGTGAATAACCTTCTTTTGCGAGATATAGTCTCAACAACTCACAGATATTAGCGTCATCATCAACAATAAGAATTTTTTCGTTCATTTATTTTCCCTCCGGAATTCACTGCATACATACAGTGAATATGCATTTACGTAAGACATTACTGCCTTACGCAAGTTAAAATCAATCAAATGTAACTAATTTGCCGGGATTCTGAGAAACATCGGGAGAAAGTTCAATCCCGGGAACACCTTTTATATCTGCATCCACAAGTGCTCCTACTTCGTCAAGTACGGAAATATAGAAATTATCCTGTTCACTGCCTGAAAGGAAGTTTTCTGCATTAAGAGCTTCAGCATCAAATGTGGGAGCAATAAAGGAAACAACAGTCGTTACTGTAGCAGGAAGAGATATATAAGACTTATCAAGAACTGCAGATATAACCGAATTCATACCGAGATTTGAAAGTGTATCCGCAACAACAGAATCAGAAGTACCGAAGGAAGGCTTATTGCTATCGGTTACGGGACCTTCGCCTTCAACATCAGCATATGAGCCCTGATGGACTGTTATATTGTATCTGCACTTTTCAGACTTTCCGTTTTTTGAAACGGTAACCTCAATAACAAGCTGCTGAACATCTGCAGTATAGTCAATTTCAATTTCGTTATAATAGTTGTTCTTTATCGCAGTACCGTTAGCTGTAACAATGATATTGCAGCCGTTTTCATTTGTAGAATATGCAGTAGGATAAATCCAGAGTGTTTTGCATCTTGATTTAAGATAGATATCGTAATCGTAAATATCTGCATAAAAATCATCAGCGGAAACATCAAACACACCTGTATTTTCTGCAACCAACTCAAATGCTTCTTCGTATGTTGCATTGTCTTCTCTTACGGAAAGACCGTACTTTCTTCCGATAAGCTGCAGCATATAGTATGCAACAGAATCATTTTCCTTTGCCTGTGCAAGCTTTTTGCTGTCAACGGTAACATTATACTTTGTACCGAGAAGTGCAGCAGTATAGCTTATTTTGAGCTCATCAAAGCTGAGAGTTGAGTCAACTGAGATGCCCTGATTTTTTACTGTCATAGCAGCAAGCAACCGATAAACCTCATCTTCAGGGGTTTCTGCTGTTACGTTATAGCCGTTTGACCATAAAGAAAGCTTTGATGCAGCAAGAATATACTCATCAAGTGAAAGATCCGCACCAGAGGGAGACCACTGAGCAAGAGTAGCAGAATCCATACCCGTATAAGCAGATAAGTAGTTAACAACAAGACTTTCGAGCGCAATACCCGGAACTACGGCAGATGAGCTTAATGAACCTGTTGCAAGAGCCGTAAACAGAACTCTTGCCATTATAAGATCATCAGAGCCTGCATCCGAGGGATATACAATTGACAGACCTTCAAGATATTCTCTGATATCAGCATCACTGATTTCGGAATTAACAAGACCTGAATTTGCATTGAGCATCTCGAAGAAATATATGTAACCTGCTCTCTGAGAACTCATGTCAAGGTTATAAAGCGACATAAAGTAATCAACATCATCACTGAAGCTTTCTGCAGTTTCGGTATAGGGATATTCGGGACGGGGTACAACATCTACCCTCTGAGCCATCCCCTCTACGGTAGTCATATCCTCTTTTATTACAAGATCGGTCAGCCACGCTGCGTTTACAGTTTCATAGTCATACTGTGTTTCAAATGTGAGCACAACTGCGTTTGCGGGAATTACGGATACAAACATAACAGCTGTCATAACACAACTGAATATACGCATCAGGAGTTTTCTTTTTGACACAACCGCACCTCCGGTTCTTTATATAAATATCTAAAATATATTATAACAAAACAGTATAAATTGTCAAGCAAAGTATTAAAAGTTATAATATTTTTAACAAAATGTACTTAAATCAGAAATTCATAGACGGTTTCTGATTCGTATTTTTCACCGGCTTTGTAAAGGCATGCAGGGAAAGAATGATTATTGGGAGTATCAGGATAATGCTGTGTCTCAAGACAAAAGCCGCTTCTCTTTTCCATAGACACGCCGTTTTTGCCCTTTATACCCTTAAGAAAGTTACCTGCATAAAACTGCACTCCGGGCAAAGTTGTATAAACATTCATTTTTATGCCACTCTTATCGCCTGTTGCCTCGGCAATTTTTCTGAGTTTTCCGTCAAAGTTATTGAGACAGAAGTTATGATCATAGCCACCGGTATACTGCAACTGTATATGTTCGTCATCAATGCTTTCACCGATAACGCGGGGATTTCTGAAATCAAAGGCTGTTCCTTCAACGCTGATATTGTTACCTGTCGGTATACTGTCACTGTTTACCTCGGTAATAAAATCAGCATCAATCATAAGCGTATGAGAAAGAATATCACCGTTGTCATAGCCATTAAGATTAAAATAAGCGTGATTTGTGAAATTAAGATATGTATCTTTATCGGAAACTGCCTCATACTTGATATGTAAAGCATTATTATCCTTAAGGCTGTAAATAACCTTAACGTCCTTTCTTCCGGGGAAACCGTGACTCATATCTTCGATAGTATATGAAAACTCAACACTATCAGAGTCAGTAATTATAGCCTTCCAGAGAACCATACCGAGTTCTCCGCCGCCATGGAGACAGGTTATCCCCTTTTCATTTGCAGTAAGAGGATATTTTACACCGTCAAGCTCAAATGCTGCTCCTCCGATACGGTTGCATACAGGACCGACAACAACTCCCTGATAATCCGACAATTCAAGATGATCTTTAACATTATCAAAGCACAGAAGAACATCTCTTAATTCTCCGTCCTTGTCCTCAGCAAAAAAAGAATTGAGAGTAGCACCGAGAGTAAGAATATGTGCACTGCAGTTATTTGAATTTGTTATGATATATTTATAAACTTCTCTGCCGTCAGGCATTTCTCCGAATAATACACGTTCTACTGACATAATAAACTTTCCTTTCAAGATAATTTCAACTTTTTATTTTAATATATAAGCCGTAAAAAGTCAAGTTAACAGAATATCGTCACACAAAATGTTTATACATCTTATATTTGTATTTTTATGCACTTACTGTGTATATTTTTCCAAAAGCTTGATTTTTTCAACTTTACATAACAAAAAAACACTATGTCGCATCACTTATTCCCCTTGACTATACGCGCGTTATGTTATATACTTTATTTTATAATATTTAAGGTGGACAATTATGAGTTTTATTGAGCTTGATTCAGTTTACAAAAAATACAATATGGGCGAAGTCACAATCAATGCACTTGACGGAGTTTCATTCTCCATCGAGCAGGGAGAGTTATGTATGGTAGTCGGTCCCAGCGGCGCAGGTAAAACTACCGTACTTAATATTCTCGGAGGCATCGATGACTGTGATGACGGTAAAATCCGCGTAGGCGGTGAGCTTGTAAATCAATTCAACAAAAAACGCATGGCCTTATACAGAAGACATGACGTTGGTTTTGTTTTCCAGTTTTATAATCTTGTGCCCAACCTTACTGCACTTGAAAACGTTGAGCTTGCTTCACAGATAAGCAACAAAGCTCTCAACCCTGTAAGAGTTCTTGAAAGAGTCGGTCTGGGTGACAGAATGAACAACTTCCCTGCTCAGCTTTCGGGCGGTGAACAGCAGAGAGTTTCAATTGCACGTGCTCTTGCAAAAAACCCTAAGCTTTTATTGTGCGATGAACCTACCGGTGCTCTTGACTACAATACAGGCAAGCAGATATTACAGCTTCTGCAGGATACCAGTCATGAAACAGGTATGACCGTTGTAATCATAACACACAATACAGCACTTACACCTATGGCAGACCGTGTAATTACCATGCGTAACGGTAAAGTACACCGTATTGCTATCAATGATAACCCCCTGCCCGTAGACAGGATAGAATGGTAAGGAGGACTCCGGCTTGTCAAAAGCACTTATTAAAGATACCCTTCGGACAATTAAAAAGAATTTCAGCAGATATATATCCATAATTCTGATAATCGCTCTGGGTACTGCTTTTTTTGTCGGCATAAAGGCTACTGCCCCTGATATGTTTGCAACGGCAAATAAGTTTTATCACGATTACAATCTTATGGATATCCGTATACAGTCCCTTGCCGGTCTTACCGACGAGGATGTTGCTGCCGTGCGTACAATCAGCGGTGTTCAGTATGTCTCAGGGCAGAAATTCATCGACGCACTTGTAAGAGTAAACGGTGAAATTGAAGCAGATATCGACGGCACTCAGATAAGTGCAAGAACTTACAGCATTTCACCGGAAAATATATCATCCTTCCTTTCAGGCTCAAATGACGGTAACTATATGAACCGTCCCGAACTGATTGAAGGCAGATACCCTCAGTCGCTGAATGAATGTCTTGTTGACGCCAGTAAGCTTTCAACACCTGACAGCTACAAAATAGGCAACACAATAACACTTGAAAACGAGAACGGAGCAATACCGACTCAGTTATCCACCAATACCTTCACAATTGTCGGCATAATCCGATCTCCTTACTATATTTCCTTTGAGAGAGGCAACACTAATATCGGCAGCGGTAAAGTAGGCACATATATCATTATTCCCGAAGAAGCATTTAATGTTGACTACTATTCGGAAATATATGTAGGTGTTCAGGGGGCAGATACTCTTGACCCTTATTCAGATGAATATTTTGAATATATTTCTCCCGTAATAGCTAATCTTGAGGCACTTTCGGAAGGCAGAATGACTATCCGCACAACCCAATTGAAGCCTCAGCTCGAAAAGGAAGTTGCTGACGGTGAAGCCCTTATTGAGAGCAGTTCTTCCGAGGCATCAGAACAGCTTAAAGAGCTTGATAAAACTATTGAAACTCTTGAAGATCTTGTCGCAAATTCAGATTTGCGCATACAGGAAGCCCGTGATGAATTCAACAGCAAATTCTCCGAGGCTCAGGGTGAACTCAGCAACAACACATCTGAGTATTATGCAGCACTTTCACAGTATTCAAGCGAGGAACAGAAATATAAGGATAATCTCGCTTTGTACAATGAAGAAAATCTTAAGCATACTCAGGCAAAGAATTATTATGATTCCGTATACAGTGAATACAAATCCGCGCAGCAGGCTGTTGAATATGCACAGCAGACTATAAACACAACAGAATCTATGATTACCGCAGCCGAAGCCACAATGCTTAAGCTGGGCGATGTACAGCAGGGTGCCTATTCCACAGAACAGATTCAGTCTGTTATCAATATGATGCAGCTGACTTATCCCGAGCTGTATACTGCTGTCAAATCCCTTACATCTCAGGGGCTTGCAACAGAAATTGCAACCTCACTTCAACCCTATCTCGATTCACAGAAGGCAAAGCTTGCGGTTGAACAAAAAAATCTTAACGAAAAGAAACAGAGCCTTGACGCGCTCGGAATACAGCTTTCTGCAAAGGAAAAGGAACTTACCGATGCCACTGTTGCTCTTGCTACTGCAAAAAGTGAGCTTGATGCAGCATCCGAGCAGCTTGAAGCTGCAAGCAAACAGCTACAGTCATACGGCTTCAATCTTCAGAGCGAAAACCTTCAGCTTCAGATTGAAAGAATGCAGGCTGAAACAAAGCTTAATGACTTTATAACTCAGGTGAATAATGCTCCTGCAAGTCTTGCCCTTGCAAAGGAAAAACGTGCAGAAGCTCTTTCACAGCTTGATTCGGGGCTTATTTCCGCTCAGCAGAAGCTTGCTGAAGCAAAGGAGCTGTTAGAAAAGCTTGATACACTGTCATGGAATGTTTACAACAGAAACGACACTCCCGGTTATGAAAGCTACGGTCAGTCGGTAAATAACATTGCAGTGCTTTCAAATATATTCCCCATATTATTCTTTGTTCTTTCTTCAATGATATGTCTTACAACCTTAACAAGACTTGTAGACGAAGACAGAGTCCTTATAGGAACATATAAAGCACTGGGATATACATCATCCTCTATTGTAACAAAATATGTAATTTATTCTCTTTCTGCGTGTATCATAGGCACAGTTATCGGTGTTGCTCTTGCAGTTTTCCTGTTCCCTTATGCAATAAACTCGGCATATGCGATTATGTATTCACTCCCCGACCTTATTTTTGTCTTCCCATGGGGATATGCTGCACTGAGTCTTGTTATCTCTCTTGCATGTACAACTCTTGTAACAACTGTTGCAATCAACAAGGAGCTCCGAACAAACCCTGCTGTTCTTATGAGACCAAAAGCACCCAAGGCAGGTAAAAGAATTCTCCTTGAAAGAATCACATTCCTGTGGAACAGACTCAACTTTACGGCCAAGGTTACGGCACGAAATCTGTTCAGAAACAAACAGCGCTTTGCTATGACTCTTTTTGGTATTGCAGGCTGTACGGGACTTCTTATTGCAAGTCTCGGAATGTATAATTCCATAGGTGCTATTCTTTCAAAGCAATACGAAAAGAATGCCATCTCACAGTATGATTTTCAGATAGTATTTACAAATCCCCAGACTTCCCCTGTGCACTCATATGAATTCAATACAGCAGCAAGCGATGCCCGTGTAGGTTCGATGATGCTGACAGCTATGAAGTCTATGACAGGCAGCAGTGACAGAAGCGATAAGAAACTTGATGTATATATACTTGTGCCCGAAAACCCCGGCAAGCTCAATGAATATATAGATCTTCGCAACAGAATTTCAGATGAGAAATTTGTGCTTGATGATACAGGCGCAGTAATTACGGAAAAGCTTGCAAATGACACAAAGACTGCTGTAGGCGATCAGATTTCCTTTACTGACGGAGACGGAAATACCTACTCCGTTACGGTAAGCGCAGTTGCTGAAAATTACACATTCCACTATATTTATATGACTCCGAATGTATATACCGCGGCAACAGGCAAGGCTCCCGATTATCAGTATGCGGTAGGAAATCTTTCGTCCACATTTGATTCCACAGATGAAGAAACTCTTAAAAACGCGATGGGCTTACTTTCAACTGACCTGATGAACACGACGGGAATTACGGCAGTTGCATTCACAAGCGATACCACAGAAAGTATTTCTCAGATAACCGATGCATTATCAATAGTAATTCTGTTATTCTTTGCCTCCGCACTTGTTCTTGCATTTGTTGTGCTTTATAACCTTTCAAACATCAATATAATTGAAAGAACACGAGAAATCGCAACACTCAAGGTTCTCGGCTTTGTTGACAAGGAGGTAAGCAGCTATATTTACCGTGAAAACATATTTGTTTCATTGTTCGGTATGCTGTTCGGTGTAGGACTCGGAATTGCGGTTCATTATCTTCTGATATCTTTTACGGCAATAGACACGGTTATGTACGGTCAGAGCATTGCATGGTACAGTTATGTAATAGCAATAGCAATAACATTCATTATTATTATCATCGTAAATCTGATACTTCACAATAAGCTCAAGAAAGTCGACATGGTTCTTTCACTTAAATCTGTCGAATAAAAAATTGTCTTCGACAAATCATTACCCCCTGCCCCCTCAATCATGAGGGGGTATTGCTTTTAGAAGTTATGTTGTATAATGTTCACATGAATATATTACAACAAATTTTCAAAGAACATTATGAAGAACTTATCTAT
>JAZNEX010000013.1:0-5107 GCA_045588855.1 Acutalibacteraceae bacterium
TCGGAGTACCTTTGTACGCCGTCGGGTAAACCAAAATAAAGCTGAACGCTTTATTTTGGCTCGGTTTGTTCATTCTGCGCATTTTTTCCTAGCCCCTAAAAAGGGGATGTAAAAAAACGAGTTTTTTTACATCCCCTTTTGTACGCTCATCAGATTTAACTTGCTTAATATGCTGTGTAGCTGTAGCGTGAGGCTATTGTGTAGTTTTCATAGAAAATGCCGTCCCATACAATGTCGCAGTTCCAATGCCAGTTGCAGTGGACAACCACAATATAATTTTCATCGGCAACAATATTCTTTTCGCTGTATCTGCTGTATCCGACGATATCGCCTTTTCTTACAACATCGGTTACGAATACAGAGTGATTTCTGTCAAAGCGTATATAGTCACCGATTTTGAGAGTATCCCAGGTAACCCCGTATTTTCTGTCAGCATTTTTTCCGAAAACCTCTCTGAACATAAGCTCTGCAAAGCCTGCACACTGGCCCTTGCAATAGGCATATTTACCTTCTCTGTGGTCAGAGCAGGGAGTTTCCGTAACATCGGGATATTTTTCACTGGGCTCGTGATTGTTCCAATAATAGCCTGCAGGATATTTGCTTCTTAAGGCTTCGATTTTATTCTGTAAGGGTGTTCTGACATTTACATCAAAATAAAACTTATATCCTTCACATTCAACTATGACGCAGGAATAACCCTTTGCCTTTGCTGTTATTTCACCGTTTCCGGAAACAGTTACGGCTTCCGGATTTGTTGATGTACGGGTGACATTCATATCTTTTCTTGCCAGAAGCTCAGCCGCAGAGGATGTATCACCCTGCGTAAGAGTGATTGTTTCAGTTACAGTATAAAAGTAGGTGTCATTATCCGGAGTGAATGATGCAAGTGAATCCTCGCTGTCAAGATTAACGGAAATTCTCAGAGCAAGTCGGGCATCGGCTGCAGAGACCTTTTCGTCACCGTCTGTATCCGCATACTGTTCAATAAGAGGAATGCATTTTACAAGACCTACGGATAAGCGGAGAATATTTCTTGCATCCCCTGCAGTTATTTTTCCGTCACCGTCAACATCACCGCTTCGAAGTGTTGCTGCCGAGGAAGAAAATATACCTGCAGAAAAAAGCATCGAAATAATAAGAAAAAGTGATGAAAATTTAAATATAAGCTTTTTCATAAAAATCTCCTCATTTTACGGGAGTTATTTCAAAGAATATAACACCGTTGGGCGCAACCTCAGAGGAAAGAGTAAGCTTGCCGTCTGTTACTGTTGCAGTGCTGATTTCGGGCTCAAGGCGTGAGCATTCCGCATACTTATCACGAAGCTCATTGAAATAGATGTTTCTTGCATCATTGTCTGAAAGTGTCGTGTAGCTTTCAATAACAGGACAATCGGGAGACCATGAGAAGCAATCGTCAGTGATGCCGTATGCTTTTCTGTCTTCTGTCCATTCATCGAAATAGTTGCAGCTGTCATCAATACTGTAAACTCTGATTTCAACCTCCTGAGCATCAAGCTGAGGAATATTTACAGTGAAGTTAAGATCAGCCTTTTTGTCATAATTAAGTTCATTCTTGAAGTTGTAGCCCATAATTCTGAGTGTATTTGTTTCGGTATCAAAAGCACTTACAGCATCGATTTCGGGGCAGGGGAGCAGACCGCTTTTTGTCATTTTTGTTTCAGCGCGGTTCATACCTGCGAATTTTGCGATGTTGTTTGCTACATGGTAAGAAACTGTAGGATTGCCGGTGAAAAGACCGCCTGAGAGATAATCCCATGAGCTTATATAGTCTCCGCCGATGTCAAACAGCTGCTTGTAGAGACGTGCATCATAAGCAGCCTGATATGTATGGCCTACAATACGTGAGAGAAGCTGTCTGTCAACAGCGCCTGAGCTGACACCGTAAAGAAGTCTGCCCTCGTCAATGCCGAAAATAAGTCCTTCAAGACCGACTTCGGCTGCGCTGTCCTTAAGGTATCTGATGGAATCATACATTGTCTTTCCTGAGGTGAATTCTCCGGGCTTTATATCATAGAATGAAGAGCTGAGGAAACAGATTCTTGAGCCTGTCTCTCCTGTTTTGTAGTTTGTGCCCTTTGCACAGTGCTCAATAAAGATTTTTTCATCCCATAAGCCCTCTGTAACTGTCATAGAATGGGCGCCGACAAAAACATCCTTACCGATTGAATCCTGAAGAGCTGCTACGGTATAGTCATAAAGCATGCAGAATGCAACAGCAGAGCTTTCGGGTGTACCGTCGGGGGCATAGAACCAGTCAGCATTCTCATATTCGGTCATAACACCGAAACGCCATGAAAGAACCTCTTCTCTGCCGAATTCGTTTACAAGAGCTTCACCGATAGCATATATATAATTATAATATACATTATAATCATCGGGGGGATAGGGATTTGTGCCGAAGGTTGTATCTGTTTTTGCAAGGGAAGAATATTTAAGAGGAACGCTGCCAAGCTTGAGATGGGGCTTGGCGTCCAGACTCAATATACCGCGGCAGCTTTCGATAAGAGACGAAAAATCATAATCATCGAGTGTTTCAAAATCGAGAGGATCAACAAAAAGATCTCTGTCTGCACCGCCGCCGGTGCACTGCATAAGCTGAACATATTCAACAAATTCAAAAATGTTGCTGTTGCTGTCCACAACAGGATTAATGAATTCCTTGCTTGCTTTAGCATTCCATACATTGATGTTGCTTACAGCATTGGGTAATTCCTCAGAAGTGACAGATGTGTCTACATCAAAATTGTAATCATCAAGCGAAGGGAAAAGCAAAAACAATGGAGCAAGGATAAATGAAAGTATTTTCATAAAAAAGTCTGTAAAAGCTGCCATAAAACATCTTCCTTTCTTTTATTACATTATATATAGCATAAATCAGCGGTAAATTTCAATAGAATAAAAGTAAATTTGCAAAAACGAAAAAGCAGAGCAGTTTTACTGCTCTGCCCGGTTTAAGCGCAGAAAACGTGGTTGCCGATTTGTGTAAGAACAGGACGGGTGCGAATCCAACCGTTAGTAGCGGTTTTCGGATTATAATAGTAGATAGCTCCGCCTGTAGGATCCCACCCGTTGAGAGCTTCCTTCGCAGCCTTCTGAGCTGTTTCGGTGGGCGAAACATTCCAGTTGGAATCTCTGACACAGTCAAAGGCTCCCTTCTGATAAATAACACCGGAAATGGAATCGGGAAAAGACGAGTGTGCAACACGGTTAAGCACAACGGCACCAACGGCAACCTGACCGCGGTAGTTTTCTCCTCTTGCTTCTGCAGCAATAAGCTTGGCAAGAAGCCATGTGTCGGAGGAGCTGTAACCGGATGATGAGGAAAGACCGAGATATAATAATGTTGTAGGACCGGCAATTCCGTCTGCCTTTATACCGCAGGATTTCTGGAAGGCAGTTACGGCGTTTTTAGTGCGCGTGCCGTATATTCCGTCGACGGTGCCGGAATAGAAGCCGAGGGATTTGAGCTTTTTCTGAATCTGCCTGACCTCTTCTCCTCGCGAGCCGAAGGAGGAAAGTGTCATCTGTGTATCACTCATATCATTTTCATGGTATATGACAACGGAGAGGCAGATAATAACGGTGCACAGAATAAGAGAAACAAGTATTCTGCCTCGGTCTGAAAGAGTAGTTTTATGTTTTATCAAAATAACACACAACCTTTGATATCAAATATATTCACAATAGCTATTATTTCCCTATTATTGAAAAAATACATAACAATATCTTGTAAATTGTTACCAAAAAACAAGAAAAACACAATATATAGTGGCAAGGAAAATACTTTTAAAAAAATCAAAAAAAGTTTAAAAAAAGTGTTGACAAGCGTAAAAACTTATGATAATATATGCAAGCACTTGAGCGAGAGCTCAGCGCTTCAAGCAAAATAAGACCTCTGAAAAGAGTTCGAAAAAAACTTGAAAAAATTAAAAAAAGTACTTGACAAACCGGTTCGCTTGTGATATAATCAAAAAGTCGGCCGCGAGAGGGATGACACTTCAAGAGAAGACAGCTGAAAATCCGGTCGAAAAAAATTCAAAAAAACGCTTGACAAAGTTTGGGAATTGTGTTACAATGTAATTCCCGCCGACAAGCGGAGCGCACTTTGAAAATTGAATAGCTGTAATGAATACAGGGCTCATTAATTGTCAAAATTAATTTGAGAACTACCTTTACAAAAAACGTACAAGATACGAAAACGAGTTTTTAAGAACTTCGAACTTAAAGAGCTAAGCAAAGCTCTATAAAATTAAATTTTTATAGAGAGTTTGATCCTGGCTCAGGATGAACGCTGGCGGCGTGCTTAACACATGCAAGTCGAACGAAGAAGAGTTGAATGAGAGCTTCGGCAGGATTTCTTCTCATCTTAGTGGCGGACGGGTGAGTAACGTGTGGGCAACCTGCCCTATACTGGGGAATAATCACTGGAAACGGTGACTAATACCGCATGTCATCTTCGGAAGGCATCTTCTGAAGAAAAAAGGATTTATTCGGTATAGGATGGGCCCGCATCTGATTAGCTAGTTGGTGAGATAACAGCCCACCAAGGCGACGATCAGTAGCCGACCTGAGAGGGTGATCGGCCACATTGGGACTGAGACACGGCCCAAACTCCTACGGGAGGCAGCAGTGGGGAATATTGGGCAATGGGGGAAACCCTGACCCAGCAACGCCGCGTGGAGGAAGAAGGTTTTCGGATCGAAAACTCCTGTCCTTGGTGAAGAGAAGGAGACGGTAGCCAAGGAGGAAGCCCCGGCTAACTACGTGCCAGCAGCCGCGGTAATACGTAGGGGGCAAGCGTTGTCCGGAATGATTGGGCGTAAAGGGCGCGTAGGCGGCTTTATAAGTCTGAAGTGAAAGTCCTGCTTTCAAGGTGGGAATTGCTTTGGATACTGTAGAGCTTGAGTGCAGGAGAGGTAAGTGGAATTCCCAGTGTAGCGGTGAAATGCGTAGAGATTGGGAGGAACACCAGTGGCGAAGGCGACTTACTGGACTGTAACTGACGCTGAGGCGCGAAAGTGTGGGGAGCAAACAGGATTAGATACCCTGGTAGTCCACACTGTAAACGATGAATGCTAGGTGTAGG
>JAZNEX010000014.1:0-41026 GCA_045588855.1 Acutalibacteraceae bacterium
GCATAAAACGCAAAAACCTTGTTTTTGCCTGCTTTTGCTGATTTTTACAGTTTTAAAGGGTTTCTTTGGTAGTTAAATACCGAAAGAAACCCTTTAGTTATCTTGTTTTATGCGGTCTGCACTTTTTTTACAGCCCCTTTCAGCCGGTTTTGTGTATATGTATTATACTCAGTCAAGGGGCTTGTATATTCCGGGGACTGTTATACCCAGCTCCTCGCATCTTCCGGGTACATATCTCTTGAGATAGCTGTCGGCATATTCAATATCCATTGTACCGGGATCAGCGCCGTTACAAAGAATTTCATAAGCCATAAGACCTGCCTTATATCCCAGGTCATAATATTCAATGCCCACGGTTGCCACACCGCATTCACGTGCTACATCATTGTTGCCTGCCACAAGAGGCTTCTTTGCAGGCTCAAGCACATTTTTTATAGCCTCTGTATTTGCGGCAACTGTGTTATCTGTGGGAGTATAAAGAACATAGCTTTCGGCAGCTGCCTTTTCGGTAACCGCAATAAGGTCAGTTGTGTCAACAAATGAGTATTCCGTACAGGTGTAGCCGTAGCCTTCAAGATATGTCTTTATTGTATCGGACTGATATTTTGAATTGGTTTCACTTGAGCAATAGAGAATGCCGATATTTTCTGCATCGGGGAACAGATCGTGTATAACATCTGCCTGAAGCTCAAGAGGAAGTAAATCCGAAGCCCCGGTAACATTTGATGAGGTGAAGCCGTTCCACTCGGTATATCCGAGAGTAGATGCAAAATCCGTAACCGAGCAGCCTACAACAGGTATTTCCGCAGTGGCGTGTGCCGCAGCGGCAAGGGCATTTGTAGAATTTGCAAAAATAAGGTCATACTTATCTGCAACAAACATAGAGCATATTGTTGCTGCATTTGAACGCTCACCGGTTGCATCCTTATGGTCAAAGGCTACCTTATCGCCTAATTTTTCTGTAAGGGCATCCTTGAAGCCCTTTGTTGATGAATCAAGGGCTGCGTGCTCTATATACTGGCATATACCTATTTTATATTCCGCATCAGCGATGTCTGTATTATTTACGGTAGTTTCCGTGTCTGCACCGCCGCAGGAGGAAAGTGAAAAGGCGGATAATACACCTGCGAGAGAAACACATATAAGTTTTTTTAATGTTTTATTCATCTTATTTATCTCCTTTGTTTTCCTGTTTTTAGAATACACTCATTTTAATATTTTGTCAATAAAATCAACCATAGGATAAATCGGTGTGATAAAACTCCGTTATTGTGAATATGATATAAAAGGGACAATAATCTTGGTTGTATTGACTAAAAAACAAGCTGAATTACAGACACTATGTACAATAAAAAAGTTTCAGGTTTGTAACTATTGCTGTAACATTTGTAATTTTTGGTGGTAAATTGCATAGTTTTTTGTTGTTTTTCTTTATAAAACAGATGCATATTCACAAAGTTTAAAACAATTATTACAAAACACTTGCTTTTTTTTACAATCAGTGGTATAGTTCCACTTGTGTTAAACACAAGAAATAAAAATCAAACAAACAAAACTTGGAGGAATTAACTATGAAAAAGTTATTCGCACTTCTTTTAACTCTCGTTCTTGTTGCAGGTGTATTTGCTGCTTGCGACGGCACAACAGAAGAAACAACTGTTGCTGAAGAAACAACTGTTGCTGAAGAAACAACTGTTGCTGAAGAAACAACTGTTGAAGGCGAAACAGCTGAAGAAACAACTGTTGCTGAAGAAACAACTGTTGAAGGCGAAACAGCTGAAGAAACAACTGTTGCTGAAGAAACAACTGTTGCTGAAGAAGAAACAACTGTTGCTTAAGTTTCTGACAAACAAAAACATTTGCACGGACTTTTCGGTCCGTGCTTTGTTTTTTTTTGTTCCCTCTGAACGGAAAAACAGATAAACCGTCAGCTGATGTTATAATAATGTATAAATATAAGAAATCTGCAGGGCATAGTGCATAAACACCTTATTTTTCAATATGCGGCAATTGAAAAAGTATACAAAGTTCAGATATTTATGCAAAAGCACTTGCATTTTTTTTCATAAGGTGGTATAGTTTACCACGCAAAACAAAAATTTTTCTATGGAGGAAAAAACAATGAAAAAGATTATTGCAATTCTTTTAACACTCGTTCTCGTTGTAGGCGCATTCGCTTCTTGCGGCGGCACATCAACAGAAGAAACAACTGCAGCAGGCGATGCTGCTAACCTCACTGCTACAGAAGGCGTACTTGTAATGGCTACAAACGCTGCATTCCCTCCCTATGAATTCAAGGAAGGCGATGACTTTGCAGGTATCGACGTTGAAATCGCAGGCAAAATTGCTGAAAAGCTCGGTATGACTCTTGAAATTCAGGACGTTGAATTCGGCTCCATCATCGGCGGTGTTCAGACAGGCAAGTTCGATATGGGTATGGCAGGTATGACTGTTACTGACGAAAGACTTGAAAGTGTTAACTTCTCAACATCTTATGCAACAGGCATCCAGGTTGTTATTGTTAAGGAAGATTCAGCTATCACTTCTCTTGATGACCTTCTTGCAGACGGCTCAATGAAGTACGGTGTACAGCAGGATACAACAGGTGACATCTATGCTTCCGATACAGCTGAAAACGGCGGTTACGGTGAAGACAATGTTATCCGTTACAAGACAGGTGCAGAAGCTGTTATGGCTCTCCAGGCTGATAAGGTTGACGCTGTTATCATCGACAACGAACCCGCAAAGAGCTTTGTAGCTGCAAACGAAGGCCTCAGAATCCTTGAAGCAGAATGGGCAGTAGAAGATTATGCTATTGCTGTTGCTAAGGAAAACACAGCTCTTCTTGATGCTATCAACGGTGCTCTTGCAGAGCTTACAGCTGACGGTACTGTAGCTGACATCATCGCTAAGTACATCTCCACAGCTGCTGCTGACGAAACAACTGAAGCTGCTGCTGACGAAACAACTGAAGCTGTAGCTGACGAAACAACAGAGGCTGTAGCTGACGAAACAACAGAAGCTGTTGCTTAAGCTTAGTTTTTTACGAATCCGAGGACGGTTTCAATCCGTCCTCTTTTCTTAGTTCGGGAGGGCTGAAAATGGAAGCTCTGAAAGATATGTTTTTTGACTTCTATAAGACATTCCATCTTTGCTTTATAGACGGCGACAGATGGAAGTGGCTTGTTGAAGGCTTTGTAAATTCAATAATTATTACAATTTTTGCCATTGTAATCGGTCTTGTGTTCGGTATCGTGCTTGCGGCTGTCCGTTCTTCTTATGATAAAAATGAAGAAGCTCTTAAGCTCAGAGGCGGTGCGGGATACATTTTCCTCAGAATTGCCAATATACTTGCTAAGGTTTATATAACCGTTATCAGAGGTATACCCGTTGTAGTTCAGCTGATGATATGGTATTTCATTATTCTCGTATCAGAGAAAAACGGTGTTGTTGTTGCAATTATTGCCTTCGGCTTCAACTCTGCAGCTTATGTTGCCGAGATTTTCAGAGGCGGTATAATGTCCATTGATAACGGTCAGTTTGAAGCAGGACGGTCTCTCGGCTTCAATTACATACAGACCATGAGAAATATTGTTATTCCTCAGGCAATAAAGTCAACTCTTCCCACACTTCTCAATGAGGTTATCGCACTTCTTAAAGAAACCTCGGTTGCAGGCTACGTGGGAATTATGGATCTTACCAAGGCAGGCGACCTTATCAGAGGCAGAACCTTCGAGGCATTTATGCCCCTTATTGCAGTGGCAATTATTTATCTCATAACCGTAGTTGTACTTACTAACGTATTTACAGCCATTGAAAGGAGGCTTCGCCGCAGTGAGCGCTGATATTATTAAAGTTCAGGGACTTAAAAAGCACTATTTCGGCGGTAAGGTCAAGGCTCTTGACGGTGTGGATGTTTCCATCAGAAGGGGAGAGGTTGTTGTTATCATCGGTCCTTCGGGCAGCGGTAAGTCAACGCTTCTTCGTTCACTCAACCTGCTTGAGCTTCCCACTTCGGGGCAGATTCTTTTCAATGATATTGATATTACCGGCAGAAAGGTGAATATAAATGTCCACCGTCAGAAAATGGGTATGGTGTTCCAGCACTTCAACCTTTTCAGTAATATGAATATTCTTAAAAATATGACTATTGCTCCCGTGCAGCTTCTTCATAAGACAAAGGAAGAGGCTGAGGAAAAGGCAAGACAGCTTCTTCGCAAGGTAGGGCTTGAGGACAGAGCTGGTGCATATCCCAGTCAGCTTTCGGGCGGTCAGAAGCAGAGAGTTGCTATTGTCCGTGCTCTTTGTATGGAGCCTGAGGTAATGCTTTTTGACGAGCCTACTTCTGCACTTGACCCCGAAATGGTCGGAGAGGTTCTTGATGTTATGAAATCCCTTGCCCGTGACGGTATGACAATGGTTGTTGTTACACATGAGATGGGCTTTGCAAAGGAAGTTGCAGACAGAGTTATATTTATGGATGAAGGAAAGATTATAGAAACGGGTACTCCCGAGGATATATTCTCACATCCCGAAAGTCCCCGTCTTAAAGATTTCCTTTCAAAGGTGCTTATATAAATTTCGTTATAAGCATTAAACTTGCATAAAAGAATACGTGACAGCCGGATGTTCAGGGTGAATGTCCGGCTGAGTTTATTTTTTGTTAAGCTTCTTTGCCTAAAAAAGTGCCGTAAAATTGTCTATAATGACTATGTTTCAGCGGTCTTTGATTACTTAATTTTTTGAAATGTGACATGATTGTGTTATTTATGTAAACTTTGTAATGGTAAAAATCATTTAGTGCATTTTGCTATTGAGTTGTAATATTGATTGTGTTATGATGATACTGAATTAATACCTAATTTTGAAAGCGAGGTGCAGACAATGGAAGGTCCCATCATTGGTATTTCTGTAGATGAAATTCTTGGTTTTATCGAAAAACTTCTCGGTGCAATCAAAAAGGTTTTTGCATGGCTTGGAATTCTTATTCTTCCTGAAGAGGGTGAATATGATTATCCCACAGAGGGCACAACTGAAGACCCCGCTATCGGTGCATAATTTTTAACTAATGAGGTGTAACTATGAATATTGATTTCTCAACTTCAATTTCTCAGTATGTTGATTATTTCAGACAGCTGTTTGAGACAATTGCAAATTTCTTTGCTAAGCTCGGTATCAAGCTTTTTGCTGACGCAGAAGATACTACAGCTCCCGAAGAAGAAGTAACAGGTGCATAATATACTTTAATGTATATATATCAGTTTTTAGGGAGGTGTACACATAATGGCAGATTTACTTCAGGCTTTCATTGCTTTCATCACTGATCTTTTTGCAGCTATTGCAGAATTCCTCGGCGGTAACTCAGCATTAGGCGATATCGTTGACGGTATGGACCAGATCGGCGGCGTTGTTGACGATTTAACAAAGGAAGAAGAATAATTCAGTTTTATAAAATTCATAAAACGAGGTGAAAATAATGTCAGGATTTGATTTTACAGCTCTTCTTAAGTTCCTTGGCGCTCTTTTTGATGCATTTATGAAGCTTTTCGAAAAGCTCGGCTTCAGCATCGGCGGCGAAGAAGAAACAGAAGCTCCTGCAGCAGAATAATTAATTACCGGAGACGGTATAAGAAAAACCGACGGCAGTGTCCGTCGGTTTTCTTTTTGTATTTTTATCAGAAATCATATACGTTTGAGTAGTCTGTCCTCGGACTTGTCGGTTTCTTCTCACCGAGTTTTATGACTATTGAAAATTCTCCCGTTTCTCTCCAGCATGAAAGCTTTACCTGAGAATTTGCATTATACGAGGCAAGAAGCGATGATAAATCTTCGCAGGAAGAAACTCTGCTGCCGTCAAGTGCGGTAATGACATCACCCGGGCGAAGTCCCATTGAAAAAGCAGAGGAGCTTTCATCTATATCCACAACATAACAGCCTGTAGGAATTGAATATCTGACGGCTGTGGCATCATTTATGCTCTGAAGGGATACTCCGAGTGCCGGCTTGCCGGTAACATAGCCGTATACCATAATATCGCTTATCATATCGATAACATCATCAATGGGAATACAAAAGCCCAGTCCTTCAATTGTGTCGGATGCATACTTTGCACTTGCGATTCCCACAACTTCACCGTCCATATTATACACGGGACCGCCTGAGTTACCGTTGTTGATTGCGGCATTTGTCTGGAACATATGAATTATTTCACCGCTTTCGACCTTGACATTACGGCTTAAGTGGCTGACAATTCCGTCGGTAAAGGAGTAAGAAAGCTCACCCAGTGCATTTCCGATTACCATAATATCATCACCGACCTTCAGCTCAGAGGATTTGCCGAGGGTAACGGGAACGGTTTGGGCATCGATTTTTATAATGGCAACATCATTTGACGGCTCACTTCCCACTAAAACAGCAGGATATTCATTACCGTAATAATCCTTGACAATAATGGTTGTGCCTTTTTCGACCACGTGATAGTTTGTTGCTATATAGCCTGAGGATGTAACGGCAAAGCCGGTACCCGTCGTGGCATAGGTTTTTGTATATGTGCCGAAAAGCACCGAGTAGGGCTGTTCCCACTGAGCGGTAATTGCAACAATACTGTTGACGGCATTTGCATATATATCACCCTTTGTAAGAGGGGGAGGCGAGGTGACGGACTCCTCGGTAACGGGCTCTGCAGTTGTTGTTTCTTCATTAAAAACGGGAGTAAACGTGTTTTCCTCCTCTGACGAAGCATTTTCGGAAGCTTCGGCTTCATCACTGAGGATTTCTTCCATATCAAATTCTTCTACGGTTGAAGCCTCAGGGATTTCCGAGACGGGCTGCATTGCTTTATACATAAAAAACGCGCCGCCCGCACCCGAAAGAGAGCTGATTACAATGCACACAACCAGAATAATCGCAAAATAGCCGAAAGGGAATTTTACCCTGTGCTTATTGTTTACGGGAACAACAGGCGGATACTGCGGATTTGCGTCAGAGTGAGAAGGGAATACCTGCGGTGAAAAGGTATCTTCAGTCGGGGACTGTATCTGTTCGTTTATCTGCTCCGAAGCCTTGTTTGTATCCTGAGAAAAATTATTTGTGAATTCATCCATAATAACACCTGCTTTGATGTAAGTGTAATATTAATTGTCAGATGAGCTTATACATAGAGGATGCACTTTCTTTGGTGGCATATTCCGTAACCGTCACAACCTCTGCCTTTATTCTGTTTGAACCCATCTGGATTTCGATTATGTCTCCTACCTTGATTTCATAAGAAGCGCGTGCTGTTTTTCCGTTGACCTCAACATGCTTTGCATCACAAAGCTCATTTGCAACGGTTCTGCGCTTAACAAGACGGGAAACCTTAAGATATTTATCAAGTCTCATAATTTTATACCTCATAATTATTATTACCGCTATATTTTACTTTATTTTCATAATAAAAGCAACACGAAAAATTATCCGGACTCAGAGGCTTCATAAAATGTAAAACAATAAGTGACAAATATGCCGAGTGTTCGTAAGGACACTCGGCAGTTTTCTTATGAGCAAAGCGAATAACAAGGTTCTGCCGCAGGCAGGTTCTTATTCGCCATACGGCGAGTTTTATTGCTTCGCAGTTATATTGTGCTTTGCACAGTGTTATTGTCCTTCGGACAGTTTTGAGCGAATAAAATAACACTGAAGCCGTAAGGCTTCAATAACACTTTTGATTTATCAAAAATATCACTGCAAATTATAATTTGCAATATCACTCATACAAACCGAAGAGAACTTGTTTCAGATTGTAATAATTTTTTTGATTTATATAACCCACTATGACACTTTCAAGCCGAAAGTGTCTGTTTTTTTATCAAAAAAAATTGTGAGATACTTTATCAAAAAAGCATCTCACAACTATATACTATTTATTTCTGTCCTTAGCAACCCGCCCATATGAGAATAGTCTTTTTTTTGACAAATTATACGGTTTTTGTTTTTTGCGCTTGACAAAGATGTAATAATATGTAAAAATTAAAATAATACTTTATGTATGTAAGAAAGGATGATTATTTTGAAAACGCGCAAAAAACTTATGTGTATGTTGATTGCCGTAATGCTTTGCTGCTTTATGTTTATGACAGCAGGCGCAACTGCAGAGGATACAGATCTTCTTGACAAAGCAACAGAAGCTGTTGTCGAAGGCGAATCTGCAGTGCTTACAATCGGTGCTGTTAACGAGGCAGAAACCGATGCTGTTGAAGAAGCAGCCGGCGAGGATGCTGCCGCAGCGGAAAATACGGATTCTTCTCTCGATGTTTATCTTGATTCCTGTCCCGATTGTGACGGTGAGGGTGTATGCTACGAATGTGAAGACTGCGGCTTCTCAGGTATATGTGCAACCTGTGAAGGTACAGGTGAAATCGACGTAAGAACTACTGCGTCAAGTAACTACTTTGCAAAATTCTGGGCACTTATTCCTCCCATTATTGCTATTGCACTTGCTCTTATTACCAAGGAAGTTTATTCCTCTCTTTTTGTAGGTATTGTAGTAGGCGGTCTTCTTTCAGCAAATGTATTCAGCTCAGGCTTCTCATTCACAACTGCTATGGACTACATAATCAACGACGGTCTTATTGCTGCCGTATCTGACAGCGCAGGTATCTTTATATTCCTTGTGCTTCTCGGTATTATGGTTGCTCTTATCAATAAGTCAGGCGGTTCAAAGGCATTCGGTGATTGGGCTGTTAATAATATCAAGTCCCGTGCAGGTGCTATGCTTGCAACCTTTGTTCTCGGTGTGCTTATTTTCATCGATGACTATTTCAACTGCCTTACAGTAGGCTCCGTTATGCGTCCCGTTACAGACTCACACAAAATTTCAAGAGCAAAGTTTGCATATCTTATAGATGCTACTGCTGCTCCTGTTTGTATGATTGCTCCCATTTCTTCATGGGCTGCTGCTGTTGCTTCCTATGCAGAAGAGGGTCAGGGACTCAGACTCTTTATCCAGGCTATTCCCTTTAACTACTACTCACTTCTTACATTTGTATTTATTCTTGCAATCGTATTCTTCAAGATTGACTTCGGCCCCATGAAGCTTCACGAAATGAATGCTATGCTTCACGGCGACCTTTACACAGAAGGTGAAAAGGCTGAAAATATTGATGAAAACAAAGGCAATCCCAAGGGTAAGGTTATTGACCTTATTCTTCCCGTTGTTTTCCTTATTGTAGCATGCGTGTTTGCTCTTGTTTATAACGGCGGTATCCTTGACGGTGCTTCATTTATTGATGCATTCTCAAATACAGATGCAACCGTAGGTCTTCCCTGGGGTGCTCTTATCGCTCTTGTTTGCACAATGGCATATCTTATGATAAGAAGAATTATCACTCTCAAGGGTGCTATGGAATGTATCCCCGAAGGCTTCAAGGCTATGGTGCCTGCTATTACAATTCTTACATTTGCAACTGCTCTTAAGAATATGACAGGTCTTCTCGGTGCAAAGTTCTTTGTTGCTGACCTTATGAACGGTGCAGCTGCAGGTCTTGCAAACTTCCTTCCCGCAATTATCTTCCTTGTAGCATGCGGACTTGCTTTTGCAACAGGTACGTCATGGGGTACATTCGGTATTCTTATCCCCATCGTTACAGCTATCTTCCCCGCAGATACTAATATCCTTGTTATCGGTATTTCTGCTTGTCTTGCAGGTGCGGTTTGCGGTGACCACTGCTCACCCATCTCCGATACAACAATTATGTCCTCTGCAGGTGCTCAGTGCAATCACATCAACCACGTTAATACCCAGCTTCCTTATGCACTTACAGTTGCAGGTATCTCATTTGTAACATATATTCTTGCAGGTATCCTTCAGTCTGTTATTGCTTCTTATGCAGTTGTTGCAGCAGTTACTCTCACTGTAGGCGCTGTATTGACAATCGGTACTCTCTTAGTTATCAAGGCTGTTACAAAGGATAAAAAGGCTGCTAAGTAATCATATAAAAGCATAAAATATACTATAAAGAGGCACACTCCGTAATGAAGTGTGCCTCTTATAATATTTTCTGATTTTATAAATTCCGGTATTCTAAGTATATCAGCTTATCCGTATAGTGATTCATTTATCCAGTTGTCTACAGATTCTGTTTCCTCAAGTATGTCACCCGAGAAGCAATAGCCGTCTGCAAGCATCAGTGACGGTGCAAGAGACTGAATATCTCTCAAAGCATTATTAAGCTCTGCTTGCGTTCCGTAAACTACGGGAAGAATTGCTTTTCCTCTTAAATCATAGTCCTCTAAGAATGTCCATAGTGCCATAGGCATTGTTTTGTTCCATGCAGGGAAGCACAGGAAAACTATGTCATATTCGCTGAGTGACAAGGGGGCATTAATAAGTGCGGGACGGAAATTGTTGTTATATTCCTCCATTGCCATTTTTACAAGCTCGGCTTCATCCTGGGGATATTCTCCCATTGTTTCTATTTTATACAAACCGCCCTTTGTTGTTTCGCTTATGTAAGAGGCAGCACTTTCTACAGGGTCATTATGTGAAAAATAAACGGTAAGCACCTTTGCAGGGTCAACTTCTTCGGTAAGGCCGATGCTTTCAACGGTTGTGATTTCCTCGGGAAGTGTGGTTTGTTCTGAAGATACGGTTGTTTCCTCTGATGTGTTTTCCTTGCACGAGCACAGGAAAATAAATAACATACAAAGGAAAACTGCAGTAAGCTTTTTCATATCAGTTTTTCTCCCTTTTATCTATGTAGTTTTTAAGCATAAGACACCAGTCTGTCTGGATTATGTCAAAGCCGCGGTCTATAAGCCAGCCCCAGGCTCTGTCTTCTTCGCCCTGAACGGCTGCGTCATCCGTATGGCCTGCGCTGAGGACAGATTTATAATTATAAACAATGGAGTTTACCCAGACAATCCTGTTTTTTGAGTGCATATAGCTTATGTATTCCTCTGAGCAGACCTTACGGTCCTCCGTTTTGAAAAGCACCTCTGCGCCTATGCAGTTTATACCTCTTTCAACAAGCTTGTCGGTGATATCATCCTCATCCGAAACAATAGGCATAAACATAAAATCGGGAGCGTATTTTTCAACAAGCTTAAGATATTTTTCCTTTGTATCGGTTTTTACGATAACCTGCTTTTCAACTCCTGTTTTTCTGATGATTTCCGTAATACCGGGGATATCAATCCAGAATTTATCAATATTTATATAGCACTTTCCTTTAAGGAATGTAAGTACCTCTTCAAGGGTGTTTACCTTACAGACGGTTGCAGTGTCATCCTGATTGACAAAATGCAGTCTGTCTACGGTTTTTGATGAAAGCTTGGATAAAAGCATAGGGACATTAAGATGCGCCTTTTCCATGCCCGGATGAAAAACATAAAACTTTCCGTCACGGCTTTTTGATACATCGAGCTCAATTACATCTGCACCCTGCATAAGTGCCGCTTTGAAGGCTGCCATGGTGTTGCAGGGGATGTTTGCACCGGACACACCTCTGTGTGCACATACGAGAGTTTTTTCTCTTGAGTTTTCAAACAAGCTTTTATTAAAATCAGGCATATTTATTCTCCTTATATATTCAGATGTTATATTAATAATATCCTATCCGGGAGAAATAATCAATAATTAATTCAGCCTGTAAGTCTGAAGGTCTGTTCGATTTTTTTCATTCTTTCGGCTTCTTCTTTTTCTTCGGCAGCCTTGTATTTTTCAAAAAGATTTGCAGCCATAGGGCATCTGCCGCCGTTTCTGAGAAAGCAGTTGTTTCTGATGTGCTTGGTTTTTTCGTGTACATCGGGAAATTTTGTTGTCATACAGGTTCCCTCTACAAAGCCCTCGCAGCACAAAAGATTGTTTCTTTCCGTCAGGAAAAACGGACACTTTATCTGTGCGTGAATTGCGATATTCATGTTTTTTATACCTCCTGAATATATACTGTACTATTCTATGTACACTGCTGCTGATATAATCGGTACAAGAACAGCTTTAATTGTAATTGTTTTATGAGATTAAATCTCCCCGAAAACGGGGGTTTTTGAAAAAATATTTGACATTTACAGAAAACCGTATTATAATACAAGTATCGACAAAATATTTACAGAATTCTGTATTACAAGCATATAATAATACAGAATTTTGTAATTGTCAATATGTTTTTCAGCTATTCGGAAACAGGGGTAATATTATGGATACGTATTCGGTTATAAAACAGCTTTGTGATGAAAAAGGGATAAAAATGTCAAAGCTTTCTGCTGAAACAGGCATAAGGAGCTCTGTTTTTACTGAGCTTAAAATGGGCAGAACAAAAAAGCTGTCTCTTGTGACACTTAAGAAGATTGCCGCATATTTTGAAGTTCCCATAGGTCTTCTTACAGAGGACAGTGATGCGGTTGAAAATATGCAGGATGAACTGTTCAGAAAAAGAAAGCTGCTCTTTGACCTTTCGGCAAAGGCAAGCTCGGAGGATCTTGACAAGCTGATAAAAATCGTGGATGCTCTGACTGAAGAATAATTTTTTTTCAGGGGTGATTACTTGACATATGATGTTTTTATAAGAAAAATACCCTTACCTTCAGGGGTAAGGGCATTTACAATTCCCGATGCTCAGGGGGACTATAATATTTATATAAATGAGAATCTTTCCGGAGAGCAGCAGCTAAAAAGCCTTGAGCACGAAAAGAATCACATTCTCAATGATGACTTTTATAAGGATGAGTCTGCAGCCGAAATTGAAAGATTCACATTGATGAGGCTCAATAAATAATCTTTGCAACAGCCTTCTTTGTCTTTATTCCTTTGCCGTCGGGAGCAACACAGGGTCTGTGTGCTTCTCCGGGGAAAAGTACAACAAATATACCTTCTGCAAGATATGCCGTGCTGAATATATCCGTGTTTTCATAAAAAGCGATGTCGTCGGTATCAAGTCTGTCATCTGTAGCCTTGAGTGTATTCGTCTGACATACATCGATAAGCTCAGCACCTGTAACAACATACTGGATGTCGATGTATTTTTTGTGAGACTCAAAAAGACAGTCATCAACATTCTTGTTTGTGTAGGTTGAAAGATTGATAAAAATATTGTCTCCGTCAACAGTGATTCTCTCATCAGGAGTGTCACTTACAATTTTTGCCATAGCTTCAAAGGCTTCCTTGAATGAAGGGTGAACATCATAGTACTTGCTTGCATTTTTAATGCTGTCAATAATCATACAAACTGTCCTTTCTTTAATGAGGTGTTGATTTGAAAAATATATCCTGCTGTTACACAGGCCACAGGGATATTCCGTACGAAGATTTCCCTGCTGTATACAAAAAAGTATTGAAAAAAACCGAGGAGCTTATTTCGGAGGGTATATGCCATTTTTATACAGGGGGTGCCGTGGGCTTTGATATGATAGCCCTTGAAGCTCTGACTGAATTAAAAAAGGTATACCCCCATATCAGTATTCATATAATAATTCCCTGCGAAGGCCACACAAGGCACTGGGGGGAGAATATGAAGGATAAATTCAGCCGTCTGTCACAGTACGCAGACGAGGTAAAATGTCTTTCTCCCTTTTATTTTGACGGCTGTATGCAGGTAAGAAACAGATACCTTGTTGAACATAGCTGCTGCTGTATAGCATATCTTAAAAGAATAAGCGGCGGCAGTGCATATACTGTTAATTACGCTGAAAAATCAGGACTTACCGTAATAAATATTGCCTCAGATAACAATTGATATTCATTACCGCACAAAGAAAATTTCTTTATGCGGCTTTTTTTACTTTATAGGAAATTCCTTCCTATAAAGTAAAAAAGATTATATGTCCCGCCTGAGGGAAGTAAACTTCCCCCGGCGATGGACTATCCGAAAACGGTCGCCGTAGGCGTACGGCGAAGCCGTTTTCTTGTTTGTTATACCTCAAACTGACTTCTGAAAAGCTTTGCATATTTTCCGTTAAGTACCATAAGCTGCTTATGTGAGCCGGTTTCAAGTATTTTACCCTTTTCCATATAAAGAATTACATCGGAATTAAGTATGGTCGAAAGTCTGTGTGCAACAACAAAGCTTGTCTTACCCTTCATAAGAGTGTGGAAAGCCTTCTGTACACGGATTTCGGTACGTGTGTCAATAGAAGAGGTTGCTTCGTCAAGAATAAGGATTTTCGGGTCGGTAAGCATAACTCTCGTGATACATAAAAGCTGCTTTTGTCCTTGCGAAAGTGAGCCGCCGTCCTCTCCGATTACGGTATCAAGTCCGTCGGGCAGACGCTTTATGAATGAATACGAATGCGAAAGCTTTGCCGCTTCAATTATTTCTTCATCGGTAGCATCGGGACGGCCCATTTTAAGATTATCTCTTATTGTACCGGGACTGAGCCATGTTTCCTGTAAAACCATACCGAAGCTGCTGCGGAGTGATTTTCTTGTAATATCTCTTATATCTTCTCCGTCTATGGTAATACTGCCATCATCTACATCATAAAAGCGCATAAGCAGATTTATGAATGTGGTCTTTCCGCAGCCTGTAGGGCCTACGATTGCCGTTTTCTGACCGGGCTTTACACTGAGTGAGAAATTTTCAATAAGCTTTTTATCCTTGGTATATGAGAAGCATACGTCCTTTATTTCCATTGTGCCGCTGCAGTCTGTCTTTACAATTGCATCTGCCTTATCGGGAATTTCCGTGCTTTCGTCAAGAATATCAATAACCCTTGAAGCGCAGGCAAGAGCATTCTGAAGCTCTGCGGCAACTCCCGATATTTCATTGAAGGGCTTGGTATACTGATTTGCATAGGATAAAAGGCTTGTGAGAATGCCTACCGTAATGCTTCCTGTGGTAATAACAGCGGCAGCTCCCGTAAAGGCAACGGCAGCATAAACGATGGCATTTACAAATCGTGTGGCAGGGTTTGTTATTGAAGAATAGAAAATTGCTTTAAGTGAAATTTTCTGAAGGCGGTCGTTTGTTTTTCCGAAGCTGTCAAGAGAATCCTTTTCCTTTCCGAATGCCTTGACGGTTTTGAGATTGCCCGTGATTTCATTTATAATGGCAGTCTGCTGTGCTCTTATTTCGGATTGCTGTGAAAAGAATGAGTATGTGTGCTTTGCTACAAATTTTGCCACAAAAAGCGAAACGGGAGTAAGAGCCGCCACTACAAGGGCAATTTTCCAGTCAAGCATCAGCATCAGAACAAGTGTACCTGCAATTGTGAGAATACCTGAGAAAAACTGCGTAAAGCCCATTAGAAGACCGTCTGCAAACTGATCGGTGTCGGTTATCATACGGCTGACTATATCACCGCTTTTGTGAGTATCTATATAGCTTAAGGGCAGAGAGTTGATTTTTTCATATGCACGGTTTCGTATATCCTTGACAACAGAAAAGGTTATTCTGTTGTTAAGTGTGTTCATAATCCATGATGCAAGTGCCGAAATGCCGGCAAGAATGCCTGTTTTTAACAGTATCTTTGTAATATTTTCAATATCAACACATCCCTTGCCGATGATAAGATCAATGGCATCACCGAACAAAAGAGGAATGTAAAGGGTAAGCGCAACACTCAGTGCCGCAAGCATAAGGGATAATAAAACCTGAAGTTTATAGCCTGATATGAATTTCAGTACCTTCGGCAGCGTACCCTTTGGTGCTTTTGTTTTACTCATTGTCAGCACCTCCGTTCTGAGAGTCATAGATTTCTTTATATACCTTGCTTGAATTAAGAAGCTCATTGTGAGTGCCGCAGGATTCTGTCATACCGTCTTCCATAACAAATATCCTGTCACAGCTCATAACGGATGAGGTTCTTTGAGAAACTATGAATACGGCAGGGGAGCCGGGGAGTGTATCAAGTGCCTTTCTCAGCTTAAGGTCTGTTGCAAGGTCAAGTGCACTTGCAGAGTCATCAAGAATAAGTATGGGTGCATTTTTCAGAAGGGCTCTTGCTATGGTAAGACGCTGCTTCTGACCGCCCGAAAGATTTTTACCGCCCTCGGTGATTTCTTCATCCAGACCCTTTGATTTGGACGCTATGACATCCTCAGCCTGTGCGGTTTTCAGGGCAAGACTGATTGTTGTATCGTCAGCATCCTTATTGCCACACAAGAGATTATCCCTTATTGTACCGCTGAAAAGAACAGCCTTCTGCGGTACAACACTTACAAGTGAGCCGAGTGTTTTTTCGGAATATGCCGAAACGGGATTTCCGAATATATAAACCTCACCCTCAGTGCTGTCATAAAAACGGGGAATAAGGTTTATAAGGGTGGATTTGCCCGAGCCTGTTGAACCTATGATACCTGCCTTTTCACCCTTGTTGACCGTAAGATTAATATCCGTAAGGGATTCTTCACCTGCATTTTTGTAGGTGAATGAAACATTTCTGAACTCAACTGCAGGTGCACTGAAATCAGGCACTGCACCCTCTTCGGGGAAGGTCAGAGACGGCTTTTCGTCAAACACCTCGGATATTCTGTTGGCACTTGCCACCGCCTTTGTGATGGTGATGATAAGGTTCGCAAGCTTTATGAGCTCCACAAGAATCTGTGACATATAGTTATAAAGCGCTACTACCGCACCCTGTGAAAGAAGACCGGCTTCAACTCGGATGGCGCCTGTATATATAAGGATAGCGATTGCTGCATTTATTATAACATAGGTAAGGGGATTGAGAAGTGCAGAGATTCTGCCCGCCTTTCTCTGGGCAGAAAGAAGAAGAGTGTTACGGTTGTAAAAATCCTCCTTATCTCTTTGCTCCGTGCCGAAGGCTCTGAGCACTCTTACACCCGTAAGTGTGCTTCTTGTTTTTTCAAGCACTGCATCAAGTCTTTTCTGTACGGTCTTATAAAGCGGAACCGTGCCGAGCATTATTGCAAACACAACTACGGATAGTGCACCTATTGTCCCTGCAAACGAAAAAGCAGTGGTTGTGTCAATTGTAAAAGCCATTATCATGGCACCGAATACAACAAAGGGCGAACGAAGAAGCAGACGCAGTGTGAGATTTATGCCGTTCTGCACCTGATTTACATCACCCGTCATACGTGTTATGAGCTTTGAAGTGCCTATTGTATCAATTTCGGAATAGCTGAGCTTTCCGATGTGTGAAAAAAGCGCATACCTGAGCCCCGTAGAAAAGCCAACGGCAGCCTTGGCGGCAAAGTACTGAGCTGTTACGGAAAAGCCCAGCCCCACAAAGGCAAGGACGGCTAAAAGCAGGCACATTTTAAGAATATAGGTAATATTTCCCGATAAAATTCCCGCATCTATGATTTCCTTTACCACAAGGGGTACAAAAAGCTCAAGCAATGCCTCAAGCATTTTGAACAGAGGAGCAAGTATTGTTTCAAGTTTGTAGTCTTTGATATAAATAATAAGCTTTTTCAATTAAATCACCTTAGCAGATATTACCACGGATAAATGATTTTTTCAATAAATACAAGGTTTTTTTTCTTTTAATTTATTGCATATTATAAATATATGTGATACAATATGCTGTCACGATATGTATATTTTTAACTGAAAGGAAGTTTTTTATGTCAGGACATTCCAAATGGAGTACCATAAAAAGAAAAAAGGAAAAGACAGATAATGCCAGAGCTAAGGTGTTTACCAAGATAGGCAGAGAAATTGCCGTTGCAGTTAAAGAGGGCGGACCCGACCCCGCAGGTAACTCAAAGCTCAAGGACGTTATTGCAAAGGCTAAGGCAGCAAACGTACCCAATGACAATATCGACAGAATTATCAAAAAGGCTGCAGGCGAAGGCGGCGGCGACAATTATGAAGAAATCATCTACGAGGGCTACGGTCCTTCAGGTGTTGCTGTTGTTGTAGAGGCTCTTACAGACAACAGAAACAGAACTGCCGGTGATGTCCGTCACTATTTTGACAAGTTCGGCGGCAATATGGGTCAGTCAGGCTCAGTTATGTTTATGTTTACCCGTCAGGGTGTTGTCCTTGTTGATGCAGAGGATGTTGACGAGGATAAGATTATGGAGGATGCTCTTGAAGCAGGTGCAGATGACGTTATCCCCGATGAAGGTGTCTTTGATATCCGTACAGCAGTAAACGCTGTTGCCGATGTCAGCGAAGCACTTACAAAGCTGGGCTATACAGTAGTATCCGCTCAGCCCGAATATGTTCCCTCTACCTATACAGCTCTTCAGGGTGACGATATTACCCGTATGGGCAAGATGCTTGAAATGTTTGAAGACAATGATGACATTCAGGCTGTATGGCACAACTGGGAAAATGAAGACGATTACGAATAATAATACCGGTAAAATTTTACGGTGAAAGGTGATATTATGACTTTTTGTCCCGATAAAACAGAGGTTTTCTTTTCATTTCTGAAAGACCCCGTAACTGTATCATCTGTTTTCTGCGAAATTGATTTACCCTTCCTCTCTGCTCCCGTAACCATACGCTGGTACGGTGTCATAATTGCATTCGGTCTTACTCTTGCCGTGCTTTTCGGCGGCAGAAGGGCTTATGTATGGAAGATGGATATCAACAAGATGCTTGATATTCTTATTTACGGTGCCGTGGGCGGTATTATCGGCGCAAGACTTTATTATGTGTTCAGTAAATGGGATTATTACAGTGTCAACCCGTCCGAAATCTTTCAGATATGGAACGGCGGTCTTGCCATTTACGGCGGACTGATAGGCGGTATACTTGTTGCCATTATTGTATGCAAGGTTGAAAAGCTGAATATACTTAATCTTCTGGACCTGTGCGGTATGAGCTTTCTTATCGGTCAGGGTATCGGCAGATGGGGCAACTTTGCAAATCAGGAGGCATTCGGCACAAATACCGAGCTTCCCTGGGGTATGTATTCCGTAAAAACAGAGGCTTATCTTACAAAGCTTGTTCAGACAGGTACGGATATAGTCGTAGACCCTTCAAAACCCGTTCATCCCACATTTTTGTACGAATCGCTGTGGTGTATCTTGAGCTTTGTGATTCTTTTTATAATGTGTCAGAAATTCCGTAAGTTCTCAGGACAGATTTTCTTAGGCTACGGTATACTTTACGGACTTGAAAGAGCATTTGTCGAAGGTCTTCGTACTGATTCTCTTTACATAGGAGATACAAATCTCAGAACATCTCAGGTGCTTTCTCTTGCCCTTGTTTTTGTCTGCGGAGTGCTGTTTATTGTATTTACAATCAAGTATACAAAAAATCCCAAGCCTATAGAGGGTGTTGATTATTTCAATGAGATTCCCCTTTACCGCAACAGAAAAAAGGCTGCGGATGCACAGAAGCTTGTGGACAAGCTTACGGAGGAGCTTACCGTTATGAAGGCAAAATCCGAAGCAGATGTTGATAACAAGCCCGGCAAAAACAAGATTGAAGAAATAGAAAAGAAGCTTGAAAAAGCAAAGACTGCCCTTGAGGAAGCTCAGAAAAAAGTAGATGAGCAGGACGCAAAAAAGGCAGCCAAGCAGGCAAAAAAAGCTAAAGCAAAATAAAGAAACAGATCCGGAAGTCAGTTTTTCTTCCGGATTTTTTCAAATAATAAATTGTTGCAGGTGACCATATGTTTTTTCTCGGAATTGACGGCGGCGGTACTAAGACTACTTGCCTTGTGTGTGACGAAAGCTTGAATGAAATATTCCGTACTGTAGGCTCATCGATTAATTTTTATTCCGAGGGCCTTGACAGAGCACGGGAAAATATGAAGGAAATGCTCGGTGCTATTGCTGAGAATACGGGTATTTCTCATTTTGACGGTGTTTGCATCGGCTCATCTGCTCTTTTCGGAAGGGCTGACGAAAAAACTAAAGCGGATTTTTGTAACGGAGTTTTTGACTGCGATAATATAATTATGGATTCCGACCTGTTCATTGCTCTCAAATCAACCGGAAAAGAAAACGCTGCTGTTGTAATAGCAGGTACAGGCTCAATGGCTGCAGGCTTTAATGCTGACGGTGAAATTATCACAAAAGGCGGCTACGGTTATGTATTGGGCGATGAGGGCAGCGGCTATGCAATTGCTCTTGACGGTATAAAAGCAGCAGTAAGAAGTCTTGACGGCACAGGAGATAAGACGGTGCTCGGTGAATATCTTTTAGAGTTTGCATGTGTCAATACAAAGGAAGAGCTTGTTGATGTTTTTTATTCTGACAAAACCGACCGCAAGAAAATTGCCTCCTTTGCTCCTTATGTTTCAAGGGCTGCCGAAGATGGTGACATAACGGCACTTGCTATACTTACAACTCAGGCTGAGCTTCTTGGTTGTACTGTTAAAGCACTGCTTTGCGAAATGCCCGAAAATCCGCATATTGCACTTTACGGCGGAGTTTTTCAGCATGATGAGATATTCGGCTCCTGCTTCAGAGAGGCTCTTTCGGGAAGATATTCAGCCTGTGAGCTGCTTACTAAGGAGCCTGCATTCGGAGCTGTTATTGCGTCACGGGAGATGTGCTTATGATTACCGGATTCATATGGGATTTTGACGGTATGCTTTTTGATACATACCCTCATACAACAGCGGCTCTGTGTGAGTATTTCAGGCGTCACGGAAAAATTATTGATGAAAAAGAAGCCTTTGACAAGCTTAAAATAAGTATCCGTGAAGCCTTCCGCTTTTTCGGACTTACAGAAGATGGCGAAAAAGAATTTTATGAGATAGAGGATGACCTGGATTTTCTTCCCAGGGGTGTGCCCTATGAGGGAATAGAGGAGATTCTCTGTTATATTACGGAAAACGGAGGCAGAAATTATCTCTATACCCACCGTGACAAGGTTGCTGTTCAGTATCTTGACCTGTACGGTCTTACAGGTCTGTTTACCGATTTTGTTACAAGAGAAATGGATTTCCCCTTCAAACCCAGTCCCGATGCCGTAAATTATCTTATATCAAAGCATAATCTTGAAAAGGAAAGCTGTCTTATGCTGGGCGACCGTACAATAGACTGCGGTTCAGGACTTAATGCAGGCATTAAAGCCCTTCTTTTTGACGAATTCCGTACCCTTAAGGACAGTGACTATACCTATTACACTACCACCATCCCCGAGGTTTTTGAAACAATAAAATCAGTGATGAAATAATCTGACCGAAGCTGCTGCCGTGCTGCTTCGGTTAATTTTTTTTGAGTATTTCTGTCGGTAAACAGTAATTCGGTTTTTTTCTCCGGTATAATATCAATCCCGGATATGCCGGGATTATGACAAATACATCGAAGAATAATTGAAAATAAAAATCGATACAGAAAACTGTGTATACTTATAAAATTTTTTTATATTTTATACAAAAATGTAAAGGGAAAACACTTGACTTTTTTTTATAATAATTATAAAATGGTATGGATAATGCAAGAGAATGCGAAAATGTGGTATTTTGCGCTCTTTTTAAATAGATTTTTATATAGATTTTATTTATGCATTATTACTGTTTTCTTGTGTACTTTTTTCAGTACACATTTCCATATTCTAAAAATTTAACAGGAGGTGTAATTGATGGAAGTTTCGTTCGTTATTGCAATAGTCGTTGCTGTTGTCTGTGCTGTTGTATTCGGTGTCGTCGGCTTTATTGCAGGCGGTATATACAGACGCAAGACAGCTGAAAAGGCAATCGGCTCTGCAACAGAAGAAGCTAAGAGAATTATCAGCAGCGCACTTACTACTGCTGAGACCAAAAAGCGTGAAGCCATTCTTGAAGCTAAGGATGAGATTCATAAAGAAAGAACAGAACACGAAAAAGAGATTAAAGAGAGACGAAATGAAGTTCAGCGTCAGGAACGCAGAATGATTCAGAAGGAAGAATCTCTTGATAAGAAAACCGAAGCTCTCGAAAAGAAGGAAGAACTTCTTCAGAAAAAAATCAAAGAAGCTGATGACAAGCTTGAAGAAGTTGAAGCACTCAAGAAAAGCCAGTTTGATATGCTTGAAAAGATTTCGGGCTATACCAGAGAACAGGCAAAAGAGTACATTATCAAAAACCTTGAGGGTGACCTTATTCACGAAAAAGCTCTCAAGATTATGGAAATTGAGCAGCGTACCCGTGAAGAGGCTGACAACCTTGCAAAGGAAATTATCACAACTGCTATCCAGCGCTGTGCTGCAGACCACGCTGCAGAGGCAACAGTTGCAGTTGTAGATCTTCCCAATGATGAAATGAAGGGAAGAATCATCGGCCGTGAAGGCAGAAATATCAGAACACTTGAAAGCATTACGGGTGTTGATCTTATTATTGACGATACACCCGAGGCAATCACAGTATCAAGCTTTGACCCCGTTCGCCGTGAGGTAGCAAGACTTACTATCGAAAAGCTTATTACAGACGGCAGAATACATCCTTCAAGAATTGAAGAAATGTATGAAAAGTCAAAGAAAGAGGTTGACGCAACCATCAAGGCTACCGGTGAAAGAGCTGCTATTGAAGCAGGTGTCAACGGTATCAACGGAGAGCTTATCAAGCTTCTCGGCAGACTTAAATACCGTACAAGCTACGGTCAGAATGTACTTAATCACTCACTTGAGGTTTCTTACCTTGCAGGTCTTATGGCATCCGAGCTGGGTGTTGATGTAAAGGCAGCAAAGCGTGCAGGTCTTCTTCACGATATCGGTAAGGCTCTTGACCACGAAATTGAAGGTACACATATTTCTCTTGGTGTTGAATATGCCAAGAAATATAAAGAAAAGGATGAAATCGTTCACGCTATCGAAGCTCACCATGGTGATGTAGAGGCAAAGACACTTGTAGCTGTGCTTGTACAGGCTGCCGATGCCGTTTCCGCAGCACGTCCCGGAGCAAGACGCGAAAACATTCAGAATTATATCAAGCGTCTCGAACAGCTTGAAGAAATATCAACCTCATTTGAAGGTGTTGATAAGTCCTTTGCAATCCAGGCGGGCAGAGAGGTCCGTATTATGGTTAAGCCTGAGGTTGTCAGTGATGATCAGATGGTTGTACTTGCAAGAGATATTTCCAAGAAGATTGAAGAAGAGCTTGAATATCCCGGTCAGATAAAGGTTCATATCATCAGAGAAAACCGTGTGTTTGACTACGCAAAATAAACACAGAATTATCTCCCGGAGAAATTTTTCCGGGAGATTTTTTGAAATAAAAGATAATACAATATCGGATATGCCGTTCAAACGGCGGTTCGGTGTGATTTGTAAAAGGTAATTTATGAGAATATTATTTGTCGGTGATGTTGTTGCACCTCCCGGCTGTGAGTACCTCAGACGAGTGCTGCCGGCGTTAAAAAAAGAACAGAACATTGATTTTTGCGTTGTAAACGGAGAGAATTCTGCACAGGGCAACGGTATCCTGCCGGGCTCGTGCAATCATATACTCGATTCGGGCGCTGACCTTATCACAACGGGCAACCACGCGCTCAGACGTGTTGAAATCGAAAATTATTTTGAAAATGAAAACACTCCCCTTATAAGACCCTCAAACCTGCACCGTCAGGCACCGGGTAAGGGGTATTATATACTTGAAAAAAAAGGTATGCGCCTGGGGGTTATAAACCTTATGGGCAGAATCTATATGGACCCCTGTGAAAACCCGTTTGATGAAGCTGACAGGCTTATCGGAATTCTCAATGAGCAGGGTATAAAAAACATTCTTGTTGATTTTCACTGTGAAGCCACATCCGAAAAAAAGGTTATGGGCTATTATCTTGACGGCAGGGTAAGTGCCGTGCTGGGTACACATACCCATGTGCAGACAAGCGATGCTGCAGTTTTACCCGGAGGTACCGCATATATTACGGATACGGGTATGACAGGCGTTGTAGGCTCCGTGTTGGGGGTTGAAATCTCCTGTGCTTCAAGAAAGGTTATTACGGGACTTCCCGTACATTTCAAAAATCCCGACGGCGGATGTATGATGAATGCCGTCATAGTAGAAACAGATAACAAAACAGGAAGGGCGGTTTCCATTGAAAGCTTTGACATCCGTTAAAAGAATCACTGCATTGCTTACGGCATTTGTACTTATGCTTACTCTTATGTCATGCGGCGGTGGCGAAGTACCCGAAACGGGCGGCGAGGAAGAAACAACTGCGGAAATTCCTCTTCCCGGAGGCAGTGTGAGCATACCGTATACAACGGCTGATTCCCTGAATCCTTTTTTTATGAAAACGGTGCTGAATTCTTCACTGATTTCTCTTGTATACCGTTCGCTTTATAGAATTAATACATCCTTTATGCCTGAAAAAGACCTTGCTGCTTCCGAAAACCTTACGGGGCTTACACTCAAGGTATATCTTTCTGACAATCTTTTCTTTTCCGACGGTACAAGCCTTACAGCTGCCGATGTGGTTTATTCCTTCGAAAAGGCAAAGGAATCTTACCTTTTTGAAAATACACTCAGCAATATAGACTCCTGTAAGGAGGGTGAGGGAAACAGTATTATATTTACCCTTGCCGAAGCTGATGTGAATGCGCTCAGTGCCCTTATTTTTCCTGTTGTAAGACAGAATACAGCAGAGACCGAGGACCTTCTTCCTACGGGCAACGGCTATTATCAGTTCAGTCAGGACGGAATAAGACTTACACTTAAAGCAAATCTCAGGGCATCGGGTGAAATTCCGCACGTAGGTACGGTAAGACTTACCGATGTAAAGGGTAATACAACCCCCGAAAACCTTGTTTCCACAGGTGAGATTGATTTTTATTATTCTGACCTTTCCGATTCCGATATCACGGGTGTAAACTCACTTGTCACAAATGTATATCTTAATTCGCTTGTATATCTCGGTGTCAATCACGACAATGTAAATCTCGTGCTTGCTTCTTTCAGACAGGCAATTTCATATGCAATAAACCGTCCGGGTATAGTTGAAAATGCCTACAGAGGCTTTGCCAGAAGCACGGTTTCCCCATTTAATATTTCGTGGGAAAAGTATTCGTCCTCTCAGGCATCAGCTCAGCTGTCACTCGGTGTTGACAGCGTCAAGGCATCCTCTCTCTTATCGGCAAGAGGCTTCGGTGCTGACGGACAGAGTATGAATTTCACCCTGCTTTGTAATGAGGGCAGCAGCTTTATGAGAAATACGGCTTCGCTTATTGCCGAAGCTCTGGCAGAGCATAATATAAATATCACCGTAAAGCTTCTGAATTCGGACAGCCTGCGTGAAGCGGTTATTGCAGGTAATTTTGATCTTTATCTTGCTGAAATAAAGATTTCTCCCACAATGGATTTAAGTCAGTTTTTCTCTGCTTACGGGGATGCTTCATACGGCATAAATTTTGAAAACTGTATTTCGGATGATGCATATTATGACTATGTCAGAGGTGACGGTACCATTGATGAGTTTATAGATGCATTTTCACAGGAAATGCCCTTTATTCCCATTCTTTACAGAAACGGCAGACTTTGTTATACAAGAAGACTCAGCAGTGAGGTTGTAGCTGCTGAAGGTAATATTTTCGGCAATATTCCCGAATGGGTGTTTGCCGAGAGCAATTGATGAAAGGAAAATATTTATGATTTTTCCAAAGGTTAAAATGCTCAGTCAGAGCGGTACATATTCGTATGAAAAAGATATAGCCGTTTCAGTAAGCGGCTGTAATGAGTTTTCCGATGATACGGTAAAAACCGTTTTCGGACAGACCTTTTCTGACGGAAATCTGATATTGACTGCGGAAAAGGCAGAAATTTACGGCACCGACAGTGACGAGGCATACAGTCTCACAATCAGTGAATCCGACGGTATTGTCACCGCAAGGGTAAAGGCATATGCCGAAAGAGGCTTTATCAGAGCACTTTTTACACTTAAAAGAATGTGTCTTAAAAACGAAATTATATTAGGTGAAATTACCGATTGGCCTTCTTTTAAGGTACGAGGATATATCGAAGGCTTTTACGGCAATCCATGGAAAAGCTGCGAAAGACCCGAAATGATGGAGCTTATGGCACTTTTTGGTAAAAATACCCATTATTATGCGCCCAAGGATGACCCCTACCACAGAAACAAGTGGCGTGAGCTTTATCCCGACAAGGAAGCTTATGAGCTTAAAAAGCTTGTAGATAAAGCACACAGTCTTTATATTGATTTTCATTACTGCATAGCTCCGGGGCTTAGTATGAGGTATTCTTCCCATGAGGATTATGTCTGTCTCTGCGAAAAGACACGGCAGCTTTTTGATATGGGAATTAAAAACTTCGGTCTTCTTCTTGATGATATTCCCTCGGACCTTTTTTATGAAGAGGATAAAAAAATATACGGTAATGCGGTAAATGCCCACGTGGAGCTTACCAGAAAGTATTACACCTTCCTTAAAAGCCTTTCATGTGATACTGCGCTTACCGTATGTCCTACTGCATACCACGGCAAGGGTACGGAAAAGGAGCTTACGGGCTTTGCGGGAAATGTTCCCGATGATGTTTTTGTTTTCTATACAGGCAGTGACATCTGCTCAAAGGAGCTTACGCAAAAAGAAGCTGAGGTATTTTTTGAAAATACCCATCACAAGCCTCTTTACTGGGATAATTATCCCGTCAATGACGCTGAGATGTTTATGGAGATGCATACAGGTCCTCTTATCGGCAGAGAAAAGGAGCTTCATAAATTCAGTGCAGGTCTTATTTCAAACTGTATGGAATATTTCAACTGCAACAAGCTTCCTCTTATAACTGTGGCTTCATATCTCTGGAATTCCGAAGAATATGACCCCGAAGAGGCATACGAAGAAGCCTTGTCATTTATTACGGACTCGGAAGAAGAAAAGGATGATCTTATACTTCTGTGTGACCATTTCAGAACATCCTGTCTTCACGATGAAAACTCACGGATAATGGGCGAATATCTGTCTCTTGCCTCTGTGTGCTTTCAGACGGGAGAGTATGACAGAGCCGTAGAAACCGTAAGGGAATATACCGATAAGGTAAAGCTTGCTGCGAAGCGTATAGAAAAGAGAAATGCTCCCATTTATAAGGAGCTTTCCCGATGGATTAAAAAATTCATTCTTATGACAGAGATTATGTCTCTTTCACTGGAGGTATTATCCGGAGACGGTACAAAAGAAGAGCTCAGTGTGCTTATGGAGCAGTATAACGAATCTGCAACGGTGCTCACCTCCTTCTGCTTCAGGGAATATATAGAAAGTGTACTTTCGTTATGAAAATAAAGGATACATATTTTTACAAAACCTTCTTTTCTCTTTTCGGTGTTGTGGCACTGCAGAATCTTATTGTATTCAGTGTCAATCTTGCAGATTCCGTTATGATAGGTACATACAGTGAGCTTGCAATGAGTGGTGTCTCACTTGCCAATCAGATACAGTTTCTGCTTCATATGTTTGTAAACGGTGCGGCAAACGGACTTGTTGTCATTGCATCTCAGTATTGGGGCAAAAAGCAGCTTGTGCCTATAAAAAAGGTATTTGCCGTCGCATTCTTTGCAGGTATTATCATCAGTGCCGTTCTTACTGCGGTTGTGCTTTTATCTCCCGCGGGGGTGCTCGGTCTTCTTTCTGATAATGCTGAGATTGTGGCAGAAGGCGCAGAATATATTAAAATAATGGCATTTTCATATATTATTTTTGCTGTTACCAACATTATGATTGCTCTTATGAGGAGCGTAGAATCTGTAAGAATCGGCTTTTATACCTCGGTGCTTGCACTTATATTTAATGTAAGTCTTAATTATATGCTGATTTTCGGTCATTTCGGCTTCCCCGAAATGGGTGTAAGAGGTGCGGCAATAGCCACCCTTGTTTCAAGAATAGCAGAGCTTGTTGCCGTTGTTATCTATGTATTTGTAATAGATAAACGCCTTAAAATCCGTCCTAAGGATATTTTCGGTGTTGAAAAGACTTATGTTAAGGATTATATCAGAGCAGGTCTTCCTCTTATGGGCTCAGGCGGCTCGTGGGGTGTTGCAATGACATTGCAGACAGCCATTATCGGAAGACTTGGTGAAGCCGCTATAGGTGCAAATGCTATTGCTGCACCTGTTTTTCAGGTGGTTTCAGTGCTTTATGCTTCCTCGGGTAACGCATCAAGCGTGCTTATAGGAAAAACCGTAGGTGAAAGGGATATTCCGAGAGTAAAAAAATACTCAAAGAAGCTTCAGGTTATATACCTTATCATAGGTGCTGTGTCCTGTGCTCTGCTGCTTGCCTGCCGTGATGCAATTGTAGGTGTGTATAATGCAAGCGAAGCAACAGCGGCTCTTGCAGCAACATTTATAAATATACTTGCCGTAACAGTTATAGGCTCTTCATACGAAGCACCGTGTCTTTGCGGTATAGTTTCGGGCGGCGGTGATACAAAGTTTGTGTTCAAAAATGACATTATATTTATGTGGTGTATGGTATTGCCTCTTTCATTTTTATCGGCTTTTGTCTTTAAGTGGCCCGTACCCGTTACCTTCTTTATTCTGAAATCCGATCAGATTACAAAGTGTCTTGTTGCGATTCCCAAGGTAAACAGGTATAAATGGATAAAAGAGCTTACACGCGATGAAAAAGAAAAGGTATCTTAAGGTGGATTAATATGGCTATAGAAAAAGTAATTGAATATTTTGAAGGTCTTGGAATTGCCGATAAAATAAAGCAGTTTGAGGTCTCATCCGCAACGGTTGAGCTTGCTGCAGCCGCTCTCGGCTGTGAGGGAGCAAGAATTGCAAAAACACTTTCATTCCTTGTGGACGGCAATGCCGTGCTTATAGTTACTGCAGGGGATATGAAAATTGATAATCATAAATTCAAGGAGTTTTTTCACACAAAGGCAAAAATGCTTTCTCCCGTACAGGTAGATGAGCTTATCGGACATTCAATAGGTGGTGTGTGTCCTTTTGCCGTAAATGACGGCTGTAAGGTGTATCTTGACGAATCCCTCAGACGATTTGAAATAGTATATCCTGCCGCAGGCAATGCAGCCAGTGCTGTAGAGCTTACACCTGATGAGCTTGAAAAATACAGTAATTCTCTGGGATGGATAGATGTGTGTAAATCATAATTCGGGAAGACGCTCCGTTGCTGGACAGCTTCGCTCTGTATAATCAAGGGCGCAGCCCTTCCGACACATTTGCCGTAAGGCAAATATTTCGCTCATTCCGAAGGAATGAATTTCGCTGTCCGAAGGACAATTTCGCTCATAGCGCAGCTATGAATTTCGCTGTCATAATTTATCGGTCATAATACCGATAAATTATGATAATATGAGGTGTTTTTATGTCAACAGGCTTAATTATTATTTCCGTCGTTTTTGCTGCCTTTGCCGTTTCTTTCGGTTGGGGTGTGCGAGGTTTTGTTATCGGCGGTGAGAAGGGAGCTTTGCTTCCCGGCGCGCTGATGGGTATTGCCGTTGCCTTTTTTGCTGCAGGTGAGCAGGGTAAGGAGCTGTGGATGTTTTTTGCCGCGGCAGGTGCGCTTTCCATGTTTTACGGCGGCACGGAAACCTATGCTCAGACTATGTCATATCTTCTGTCAAGAGATGTGAAGGGACCCTATTATAACCAGCTTAAAAAGGGAGTTATCGGCATTTTTCTTAAAGGAGCATTGTGGTTTGCTATTCCGGGCTTTATTATTGCTATGCTTCCCGGTGCTCTTTCGGGCAAATATCCCGTATGGCAGATAATTCTTATGTTTGCCCTTTTCCCCTTTGTATCTGTTATCGGTACAAAAATATTTAATTCACCGTATGATAAAGAAAATAAAAAATTCCCGAAACTTTATTTTTCCCTTGACCGACGTGAGGAATGGGGAAGTAATGTTATGATAATTGCGGTGCTTACCGTAATTTCTCTTATCAATAAAGACTTTTTTGCCGTCGGAGCAGGGCTTACCGGCTTTGTTACGGGCGGAACGGGATTTTTGCTGGGACTTATTTTTTACGATATCGAAAGAAGAAGGCACGGTAAAAAACAGAGATATGTTTTCGGTAAATTATCCGAGAAAGGCTTTATTGACGGCTGGAAAATAATGGAGCATACCTTCGGTGCTTTTTCGGGCGGTGCGCTTATGCTGTATTTTGCCCTTAATTCAAAGCATCTTACGTCACTTTGCGACAAAATTGATTTATCTGTGCTGACTCTCGGAAATGATGAGTATCTTTTTGCAATTATACCCTTTGTACTTCTGCTTATAACTGCTCTTCAATACCCCGTATGTGCGATTATAGAAAAAAAGACCGGCAAGGAGCCTGATATAAATATTTTTGAAATTATTGAAAGACCTCTTTGGTCTGCTGTTCCGCTTATTTTTATTTTTCTCGGTGCTCCCACTGCTGCGGCATTCGGTGCCTTCGGTACACTTTCATATGCGCTGTGTGAAAAATGCTCAATAGAATGGTATGAAAAATCTGCCTATAAAAAATATATGAGAACAATTTTCCGTGTTATGTTCCCTGTGCTTTTTGTATGGTTTTATTTTAATCTCGGAAATATCAGCCTTACGGATACTATGCTTGTGTACGCAGCTGCATACACGGGGGCATGTGCTTTGTATTCATTCGGTCCTGACCGTATTATTGCATACCGTGAAAGCAAAAACATTGCCAAGGCATTCGGTTCGGGAATTGCTGTTACGGGGCACCTTATTATACAGGCAGCCGTTCTTATTGTGATTGCTGTAATAATCGGTTGACTTGAAATAAAACATTTGTTATAATACTTTCATATCGGTGTTTACCGGTTGTCAGTTCGGAACCATCCTGACATAAAACAAAACTACGGAGTGAAAAAATGAATAAGAAAAATGTATTTATCACACGGGCAGCAGCTATTGCCGCAATTTATGCCGTGCTTACCCTTATCGGAGCAGTTTTCGGCTTATCCTACGGAGGTATTCAATTCCGTTTTTCAGAAGCTTTGTGCGTTATGCCGTTATTTTCGGCTTCAGCCGTTCCGGGGCTTACTGTAGGCTGTGTTATTGCAAATATAATGAGCTCGGTAAATCCCATTGATACCGTAATCGGCTCTTTTGCAACGCTTCTTGCCGCAATATGCACAAGAAAATGCAGAAATATAACGGTAAAGGGATTTCCGCTGTTGTCTTTATTCTTCCCCGTGTTGTTCAATGCATTGTTTGTAGGCGCAGAGATTGCTTTTTTTACAACTCCCGATGCATTTTTAACAGGCTTTTCTCTTAATGCCCTGACTGTTGGCATAGGCGAGGCTGCTGTTATGTATACGCTCGGTATTGCGCTTGTTACTTTTATCAGAAAAAATAACCGTATCGGAAGGCTTATTTCCGACTGACGGTGTTTTTTAGGGGCGGCACACCGCCTTAATATTACACGGCACACCGTGAAAAAGAAGGTAAAAAAATGAAAAAAGTTATTGTTGCTGATGACGAGGAGCTTATAAGGCGCCTGGTCAGTGACTTCCTTATCCAGGAAGGCTATGAGCCCTTGCAGGCTGACGACGGAGATGTTGCTCTTCGCGTTTTTGAAGAAAATCCCGATACTGCACTTCTCATACTTGATATTATGATGCCCACCATTGACGGCTGGGAGGTTTGCAGAAGAATCAGGGAAAAATCATCTGTTCCCATTATTATGCTTACCGCAAGAAGTCAGGAGTATGATCAGCTTACCGCTTTTGATGCAGGTGCTGATGATTATGTCACAAAGCCCTGCAGTCCCTCTGTTCTTATGAAAAGAGTTGCTGCCTTATTAAGACGCGGCGGAGATAACACATCCTCCAATGTTTTTACGATGGATGATCTGAAGCTTGACTCATTTGCGCACGAGGTATGGCTCGACGGCAGAAGCATAAGCCTTACTCTTAAGGAATACAGTATTCTTCAGAAGCTTCTTGCCGTTCCCGGCAGAGTTTTTACAAGAGAGCAGCTTCTTGATGATATATGGGGCTTCGATTTTGACGGTGATGTGCGTACCGTTGACTCCCATGTTGCAAGACTCCGTACAAAGCTCGGTGACTGGGGCACACAGCATATCAAAACCATATACGGTGCAGGATATAAACTTGAGGTGAATAAGGATGCGTAATAAAAATAACGCTTCCGGTAAAGAAAAGGTTATAAAAAGACAAAAAACGATCACAGCGAGGCTCATGAGCAGCATCGCTCTGATCTTTTTTATTGCCGTGTGTATAATTTCAATCGGCTATCATCTTTTACCGGAATGGGTGTACTATCTTACCCCTGCTGTAAGACTTTATTTTGCAGTGGATGAAATAAACAGTGCTTACGGTACTGCGGATTTTTCGGATGTGCTCAGAGACGTTGAAAAGGGCTATGACTCAAATATCGAAATATACGATAAGCGCGGCAGATTTATTTATTCTACACTTGAACAGGATCGTACAGCGCTTCCCGTTAATCTTTCTCTTGCGTCTTCTGTTGATCAGAAGTATAAGCTGACCTACAAAACAACGGAAGGCTCGGTTGATGCAGGTGATAAGGGCTTTCTTATAAAGGTTTATGACAGCGGTAACATTGATGTTGACTTCCTTGTGTGCTATTTCTATTTTGAAGGCGGCGAGCGTATTGAAGTATGTATGCAGGTAAGCCAGGTTGTGTCCACCACAAAGGTTGATTTTATTGTTGCATTTATTTTTCTGATGAGTGCGCTTTTCATCGGCTTTATAATTCTTATATTCTATCTCAGGCGTTTTTCAAAGCCTATTGATAATATGTGCTTTATTACCGAAAGAATGGCAAGACTTGATTTCTCAAAGAAATGTCCTCCAACCAAGCTTATTGAAATGACACAGCTTTCCGAGAATATAAACACACTTACCGATGTTCTTGACAATGCTCTGACAGACCTTAATGAAAAGAATAAAAAGCTTCTTGAGGATATTGAAAACGAAAAAACCATTGATAACCTGAGACAGACCTTTATTTCGGGTATATCCCACGAGTTAAAAACTCCCATTGCAATTATTCAGGGTTATGCAGAGGGGGCAAAGATGTTCTTTGAATCAGGCAATGCCGAGGCGGCATGCGAATACTGCGATATTATTTCGGGTGAATGCATCCGTATGAACAATATGATTATGAAGCTTCTTGAAATAACCAAATATTCTTCGGGTGCATATGAGCCTCAGAGAGAGGATTTCAATCTCAGAGAATTTGTTGAAGACTGGTATGTGAGAAATGAAACGGTTCTGGCTGAAAAAGAAATTACAGCCGAAAATCATATTGATGAAGAGCTTACGGGTAACGGTGATTTGATAATTCTTGCTTCCGTGCTCAATAACTATCTTTCAAATGCGGTATCCCATATTGAAGGAGAACGAAAAATAATATGCAGTGTCAGGGATACGGGTGAAAAATACCGTCTTTGTGTTTTCAATACCGGTGAAAACATAGAAGAAAAGCATATTGACAAAATATGGACATCATTCTACCGTGCGGATAAGGCGCTGTCCCGTTCACAAGGACGCTTCGGACTTGGACTTGCAATAGTTTCATCCATTCAGAAGCTTCACGGGGAAGAATACGGAGTGGAAAACAAGCCTGACGGTGTGGAATTCTGGTTTGACATCAAAAAGGCATAAATAATAAAGGGACCGAAGGCTGTTATGCTTTCAGTCCCTTTTATATATAATGCTTTTATATCAATACTTATCCATAGAATCTACGGAGAGCACGAATACCGTTGCACCGCCCACATTTACATCCTGAGCCAATGCACCCTCAGAGAAGCCTCTGCCGAAGGATTCTGTGGTTGCTGCCTGATGAGTACGGGTTCTTGAATACTTTGAGATAATTTCCTTGAGTCTGGGAATATCCTTATCCTCTGTACCGATAAGGAAGGTTGTGTTGCCCACCATAAGAAAGCCGCCTGTGGTGGAAAGCTTTGTAACGATGAAATTTTCTTTTGTAAGTGCAGATGCTACAACTGCGCTGTCGTCATTATTAACGATTGCAATAACAAGTTTCATGATTATTCTCCTTTATTAAAGTTTGGGTATAAGCATCTTCTGACTTTCTTTGTCAAGAAGTCTGTAGTCGGGAATTTCGTAACGGTTGTCGTTTGCGTCCTTAATAAGAACTCTGCCGTCATAAAGGGGCTTTATTGAGGCAATGTGATTTCTGATTTCGAATGTTATTGTACCGCGGTCGGTTTCTGCAGTCCACATCCATATCTTGAATTTTTCTGTCATTGAAATGAATTTTGTGATTCTCGGAATCATATAATATTCTTCGAGCACCTTTTCAACAACAGCCTTTGAGTCAGGGTCGAGATTGTCAATATTTCTGATGATTGCAAGCTGCTCGCCCTCATCATTCAGAATAACAATATATTTGTTTGAGCCTGAACGGGGGAAAAGTCTGTGAATTTCAACGGCTTCAAGCTTTTCTTTTGTGTGATAAAACTCAACATCAACAAATATACCGTCATTTTCGGTGATTCTTATTTCGGGACCGTCAACATAATTAATCATATTCTTTTCCCTCCTTATTCAAAGTTTTCAGCTTCCTTCTGAGCCTTGAGCTGCTCGCCCATAGACTGAATCTGAATAAGCTTGTAATACTTACCCTTAAGTGCCATAAGCTCGTCGGGAGTGCCGAATTCTATAATCTCACCCTTGTCAACAACAACTATCTTGTTTGCATTACGAAGGGTTGAAAGTCTGTGTGCTATCATAAGAGTTGTTCTGCCTCTTATGAGTCTTTCAATTGCTTCTTGTATAAGATGCTCGGTTTCCGAGTCAACGGCAGCCGTTGCTTCGTCAAAGATAAGGATCGACGGGTTTTTCATAACTGCACGTGCAATTGAAATTCTCTGCTTTTCACCGCCCGAAAGACCGATACCTCTTTCACCTAAAAGAGTGTCATATGCGTCGGGCATACGGGAAATAAATCCGTGAGCATTTGCAATATCCGCAGCTCTGAGAACCTGCTCAACGTGAACATTACCTGCGCCGTATGCGATATTATTGAATACGGTATCCTTGAACATAAGAGGCTCCTGCTGAACAAAGCCTATCTGATTACGGTAGTATTCCATATCGATATCCTTAAGATTCTGTCCGTCAATAAGGATTTCGCCTTCATATTCGTCGTAATAACGCATTATAAGATTTATGAGTGTGGATTTACCGGAGCCTGTTGTACCTACAATACCTACAACATCACCGGGCTCAATAACAAGATTTACATTGCTGAGAACCTTTTTTGAACGGTCAAATGAGAAGTTTACGTTTCTGAATTCAATCTTGCCGTCAATCTTTGCGGGAACCTTGCCCTTGCCGAAGTTGTGCTCGGGCTCGGCATCAAGGATGTCAAGGATCTTTTCTGCGGAAGCAAGGGTGTTCTGATATGTATCACTGAAGTTTGCAAAGAAGTTGATGGGACCGTAGAACATACTTGCGTAAGAAATAAATGAAACAAGAAGACCTACGCTAAAGCCCTCATCGGGAGCCGTGATTACATAAGTACCGCCCGAAAGCCATATTATAAGTGAGCCGCATGTGACAAGAAAGGTGATAAAGGCAGGGAAGATGCTTGCAATCTTTGAAGCTTCCTTTGATTCCTTCATCCATTCATCACAGTATGCATCAAACTTTTTTACTGCACTTTCTTCGTTAGTAAAAGCTTTTACGATTCTGATACCGGGGATTGTGTCTGCAAGAAGCGTTGAAATTGCCGAGCCTCTTCTCCACAGTCTCATATACTTGGGGCCTATCTTTCTTCCGAAGCGTCTTCCTATAAAAACAACAAGGGGAATAGGAACAAGTGAGAAAAGTGTAAGCTTCCAGTTAAGCACAAGCATAATAACAAGAATACCTATAAGTGTGAAGAACTGAACTACAGCTTCCTGTGTTATCTTGAGAACAAAGTTCTGTATTGCACCGGCATCTGATGTGACACGGTTAATAACCGAGCCTGTTGAGGTCTTGTCATAGAAGGACATGGGAAGGTACTGAGCCTTGGCATAGATGTCCTTTTTGATACCAACAACAATTCTGTCACCTGTAAGTCTTAACAGGTATGAACGTACTGCCGACACCGTATACTGAAGAATATATACGCCCATAAGCAGCAGTATCATTATATAAAGCTGACTGAGTTCTTTTGACGGAAGCACCTTGTCAACCATATAACCCGTGATATAAGGGGGAACAAGAGACATTGCTGTTGCAAAAACCGAAAGAAGCATACACACAACAAGCCCTTTTTTGTAGGGGAGGGCATACTGAGCAAATTTCTGGAACATCTTGCCCTTGCCCTTACAGTTAATACAGTCTGCATCAGGCTTAGGAAGTCTTCTGCCGCATTTGGGGCAGAAGGAACGCTGCTTTAAGAAGGTATTCTCTACAGCATAATAAAGCTCATCGGAATACCCGTGCTCAATAATGCCGTTAATGAAGTCCGCACCTGCATCTGCAATGTTTGCCGCAGCAAATGAAAGGCGCATAATGACGATTCTTTTGCCTTCCTTCGGATAAAGGTCGAATGTGGCATTACCGTACATTCTCTTTACCTTTGCTTTTTCGAGAGAGTCATAAGAGATCTTTTTGTATCTGTCCCGGAAGCTCTCATCAAATGCCCAGATATGTGTTTTGGTAAAGCACAGAGCACTTTCACCGTATGTTCTGTCAAAGGTAAGGTCACCCGTGATTATGAACATAGGCTTTTCATCTGCAAAAAAGCTGTCGTAAAGGTCGCGGTATTTTTCAGGAAAAGGTTTGTTTACTAAAGTTTTCATTTCTGATAGCTCACCCCGATTCTGTTTGCTTGAAAAAGTGTATTTTTTCACGCACATTATAAATAATAAGAAATGGTAAGTCAAGGTAAATCAGACATTTTTTTCAATTATTATCTTTATATAAGCTATATGTATTTGTGATAGCACTTAATTTTATTTTATATTGACAAAATATCGGCAATATGATAAAATGAATAAAAATTTTCTGAAAGGATATCTGCAAAAGTGGATAGTTCTGACGACGATACAGGGAACCCTCTTTCTATCGTAGATAAATTTAATAAAAATATTCAGGCATAACTCCCGTAGACTTACGGGGGCTGTGCTTTTTTGTGTTTTTTGGAGGAAAACATCAATGGGAATTTTACCGCAAATACTCTTACAGATTTTTCTTATTGCGCTCAATGCCGTGTTTGCGGCAGCAGAGATTGCAATTATTTCAATGAATGATGCAAAGCTTGCCGCACTTGCTGCAAAGGGCAACAAAAAGGCTGTCCGCCTTGCAAGACTGACATCTTCGCCTGCAAAGTTTCTTGCTACGATTCAGGTTGCAATCACTCTTTCAGGATTTTTAGGCTCGGCTTTTGCTGCAGATAACTTCGCAACGCTTCTTGTTGACGGACTTCTGAAATTAGGTGTACCCGAGTCGGCAAAGGGTATTCTCAATTCCGTTTCTGTTGTTATCATAACCCTTGTGCTTTCATATTTCACCCTTGTTTTCGGTGAGCTTGTTCCCAAGAGAGTAGCTATGAAAAAGGCAGAGAGCCTCGCTCTCGGTATTTCGGGAATTATAAGCTTTATTTCAAAGGTTTTTGCTCCCGTGGTATGGTTCCTTACGGTTTCTACCAACGGAATGCTCCGTATTTTCGGCATTGACCCTAACGAGCAGGATGAATCGGTTTCTGAAGAAGAAATCAGAATGATGGTTGACGCAGGCAGCGAAAACGGTACAATCGACGAGGAAGAAAAAGAGCTTATCCAGAATGTGTTTGAGTTTGATGATCTTTCTGCCGATGATATTGCCACACACCGTACGGACATAGATATGCTCTGGATGGATGATACCGTTGATAAATGGGAGGAAACCATTCACGCAAGCCGTCACACTTTTCTTCCCGTATGTAAGGATACGGTTGATAATATCGTGGGTGTACTTAATGCTAAGGATTATTTCCGTCTTAAAAACAAGACTCTTGATAACATAATGAAAAACTGTGTGCGTTCTCCCTTCTTTGTTCCCGAAACTGTCAAAGCTGACGTGCTTTTCAAAAATATGAAGCAGAAGAAAAATTATTTTGCAATTGTTCTTGATGAATACGGCGGCATGACGGGTATTGTTACAATCACAGACATACTCGAAAGTATTGTGGGTGACTATGATGAGGATACCATAACCCAGCAGGAGGAAGAGCCCGATATTCTTAAGGTTGACGATACAACATGGAAAATCAGCGGTACGGCTGAGCTTTCCGATGTTGAAGAGGAGCTCGGTATTTCACTTGACTGTGAAGACTGCGACACCTTCGGCGGTTATGTTTTCTCTGTTCTCGGTATCATTCCCGAAGACGGTGAAACCCTTGATGCGGATACGGATGATCTTGAAATCAGTGTTACTGAGGTAAAAGAGCACAGAATTGAAAAGACCGTGGTAAAAATCAAGGAAAAGCAGACAGCGGAAGACCCCGAAGAGGAAGAATAATTAAGGAAAAGGAAGAAAATTATGTTTAACCAGATTATTGCGGCAATGCTCTCGTTTTTTATGACTGTTTTACAGTTTCTCGGAATCTCATATTATCCCTTCGGACAGAAGGTGGATATGGATAAGTTTGAGCTTACATTCAGTGATGAGTTTGATTCTGAGCTTGACAGAAGCGTATGGTCAGGTCACTATGTATGGGGAGATGCCAGTCAGCCCCGTAAAGGCTCATACTGGAACACAAACCTTGCATTTACAAAAGACGGCAATCTTATTATCCCCATGAAATACCTTAAGGACGGAATGGGCGGTACAGGTGAAGGCTGGTACAGTGCAGGTATTGATACGGATGATGACTCACCCAACGGCTTTTCACAGAAATATGGCTATTTTGAGGTAAGATGTATTCTCCCCGACCTTCCCTCGGGCTGGGCTGCCTTCTGGCTTATGAATGAAGGTGTTTATAATGAGGACGGCAGCGGTGAGGACGGTACGGAAATAGATATTTTCGAAAGTGACTGCACATTAAGAAGGCAGAAAAATGCTGTAGGCATCAATCTTCACTATGACGGCTACGGCGAGGCACACGAGTCTATGGGTACAATCAAAATGCTGTTAAAGGGTGACCCTTACAAGGAATACAATACCTACGGACTTGAATGGAATGAAAATGAGTATATTTTCTATATAAACGGTGTCGAAGCTCACAGAACAAGCTACGGCGGTGTTTCCAAAAATCCCGAATATCTCATTCTTTCCTATGAGCTTATGGGTGAAAACGGTGTTGCCGAATATTCCGACCTTGACAAGACAAAGGAATATCAGTACATCGTTGACTATGTAAGAGTATATCAGTATAAATAAGTCAACAGACTATAGCCGGGTATCCGATAAGGATATCCGGTGTTTTTTGATGCTTCAGTTCAGTGTCAAAAAATCCTCTTGTTTTTTGGTATGAATTTACATTTACATATCCTTTTTACTGTGATAGAATTATGAATAGAATATTAACACTAAAGGAGAGTGTTTATGAAGCCGTTTTTTCTTTTTTCAAAAGAGACAAAGGGTGAAGGTTACGTCCCCAATATTGAAATCTTTTCTTATGCGGCAGGACTTGCAGGTCAGAATATGACCTACGGTTTCATTTCAGGCTGGCTGAGATATTTCTGTATAAACCTTCTTCATATGGACCCCGTAAAGGTAGGCTCTATTTTTACCTTAAGCCATGTGTGGGATGCTGTCAATGACCCTGTTATCGGTGCGATTGTTGACAGAAAAAAGCACAAGCCTTTTAAGAAGCTTCGTCCATATCATCTGTATTTTCCCCCGATTCTCGGACTGATATCTCTTGCAATGTTCTTCAATTTTAATCTTACGGAGAATATGCAGACGGTATATCTTCTTGTTACTTACTTTATCTTTGACTTCTTCTATTCTTTCCAAGATGTTGCACTGTGGGGATTGATTCCTCTTTCTTCACCTCATTCGGATGAGCGCTCAAGAGTTGCGCAGTGGGTATCCATCGGTGCAGGCGCAGGCGGTGTTGTTGTAGGCGCATTCCAGATGATAAGAGATATGCTCAATTCCAAAGGTGTATCAGACGCTGTGGTATTTTTTGCCTGCGCAATTATATTCTGTGTCGGCGGTGAGCTGATTTCAATGAGCGCATACAAGATGAAAGAAAGAGTTGCAATGCCTCCCGAAAAGAATGAATCTGTATTGCAGTCTCTTCTTGTATTAAGACATAATCCCACTCTTTTATTTATCTCTCTTGCAAGATTTTCACAGGGCTTTTCTCCCAAGGTGCAGAATGCATACTTCTTTGAAAACTGCGTAAAGCTGGGCTCAATCAACGGTCCTACAGCAGAGGTTATCTACGGTGCGTGCAGCGGTGTTCTCGGAACTCCCGTTATGTTTTTTGCAACAAGTGTTGCAAAGAAAATCGGCGGTATGAAGAAGATACTCGTGGTTTCTCAGCTGTTTGCCGTTGTGCTTCGTGTTGCAGCATTCTTTGTAGGCTATCAGTCAATACCTCAATTTATTATTATGACTGCTCTTATGGCTGTTGTTAACCTTCCCGGTCAGATGATGGATATTGCCCACCGTTCTCTTACAGCCGACTCCATTGACGAGGTAGAGCTTAAAACAGGGCTTCGTACCGAGGGTGTTTCATTCTCAATGCAGAATTTTACCACAAAAATGACAAGCGGTGCTTCAACTCTTATTGAGGGCTTTATTCTTAAATTCCTCGGTTATGATTCGGGTCTTAAGGAAAAAGGTCTTCCGCAGAGTGAAAAATTCCTCAAGTGGCAGTGGCCTATGTTTATGTTAGGTCCCGTTGTAGGTTCTGTTTTATATCTTATTTTTATAAGCTTTGTTAAGGACAGCAAGGAAAAGAAGCAGGAAATCGAGCGTCAGCTCAGCGAAAGACGAAAGATCGCAGGTGTTACGGTATCCGGAAATACTGCAGACACAGCGGAAAATTAAAGCTTAATAAAGGGTATGTAAAAAAACTCGTTTTTTTACATACCCTTTTTAGGGGCTAGGAAAAAATGCGCAGAATGAACAAACCGAGCCAAAATAAAGCGGTCAGCTTTATTTTGGTTTACCCGACGGCGTACAAAGGTACTCCGAGGGCGAGGTTTGTTTATAGCATAAAACGCAAAAACCTTGTTTTTGCCTGCTTTTGCTGATTTTTACAGTTTTAAAGGGTTTCTTTGGTAGTTAAATACCGGAAGAAACCCTTTAGTTATCTTGTTTTATGCGGTC
>JAZNEX010000015.1:0-68563 GCA_045588855.1 Acutalibacteraceae bacterium
TGCGTCACAAAGCTCCGATACTCTCGAAAATTCCATGTCCTTCATTACTTCCGAAGGTGAGCTCAATGTAATTGTTCCCGTATTCTCAGGTGAAGAAAAGGAAAATGTTCTTTCAATCATCGACCCCGAAACAGGAGATAAGAAGGAGTATTTCACCTTTGAGGGTGAGTATAAAGAAATCATCCCCGAAAACGACCTTGCAGTAAACGAGACTGAAGCTGAGGAAAGCGAAGATGTTGAAAGACTTGAGATTGATGAAAGCGATATAGCAAAATTGATAAATGTGTTAAACAGCGGAGTAGATTTTTATTCATTTGATTATACAACAACTAGTGTATACTATGTTATTAATGAGTTCTTGGCTTCGGATTATGGCGCAGCGTTTTATTCACTTTATTTTGATGATTATGTTGTGTGTGACGGTGTTGAGAATGAATCTGATGATTTGATTGAAAGTACGATTGTGGCAGATCCTTGGAATGCTTGTCCGTTTGGATATATTAAAATGCCTGAAAAAAATGTGCAGTGGGTAGTTGAAAATATTTTTCATAAGCCATATTATAGTGAAAAAGTTCTGGGTGACTTTGTTGGGGCTGATTTAGTGTATGAGGCTTATCCATTTGAAGGTAATGTTTATCGTGCACTTATATATGGTAATGAATATGATGATGAAAAAATCGGTTTTTTTGAGTATGTCAGTAAAACAAAACTACCAGACGGACGCTATGAAATTGTATTTCGTTTTGTTTTTGATGATATGGTTTCAGATGGTTCCTATTTACGTGTTATATCAGATGTTCAGATGATAGACAATAAGCGTTGTTTGACTTTTTACAACTTTAGTTTTTTTGATGAAGAAACATTTGATTCACGTTCTGAGTATAAAGACTTTGCGCCTAATGAAGCTGACCTTGATTATTTGTTTGATATGGCGGCATACGGTATGGCGGATTTTAATTCCAATACGGCAGATACAGCTTTAGTTATCAATAAGTATATTACAAGTGTGTTCGGTATCGGGGACTACGGAATATATTTTGATGACGGTGTGGTACACAGTATTTATATGGGTGACAATAGTCCGGCAGACCCACGCGGAAGATTTGATACTTATTCCAAGCTTCCTGCTGAGAACGTAAAGTGGATGTGTGAAAATGTGTATAATATAGAATTTGATGAAAATTATATTTCGGATAATTCTTATTGTGAAGGCGGCTATGTTTACACCTATGCCATAATTGCAGGTGACGGCCCCAGAGTAAGTCAGGTTAAGACTATGGAAAAAATGTCTGACGGCAGATACTATATTGTGCTTGAAAACGGCTGGAATTATGATAATCCCGATGTTATTGATGTTGAAAGAGAAATATATATTATAGCCGAAATGAAATTCACCGACGGAGTGCGCCACTGGTCATTCTATGATGTAAAGTCAAAATATTTAAGGGCATACTAAACAAAAGAATATATCTTTTTTAAGAGCAAAGAGCGTACTGTTCCCTATGCTGAGTGGGGAGTAAGTACGCTCTTTTCGGTTGATTTAAGTGTCATTCATCCTTTTCCAATATAACCTTTCCGATTCTTCTTACCTGAACATCCGTGCTGATATTCAGTGAGATTAAGTCATCGGGAATTTCGCCTTTTTTTATATTCTCTGTGTAAAAATCGTGATTTGTCAGGTTTATTTTTCTGCCGAGGTTAAAGGTATCGCAGTGTTCCTTATGGAGAATTTTATAGGCAAGGCTTTCACACATCCGTGATATTTTATTTTCCGCTTCTTTTTCAATTATTGAAATATCTTCCTTTGAAAGTCCCGAAAAATCCTCTGTCTGAAATTCGGGAATGTCACATTTTAGCCTGATATTTACCGAAATATACGCTTTACTGTTGTCGGTTTTTATTTTGGTTTTTGTTTTACTGTCAATTATTTCAAAGGTGCATATTCCTTTTGCGTTGTTAACGGTGATATCTCCGTTTTTTATTTTGTTATTAATCAGATTAAGAGCAAGAGTTTCTTCATCTGATATTGTAAAAATACTGCCGTCCTTTCTGAAAATCGCAGTCCCCGGAAGCTCTGCCTCTTTTTTGTCGGAAAAATCATTGTCTTTTATTGCTATCACGGGGCAGAAGGCACTGTCCGTTTCTCCCATAAGAGAATTGAGAAAACGGTAAAGGGGAGTATAGGTGCATTTGCCCGTGTAACGGTAAGAAGAAAGAGCTGCTTCAAAAATATTACCTGCCGAAACATTTTCACCGAAGTCGGCAGATACCGTTTCGCTTGCCGATTTTTCACTTACGGCTATAAGAATATCGGTTCTTGTGGTGTATTCACGTCTGAAAAAATCAAGCACCTGACTGAGCTTTGATTTTGCCGTGTCCATTCCTATTATCAGCACTCTTGCCTGTGAGAAAAGGGGAGTCTGCCCCGTGATACGCGAAATGCTGTTCATTGCCATACCTATGGTTTCTCCCGTGAAGATGTGACATTTTGTAAGCTTTCCCGAGGAAATACTGTTTGAGTCACTGCCTGCCGTAAAGGAGTCAAGTCCTTCTATTGTAACCTTGTACATATTATCCTCATAGTCAATTCCGATAGCCTCAATAATAAGTCTTTCATTGAGCTCGATGATTTCAATGTTGCTGCACGAAGACAGGAAAATAATGCAAAGGCATAATGCCGTATATCTGAAAAATGTCATATTTTTGTCCTTGCTTTTAATTTAATCTTTTTGATAAGTGTTACTGCAACAGGGATTACTATCATCAGAGCCATAAAAATCACATCTGTTATTCTGTTTGATACTATGTCAGAGAATTTTGTTACTGTCTGTGATGCATATAAATATACTGCAAAGATCCCTGATGCACAAATCAGTGCACAGGGGATTTTTTTTACCCTGCCGAAGCCCTGATTCATACAAAGAATGCTCAGGTACATAAGATATGCCACCTGAATGAATATGCAAAGCACCCATAGTCCCGTAAGAATATCATCAAGTCTTTCGAATATGCCGAATTTTGCTATTACCGTCAGCGTGTATAAGGGGAATATCTGATCATTGCCGTATTCTCCCGTAACTCCTGTAAGAAAAACAAGAATCAGTGTGCAAACCGCAGAAAAAACCGGAATCCACAAAAATATCATTTTTTTTACATTTCCTTTTACTAGCGGAGCGCTGATATTAAGAGAAAGCAGCTCGGCAGCGCGGGTGCTTACATAAAAAGCAAAGCCGCTGACAGGTACAATTCCCTCGGTCAGTACAGGTCTCAGATTATAATATTCAAACTCCTTTGCAACAGAAAACAGGATGAATGCAATACTGAGACACATAATAAACAACAGAATGGATGAGGCTCTGCCGATGGCTTCAATTCCCTTAAGCGAAGCCGCAACACAGGCAGCAAGAAGAATCACAATCATAAGAGTAAGCTCAGAATTGGGAAACATAACCGTGCTGATAAAAAGCTCAAATCTTGCAGTACCTATGCCTGCCGCCCAGATAAATGCAAAAACATAAAGCACGGCTATGATTTTCGGGAGAACCGATGAATATTCCCCCGAAACCTCAACTATACTTCTGTTTTTGTTGTGTTTCAGTGTCATAACAAGTACCAAAGCATAGATAAACTCTATGAGCATAACGGCAGAAGCCGTAATTATTCTGTCACCGGGAGGAATGTAGGAGGCTGAAGGCAGCATAAAGGTAAAAAGTGAAATTATACGGCTCAGAAATAAGACGGCAGACATCTGGCGGGTACTTATGTGTCCCGAAAAATTCATCAGAATTTCATCCTTCCCGTAAGAAATTTCCCCATTTGTGTTTTGCGGTGGTCTTTTCTTAAAATTGCATCGTTCTGTGCTTTTTTTATAAAAGGTGAAAGAGGAGCAGAGAAGGGTACACCGTAGGGAGAAACCGAGCATATATCAATAATCATAATTCCTGCGCCCAGCATTACTCCGTAAAGACCCGTAAAGCCGCCGATGATAATAAAGGCAAAGCGTAGTATTGCCACAGGCTCGTGCAATCTTGAAATAACCGATGATGAAATTGCAGTAAGCGCCACAACTATAAGCATAGGTGCGGCAATAAGTCCTGCAGTAACAGCCGCATCACCTATAACAAGAGCACCAACGATGCTGACGGCATGTCCTACGGACCGGGGCATTCTCAGTCCTGCCTCACGGACTATTTCGTAGATAAAATGAATAGTCAGTGCTTCAACCATTATGGGAAAGGGTGTCTTGCCTGTTGCCGCTGCAATGCCGTACATTATATCGGCAGGCATAATCTCCGGGTGAAACAGGCACACCGCCACAAATGTTCCGGGAAGAGTTGAAGCGATAATAAAACAGGTGATTCTGAGTATTCGCATAAAAAGTGCATAGTACGGACTTGAAAGATAATCGTCAACCGTATGGAAATAGTCAATAAAAAGCCACGGTACAATAAGTGCAAAGGGTGAGCCGTCAACAATTATCCCTACTCTTCCTTCCGTGAGCAGTGAAGAAAATCTGTCGGGTCTTTCCGTAAAGCCCGTATCCGTAAAAAGTGACGGACGGGGACTGTCAAGAAAGGGTCGTATATACCCTGAGCCCGTTACACAGTCGAGCTTGATTTCAGAAATTCTTTTTCGCACCTGTGTCAGAATTTCTTTGCTTACTCTGTCCGAAAGGTAGCATAAAAGAACCGGGGTATTGCTGACGCTCCCCGTTGTCAGCTGCTCTATAACAAGGTCAGGTGTGCGCAGCCTTCTTCTTAAAAGTGTGGCATTGTCTTTGAAATTGTCGGTAAAGGCTTCCTGTGAGCCTCTTTCATTCTGTTCAGCCTGAGGCTCACCGGGATTTCTTTTTGGGAATCCCTGTACGGGAAATGACAAAGCACAGGTTTCCCCCTGAGCAATAAGTAAAAGATTTCCCGAAACAATATCGGATGCTGCCTTTTCAACGGTGTCGGCAGTGCGTACATTAACGCTTTTGAAAACAACCGTTGTTATAAAATCATTGAACGAAAGAGCTGTGTTTTCGTAAACCATATCCGTAACAGGCTTTATTATGCCCTCTGTTATTTTTATCTCGTCACACATTCCGTCAAGCATAAATGCAAAGACTTTTCGTCCCGAGCAGGTCATTTCTCTCATAATAATATCAACACTGGGTCCGAATTTTTCACGTACCGCTGCCGCATCCCTCTTTACATCACCTGAAAATTTCATACAGCTATCAATCCTTTCAGAGTTTGGTATTTCCCGAAAAAAACGAGATATACTAAATGAGACCTCAGAACGGTGGTGTTTTATTTGCTGACTGCGTTTATTCGCTCAATTATTCTCTTTGTTTTTATTGTTGCCGCCTTAAGGCTTATGGGAAAAAGACAGATAGGACAGCTTCAGCCTGCTGAGCTGGTTGTTACCATACTTTTGTCTGAAATGGCAGCTACTCCTATGCAGGACAATGATATTCCCATGCTCAACACCCTTGTTGCCATAGCCGTGCTCGTCGGGTTTGAGATTATTATGTCGGCACTGAGCCTTAAAAGCATAAGGCTTCGCAACATCCTTCAGGGAAATTCGGTGCTTCTTATAAAAAACGGCACAATTGACCGCAATAAGATGAGGCAACTGAGATTTACTCTTGATGACCTTCTTGAAGCCTTAAGGCAGAAGGATGTTTTTGACATATCGGATGTGGAATATGCCGTGGCGGAAACTGACGGAAGTCTCAGTGTTATGCTCAAAAGCGGAAAACAGCCCATTTGTGCCGATGACATAAAGCTGAAAAAGCCCTCGTCCGCACTGCCCGTGGCAATAGTTGCGGACGGAAGACTCATACGCGGGAGCTTTGCCGAGTCTCAGTTTTCCGATGCCGAAATCAGAAATGCTCTGAAGGACATAAAAATACCGGTAGAGAATATTTTTCTTATGACCCTTGATAAAAAAGGAAATACCTTTGTTGTCAGAAAGGATGAGGTGAATGGCTAAAAGAATAATTGCCGCCTTATGCCTTATAATTCTGTCACTGTCTCTTGCCGTCGGTTCTTATCTGTATATAAAAAATACCTCGGCAAAAATCATATCCGCGGCGGACAATGTGACGGAAAAAATTCTTGATAGTAAGGCATTTTCCGATGAAGTCCTTGAGCTGCTTACGATGTGGGACAGACATTCGGGATTGTTCGGTATCATTCTCAAGCACTCTGATGCGGATGTCATCGGAAGGTATTTTCTTGAGCTTGAATCAGCTTCAGAAGGTGCGGACAGTGAAAAAATATATGCCCTTTTAACTGAGCTGAAAGCATTTCTGACGGTTACGGTAAACGGGGAAGCACCTGCAATGGAAAATATTTTTTGAATAATTTGATTTTTAGTCTTTACTTTTTTTGTTATATTATATATAATAGACTGAAAATATTTTTAATAATGGCGTTTGTGCGGCATTTTTTTTCGGCAGACAAAAAACGCACGGCTGTTACGGAGGTATTTTAATATTGATCCCCGAAATTAAGAATCCCTCAGAGATTTCCCTTCAGGAAATTTCTTTACAAAACGAATATACGCTTAAGGTAAAAGCCATTCTGCAGGCTAAGTACCGTGACAGACAGCCGAAGGCATATGTGCACACATACGGCTGTCAGGGAAATGTTTCCGATTCCGAAAGAATCAAGGGCAGGCTTTACGAAATGGGTTATGTCTTCACCGAAGACAGGGAAGAGGCAGATTTTGTTCTTTTCAATACCTGTGCAGTGCGTGAGCACGCCGAAGACAGGGTTTTCGGAAATGTCGGTGCACTCAAACCCACCAAAAACCGCAACCGTGATATGATAATTGCCCTTTGCGGATGTATGATGCAGCAGCCTCATGTTTCCGAAAGAATAAAAAGAAGCTACCCTTATGTAAATCTTGTTTTCGGTACATTTGTTATCCACCGTCTTCCCGAGCTTCTGTATAAGGTGCTTCGTAACGGCAAAAGAGTTTTTATGACAGATGAAACCTCGGGTGAGATTGCGGAGAATGTACCCGTTTACCGTGACAGGGATTTCAAGACCTGGCTCCCCATAATGTACGGCTGTAACAATTTCTGCAGCTATTGTGTTGTTCCTTATGTAAGAGGCAGAGAGAGAAGCCGCAGTCCCGAAGCGGTAATAGCAGAGGCAAAGGAGCTTATTGCTATGGGTGCAAAGGAAATAACGCTTCTCGGTCAGAATGTGAATTCCTACGGAAAAAATTCCCCCTACGGAGTTAATTTCCCGCAGCTTCTCAGAATGATAAACGAGCTGCCCGGAGATTTCAAAATCCGTTTTATGACTTCACATCCCAAGGACTGCACAAAAGAGCTGCTTGAAACTATGGCAGAGTGCAAAAAGGTTGCAAGACATCTTCACCTTCCTTTTCAGTCGGGAAATGACCGTATATTAAAAGAGATGAACAGGCATTACGACAGACGTCAGTACCTTGAGCTTATAAATTATGCCAAGGAGCTTATGCCCGATATCTCACTTACAAGTGATATAATAGTAGGCTTTCCCGGAGAAACCTATGAAGAATTCCTTGATACGGTTTCGCTTCTCGAAGAAGTAAAATTCACATCGCTTTTTACCTTCATATTCTCCCCGCGAAGAGGTACAAAGGCGGAAAATATGGATGACCCCATACCCTATAAGGAAAAATCCCGTTGGTTCTCTGAGCTTCTTAAGGTTCAGGAAAAAATTGCCTCCGAAAGATGCGCTTCAATGCTCGGACAAACCTATGAGGTGCTTGTTGAAGGCTTTACCAAGGAGGACGACGGCAGGCTTACGGGCAGAACCGACGGCAGCATAAATATAGATTTTGAGGGCGATCCCTCTCTTATCGGAACATATGTAAAAGTAAAGGTCACAAATGCACTCAACTGGATTCTTTCAGGTGAGTTGGTATAAAAAATCACAAACGAAACGGAGAAACAAAAAATGGACGTAATTACAGCTGCAAGAGAATTAGGAAAAGCTATTCAGCTTGATGAAAGATATATCGCTTTCCAGAAGGCTCAGAAGGCAAACGAAGAGGATATTGAGCTCAACGGTCTTATCGGCAAGCTCAATCTTATTCAGCTTTCATATCAGAATGAGGCAGCAAAGGAAGAGCCCGATCAGAAGAAGATTGAAGGTATGGACAGCGAATTCAGAGAAATCTACGGTCAGATCATGCTTAACGAAAATATGAGAAACTACGAAGAAGCAAAGGGCAACGTGGACGAAATGATGAACTATGTTATTCAGCTTCTCACTCTTTGTGTAAACGGTGACGATCCCGAAACCTGTGAGCCTAAGTCTTCGGAAGAAGAGGCTTGCGGCGGCAACTGCGCATCCTGCGGCGGCTGCGGCTGATAAAACAAAAAACACTGATTACTAAGGAAGTTATTGATAATGGCTGAATTCACCCCAATGATGCAGCAGTATTTCTCTATCAAAGAGTCATACAAGGATGCGATACTTTTTTACCGTCTCGGAGACTTCTATGAGATGTTTTTTGATGATGCGGTAACTGCCTCAAGAGAGCTTGAGCTTGTTCTTACGGGGCGTGACTGCGGTCAGGAGGAGAGAGCCCCCATGTGCGGCATTCCTTTCCACGCAGCTGAAAATTACATAGCACGCCTTGTTGCAAAGGGGTATAAGGTTGCCGTATGCGAGCAGACCGAGGACCCTGCCGCGGCAAAGGGGATAGTTACACGTGATGTTATCAGAATCGTCACCCCCGGTACTGTTACGGAAAGCAATATGCTTCCCGAGGACAGAAATAACTATCTTGCTGCGGTATATCTTGAGGGTGAAGCGGGACTTGCGTTCTGTGATATCTCCACAGGTGAGCTTACCGTGTGCCGTGCATCGGGTGATCACGTCAGCGAGGAGACGGTAAATGCCCTTGCAAGATTCAGCCCCTCAGAGCTTATCTCCAACAAGGAAGTAAGCGCCGACAGATATCTCAGCAATTTTATTGCAAGCAATTCGGGAATGCTTCTCAATATGCTTACCGAGGCTGAATGTGATTATCAGACAAATGAAGAGATTGTTACAAAGCACTTCGGAAAAAGCATTGATGAGCTTTCTCTTGGCGATATTCCGGGTGTTGTGATTGCTCTGGGAAATCTTCTGTCTTATCTTTACAGGACACAGAAAAATTCCCTCGGCAATATAACAGCTCTCAGATTTTACAACAATGACAGATATATGAATCTCGGTGCGGTTGCAAGACGTAATCTTGAGCTTACCGAGACCGAAAGACGACGTGACAAAAAAGGCTCTCTGCTGTGGGTGCTTGATAAGACAAAGACCGCCATGGGCAAAAGAATGCTTCGTTCATGGGTTGAACAGCCTCTTGTAAATCTTCAGGGGATTATTTACAGACAGAATGCTGTTGAAGAGCTTTATGATCTCCCTCAGCTGCGCGAAGAAATCACATCTGTCATAAGTGTTATAAACGACCTTGAACGAATCACCACAAGAGTGGTTTTCGGCACTGCCAATGCAAGGGAATTAAGAAGTCTCAGCGTTGCCGCAGGTGTGCTTCCCGATATAAAAAATATGCTGAAAAATGCAAGCTCGGGAATGCTCAGGGATATTTATAACGACCTTGATACGCTGAGCGATTTAAGAGAGCTTATCGAGGCGGCGATTGTTGATGAGCCCCCCTTCTCCGTCAGGGAAGGCGGAATGATCAGAAGAGAATACAACCCTGAGCTGGATGAGCTTTGCTCAATTGTTAACGGAGGTAAGGAGTTTATTGCCTCAATTGAACAGCGTGAGCAGGCACTTACGGGTATCAAAAAGCTCAGAATCGGTTATAACCGTGTATTCGGTTATTATATAGAGGTGCTTAATTCCTTCAAGGATCTTGTACCTGCAAATTACATAAGAAAACAGACGCTTACCAACTGTGAAAGATTTATCACTCCTGAGCTTAAGGATCTTGAATCAAAGGTGCTCGGTGCACAGGACAGAGTGATAAAGCTTGAAACAGAGCTTTTCTTTGAAGTGCGTCAGAAAATCGCAGACAATCAGAACAGACTCCGTACAACCGCTTCGGCAGTTGCAAGGCTTGATGTTCTGTGTTCGCTTGCAAAGGCTGCACAGCAGAACAATTATGTTCGTCCCGAGGTTGATATGGGTGACATAATTGATATTAAGGACGGCAGACATCCCGTTGTTGAAAAATTCCTTGACGGTGTGCCCTTTGTACCCAATGATACCTATCTCGACAGCTCCGATAATGTTGCGGCACTCATAACAGGCCCCAATATGGCAGGTAAGTCCACATATATGCGTCAGACCGCAATAATTGTTCTTATGGCGCAGACAGGCTCATTTGTACCTGCTTCGTCGGCTCATATAGGTATAGTTGATAATATATTCACCCGTGTGGGTGCATCCGATGACCTTGTAGGCGGTCAGTCAACCTTTATGACCGAGATGAATGAGGTTTCGGGAATCCTTTCAAATGCTACATCAAAAAGCCTTATTATCCTTGACGAAATCGGCAGAGGTACATCCACCTATGACGGTATGAGTATTGCAAGGGCAGTGCTTGAATATGTGTGTGACAAAAAGAAGCTGGGAGCAAAGACCCTGTTTGCCACACATTATCACGAGCTTACCTGTCTTGAGGGACTCTTGCCCGGTGTTAAAAATTATAATACCTCCGTCAAAAAGCGCGGTGATGATATCACATTTTTGCGCCGTATCGTAAAAGGACCTGCAGACGGCAGCTACGGTATTGAGGTTGCAAAGCTTTCGGGCATTCCTTCAAGTGTTGTCAGCCGTGCAAGGGTGATTCTCAAGGACCTTGAAGCAGGTGAGGAGGTTGCTGCCCCCAAAGGCAGGGTACAGGTAAAGGATGATAATGACAGTATGCAGATGGGATTGTTTTCAGGGGTTAACAATGAGCTGATTGACGAAATCAGAAACCTTGATGTGAATACCCTTACCCCCATAGAGGCACTGCAGAAGCTTTATGATATAAAAAAGAGAATTGTGTAAATTTTCTTTTGTAAAAAATTCTTACGAAAGGCGGCGGAAAAATGCCCAAAATAAATGTTCTCCCGAAATCGGTGGCAGAGCTTATAGCAGCAGGCGAAGTTGTAGAGCGTCCGTCGTCGGTTGTAAAGGAGCTTATAGAAAATTCCCTTGATGCAGGTGCAACATCGGTTACCGTTGAAATAAGAGGCGGCGGTGTTAAGTATATCCGTGTTACCGATAACGGCTGCGGTATAGACCGTGAGGATGTAAAAACCGCCTTTATAAGCCACGCAACAAGTAAAATCACAACAGCCGAATCCCTCGAATCCATATTTACTCTCGGCTTCAGAGGTGAGGCGCTTCCCTCGGTTGCCGCTGTTTCAAGGCTTTCAATGCTTACAAAGACAAAGGATGCCGAAACGGGCACTGCCTTTGAAATTGAAGGCGGTGAAGAAAAGAGTTTTGACGAGGCAGGCTGTCCTGCAGGTACAACCATAATAATACGCGATCTGTTTTTTAACACACCTGCAAGAATGAAATTTCTTAAAAAGGACTCCACGGAGGGCACTTATGTTTCCGATGTTGTTGCCAAGACAGCCATATCTCACCCGGATGTAAAGTTTATCTTTATAAAGGACGGCAAGCAGATGCTGTCTACTCCCGGCAACGGCAGTCTCAAGGACTGTGTATATTCCGTTTTCGGAAAAGACATCAGTGAATCCCTTATAGAATGTGAATATGAATATAAGTTTATAAAAATAAAAGGCTATATTTCAAAGCCCTTAAGCAACAGACCTAACAGAAATATGCAGTACTGCTTTGTAAACGGAAGATATGTGCGTATCCCTGTTGCGGCTGCTGCCCTTGACGAAGCATATAAAAACCGTATTATGGTGGGAAAATTTCCCGTATGCTTTTTGTTCATCGAAATTGACCCGCGCAAAACCGATGTGAATGTACATCCTGCAAAAACCGAAATCAGATTTTCAGAGGATTCTGCGGTTTTTGAAGCCATATATTATGCCGCAAAGGCGGCGCTCAATCTCGGAGATACCAAAAATCCCGGGGTTGTGCTTAAAGACAGAAGCAGCGATGTGCTTAAAAAAGCCGTGCCCGCTGCCACTCAGCTTAATTTCCCCACCGGTAACAAAGAGACCGTAACCGTAAAATCAACTGTTACCGATGTTTATCCCGTAAGGGAAAACGGTACGGTAAAAAATGTGGTTGTCACAAGAGAAGAAATAAAGGAGACAGAAAAGGAAACATCTTTTCCCGGCTCTTACAGTGCTTCATCCACAGCTTTTCATGATAATTCGGGTGTATTCAGAAATATTATTTCAAAGCAGCAGGCGGAAGAAAGCAACAGACAGCTTCTTGAAGAGCAAAGAAAACGCCTGAACGCCGAAAAAACAGAGCGATTGTCAGATATGCACGCTGAAGACAGTGCTTTGACCGATGATTCTGACGCACACGATTTTCCCGTACATACCGCACCTTCACAGGTGCCTGAAAATAAGTATGATAATACCGAAGCAGAAGCAGAAGAAAAGGAAATCAATGTTCCCGAACTTCCCCCTTTTCGTATCGCAGGTGAGATTTTCAAGACCTACATACTTGTTGAAACTGGGGGTAAGCTTCTTATTATAGACAAACACGCTGCCCACGAAAGAATGATATTCAACCGTCTTAAGGAAAAGGGCTTCAGCAAAGATTCGCAGATGCTGATGTTTCCCGTATCCGTTACTCTTTCGGGCAGAGAATATGCAGCCGTTACCGAAAATCTTGAGATTTTCGCAGAAGGCGGCTTCACGGTAGAGGACTTCGGCTCAGGCACGGTAATTGTCCGTGACTGTCCGCTTGCTTTGTCAAAAGAGGATGTTGCTTCTCTTATTGCCGAAATGGCAGGGGAGCTTGCAAGAGGCAATATGAAGCCTGTTCCTGAAAAGCTTGACTGGCTTTATCATTCGGCAGCCTGCCGTGCCGCAGTAAAGGCAGGGGATGAAATGAAGGAAAAGGAAATTGAGGTTTTTGTAAAAAATCTTCTTTCCGACCCCACAATCCGCTATTGTCCCCACGGCAGACCCGTTATGTATGAATTGACAAAACACGAAATAGAAAAACAGTTCGGAAGAGTATAATGAAAAACATTAAGACAGATAAAATCCCCGTAATAGCCGTTGTGGGTGCTACTGCATCAGGCAAAACAGCCATGGCGGTTGAGCTTGCAAAGATATTTGATGCAGAAGTAATTTCTGCGGACTCAATGCAGATATATAAGGGTATGGATATAGCTTCAGCCAAGCCTTCTGCCGAAGAGATGCAGGGGATAAAGCATCACCTTATTGATTTTCTGCCTCCCGATGAAAAATACAGTGTGGCAAGATACAAAGAGGATGCGGCAAATGCCGTAAAGGATATTCTTTCCCGTAATAAAAACATTATTATATGCGGCGGTACGGGACTTTATATAGACTCGTTTCTGGAAAATATAGAATTTTCAGAGGAACCCGACAATTCGGAAATACGCGCACAGCTTGAACAAAGACGTGCTTCAGAGGGTATAGAGGTACTTTATAACGAGCTTAAGTCAGCCGACCCCGAAACCGCAGACAGCTTACATATCAACAACGAGGGCAGAATAATAAGAGCTCTCGAAACATGGATTCTTACAGGCGAAAAGCCTTCGGAATTAAGACGGCGCTCCCGTATGAAGCCCTCACCCTACGAAAGCGTTTATATAAGTCCCGCTTACGAAGACCGCGAGGTGCTTTATGACAGAATAAACCGACGGGTTGATATTATGATAGAAAAAGGACTTGTCGGTGAAGCAGAGGAATATTTTTCTCTTGACAAAAAGGATACCTCATCACAGGCAATAGGCCACAAGGAGATTGTCCCTTTTCTTCTCGGTGAAATAAGCCTTGACGAGGCGTCGGACAACCTTAAAAAAGCCACAAGGCATTATGCAAAACGACAGATGACCTGGTTCAGACGTAATAAAAATATCAATTATATATACTGTGATAAATTCGACAGCTTTACGGATGCCGTCAATGCGGCAGCCGCAGTAATAGAAAATACAGGATTATTTGAAAGGAGCGATGAATATTGAAAAAATTCCGGGTAAGGACAAATATTGATATAGAGATTAAATCTCCCGCACTCAAAACCGCACTGCTCGCTCTTGTGTTTATGATTATCCTGTTTATAATCGTATATCCCATGTTTGTATTCAAGGGGCATACAAGCGATATCAAAACTCAGACGGTTGTAATGCGTACCGTATATAACACCATTGACACATCTGCTCTTGTTGTAAGACAGGAGGTTGCAATTTCCGACAATGCCGCAGGTACGGTAGTCCCTGCCGTAAGCAACGGCAGTAAGGTTGCCATAGGTGACAGTGTTGTTGATATTTATTCAAGTGAGACCCTTGCCGAAAACGCAGCAAGACTGGAGAAGCTCAAAACCGAGATAGATTATTACGAATCCATAGCAGGTGCCGTAAAATCCACAATGCAGACGGATATCGATTTTTATAAAAACACGGTAAACGATTCGTTGTTCTCACTTACTTGCGCAATAGATAAAAATGAGCTTGAATCAGTTCACGGACTTTCAAGAAACTTAAGAGAGGTTATTACCAAAAAGCAGATAGCAACAGGCGCAGAGGTTGATGTATCGGGCATATTGTCTCAGCTGCAGGCCGAATATGATTCACTCAAAAGCTCTGCAATACCATCATCGACGGTATATGCCTCGCAGTCAGGCTACTATATAGATACCTGCGACGGCTATGAAAATGCGATTGATTACAAAAATATAAAAGACATCACCTATGACCAGGTAAAGGCTGCCATAGAACAGCCTCCCGCAGTTTCAACGGGAAATATGGGTAAGATTGTTACGGACTTCAACTGGTATCTTATCTGTAACACAACCGTAAATGAGCTTGGCGGAATAGTATCGGGTGACACTGTCCGTGTTACCTTTGCAAACTCATCAGTGGATGAGCTTAAGATGAAGGTGGTTGCCGTCAATCAGCCCGAGTCGGGTGAAGGAGTGACCCTTGTTCTTAAAAGCAATGTTATGAATGAGGATATTGCATCCCTGAGATATGCATCCATAAAAATCAAGGTTGACGCATATACGGGACTTGTTGTTGACCGACAGGCTCTGAGAACCGTTGACGGAGTAAAGGGTGTGTATATAAAGGTGGGCAATGTGGCTGAGTTCAGATCGGTAAATATAATTTATTCCGATGAAAATCTTTGCCTTGCCGAAAACACAGACAACGCATTCAGCAATCATCTTGAGCTTTATGATGAAATAATTTTAGAAGGGACGGATCTTTATGACTCAAAGCTTCTCAACTGATGAAGATATGTCTTTTCTGAAAGATAATTATCTGAGGATAGAAGAGAAAATAAATGAAGCCTGTATAAAAAGCAACCGTGAGCGCAGTGAGGTCAGGCTTATGGCTGTTACCAAAACGGTAAAGCCTGCCTATATAAACGAGATGCTCACATTCGGAGTTGATCTTATAGGTGAAAACAAGGTGCAGGAGCTTTTATCAAAAATTGAATTTCTCAGCACCCCTTTACCTGAGATGCACATAATAGGGCATCTGCAAAGCAACAAGGTAAGGAAAATAATTGATACCGTGTCTATGATACAGTCTGTTGACAGTCTGTCTCTTGCTGCAGAGATTTCAAGGCAGGCAGGTATTCACGAAAAGAGTATTGATATACTTATTGAGGTTAATATCGGCGATGAGGACTCAAAGACGGGACTTCCCGAAAATCTGCTGACGGAAACCGCACTCGGGATATCTGAAATGCAGGGTATAAATATAAAAGGACTTATGTGTGTGCCCCCTATCTGCGAAAGCGAAGCAGAGACTAAAAAATATTTTGAAAAAACAAGAAGACTTTACGAGGACTTAAAGGTTACTCTTAAAGATAAATGTGATTTATCCGTATTGTCCATGGGAATGTCAGGCGACTTTGCTCAGGCAATAGAGGAAGGATCCACCCTTGTACGTGTGGGCAGCGCCCTCTTCGGCAAGAGAGTATATTAATGTATATAATATTGTTTATAATAAGAAAGGATTATTAATTATGGGAATCGGAGATACATTCAAGAAATTACTTAATATTGACGACGGATACTTTGATGATGTGGATGCGGATGATATAGAATATGATCCCGCACCTTCACAGGATTCACACCGCACACCCGGTATTCTTACAGGTGAAAGAAGAGTAACCCCTCCATCAATGCCTTCTTCACACGGCACAAAGGTAGTGGATATTCATACAACAGCAAAGCTTCAGGTAGTACTCAAAAAGCCCGAGCACTTTGATGAAGCAACAGGTATTGCCGACGAGCTTCTTGACAAAAGAACAGTTGTTCTTAATCTTGAAGCTACCGCAAAGGAAGAAGCAGGAAAGCTTCTGTGCTTCTTAAGCGGTGTAGCCTATGCAAACGGCGGTAAGCTCAAGAAAATAGCAAACAACACCTATATCATAACTCCCTACAATGTAGATGTTATGGGCGATCTTCTGGATGAACTTGAAAGCAACGGAATGTTCTTTGTATAATCAGACAACCGTTTTGGTGAACACAGACAAATAAGGAAAGGAAGCGATTATTATGCTTACCCCCGCACAGCTCAAACAAACTGAACTTACCGAACTTGAAAACGGTTGTTATTCTACCGAGGAGGTTAACAAGCTTTTCGGTGTTATTGTAAAGGACTATGAGCAGATTTTTGAGGAAAACGGCAATCTTATCAGAAAGATAAGTGTTCTTGCCGCAAAGCTCGATGAGTACAGACGTGATGAAAATGTTCTTCGTGATGTACTTCTCAATGCTCAGAAAAGTGCCGATATCATAATTCAGACAGCACAGGCACAGGCTGATGCTATTATTGTTGATGCAAACCGTTCTGTTGAAGATATTGTAAAAAACGGTGAAGGTATCATTGATGATGCAAAGCTCAAGGCAGACAAAATCACTGCAGCCGCAGAGGTTGAATATACAAGCATTATCCAGTCTGCAAAGGTTATGGCGGACGGATATCTCACTGCTGCAAGAGACTCAGCCGCATCGGTATCATATGAGGTAGAAAAGAGTGTCAATGAGCTTCTTTCAGACTGTGACACAAGAGCTGCCGCAATTATTGAAGAAGCACAGAAAAAGGCCGATGTAATTGTTTCGGGCGGAGAAACCGCTGCATCAGCAATTACAACCGAGGCACAGAATCTCATAAAGTCTATGCTTGATGATGCAAAGATTCAGGCAAAGGCAATTGTTGACAAAGCAAATGAGGATGCCGATGAAGCAATGAATTCGGCAAAGCTCAAGGCAGATGCCATTATGTCTGATGCCTCTGAGCAGGCTGAAGAGATTATCAGCGGTGCAAAAAATGAATGTGTGAATATTTCTGTTCAGACAGATAAAAATCTTTCAGAGTCAAAGTCTATCCTTGCAGATGCAGGGGATGAGGCTCAGAAGATTATAGATGAAGCAAAAGCGCAGGCACAGGCTATTATAGCTGACGCAAAGACAGAAGCTGCAGAGCTTTCATCGGCTGCCGAAAAGTATTCCGAAGAGCTTATCAATACCACAAAGGCAGATTCCGATGTGTTTAAGACTCAGACTGAGGAAAAGGCAAAGGAATACTTTGAAAATGCAAAATCCTCTCTTGATAACGCAAAGAGTGTATCAGAAAAAATCATAAATGATGCAAAGGCTCTCAGTGAGCAGATGCTTGCTGAAGCAAAGGCAAAGGCTGAGGAGCTTGGCAGAATCACAAGCCAGAATTCATTTATGTATCTTGAACAGGCAAAGGCAAAGGCTGATGAAGAGATTACTGCTCTTAAAAATGAAGCAAGCGACACCGTAACAGGTGCAAAGACCCGTGCTGAGGCTCTTATAAATGAGGCTGTGGAAAACAGTGAAAAGATTCAGAGTGAATCAAGACTTGAGGCTCAGCAGCTTCTTGAAATTGCAAGGGATAAGGCACAGCAGCTGATTTCCGATGCAAATATTACTTCACAGCGTATTCTTAACGAAACCCGTAATAAGTGCTTAGCTCAGGTCAATGCAGCCGACTCCAATGCCGAAGAAATGATGAATGAGGCAAGAACAAAGGCTGCTCAGATGGTAGGCGATGCAAGAATTGAATGTGAAACAATGACAGTCATTTCTGCAGAGCTCAAAGAAAAGCTTCTTGACCTTATTTCAAAGATGGAAGCAAACTACAGTGTTATCCTTAAGAATTCAGAGGTATTAAAAGGCTGTCTCGAAAGTCAGATGAAGACTAATGAAGAGCTTCTTAATGCACAAAAGGAAGCACTTTCCGAAATTCCCGATATAAACACAAACGAAGTTGATTTTAATAAAAATCTTGAAGAACAGTTCGGCCCCCTTCTCAAGGGCATCGAAGAAATCAATCTTCTTGCATCCTACGGTATCGATATTCATAGAACCGTAGCACCCGAGACACCTGACGAAGAAACAGTCTGTGAAGACGCTTCTGCCGAAAATGTTCAGGGAGAAGCAGTAACAGATGAAGCAGCCGCAGAAGCTGTTGATGTTGCCGAGGCTGTTTCGGATCCCTTCTCATTTGCAATCGAAGACTTCCTTAATGAAAATGAGGATTTTACAGATTTTGCCGATACAAGTATTCTCTATGTTCCCGAGGATGATGAAGAATTCAGCATTTTTGAGGATGTAAAGGAAGAAAAAACCGAAGAGCCCGAAGCTTTTACAATTCCCGAATATACTGCCGAGGAGCTCAATCTTTCCGCTTATGAGTTTATATCTTCATCAAACGATGAAATTGAATCTCTTCAGGCAGATATCGATGCTTCAATGAATCCTGTTACAGAAGAACCTGTTGCAGAAGAGATTATTGAAGCTGAAGAAGCTCCCGCAGCTGAAGAAGCTCCCGCAGCTGAAGAAACTCCCGCAGCTGAAGAAGCTCCCGCAGCTGAAGAAGCTCCCGCAGCTGAAGAAGCTCCCGCAGCTGAAGAAGCTCCCGCAGCTGAAGAAGCTCCCGAGGTTGAAGAAGCTCCCGAGGTTGAAGAAGCTCCCGAGGTTGAAGAAGCTCCCGAAGCCGAGGAAGCTCCCGAAGAAAAAACTTCAGACATCCTTTCATTCCTCAATGATGACGATTCATTTGATGATTTTGATAACGGCTTTGAAACCGAAGCTGATTCATCCGATGAGGAAAGCTACATACACTATGAGCCTGTTTCCGACTCCGATTTTGATGCAATTTCTCTTGATATAGCAAATAAGATCGCATCTATCAGAGGTATAGTCCCCGAAGGCAATAATTCCGAAGAAAACAAGGATGAGCAGGTAGATGTTCTCAGCTCCGAAGACGGAAATGTTGACTCTTTCAGCTTTGACGAAAGCGCACTTGATGATAAGGCTGCTTCACAGAAAAAGATGGGCAGAAAAGCCAAGAAAAAGAACAAAAAGCGTAACAGCTGATAATATGCCGGAGGAAGTAATTTGAAAAAGTTTACCCGAAAAAAATTAATAACCCTGGCTTTACAATATATCGGAATGGCAGTGCTTATCGGAATTGACCTGTATATAAAGCAGATTGTTATCGATAACATTGCCCTTCACGAGGATGTTAAGTTCATCGAAGGAATTTTAGGATGGACTTATGTAAGAAATACGGGGATGGCATGGAGTATGTTTGACGGAAATCCGCAGCTGCTCTCGGTATTTACGGGAATACTTATAGTCGCCGCCCTTATATATCTTGCCCTTCCTAAAAAAAGGCCTTTGGCTTATGATATCCTTATTCCCGTGATTCTTGCAGGCGGAGCCGCAAATATGATTGACAGAATCACAAAAGGCTTTGTTGTGGATTACATAAAGACACTTTTTGTGGATTTCCCCGTATATAATTTTGCGGACTGTCTTATAACCTGCGGTGCATTCGCTCTTATGGGATATCTTATATACGAAATGGTGCAGGAATCAAAAAAGGAAAAATTGAAGAAGCTTTCAGAGGAAAAAGAAAGTGAATGAAACCGTAATAACCGTTTCTCCCGAAAAAAGCGGAGAAAGGCTTGATAAAATAATATCGGAAGCCGTTCCGGAGCTTTCCAGAAGCACGGTACAGAAAATGACAGAGCAGGGACTTATAACACTTAACGGTAAGGCAGTTACAAAAAGTGCAAAGCCAAAGACCGGAGATGTGATAGAATTCACCATTCCCGAGCCCGAGGAGCTTAAGGCTGTGGCACAGAATATTCCCGTAGAGATAGTTTATGAGGATGACAGTCTTCTTGTTGTCAATAAGCCGAAGGGGATGGTTGTGCATCCTGCCCCGGGCAATCCCGACGGTACGCTTGTCAATGCGCTGCTTTATCACTGTAAGGGAAGACTTTCTTCAATAAACGGAGTTATAAGGCCGGGCATTGTCCACCGTATAGACAAGGATACAAGCGGTCTTCTGATAGTAGCAAAAACCGATACCGCGCACGCACATCTGGCGGCTCAGATAAAGGAGCACAGCTTCAGACGTGAATACCGTGCAGTTGTTACGGGTAAAATGCCGTCGCAGGAGGGAACAATAAATGCTCCTTTAGGCAGAAGCCGTAATGACAGAAAAAAACAGACAGTAAACGGACTTAATCCCCGTGAAGCCGTCACTCACTACAAGGTGCTTGAACGCTATCCCGGATATGATTTCTGTTCATTTACTCTCGAAACGGGAAGGACTCATCAGATAAGAGTTCACTGCTCATATCTCGGACATCCCGTAGCAGGTGACAGCGTTTACGGTGCGCCTGCAGATAAATTAGGTCTTGAGGGCCAATGCCTTCATGCAGCCGTTATAGGATTCATACATCCCGTAACAGGCGGATATATGGAATTTTCGGCACCTTTGCCCGAATATTTTACAGATGTACTTAAAAAAATCAACAGATAAAAGGAGTGCTTTACAAATGGAAATGGCAGATAAGAAACAGCTGAAACTCAAAGCTCTCAATGTAAGAAAAGGTATCATTGAAGGCACATTCAACGCAAAAAGCGGACATCCCGGCGGCTCACTTTCAATCGCGGATATCCTTACATATCTTTATTTCAAGGAAATGAAAATTGATACAGCTAACCCCAAGTGGGAAGGCAGAGACAGACTTGTTCTTTCAAAGGGCCACGCAGCTCCCGCACTTTATTCGGTGCTTGCAGAAAGAGGATTTTTCCCTGTAGAAGACCTTAAAACTCTCAGAAAATCCGACTCATACCTTCAGGGTCACCCCAATATGAACTATGTTCCCGGTGTTGATATGAGCACAGGCTCACTTGGTCAGGGTATTTCCGCAGCCTGTGGCTTTGCACTTGCTTCAAAGATCGAAGTCAATCCTTACAATGTTTATGCTATTCTCGGTGACGGTGAAATCGAAGAGGGTCAGGTATGGGAAGCTTGTATGTTTGCTGCAGCAAAGAAGCTCAGCAGCCTTACTGTTATCGTAGACAACAATGACCTTCAGATTGACGGTACCGTTGAAGAGGTTAACTCTCCTTATCCCATTCCCGAAAAGTTTGCTGCCTTCGGCTTCAATGTAATCGAAATCTGCGGACACTGCTTCGATCAGATTGAAGAAGCAATCGAAAAGGCAAAGGCTTGCACTGATAAGCCCACGGCAATTATCATGAAGACCGTAAAGGGCAAGGGTGTTTCCTTTATGGAAAATCAGGTTTCATGGCACGGCAGTGCACCCAATGCAGACCAGTACGCTGCAGCTATGGCAGAGCTTGATGCTGCTATAGCAGAGCTTAACTAAGGGAGGATAATAAAATGGCTGATGTAATCAAAACCGCTACAAGAGACGCTTACGGAAAGGCTCTTTGTGAGCTTGGCGAAAAAAATGATAAACTCATAGTTCTTGATGCTGACCTTGCTGCAGCTACAAAGACAGGTATGTTCAAAAAGGCATTTCCCGAAAAATTCTATGACTGCGGTATCGCAGAAGGAAATATGATGGGCATCGCTGCAGGTCTTGCAGCTTCAGGCTACACTGTATTTGCAAGCTCCTTTGCAATGTTTGCAGCAGGCAGAGCCTTTGAACAGATCAGAAACACAATCGGTTATCCTCATATAAATGTAAAAATCGGTGCAACACACGCAGGTATCTCTGTAGGTGAAGACGGTGCAAGCCATCAGTGCTGTGAGGATATTGCTCTTATGAGAACAATTCCCGGTATGACAATCATCAATCCTGCAGACGATGTTGAAACACGCCTTGCAGTTCTTGCAGCTGCAGAGCTTGACGGTCCCGTTTATATGCGCTTCGGCAGACTTGCTGTACCGAGAGTATTTGACGAAAACTACAAGTTCGAAATCGGTAAGGGTGTATATCTCAACGAAGGCACCGATGTCACAATTATCGCAACAGGCCTTATGGTAGAAAGAGCTATACAGGCTGTAGAGCTTCTTAAGAATGAAGGCATTTCAGCTGCCCTCATCAATATGGCTACAATCAAGCCCATCGACAAGGATATAATCATTGACGCAGCTAAGAAGACAGGCTGTATCGTTACTGCAGAAGAGCACAATGTTATAGGCGGTCTCGGCTCAGCCGTAGCAGAGGTGGTTGCAGAAAACTGCCCCGTGCCCGTAACAAGAGTCGGTGTTGAAGATGTATTCGGAAAGTCAGGTCCCGCACTTGAGCTTCTTGAAATCTTCGGTCTCAACGCTCAGAATATTGCAGCAAAGGCAAAGAAAGCTATCGAACTCAAAAAATAAGAGGTGTGAATATGTCCTGTTTATATGAAGAAGCAAAAAAAATCTATGCCGGCATAGGCATAGATACGGAAGAAGTTATTGAAAAGCTTTCAAAGGTGAGCATTTCAATGCATTGCTGGCAGGGTGACGACGTAGGCGGATTCGAATCCTCAGGAGAGCTTACGGGCGGTATTCAGGCAACAGGCAACTATCCCGGCAAGGCACGTAATATGGAAGAGCTTATGGCAGATATTGATAAGGCACTTTCCCTTATTCCCGGAATTCACCGTATCAATCTTCACGCAATATATGCCGACTATTCAGACGGTATTGTTGAAAGAGATAAGCTTGAGCCGAAGCACTTTGACAAGTGGATAGAGTTTGCAAAGGAAAGAAATCTCGGTATTGATATCAATCCCACTCTTTTCTCTCACGAGCTTGCTGCAGACGGTCTTACTCTCTCTCATCCCGATGAAAATGTAAGACGCTTCTGGATAGACCACTGCAAGGCAATAAGAAAAATCGGTGCATATATCGGTGAAAAGCTGGGTACTCCCTGTCTTAACAATATATGGATTCCCGACGGCTATAAGGAAAGTCCTGCAGACAGAACAAGCCCCCGTGCAAGACTTCTCAGCTCACTTGATGAGATTTTAAGTGTAAAGTATGACAAAAAATACCTTGTTGACAGTGTTGAATCCAAGGTTTTCGGTATCGGTGTTGAATCCTATACAGTAGGCTCACACGAATTTTATATGAATTATGCGGCAACAAGAGGTTGCCTGTGTCTTCTTGATAACGGCCACTATCATCCTACAGAAAGCGTTGCCGACAAAATTCCCTCAATGCTTCTTTTCTCCGACAAGGTTGCTCTTCATGTAACAAGGGGTATCCGCTGGGACTCCGACCACGTAACAGGCTACACAGACGAGCTTAAGGATATAGCAAAGGAAATTGTAATTGCAGGCTTCGATAAGGTTATTATCGGACTTGACTATTTCGATGCAAGCATTAACCGTATTGCGGCATGGGTTATGGGTATGAGAAATATGCAGAAGGCACTTATGGGTGCAATGCTTACTCCTCATAAAAAGCTCTCCGAATGTCAGAACAGCGGCAATTTTACCGAAATGTTTGTTCTCAGTGAAGAAGTAAAATCATATCCCGTAGGTATTGTGTGGGATGAATTCTGCAGACGAAACAATGTGCCTTTAAGAGAAGGCTGGTATGCAGATGTTAAAGAATATGAAGAAAAAGTTCTTAGTGAAAGGAAATAACAAGAAATGGATAAGGTAACAGAACTCAAGGCGGTTGCAAAATTTGTCGATACCTGCAATCAGTCATGGCTTAAGGGCTGGAATGAAAGAAACGGCGGAAATATGTCCTACAGAATGAAGGACGAAGAAGTAGCTGCTATCAGCCATTTACTTGCAGATAAAAGCGAATGGAAGCCTATCGGTATCACAGTAGAAAATCTTGCAAACGAATACTTTACCGTTACAGGCAGCGGAAAGTTTTATATGAATGTAAAGAATGAGCCCGAAAACAACATCTGTATCGTAAGAATAGATGAAAAGGGTGAAAACTATAAAATCGTATGGGGGCTCAACGAAGGGGGAGTACCCACAAGTGAATTCCCCACACACCTTCTTAACCACTCCATCAAAAAGGAAAAGACAAACGGACTTCATCGTGTAATTATGCACGCGCATCCTGCAAATATCATTGCTCTTACCTTCCTTCTTCCCCTTGAAGATAAGGTATTCACCCGTGAAATCTGGGAAATGATAACAGAATGTCCCATCGTTTTCCCTGCAGGTATCGGTGTTGTACCCTGGATGGTATGCGGCAGCTCAGATATTGCTGTTGCAACAGGCGAAAAGATAAAGCAGTTTGATGCTGTTATCTGGTCACATCACGGTATTTTCTGCTCAGGTGAGGATTTTGACGTAGCCTTTGGTCTTATGGATACAATCGAAAAGGCAGCTGAAATTCTTATCAAGGTTATGTCCTGCGGCGGTAAGAAGCAGTTTATTACATCAGAGCAGATTCTTGCTCTCAGTGAGCCTTATAATGTCAATATCGACAAAACTATGCTGGAATAATTTACAGATTATACAAAGTTTATTTTTTGCTTGTATTGTATGTAGTTTTATGATACAATAAGTCAGTAAAATATGTAAAATAATTATGTCAGGTCAGGTGGTATTATGGCAGATTTTTGTCCTAAATGTAATTATAAGCTTAAATTAACAGACTGGAGACCCGAATGTCCTAAGTGCGGAGTTAATGTTATGTACTACGGTATTGAAGACAGACTCCGTGAAGAAGCAGACAAGGCTGAATATCAGCACGCAAAGAGTCAGCCCAAGTTTGACAGACTCAAGTTCTCTCTTATCGGACATCCTCTTTCAATAGTACGTATTGTACTCGGTCTTCTTCCTATTGTGGCAACACTGCTTCCTATGGGCAAAGTAGAGTATGTTTTACCTTACGGTACAAAGACATCAGGCGTAAACCTTGTATCTATTATTACAAGTATTATTGATAACGGTTTTGATTTTGATCTTATTCTCGGTTCTCTCGGCTCCGGCCTTGTAGGCTCAGGTATGATAATGTGGGCAGTTTCACTTGTATGCCTTGTACTTATGGTTGTGCTCACTCTTGTAGCATTCTTCCTTCTTACCCTTTCATGCGGTAAAAAGGGTATTGTAAGAAATATTACATTCCCTTCAATCGGTATCGTGCTTGCAACAGTTTCATTTGTTTGCTTCAATCTTATGATTGGCAATCTTGAGGCAGCTCTTCCCGGTATCTTCACAGGCAGTGTAAATCCTCTTGCATATATAGCAGTGCTTGTTCTTTATGTTGCAATTATTGCAGTAAACGTTGTTTATAAGAAAAAGAACATTCAGGTTAAATATAAAGACGTTTCCGAATTCCTTCTTCCCTATAATGAAAGACCTTCTACTATAGCTAAGCAGAAGGAAAAGGAAGCTAACGCTTAATTTCCCGTAAAAAAGCCGTCATCCCGGGTAGGGTACGTTATATGTACTCACAGGCGATGACGGCATTTTTCGTATATACATCTACGGAGGCAGATTTTATGTCTATTTTCTTTGACAGTGAAAAAAAGATATTTAAGCTTGATACTCTTGATTCCAGCTATATCTTTGAAATTTATCAGGAAAACTATCTTGTGCATCTCTATTACGGTGCAAAGATTCCTGATTATAATCTTACGGATTTCCCCAACCGCAGAATGTTTGCATCCTTCTCGGCTTCCAATCCCCATATGGATGACTGGGTATTTTCCGCTGATGTTTATCCTCTCGAAATCGGCTGCAACGGCTGCGGCGATATGAGAATTTCTTCCTTACAGATAAGAAATGCAGACGGTAATGCTTCAACCGATATGAGATATGTTTCTCATAAAATCTATAAGGGCAAGCCTGCCCTCAAGGGTCTTCCCGCACTTTATGAAAATGAAGAAGGGGAGTGTGAAACTCTTGAAATCACCACAAGAGACTGCGTGACAGGTGCCGAGGCAATTCTTATTTATACCGTATTTGAAAAATACTCAGCGCTTACAAGAAGCGTTATTATAAAGAATGCTTCCGATAAGCCCTTTACCATAGAAAAGGTTATGAGCTTCAATCTTGATATGAACGGCAAGGATTTTGATCTTATAACTCTCTACGGCAGACACAATAACGAAAGAAACTTTGAAAAGCGTCCTCTTGCTCACGGCAGACAGGGAATAGGCTCAAGAAGAGGCTCTTCTTCTGCTCAGCAGAATCCCTTTATGGCTCTTCTTCGTCACGGTGCTACAGAGGATTACGGTGATGCTTACGGCTTCAACCTTGTATATTCATGTAACCACCTTTGCGAAATTGAGGTTGACTTCAATAATTCTTCAAGAGTTATGATGGGTATCGATCCTTCAGACTTCGGCTGGACACTTGCTCCCGGTGAAGAATTCTATTCTCCCGAGGCAGTGCTTGTATATTCCTCAGAGGGTCTCGGCGGTATGAGCCGTACCTTCCACAGACTTTATAACAACAATCTCGTAAGAGGCCCCTGGAAAAAGGCAAAGCGTCCTCTTCTTATAAACAACTGGGAAGGCACATATTTTGACTTTGATGATGATAAGCTTTTCAATATTGCAAAGTGGGCAAAGGAAACAGGCATAGAAATGCTTGTTATGGACGACGGCTGGTTCGGAAAGCGTAACGATGATACCTGTGCTCTCGGTGACTGGGAGGTTAACGAGGATAAGCTCAGAGGCGGTATCGGCAGTCTTGTTTCAAGAATCAAGGGACTCGGTCTTAAGTTCGGTATCTGGTATGAGCCCGAAATGATTTCCCCCGATTCGGACCTTTTCCGTGCACATCCCGATTGGCACATTCACGTTCCCAACCGTGAAAGCAGTGTGGGCAGACATCAGTATGTTATTGATATGACCCGTCAGGATGTAAGAGACTATCTCTTTAACAAAATGAGCGAGGTTCTTGCAAATAACGATATTGACTATGTAAAGTGGGACTTCAACCGTAATATTACGGAAGCAGGCTCTGCAATTCTTCCCCCCGAAAGACAGAAGGAATTTTTCCACCGTTTCATTCTCGGTACATATGAGCTGATGGACAGACTTCTTACCGCATATCCCCACCTTCTTCTCGAAAACTGCTCAGGCGGCGGCGGAAGATATGATCCCGGTATGATGTACTATTCACCTCAGATATGGTGCTCTGACAATACAGATGCCCTCTCAAGAGTTGATATTCAGTTCGGTTCATCTCTCTGCTATCCTGCATCCGTTCAGGGCGCACACGTTTCCGCTTCACACCGTTCAGGCTACGAAACCAAGAGAAATGTTGCAATGTGGGGCTCCTTCGGTTATGAGCTTGACCCTGCAAAGATAAGTGAAGAAGCAAGAGCAGAAATCAAGACTCAGATTGCCGATTATCACAAATATTATGATCTTATTCACTACGGTGATTTATACAGACTTATTAACCCATGGGATGATCCGTATAAGGTTGCCTGGGAATTTGTTTCCGAGGATAAGTCCGAGGCGATGCTTACCGTTGTAGTTAAGTTCTTCAAGGAAGCAAGAAACTTCTTTATTAAGCTCAAGGGACTCGATGAAAACAAGTATTATGTGTGTGATCATAATAATGAGGTTTATTCGGGTGCATTGCTGATGAAGGCAGGTCTTTCAATGTACTATCTCCCTGTCGGAGACGGTGAAAGCTATGCAATTCATCTTAAAGAAGTAAAATAATAACAGGTGGTGTTTATATGCCAAAACAGGAAACTGCGTTTGACATTACAGTAAATGAATTTTCTGAAAGACGGTTTGTAAGCAAAAAGGAAACAATTGCATATGTTCTTAACGATGCATCATACAGCCTTAATATCAACGATTTCAAGGATCGATATATTTATGACGTTGTAAAAATTGACTTTGACTTCCTTGCCTTTCAGAATATTTTTGCAACAGTGTGGGACACAATCAACGATACCTTTATCGGCTCAATTGTTGAAAAAACAAGAACACGTTGGGGTAAGTTCAGACCCTATCTTCTTTTAGGTGAATTTCCCCTTACCATTCTCGGCTTATGGTATTGGTTCATTCCCTTTATCTTCCCCGATACTCCCGATAATTATGTTCCCAAGCTTATAATGTATTTTGCAATGTCAATAATTACCGAAACAGTAGGTACCTTCTCGGCAATTGCAAAAACAGGCTTTTTGTCTACCATAACCCCGTCACCTATGGAAAGGTCGCGGCTTATTGCTCTTGCTAATGTGGTTACTCATATTTTCGAAGATATACCCAAGCAGGTATTCGGTATTATTTATGACCTTGTAATCAGCAAGAAAATCAATATTAAGCTTCCCGTGCTTTTCACAACCTTCGGTTCAGCCTGTGCACTTGTATCTGCAGGTCTTGCAGTTTACTTCTTCTACACTTCAAAAGAACGTGTTGCACAGACTATCTCCAAGCCGAAATTAAAGCACAGCATAAAATCTATTATCAATAACAAGCCTATGATGATTTCGTTGCTGTCGTCCTTCTTAAGCGGCTTCTCTATAGGTCAGAGCAGAACAAACTTCTACATAGACGTTATCGGCTCAATCACATGGAAGACAATTGTAGGTATTCCTGCATTCCCCGTAAAATTCATCAGCTACAGCTTTGTTAAGCCTCTCAGAAAGCGCTTCTCAACAAAGGCTCTCTGGATATTTGAGGATGCATGGACAGATATGCTGTGGATGCTTGTTTTCGGTATCGGCTCAATCAATAACAACTTCCAGAAAAAGCACATTATTCTTCCTCTTATGGGACTTGAAGAAATATTCGAAATGTGCGTATACGGCTTAAGACGAGTTATCCCTGCCGAAATCAATAACGAAACCATGGACTACTGCGAATGGAAAAACGGCTACCGTTCAGAAGCTATGACAGGTGTTACAATGTCCATTATCCAGAAGCTCCAGCAGGCTGTTATGGGCAGTATCAACAGTATGGTTATGAAGAGAATCGGTTATATCCAGGGTAAGGATATCGGTACTCAGACAGATGCTACAAAGTGGTGGATTTTTGCTCTCGGTACAGGTATTCCGATTATTTCTTCTTCTCTCGGTATTATTCCCAAGTTCTTCTATCCTCTTTCTGCTGAAAAGCGTAATCAGATGTACACAGAGCTTTATGAAAGAAGACGCCGGAAGGCTGAGCTTGTACAGGGCGCATCAGCTGAAGAAATGGCTGCTATTGCAGAAAACGAATTCAAGGATTAAGGTAGCGTAATGGGATTTTCGGATAATTATTACAGGGCGCTTGAGTTTGCATCCTGTAAGCATAAGGGACAATTCAGAAAAGGCGGACTTGAGTACATAACTCACCCCGTTGCAGTAGCAGAGCTTCTTTATAATAAAGGGTATTCTGAGCCATATCTCATAGCGGCTCTCTTTCACGATCTGCTTGAGGATACGGATGCTGCTGAAGAAGAGCTTCTGCAGTTCTGCACAGAGGATGTGCTTGAGGCAGTAAGGCTCGTCACCAAAGAAAAAGGCTATTCTCAGGCTGAGTATATAAAAAGGATTAAAGGTAATCCCATAGCCTTTGCAGTAAAAGGTGCAGACCGCCTTCACAACTGCCTTTGTGCCACAGAAGCGGACGAGGCATTCAGAATAAGATACATAAAAGATACCGTAGAATGGTATCTTGATTTCAACGAAGAAATTCTCCCCGCCCTTAAATCCCTCGTAAAATCCCTCAGCATAACCTTAACAGAATACCCATTCCTATATAACTAAACCCGAAGCTTCGTTCCTGACCCGAACGGAGCTTTGTTTTTTGCTTGACCTTTCTGTATATTTTTGCTATAACAAAATAAAGATATTTTCTTGGAGTGGTTTTGTGAAGTTTATTAATACAGAATACTTAAAAAGTGCCATACTCGGGCTTGTTGTTGCAGATGCGTTAGGTGTACCCTATGAATTCAAAGCCCGTGATACATATACGGTTGAGGGAATGATTGGTTACGGCTCACATAATCAGCCTGCAGGTACCTGGTCTGATGACAGCTCTATGGTATTTGCAACTCTTGATAGTATGATTGAATGTGAAAAGCTTGATTTTGATGATATTATGAATCGCTTCTGTCAGTGGTTCTATGAAAATAAATACTGCCCTCACGGTGTATGCTTTGACATCGGTAATACTACCCGTAATGCTATAGAAAAATATAAAAGCGGATATTCTGCAACTCTTTGCGGTGGCAGGGGAATAAGGGATAACGGCAACGGCTCTCTTATGAGAATACTTCCTGTTGCATTTGTGGAGCATACGGAAGATGATATCAATGATTTATCCTCTCTTACACACGCTCACGGGATTTCACTTATGTCCTGCAGACTTTATATTCAGATAGCAGAGAATCTTATGGCAGGAATGTCAAAGGAGGATGCCTGCAGTAAGCTCAGCTTCTGTGTTGATGAGTGTGCAAAAATCCCTCATTTGAAGGGTTATCCGAGAGAACAGATAAGAAGCTCAGGCTATGTAATAGATTCATTTGAAGCCGCTGTGTGGTGCTTTGTCAATACCGACAGCTTTTCTGATTGTGTTATCAGTGCTGCTGCCCTCGGTGAGGATACAGATACCGTTGCTGCAATTGCCGGAGGACTTGCAGGTATATACTACGGCATAGGCGGAGATAAGGGGATTCCCGAAAAGTGGATAGACACCCTTGCACGGAAAGAATGGATTGAAGAAATGCTCAATAAACCCTGTTGCTGAAAAAGAATTTAATTATAATTATATTGACCGTTTACAGTAATTTTGGTATAAAATATATATAATAAATAAAAGGGTGATAATATGAAATTGAGAAATAAGCTTCTTTTCGGAGTGGGGGCTGTTACTGCCGTTGCGGCTGTTGCAGCTGCCGTGATAGGAAAGGATAAAAACGGACTTCCCGAAAATTTTACACTTACTGCACACACAGGCTGTGAGGGTACAAAGGATAATTCCCTTGCTGCTATTACCGTAGGCTATGTATCAGGCGCAGATGTTATTGAATTTGACCTTAACTTCAATAAAGACGGTGTTGCTGTACTTTCTCACAATGAGCCCATGGGCGGGGAAGTGACCCTTGATGAAGCATTCGCACATCTTGAACAATTCCCGACTCTTAAAATCAATGTGGATGTTAAAAACACACTCGACTTAAAGCAGGTGGTTGAATGTGCAAAAAAGCATAATCTTCTTGACCGTATGTTCTATACAGGTATAAGAGAACAGGATGTGGAAGCTGTCATAAATTCAACTCCCGATGTTATGTATTATCTTAATGTAGATGTTGATCTTCTTCGTTCAAGAAGCACTGAATACATAAATGAGCTTGTTGAAAAGGTCAGAGAAGCGGGAGCTGTGGGCATTAATATGCGCTTTACAGGTGCATCCCCTGAGCTTGTTAATATATTCCACGAAAACGGCTTGCAGGTTTCATTGTGGACAGTCAATAACAGATTCGATATGAAAAAGGTACTGTCATACGGTGCTGACAACATAACAACAAGAAAGCCCTCTGTTTATAAAGATATTATACGTGAAGTAACCGGTGAAGCTTCTCCTAAGGATGAAGCGGAGTATTTCTGATATTATGAAGGATATAGAAAACGATAAAAGAATACAGAGAGCCGCAAAATTCAGAATTATCTCTCTGATATTGTCAATAGTTATTGCGTTTACATACTTTCTCAGCATATTTATCCCTCAGATTAATATTATCCCCGATATGGTAAAGGTAGGGCTTGATTATATCACACTTGATATCAATCACGCAGCCATCAGCACACGGGATATGAATACCGAGCTTAATAAGCTTGAGGATGTGCATCCCTTTATACTTGCGGATAAATCAGCATTCGACAAAGTTAAAATGCAGGCAGAAAACGGTTTTTCCGATGAATATTCAAAAAAGCTTTATGAAAGCGCCCTTGCAAATGCCGAGGCGCTTCTTAATAAAAAGAATTTCCCGGTTATGGAATATGTTCTTGATGAAGAGGACAGTATTCTCCCTATTTCCCGTGAATGTATAAACAGGGTCATAATTCTCGGCTTTGCCTATAATGTGACAGGTGAAGAAAAATATGCAGCGCGTGCAAAGGAAGAAATTCTCAATGTATGCTCTTATGAGGATTGGTGTCCGTCGCATTTTCTTGCTACGGCAGAAATGGCTCTTGCTGTTTCAATCTTCTATGACTGGTTTTATGATTACCTTACAGAGGATGAAAGGGTGCTTCTCAGAGATACAACCTGGGAATATGCCATTACTCCTGCGCTTTCAAAAAATTATCTCAAAAACTGGTTTACCTGGTCAAAAAATAACTGGAACAGTATATGCTACAGCGGTATAGGAATCGCCGCTATGACATTTTACGCAAAGGACAGCTACAAGGCAGCAGAATTTCTTAATATGTGTCATAAGGGAATGCCCATAGCCTTCAGCAGCTTCACTCCCGACGGAGTGTATGCAGAGGGACCGGGTTACTGTCAGTCGGGTATGAATTCCATTGTATATTTTATTGCCACCTCCCGTAACCTGTTCGGAACGGATTTCGGTATGTCCGAAATTGACGGTGTAAGACAGCTGGGCTCCTTCCCCGTGTATATTACAGGCACGGCAGGTATGTTCAACTTCGGTGACAATAAGGACAGAATGTGCTATTCACCTGTGCTTCATTGGTATGCAAGCGAATTTGACAACCCCCTTCTTTCCCTTTATCAGAAAAACGATATGCCCGATACATTCACTCCTGACCTTTCTGAAAACACCGAAAGAAACGGCAGCGGTAAAGAGGATGCCCTTTCGCTTTTATGGTACGACTCGGATATGGCAGGGGATAATGCAGATTTTTCAGAAGTTCCCCTTGCAATGCATCTTAAGTCTGATATGGGTCAGGATATCGTTGTAATGCGAAGTGCATACAATGACCCTGGTGCAACCTTTGCCGCAATAAAGGGCGGATATAACTACATAAACCACGGTGACCTTGATGCAGGTACATTTGTCTTTGATGCTCTCGGTGAACGCTGGGCAGAGGAGCTTGGCCCCGGTGCATATGATGCCCCCGGGTACTTTATGGGGCTGCCCTTCGGCGGCAGATGGAAAAATTACTGCAAGAGGGCAGAGGGACAGAATACCCTTGTTATAAATCCCGATGCATCCCCTGAGGATCAGTATGCTCTCGGCAGGGCAGAGGTTTTCTCGTTCAGTGAAACCTCAGACGGTGCCGAGACACTTCTCAATCTTACAGATGCCTATGCTATGCAAAAGGTGAGAATGGTCACAAGACGCTTTGAGCTTTATGACAACCGTACATCCCTTCGCATCAGTGACGAAATACTTTGTGACGGTTATAGTGAGATTTACTGGTTTATGCACACAAAGGCAGATATCAGCATCTCAGAAGACGGCAAAACCGCCACACTTACAAAAAACGGTAAGCAGGTGAAAGCAACCCTCGAAACCGACGGCATATTTACCGTAATGAATGCCGAAAAGCTTTCGGGCGCATACGAGTATGACGATGAATACAAGGATATAAGAAAGCTCACTGTTCATCTTAGCGATGTAAGAGATGCAAAAATAACAATCACTCTTGTTCCCGTAACAGAATAACTCTGAAATTAACTTAAAAGAGCGCACTGATCACCACTTAAAACAGGTGAACAGTACGCTCTTTGTTTGTTAAAGTATATCTTTTATTTCATATAAGCTGTTTACATAATAATCAGTAAAGCCGTAGTTATCAATGGTTTCACCCTTGAAGTTGAACCATATTGTATTTATGCCGTAATTCTTTGCGCCTGTGATGTCGGCAGATATGCTGTCGCCTATCATAATAATTTCAGATTCGGACAAAGGAGAAAGCTGTTTGTGGCAGAATGTGAAAAATTCTTTTGCAGGCTTCTGAAAACCGATTTCTTCGCTTGTGAACATACCTGACAGGTACTGCCACAGCCCCGATTTTTTCAGCCTTACCTCCTGCTGAAAACGGGAGGCGTTGCTTGCGGTGTAAACAGGATATTTTGCAGAAAGGTACTTAAGAATTTCCTCAGCACCCTCTACAAGCTCTGCAATTTCACGCATTTCTTTTCTGAAATCCTCTTCGAAGCTGTCAGAGTCAGCGTCAATTCCGAGAATGTCGAAAATTTTACGAAAACGCATTTTATATATATCGGGTTTTTCAATATCGCCGCACTGCAGAGATGTCCATAATTCGTCATTGACCCTGTGAAAAATCTCATTGTAATTGTCGGGTAGGGTTATGCCGTATTTTTCTGCCGTATTATATGATGCCTTATTTGCACTTTTGTCAAAATCAAGCAGCGTATTATCTATATCAATAAGAATTGCTTTTATTTCCATAATTCCTCAATCAATATCATAAGTCATAGTGTATCTGCCGCCGGGGATTTTTCCCACAATCCGAAAGCCGTATCTGCAATAAAACTTATATCCCATTGACTTTTTATCAATTGTCAGAACGCTTACATTTCTGATGTCCTGCTTTTTAAGATGGGTGCAAAGCTCGTTGATAAGCTTTGTTCCGAGTCCTTGTCTCTGAGCCTCGGGCATAATATCAATGTGCAGATGCACACGGTATCTTTTTTTTGTGATAAAAACGGCAATGACAGATGCAAGATGCAGAGGCAGTGAAAGGGGATAGGTTTTAAGCACCCTTAAAGCATAGGTGGTCAGCATCTTTTTTCTGAATTTTCTCAGGTTTGTTGAGCAAATAACATAGCCCATGGCTTCGTCCTGCTCATTAACTGCAACAAAAATATTATGAGGCTCATTTTCTGTAAAATAGTCATTAAAAATAAGTGTGATGCTTCTTAGCTTATTTTCACTTGTTTTGTTGCTCTCATCCGTGGTTTCACGGCAGATAAGCCTCAGTCTGTTTTTGTCCTTTTCCTCATATGGTCTTATTGTGTACATAGCTTCCCCCGTAATCATAAAGACCGTTGCATTGAAACAACGGTCTTCAGCTTTATTTTATGCAAGTGCATTTTTGCCGTACTCGATACCCTTCTGGAGAGCAACCTTGTTAAGCTCAAGAACTTCCTTTTTCTTTGAGCCGAACTTTGCTTCGAGAGAGCTGAGCATTGCTTCTTCTGTGATAATACCTGCCTCGGCACCGATAAGAGCACCGATAAGTATAATGTTAGCACACTTGATGTTGCCGAGCTCTACTGCAAGATCATCTGCAGGAACCTTAACAACAGTAATATCTTCTCTTGTGATTTCTGAAAGAACACGGCTTGTATTTGCAATAAGAATACCGCCTGCCTTAAGAGAAGCATTGAACTTCTTGTAAGACTGTTCATTCATAGTGATAAGTGTATCACACTTAGCCATAAGAGGGGAGATGATTTCTTCATCATTAACAACAACAGTACACTTAGCACTGCCGCCGCGCTGTTCGGGACCGTATTCGGGAAGGAAGGTAGCATATTTATCTGCAGAAACAGCTGTCTGTGCAATCATGATACCTGCGCTCATAACACCCTGTCCGCCTGAACCTGATACAACCAATGATTTTTTCATATTACTTCACCTCATCCTTATATTTATCTTTATAAACACCGGGCACGAAATAAGGAATGGTGTTGGTTTCCATATATTCAAGTGTCTGTAAGGGAGAAAGACCCCAGTTTGTGGGACAGTTACCGAGAAGCTCGATAAATGTAAAGCCCTTACCTGCCATCTGAATGTCAAATGCCTTTCTGATTGCCTTCTTAGCATCTCTGCAGCCCTTGGGAGTATTAAGTGCATAACGGGCAACAAAAGCAGGAGCCTCAAGTGTGGAGATAAGCTCGCACATCTTCATGGGATAGCCTGTTGTTTCGGGGTCACGGCCCATTCTTGTGGTAGTAGTTTTCTGACCGATAAGAGTAGTGGGAGCCATCTGACCGCCTGTCATACCGTATGTCTGGTTGTTGAAGAAAATTACTGTGAAGTTTTCGCCTCTGTTGGCAGCGCCCATAATTTCTGCAAGACCGATAGCAGCAAGGTCACCGTCACCCTGATAAGCAAACACAAGTCTGTCGGGATTGGATCTCTTGAAGCCTGTAGCAACAGCGGGAGCTCTGCCGTGTGCAGCGCCAAGCACGTCACCCTGCCAGTAAGCCAGGTTAAGTGTAGAACAGCCTACGGGTACGATATGAACGCAGTTTTCAACCTGATTCATTTCACCGATAACCTCGGCAATAAGCTTTGTAGCAAGAGAATGCATACAGCCGGGACAAAAGCCGCTGGGAGTTTTCTTCAGTGATTCGGGTCTTTTATATTCAGCCATTATTTTGCACCTCCGTCAAGAATTTTTCTGACAGCGGTATATACACCGTCATCATCAAAGAGAAGTCCGCCTGAACGGCAGTATTCATATATGGGAGCACGGTCCTTTACCTCAAGAGCAATATCATCGTGCATCTGAGCGGGAATAGCAAGCTCTACATCAATAAAGCCCTTTACCTGATCATAGTTAAGCTTGTTGAAGCTTTCCTTGGGGAAGGGATAGAGAGTGATGGGTCTTATCATACCGACCTTGTAGCCTTCCTCACGAAGACGAAGGATAGCTTCCTTTGAAACTCTTGCAGAGATACCGTAAGCAACGATAATATATTCTGCATCCTCAACCATAAATTCTTCAACCTTGACATCATTCTGTGCCCAGCGTTCATTCATCTTCTTCTGAGAAGTGTTTTTGAGCTCCAGAATAGCCTCGGGGAAGTAAGGAGTAAGAAGACGTGCCTTTCTGTCGTCTCCCTCTTTTCTGTTAAGGTCCCATGCCTTTGTGCCGGCACGGTCTGCTTCCTTCATTTCGGGGAATTCAACTAATTCCATAATAGCACCGAGACAGCCGTCCATAAGGATCATAACGGGGTTACGGTCTCTTTCGGCATAATCCCATGCATTGTATGTAAGGTCAACAGCCTCCTGAAGCGTTGCAGGAGCAAATACCATAGCTCTGAATCCGCCGTGTCCGAGAGCCTTTGTAGCCTGGAGATAGTCCTGCTGAGCAGGCTGGATTGAGCCGAGTCCGGGACCTCCGCGGCTGATATTTACGATAACTGCAGGGATACCTGTACCTGCAAGGTAAGAAATACCCTCTGCCTTAAGACTGATACCGGGGCCTGATGAGCTTGTCATAGCTCTGCAGCCTGATGCTGCTGCGCCGTAAACCATATTTACGGAAGCAACTTCACTTTCACCCTGTACGAAAACACCGCCGACCTCAGGAAGTCTCCATGAGAGATACTCGGGGATTTCGTTCTGGGGAGTAATGGGGTAACCTGCGAAGAAACGGCAGCCTGCTCTTACGGCAGCCTCTGCAATAGCTTCACAGCCTTTCATAAGCACCTTAGCCATTGTTCGTTTCCTCCTTTGTTATTTCAATTGCACCCTCGGGGCAGATAGTAGCACACATAGCACAGGCTATACAGGATGCTTCATCTGTGATAAGAGGGAAAAAGTGTCCGTGGTTATTGCGTTCGTGTCCCATTTCAAGAATCTTCTTGGGGCAGAACTTGATGCAATAAGAACAACCCTTGCACAAGGAAGTGTTGATTTTAAGCATACATATTCCTCCAAAAAATTTGTATATCCGACTGTAAACGGATAAAATAATACAAATATTATGATACCACCATACCACCCTTTTTGCAAGATATAAATTATGAATTTGTTTTAATAATATATGTATATCAAGTAAAATTCTGTTGCTTACTGCACAATTTATTTTGTTTTGTTGTATACAAGTGCAGGTTGTATATGCCTGTTATTTGTGCTAAAATAAGCTGAAAGGCAGGTGACGGTATGGACAGAGTAATTTTTCATTGTGACTGTAATTCATTTTTTGCATCCTGTGAGGAGCTGCTTGACCCCTCGCTCAAGGAAGTTCCCATGGCTGTGACAGGTGACCCCGAATGCCGTCACGGTGTTGTTCTTGCAAAAAATCAGAGGGCAAAAAAATACGGTATTGTGACAGGGGAGCCTGTTATTTATGCAAAAAGAAAATGCCCGTCTCTTGTCTGCACCCTTACCCATCACGATTTTTACAGGGAAATATGTGAAAAAATCAATAATATCTATGTGGAATATTCCGACCTTGTAGAAAAAGCAAGCATTGACGAATCTTATATTGATGTCACAAACACCCTGCACCTTTTCGGCGGTGATGCAAAAAAGCTTGCCGACAGTATAAGAGATCGGATAAAAAGTGAAATAGGTATTACAATTTCGGTGGGAGTCAGCTTCTGCAAGGTAATTGCAAAATTCGGCAGTGACTACAAAAAGCCTGATGCCACAACAATTATCACAAGAGAAAATATGACGGAGATTTTTCACTCTGCCGACATCAGTGAGCTTTTTCTTGCAGGCAAAAAAAGTGTTGAAAAACTCAGAAGCTACGGAATAAACACCATAGGTGATTTAGCCTGTTCTGACCGCGAAAAGACAGGACAGCTGCTTGGTAAACAAGGACTTTCTCTGTGGGATTTTGCCAACGGCATCGACCCTTCTCCCGTTATGTCATTTTACGAAAAGCAGGAGGCAAAGTCCGTAGGCAATGCCATGACCTTCAGACGGGATCTGCTGGGCTTAGATGACATAAAATCGGGTGTTGCATTTTTATCCGATTCCGTTGCCTGCAGGCTGAGAAAGGATAATAAAAAGTGCACCGTTGTGCAGATAGGTATAAAGGATACCGAATTCCGTACAATGCAGCGGCAGACCACACTAAAAAGGGCTACTAATCTGCAGAGGGAAATCACGGATGTTGCCATGAGCCTTGTCAGAGGAAACTGGAGTATGACTCAGCCTGTGAGGTTGTTGTCCGTAACTGCGGCAGGTCTTGTGAATGAAGACGAGGAATATGCACAGCTTGACCTTTTCGCCTCAGCCGACAAATCCCGTGAAAAGCAGGAGAAAATCGAGAATACCCTTGATGATATCAGAAAAAAATTCGGCACCGACGCAATTAAATTCGGCTATTTCAAAAACGATGAAACAGGAATAAAATAATTATTGCAGCTGTGTGTTTTTCAAAGAAAGTGTATATTTTATAATATTTTTTTATTTATTCTGATGTACTGCAATTATTTTGCAGTACATTATTTTCTTTGTAACGAAAATCGGATTTTTACGTCTAATTAATTGAAAGGAGGCAAAAAATGAACAGATTGCTTGATCAGCTTTTTCGTGATTATTATAAAGATGTATACAGATATCTTTTTTGTCTGTCCCGTGATGCCGACCTTTCTGAGGAGCTTGCTGCAGAGGTTTTTCTTTCTGTAGTTTTGTCTTTCGGTAAATTCCGTGGAGAATCAGATGTGAGGACATGGCTGTTTTCGATAGCAAGAAACAAATACTTTTCTTATCTTCGTAAGCAAAAGCTATGTAAAGACTTTGATTCTGTTTCAAGATTTATTGAAGACTGTTCTTTTTGTTCGCCCGAAGAAGATACGGATATCAGGGAGCTTTATAGTAAAATAACTGTTTTACTGAATTCTGAGGATGAAAGAACTCAGGGAATTGTTCTTATGAGAAGTGAAGGGTACTCATTTTATGAAATTGCTTTGAAATACGGTATAGCGGAAAATTCCGCTCGTGTTATTTTTCACAGAACAAAAGAAAAAATCAAAGAAAAACTGAAAAAGGAGGGCTTTTTTTGATGAATGAGCTCAGCTGTGAAATTATAAAAGATCTTATTCCTCTTGCTCAAGACGGTGTTGCAAGTCAAGACAGCATTAATGCAGTAGAAGCACATATTAAAAGATGCGGCAGTTGCGGTGCCTTTTATTCGGGAGTGTGTGTCTCCGATTCGAAAATTAACCGTATGTTTGTGAAATTCAGAAAAAAGCTTAGAATCTGTATAATGCTTATTATGCTTGCATGCATCTGCATCGGAGTTTCCTGCGGCTTAACAGACGGTGGTGTATATATTTTGGCAAATGTTATTCTGATGCCTGTTATCGGAATTCTTGCATATGTTGTTTTTCATTGGAAAGCTTTATTTTATGTTCCGCCCTTGGTGTTCGGAGTTTTTCTGCTTATCAACACATTGGTTTCAGATGTCAATTCTTTCGGCATTGAAACAGTTGCACTTCTTTCTTTTATTTGCTGTATTGCCGCAGTTATGGGAATATTGATTTCAGGGTTGTTGCATTTTGCTTTCGGAAAGGATGATGGAGATGGTAAAAATGAAAAAGAATAAAGTATTGAGAATACTTGCTGCCGTTGTTGCTTTCAGCCTGATTGCGGTTGTGTTATTCTTTATTAATGCTTTTTGCGGAAATCCCGTGTCATATCTTCTTGCAAGATATTCGGCAGGGCAGTATATTGAAGAAAATTTTCCCGAAAGTGATTATGAAATAGACAGTGTTTCGTATTTTTTTAAGAATTCCGATTATACCGTAACTGTAAAATCCCAATCAAGTACGGACAGTCATTTCAGAATAACGCTTGGATTTTTCGGGGAAATTCATAGGGTTACCTATGAGGATGCCGTATTGAATAAGGGTAATACTCAAGAAAGAATAAACAGAGAGTATTTTGAGACAGTTTCTTCCGTATTGGAGCATGAGGTGTTCCCTTATGAAACAGATTACGGTTTTGGTGAAATCTGTTTTTCTTATGAAGCAAACAATGATTCCGTAAATTCCGGCGTAATTTATGTCAGGGAGCTTGAGCTTGACAAGAATTATGATATGGCAGAAATCGGAAAAAAGGCAGGAAAGGTAGTTTTGCTTGTCCGTGACGAAGTAACCGTTAAAAATGCCGCAGAGATATTAAGAAAGACAAAGCAACTGCTGAATTCTGTTGATGTGTATTTTTACACCATTGATTTAATGCTTATGGAAAGACGTACTGATGACGGAAAGTTTTCAGAAAGCTCTATATATCTTCCTGATTTTGAGTCAGCATATATTGATGAGGATACGCTTGAAGAAAAAATTGAAGCCGTCATAAAGGAAAACGAAGAAGCTGATAACGAAACATACGAGAGCAAACGCCAGAAAACTGATGATTATAATGAAACAACCGATAATTAATGAAAATATAATTAATTAACAAAAAAAGACACCCTGAAAATGCTTTCAGAGTGTCTCTTTTTAATTATTTAACAACGATGTTTACAAGTCTGCCCTTGACGTAGAGCTCTTTTATAACTGTCTTGCCGTCAATTGCTGCTTTAACATCTGCGTTTTCTTTAGCTGCTGCTACTGCATCTTCCTGTGAAATTTCTGCGGCAACCATAATTCTTGCCTTGATTTTGCCGTTAACCTGTACAGCAATTTCTATTTCGTTATCAACGCACTTTGCTTCGTCATAAGAAGGCCATGTGCCGTTTGCAAGCATTCCGCCGAAGCCCTGAATTTCGTTGATTTCTTCTGTAACATGAGGAGCAAAGGGATTAAGAAGAGTGATGAAGGTCTTAAGCTCAGCCTTTGTGATTTCACCTGCATCGTAAATCTCATTGATAAGTGTCATAAGTGCTGCAATAGCGGTGTTGTACTTGAGATTTTCGATATCTTCACTTACCTTTTTGATGGTCTTGTGGAAGGATGTTTCAAGCTTAGCTGAATATTCATTGCCGTCAACAACAATTTCCTGAAGATTCCATACACGGTCAATAAATCTTTTACAGCCCTTGAGTGAATTCTGTGACCAGGGTGCAGCCTTTTCGTAGTCACCCATAAACAGAACATAGCTTCTGAGTACGTCTGCACCGTAAATGTCAACTACATCGTTGGGGTCAACAACATTGCCCTTTGACTTTGACATCTTTTCTCCGTCAGGTCCTAAGATAAGTCCCTGAGCAGTTCTCTTTGCATAGGGCTCATCAAAGGGTACTTCACCGAGGTCATATAAGAACTTGTGCCAGAAGCGTGAATAAATCATATGACGGGTAACGTGCTCCATACCGCCGTTGTACCAGTCAACCTGTCCCCAATATCTGAGCTTGTCTTTATCTGCAAAGCACTTGTCATTCTTGGGGTCAATATATCTTAAGAAATACCATGAGGAGCCTGCCCACTGAGGCATTGTGTCGGTCTCTCTCTTTGCCTTGCCGCCGCACTTGGGGCAGGTGCAGTTAACGTATTCTTCGATCTTTGCAAGAGGGCTTTCACCGTCTGTGCCGGGCTCGAAGTTTTCAACTGTGGGAAGTCTTAAGGGGAGCTCTTCGTAGGGAACAGCCACCATACCGCACTTTTCACAGTGTACAATGGGAATGGGTTCGCCCCAGTATCTCTGACGGTTGAATGCCCAGTCCTTCATCTTGAACTGAACGCCTGCTTCACCGATGCCCTTTTCTTTAAGAACACCGAGCATCTTTTCAATGGATGATTTCTTATCTGTAAGTCCGTTAAGGAAGTCGGAGTTAACCATTTCACCGTCGCCTGCATATGCTTCCTTGGTGATATCTCCGCCCTTGATAACTTCAATTATATCAATACCGAACTTTGTTGCGAATTCCCAGTCTCTCTGGTCGTGTGCGGGAACAGCCATAATTGCGCCTGTGCCGTAGCCCATCATAACGTAGTCAGAAATGAAAATGGGGATTTCCTTGCCGTTTACGGGATTTATTGCAGAAAAGCCTGAAAGCTTAACGCCTGTCTTTTCCTTTACAAGCTGAGTTCTTTCAAACTCTGTCTTCTTTGCACATTCTGTTCTGTAAGCTTCAACCTCTGCGAAGTTTGCAATCTTGTCCTGATACTTGTCAAGTAAGGGATGCTCGGGAGCCATTACCATAAAGGTAACACCGAAAAGTGTGTCGGGACGTGTTGTATAAATACGAAGTGTCTCCTCTGTATCCTTTACCGTAAAGTTCACGAAAGCACCTGTTGACTTACCGATCCAGTTTTCCTGCTGAAGTCTTACATTGGGAAGATAGTCAACGGTATCAAGTCCCTGAAGGAGCTTATCTGCGTATTCTGTAATACGAAGATACCATACGTCCTTTGACTTCTGAACGATATCGCTGTGGCAGATGTCACACTTACCGCCCTGTGAGTCTTCATTTGAAAGTACAACCTTACAAGAGGGGCAGTAGTTAACAAGGGTCTTATCTCTGAAAGCAAGACCGTTTTCGAACATCTTAAGGAATATCCACTGTGTCCACTTATAATAGCCCTCTTCAGTTGTATCAACAACTCTGTTCCAGTCAAATGAGAAGCCGACTCTCTTTAACTGGCTTGAGAACTTTTCGATATTCATATCAGTTACTTTTCTCGGATGAATACCGGTCTTTATAGCATAGTTTTCTGTGGGAAGTCCGTATGCGTCAAAGCCGATGGGGAAAAGCACGTTAAAGCCTTCCATTCTTCTCTTTCTTGACACTACTTCAAGTCCCGAATAAGCCTTGATATGGCCTACGTGCATACCTGCACCGCTGGGGTAGGGGAATTCTACAAGAGCGTAGAACTTTTTCTTGTCCGAGCCGTCAACAGCGTGGAAAACACCTGTGTCTTCCCATTTCTGCTGCCATTTCAGCTCGGTATTCTTAAAATCATAATTCATTGAAAACACCTCCGAAATTTGAGGTAATAAGTAATAGGGAATAGTGAAAAAGTAGCCTGTCGGAAGGGCGTTGCCCTTGAAAATATAAGCCGTACACAGCTTGATGCCGTGTCACTCTTCACTCTGACTTCTTACTTATTACTTTAATTTGAGGTAATAAGTAATAGGGAATAGTGAAAAAGTAGCCTGTCGGAAGGGCGTTGCCCTTGAAAATATAAGCCACGTTGCGGCTTTATGCCGTGTCACTCTTCACTCTTACTTCTTACTTCTTACTTATTACTTATTACTTTAAAAAAATTCCCTGAGGAATTTTTTTCTTCCTCAGGGACGATATAATTACCGCGGTACCACCCTGCTTGTCAGAATATTTCTGACCTCTTATATCCGTATAACGGCGGAAGCCGTATTCTCCTATAAACCGAAGGGCGTTGAGAGAATAAACTCAGGAGTGAGACCGGTTATTGCTTCCCTGACAGCTCACACCAACCGCCGCCTCTCTGAAAGCTTCACAACAACCGTAATTCCGTCACAGTCTTTAACCACAATATTTTATCACTAGTATAAAAATATGTCAATACTTATATTGTACTTATTTCCAATTATATTCAACAATTTCTCCGTCAATTTTCCACCTTGCAGGAACCTTTTCTTCATAGATTCCCAACGGCTCGAATTCGTGGGGTTTTTCCTGATTGAATACCCTGTAAGCCTGTCTTAAATCTTCTTTGCAGTTTTCAGGAATTTCATCCGTACAGGACACGAAAAGGGGAGTGTTGGAGTAGGACAGAAGATGAAGCCACTGTCTGTTTTTCTCCCATGGGGTTTTGTCGTTGAGAATACCCACACAGTCGGCATCCACCATATAAAATGCCTCATTCTGTGCCACTCTGAATGCAAGGGTGTTTACACCGTATTTCGGTGTTCTTTCCCATTCTCTTGCACTGGTGTCGTCACCTGTTCTTGCAAGCTCAAACAGCCCTGCACCAAGATGCGATACGGTGTTACAGCCGATTATCAGCATTTCACCTGCCGCTTCACGGATAAGGCGGTAAAAATCAAGGACAATTTCTGCATTGGTCTTTGTTTTATCATAAAAATGCCAATCCCTGATATTGGTAATTGTAGCCGTAAGACTTGCTCCGTAATCACCGAAAAGGTCAACGGTAGAAAAATCGTGCTTGATAAGCTCATAGCCCCATTCTCTGATTCTTTCAATGTCGGCTCTTAAATATTTCTGTGTATCGGGATGTGTGGGGTCAAGATACAGTCTTTCGTCCTCACGGAGTATTCTCATTTCAGGTGTAATTGCCTCATCCTTGTTATGAAGCGGACGAAGCCATATTCCGGGGCGAACTCCCATTTCCTTTATTTCGTCTGCTAATTTTTTCATATCCCTGAATTTTTCATTAGGATACCAGGGCCCCTCGGTATCATTTACTGACCAGCAGTCATCAATAACCTCAAAGGGAGGATTATCAATGCCTTTTGCAAGGTCAGCCTGAAGACGGGCATCTGAAATTATCTGCTCATAACAGCTGTCACCGTAGGCATAATACCAGTTGTTTCCGCCGTAAATTTTTTCTTTCGGAAGTCTTGGAGAGGGACACATTTTTTTGCAGAAATCGTGAAGATTATTCTGTATATCCGCACTGTCATATTCTTCGTATATAAAGGTAGCCGCAAGAAGCTTTCTGCCGTTAAGATGTACACCGCTGCCGCCGTTTCTTACATCAACAAGGGCAGTGATACCGTCCTTTGTATAACGGAAGCTTACAAAGGAATTTGTGCCGGTTTTTACACCGAAGCAGAAGGAAGCTTTCTTATCCGTTGCAATAAAATACCAGGGCATATATCTGTCATTGTCGCAAAGGCGCTTGAATTCAAGGTCACCGTAGCTTCTTTCCCACACATCACCGAGAATATATATATCGTCCTTTACGGGAGCGCTCCATTGAAGCTCAATAAATTCGGGCTTGTCCTCTGCGGCAGTTATATATAAATCAAGCTCTTTTTCGCGAGTGTCAGTTTTTGTCACTGTATCCGTAACACCGTTTTCGCATATAAGCTTAACTGAAAAGCTGTTGATATCAAATTTCATATCTTACCTCCGTTTGTCCGTTATAATGCTATTATGTATCAACTGCGGAGATTTGGCAATACTTTCGGGGTAGTTTTTCTTAAATGCTAAAAAAATCTGCGATACAAAGCATATATTTGGCTGTGTCTATTGACATTTTAATGAAATGTTAATATTATATATAAGTTAGAGAAGATATGTTTGTTTTTATATAGAGAAGATATTTTATTAAAGAAAAGGTGACGACATTGTTCGATATAGATAAATTACTTGATACCGTTAAAAGAATTCATTTTATCGGTATCGGCGGTGCAGGTATGTGCCCCCTTGCAGAAATTTTACATTCAAAGGGCTATCAGCTTTCAGGTTCTGATAACAACGAAACCGATACATTACAGAGAATACGTAACCTCGGTATACCCGTGGTGCTGGGGCAGAAGGCAGAAAATATCGGTGATGCTGAAATGGTTGTATTTACAGCGGCTCTTCTTTCCGATAACCCCGAGCTTGTTGCTGCCCGTGAATCGGGTGTGCCCACATTTGAACGCTCAAAGCTTTTCGGTGCAGTTACAAGAAAATTCGGCAGCTGTGTAGGTGTATGCGGAACCCACGGAAAGACCACTGCCACATCAATGCTGACTCACGTGCTTCTTAAGTGTGAAATTGATACATCTGCTGTTATTGGCGGTAAGCTTCCTCTTATAGGCTCCAACGGCAGAGTAGGAACTGAGGACCTTATTGTCTGCGAAGCCTGTGAATTTGCAAACACCTTCCTTGATCTTTCTCCCTCGGTTGCACTTCTTCTTAATGTAGATGCAGACCACCTTGAATTTTTCAAGTCAATGGATAATCTTATTGCGGCATTCGGTAAATTCTGTTCTCTTGCAAGAGATGCTGTAATTTATAACGGTGATGATGAAAAATCCCTTATTGCCGTGTCACAGGCAGGTGAAAAGAAGCTTATTACCTTCGGTATTTCCGACAAAAATGACTGGTATCCCGAAAATATTTCTTACCACCGCGGTGCATTTGCTCATTTTGATGTTATTCACAATGGTGAAAATGTCGGCAGGGTAAAGCTCAATGTTCCCGGTGAGCATAATATCATAAATGCCCTTGCAGCCCTTGCAGCAGCAGACTACTGCGGAGCCGATATCAAAAAGGCAATTGAAGAAATCGGCAGCTTTGGCGGAGCCGGCAGGCGCTTTGAAATCCTTAAAGAGCATGAGGGTATCACAATTGCCGATGACTATGCGCACCATCCCGCAGAGCTTAAGGTAACACTTGAAGCCGCTATGAAAATGGAATACAACAAGGTATGGGCAGTTTTCCAGCCCTTCACATTCTCAAGAACATATATGCTTCTTGATGATTTTGCCGAGGTGCTTCAGATTGCGGACAAGGTTGTTCTTACCGAGATTATGGGTTCAAGAGAAATCAACACCTATGATATCCACACAGAGCAGCTTGCTGCAAAAATTCCCGACAGCGTATGGTTTGACTCCTTTGATACCATCGCACAGTATCTTTATGAAAATGTAAAGTCAGGCGACCTTGTAATTACTCTCGGCTGCGGTGACGTTTACAAAATAGCAAAGAAGCTTATTGCTTTATATGAAAACTGAAAAATAAAACAGAAAACTGCCGGACATCTCAGATGATATCCGGCAGTTTGTTTTTATTTTCCGAGTCAACAAATCACACCTATGCGATAATATAAAAATGAGAGCATTTTCGGGAGGTGATTTGTATTTTTGCTGTTATAAGAGGTCTGTTATATCCTCTTGCGGGCACGGTTATCGGAAGTGCCCTTGTGTTTTTTACAAAGCGCAACCCTACAAAGCGTTTTATGACGGTGCTTGACAGCCTTGCAGGGGGTATTATGTGTGCCGCATCCTTTTTCAGTCTTATACGCCCTGCCGTGGAACAGGCTGAAAATCATTCGGTATTTTCAATGCTTTCGTGCAGTGCCGGATTTTTTTCGGGACTGATAGTTTTTATACTTATAAACAAAATCACAGAAAAAGTGTTTTCCGAAAAAAATAAATCGGGAAATATGATGTTTTTTGCCGTAACCGTTCATAACATCCCCGAGGGAATGGCGGTAGGCGTTGTGTTTGCAGGAATTCTCACCGGCAGAGAGGATGTGAGTATAGCCTCTGCCCTGACACTGTCTTTGGGGATTGCTATGCAGAATATCCCTGAAGGGGCAATAATTACAATTCCGCAGAATATGAGAGGCAAAAGCCGGCAGAGGGCATTTTTATACGGTGTGTTTTCAGGACTTGCCGAGCTTTTTGCAGGTATCGTTACCTTGTCTGCCGCAACCCTTGTTTACGGAATACTGCCGTTTTCTCTGTGCTTTGCCGCGGGTGCCATGTTTTATGTGGTGCTGTCGGAATTATCCGAAGGCTTCACCGACAAGAAAAATTCCGTGGTGTCGCTTATAAGCTTTGATTCGGGCTTTATAATTATGATGCTTCTTGATACAATGCTCGGTTAAACATAGAGGCTGACGGAGATTCTGAACCGGTCTTTTTTTGTTTTTGAAATACTGCCCGTGTATATAAATTTGCCGTAGCCTCTGACACTTACCGTGTCATTTTCTGAAAGTATTTTTGAGGTATTTTCACACTGCCTTGAATTTATAAATACCTTTTTTGATCTGAACATTTCATTTGCCTGATTTCGTGACAGATTGTAAACGGCACTTATGACACAGTCAGCTCTGAGTGAGCTTGAAATAAATGTCTTTTCTTCAATAGTGAACAGGCTTTCGTCATCACTGAAGGTACAAACGGAGCATTTTACATCCGTATGTCTGATTTTTTTCAGATTCTCCCTTACATATTCACTCATTTTTTTTGTTACAAAAATAAATGAGCAATCCTCTTTTATAATAATATCGCCGATATGCTCTCTTTCAACGGACAGATTCATTATTGCTCCGAGAACATCCCTGTGGGAGAGTCTGTCGGCAAATTTTTTATTAAGCGGTTCAGCCTTTATGCAGCAGACAGGGAAGTCTTCCGTGTAAAAAAGCTCAGCTTCACTGCCGAAGCGAACCATTTTTCTTTGTGAGCCCTCAGTACCGCCGAAAAATGAAAACTCCGTCAGCCTTTTTTTGTTCAGCATAATTTCGTTCTGCTCATCCTCGGAAAGAAAGTTTGAATAAGTATAAATATTCTTTGCCTGAGACCTCAGTGAAAGGTCTTCTATATGAGCCATAAAAAAGTTGTCCATAGAAAATTCTCCGATAAATTCAGTCTTTACATATATTAACATAAATAATATAATAATTAAATATATTTATTCAATAAAATTTTCTTTGCTGTTGACTTTATCACTTTAGTATGCTAAAATGATGAAAAATTTTTGATATGCGAGTGATTTTATATGACTAACGACCATCACCTTCACGCAAAGGATTTTTACAAGGCAATACTTTCACTTGAAAATCTTGAGGAATGTGAGGCCTTTTTCAGTGATATCTGTACAATACAGGAGCTTGAGGCTTTTTCTCAGCGGCTTGAGGTTGCAAAGCTGCTTCTCAGCGGCAAAAACTATGCGGATATCTGTAAGGATACAGGTACAAGCACTGCCACCATATGCCGTGTGGGTAAATGTATAAAATACGGTGACGGCGGTTATAAAACCGTAATTTCGAGACTTGATAAAGAGGATTAATATGCTTAATAATAATTTACTAAAAAATGAAGAGCTTGCCGTTTTCAGACTCAGGGAGCTTTATTCCTCCTTCGGTTATTCACAGTTTAAGATGAGCAAGTTTGAAGAATATGACCTTTATGTAAAAAACAAGGATTTTCTTATTTCCGACAGAATCATAACCTTTACCGATACAAACGGCAAGCTGCTTGCCTTAAAGCCTGACGTTACCCTTTCAATTATCAATAACTACGCAGGTAACCGTACAGGCGTGCAGAAAATGTATTATAATGAAAATGTATACAGAGTTTCGGGCACCAACGGAAGATTCAAGGAAATTATGCAGACAGGCCTTGAATGTATAGGTAAAATAGGCTCTTACGAAATTGCCGAGGTTCTGTATCTTGCAATAAAAAGCCTTAAGCTGATAGATGATGATTTCAGTATAGAGCTTTCCCATACAGCACTTCTCTCTTCACTTGTTAAAGACGCAGGTATAAAAGAGGATGCTCTTTCAAAGGTGCTTGAAGCCGTAAAAATCAAAAGCTCGGGTCTTACTGATGAGCTTTACAAAAACGGAGAAATCACAAAAGCCCAGGCTGAGCTTATAAATGTACTCAACATAAATTACTGCGATATAAATACCATTGAAAATGCTCTTAAGCCCTATGTTATCAGTGAAAATACGGCTGAATATCTTAAGGAATTCACAGAGCTCTTATCCTGTGCAGCTGCAGACGGAAGGTTTACCGTAAACTTCTCTCTTGCAAGTGAGGCAGGCTACTACAGCGGTCTTGTTTTCAAGGGCTATATAAACGGCATTCCCGTAAGCGTGCTTTCGGGCGGTCAGTACGACACCCTTATGAAAAGATTCGGTGAGGATGCACGTGCAGTAGGCTTTGCCGTATACCTTGACAGCTTTGAACGGTTCAAAACAAAAGACAGCGAATATGATGTGGATACCGTGCTTCTGATAAAAGACGGTGACGATAAGAAAAAAGTCCTTGAGACAGCAGAAAAGCTTATAGCGGACGGTATTTCGGTAAGCGTTCAGACAAAGAAGCCAGAAAGCCTCAGATACCGTCAGATTATAGAATGGGAGGACTGATAAAATGGATTTTATAAATATTGCCCTTCCCAAAGGCAGACTTGGTGAAAAGGTATATGATATATTTGAAAAAGCAGGCTTTGAGTGTCCTTCCATAAAAGAAAACAACCGTAAGCTTACCTTCGAAAATCCCGAAAAGGGTGTAAGATATTTCTGGGTAAAGCCCTCTGATGTTGCCATATATGTTGAAAGAGGAGCCGCCGATATAGGTGTTGCCGGTAAGGATATTCTTCTTGAGTACAAGCCCGATGTGTATGAGCTTTCAGACCTTCATATGGGTGTGTGCCGTATGGCGGTTGCCGCCCCCGAAAATTTCCGTGACGATAAGTCAAGGACCCTTAAGGTTGCCACCAAATTCACAAATATAGCATCGGAATACTATGCATCCCTTTGCCGTGACATTGATATAATCCACCTTAACGGCTCAATCGAATTAGCGCCTATATTAGGACTTTCGGATGTTATTGTGGATATTGTCGAAACAGGTAAAACACTTATGGAAAACGGACTTGTCCCCTTTGAAACAATAGTGCCCGTAAGCGCAAGGCTTATTGCAAACAAGGCAAGCTTCAGCTTCAAGGCAGACAGAATAAACATAATAAAAAATGCAACGGAAGAATATGTGAGGAATCAGAATGATTAAGATACTTGAATATGCACAGCTTGATAAAAATGAAATTTTTGACAGAAGCTGTCCTACAGCCGACGTTTCGGATATAGTAACAAGCATCATAGAGGATGTTAAGCAAAACGGCGATGATGCATTATACAGATATGCCGAAAAATTTGACAAAGCAAAGCTGACAAGCCTTGAGGTAACCGAGGACGAAATTGAAGAAGCATTCAATACCGTAGAGCCCGAATTTATCCGAGTGCTGAGAAGTGCTGCGGAAAATATTGTAAAATTCCACAGCGCCCAGAAGAGAAACAGCTTTGTTGTTGATACCGATAAGACGGGTATTGTAATCGGACAGAAAATAATCCCCGTAGAAAAAGCCGGTCTTTATGTGCCGGGCGGCACTGCGGCTTACCCGTCAACGGTGCTTATGGATTCAATCCCCGCAAAAATTGCAGGCGTAAAGGAAATATGTATATGCACACCTCCCTCAGCTGACGGCAGTGTGAATCCCGTAATCCTTGCAGCGGCAAAAATTGCAGGTGTAGACCGTATTTTCAAGACAGGCGGAGCACAGGCAATTGCAGCTCTTGCATACGGAACTGAAAGTATACCCAAGGTTGATAAAATCGTAGGTCCCGGCAATGCCTTTGTAGCAGAGGCAAAAAGACAGGTTTACGGTATGGTATCAATTGATATGATAGCAGGCCCCAGTGAAATACTTGTAATTGCCGACAAAAACTCCGACCCCGTATTTGTAGCTGCTGACCTTCTTTCTCAGGCAGAGCATGACAAAAACGCAAGTGCAGTGCTTGTAACCGAATCAAAGGAGCTGGCTCAGGCTGTTTCGGAAGAGCTTGAAAGACAGATTCCTTTGCTTGAAAGAGAGGAAATTGCAAGAATATCAATAGATAACAACGGTAAAATAATCGTTGCTCCCGATATAGAAACAGGTATAGAAATAGCCAATGAAATTGCTCCCGAGCATCTTGAGCTTTGTCTTGATGACCCCTTTATGTATCTTGATTCAATAAAGCATGCAGGAAGCATCTTTATGGGCAGATATTGTCCCGAGGCACTGGGAGATTATTTCGCAGGTCCCAATCACACCCTGCCCACAAGCGGAACGGCAAGATTTTCAAGCCCTCTGTCCGTTGATGATTTTGTAAAGAAAACACAGTTTACCTACTATACAAAGGAAGCCTTGTCCGAGGTTTATAAGGATATAGCATTTTTTGCGGAAAAAGAAGGACTCGGCGCACATGCAAAAAGTGCCACTGTCAGATTTGAGGAGATAAAATGAGTAAATTTTTAAGTAATTTATATTCTTCACTTAAAGAATATGTTCCCGGTGAGCAGCCGCAGGATAAAAAATATGTGAAGCTTAATACAAATGAATCACCCTTCCCCCCGTCACCCGGTGTAATAGCAGCCGTTAACGGTGAAGAGGTGTCAAAGCTCTGTCTTTATTCAGACCCCGAAAGCAAGCTGTTAAAAGCAGAGCTTGCAAAAAGCTATAGTCTGAAGCCTGAAAACGTGTTCGTTGCCAACGGCTCCGATGATATTCTCAATTTTGCATTTATGGCATTTGCCCGTGAAGACGGAGCTGCCTTTCCCGATATTTCATACGGCTTTTATCCCGTATTTGCAGACCTGTATAATATAAATGCAGATATCATTCCTCTTGAAGCCGATTTTTCAATTGATCCGGAAAAATATCATTCCTGCGGTAAAATGGTGGTTATTGCAAACCCTAATGCCCCCACGGGAAAGACACTTTCAAGAGATGAAATAGAGGAGATTATAAAAACCAATCCCGACAATGTTGTGCTTATTGATGAAGCATATGTTGACTTCGGTGCAGACAGCGTTGTTGATATGGTAAATAAGTATGACAATCTTCTTGTTGTACAGACCTTCTCAAAGTCACGCTCAATGGCAGGCGCAAGACTGGGCTTTGCCTTTGCAGATAAAGAGATAATAAAGGACCTTGAAAAAATCAAGTATTCCACAAACCCCTATAATCTCAACCGTCTTACTCAGCTTATGGGCGTAAAGGCACTCAGTGAACAGGAATACTATGATAATAACTGTAAAATTATTGCAGGAAACCGTGAATTCACCGTAAGTGAGCTTGAAAAGCTCGGCTTTACCGTAATTCCTTCAAAGGCAAATTTCATATTCGCAAAGCATAATACCTTAAGCGGTGAAAAGATTTACCTTGACCTTAAAGACCGCGGTGTGCTCATAAGACATTTTACAAGTGAAAGAATAAAGGACTATAACCGTATTACAATAGGTACCTTACAGCAGATGCAGGTGCTTATTGATACATTAAAAGTCATAACAGGGGAGGTATAAAGATGAGACAGGCTGAAATTATAAGAAAGACAGCGGAAACCGATATAGAATTGAAGCTTTTTATTGACGGAAGCGGAAAAAGTGAAATCAGTACAGGCTGCGGCTTTCTTGACCATATGCTGACCCTTTTTGCAAAGCACGGCAGATTTGATCTCAGTGTAAAATGCAAGGGTGATACCGAGGTGGATTATCACCATACTACCGAAGATATCGGTATTGCACTGGGCTCTGCCTTCGCACAGGCCCTTTCTGATATGAAGGGTATCAAAAGATATGCGGATATCATACTCCCTATGGATGAGGCGCTTATTTTAGAGGCAATTGACGTATCGGGCAGAAGCTATCTGCAGTTTGATGCACCTATGCCCACAGCAAAGGTCGGAGATTTTGATACCGAGCTTACGGAAGAATTTTTCTTAGGCTTTACAAGAAAAGCTGGTGTTACTCTCCATATTAAGATGCTTTCGGGAAAAAACAGCCATCATATTATTGAGGGCATATTCAAGGCATTCGGCAGAGTTATGTCTTCGGCATGCAGTATAGACGAAAAATATAAAGACGAAATTCCTTCCACAAAGGGTATGTTGGTTTAATGAAAGGAATCAGCTATGATAGCAATTGTTGATTACGGTGTGGGAAATCTCTTTTCCCTTCGCTCATCCTTTGCCGCAATAGGTGCCGATGCGGTATTTACTTCGGACAAGGATGTTATAAAGAGTGCAGACAGAATAATACTTCCCGGAGTAGGCGCATTTGAGGATGCGGCAAAAAAGCTTAAGAAAACAGGCCTCGGTGAAGTGGTTATTGAAGAAGTGAAAAACGGCAAGCCGCTTCTCGGTATTTGCCTTGGTATGCAGCTTTTGTTTGAAAAAAGTTACGAATTCGGCTGTCACGAGGGATTAGGGCTTATCCCCGGCAATATCGTGGGCTTTGAGGGCAGAATTGACCCCTCTCTCAAAATCCCCGAAATCGGCTGGAACGAGCTGAGGCTCAATAAGGATTCTCTGTTATATAAGGGCTTTTCGGGCGGAGAATTCGTATATTTCGTTCACTCGTTTTTTGCGCAGTGTGACAGTGAATATGTCAGTGCATTTTCCGAATATGACATTGATTTTCCTGCTTCCGTTGAGTACAAAAATGTTTTCGGATGCCAGTTCCATCCCGAAAAAAGCGGTAAGGCAGGACTTAAAATTCTTGAAAATTTCTGTAAGGCAGGTTTTGATAAATGATAATTTTACCCGCCATAGATATGTATGATAAAAAAGCAGTCCGCCTTTTTAAGGGTGACTATTCACAGATGACGGTATATTCCGACAATCCCGTTGAAATCGCACAGGATTTTAAGAATGCAGGTGCAGAATTTATCCATCTTGTAGACCTTGAAGGCGCTAAGGACGGAACAACTCCCAATATTGATGTTGTGGAAAAAATAATAAAGGAAACGGGTCTCAAAGCCGAAATCGGCGGCGGCATAAGAACTATGGAAACACTTGAAAAGTATCTTTCCATCGGTGTTTCCCGTGTTATTCTGGGGACGGCTGCGGTAACCGACCGTGAATTTCTTCTGAATGCCGTTGAAAAATATAAAGAAAAAGTTGCTGTAGGCGCAGACATTAAGGACGGCTTCGTAGCCATAAAGGGCTGGGTAGAAAAGTCTGAAATACAGTGCCGTGACTTTTTCAGCGATATGGAAAATATCGGAGTAAAAACAATTATCTGTACCGACATCTCAAAGGACGGTGCAATGCAGGGCACAAACCGTCAGCTCTATAAGGAGCTTTCCGAGGAGTTCAGTATTGATATCGTAGCTTCGGGCGGTGTCAGCAGTATGGATGATATAAAGGCATTGAGAAAAATGAATCTTTACGGCGCAATCGTAGGCAAGGCATACTATATAAAGGCCATTGACCTTAAGGAAGCCATAAGCATTGCCCGATAAAAGGAGTATTTATGATTACTAAAAGAATTATCCCCTGTCTTGATGTCAAGGACGGCAGGGTAGTAAAGGGCGTTAATTTTAAGTCTCTTGCAGATGTGAACGACCCTGTGGGACTTGCCGCATACTATAGCGAATGCGGCGCCGACGAGCTTGTTTTTTATGACATAACAGCTTCAGCCGAGGGCAGACAGCTGTTTACCGATATACTTCAGAAGGTTGCATCTACGGTTTTTATCCCTCTGACCGTAGGCGGAGGTATAAATACCGTCTCAGACTTTGACAGAGTGCTGAAATCCGGTGCAGACAAGGTCAGCGTAAATTCGGGAGCTATCAGAAATCCCTCGCTTATAGGTGAGGCTGCCCGTCTTTACGGCAGTCAGTGTGTTGTTATCTCGGCTGACGTAAAAAGAGTAGACGGTGTATTCAGAGTTTTCTCCAAGGGCGGCAGAGAACAGACCGACCTTGAAGCAATCGAATGGATAAAGCGCTGTGTTGATATGGGTGCAGGAGAGGTTGTGCTTAATTCCATAGACACCGACGGAGTAAAAAAAGGCTTTGATATAGAGATGCTTGAGGCTGTATGTAATGCCGTTAACGTGCCTGTAATAGCTTCCGGAGGTGCAGGAAGTGTAAAAGATTTTGTTGATCTTTTCAGAAAGGTTCCGAGAGTTGATGCAGGTCTTGCCGCTTCGGTTTTCCATTTCGGTGAAATTGCAATCAGCGACCTTAAAGCAGAGCTTAAAAACAATGATATTAAAGTGAGGATATAAATATGCTTGATATAAATCAGCTTAAATTTGACGACAAGGGACTTATCCCTGCAATAGTTGTGGATGCATGGAGCAAGAAGGTTCTGACACTTGCTTATATGAACCGTGAAAGCCTTGAAATTTCCCTTGAAAAAGGACTTACCTGCTTCTACAGCCGTTCAAGGGATGAATTATGGCTCAAGGGTGAGACCAGCGGAAACTATCAGCACATAGTTTCAATCACAGCCGACTGCGACAACGATGCTCTTGTGGTTGTTGTAGAAAAGGACGGCCCTGCCTGTCACACGGGAACAGATTCGTGCTTTACAAAAGAGGTATATCAGAGTGAGGACAAGCACGAATTTACGGTTAACGGACTTTATGAGCTGCTTCAGGGCAGAAAAAACGATATGCCCGAGGGCTCATACACAACCTACCTTTTCTCAAAGGGTACAGACAAGATTCTTAAAAAAATCGGTGAGGAATGTACAGAGGTAATTATTGCCGGTAAGGCAGATGATAAGGCGGAAACCGTCTATGAAATTGCAGACCTTATGTATCATACAATGGTACTTATGGTAAATATGGGTATATCCGTAGAGGATATACAGAAGGAGCTTGCTTCAAGACATATTATAGACCATAAGGTAAAGCAGGAAAAAATGACAGGTGACTCGGCACAAAGCTGAGTATGTCATCGGATATATTACTCATATAAATCAAGAATATAATTGCAGGATTTGTCTTCTGATAAATCCTGCCTTTGGTGGTTTTATGCAGAGAAAAATTAAAATTGTAGGTGCGAAAGAGCACAATCTCAAGAATGTATCACTTGAAATCCCCCGTGATAAGCTTGTTGTTTTTACGGGACTTTCGGGGTCGGGCAAGTCCACGCTTGCATTTGATACAATATACGCAGAGGGGCAGAGACGCTATGTTGAGTCACTGTCTTCTTATGCGCGTCAGTTTTTAGGTCAGATGGAAAAACCCAATGTTGAGCTTATTGAGGGACTTTCTCCCGCCATATCCATTGATCAGAAAACAACCTCAAAAAATCCCCGTTCAACCGTAGGTACGGTTACGGAAATATATGACTATCTGAGACTTTTATACGCCCGTGCAGGCATTCCCCATTGTCCTGTCTGCGGTAAGGAAATAAGACCTCAGACTGTCGATAATATGACCGATAAGGTTATGGAGCTGCCTGTCGGTACAAAGTTTATGATTCTCTCTCCGGTTGTCCGTGCAAGAAAGGGCGAGCACGTAAAAATCCTTGATGATGCAAGAAAATCAGGCTTTGTCCGTGCAAAAATAGACGGTGAAATCCGTGAATTATCCGAGGAAATAAAGCTTCAGAAAACAAACAAGCATACAATAGAAATTGTTGTTGACCGTCTTGTACTTAAAGACGGTATTGCTTCGCGTGTGGCAGATTCTCTTGAAGCTGCTCTTAAGCTCAGTGAGGGAATTGTTATGATTTCCGTTATCGGCGGAGAAGAAATGATGTTTTCTCAGAATTTCTCCTGTCCCGATCACAACGTGGGAATAGGGGAACTGAGTCCGCGGCTTTTTTCATTCAATAATCCCTTCGGTGCATGTGCTACCTGCTCGGGACTGGGCATATACAAAAAGGTTGCCCCCGAGCTTATTATCCCCGATAAAAAGCTTTCAATCAACAAGGGTGCCATAAAGGGCTGCGGTTGGTCAAACGAAAAATACGGCACAATTGCACGTATGTATATGGAAGGTATTGCCGACAGATACGGCTTTTCAATGGATGACCCCATAAAGGATATCCCCGAAGCGGGAGTTAATGCCATTCTCTACGGTACGGGGGATGAAAAGATAAAGCTTAAAAGAAGCTTCCACACAGGCTCAACCGAGTATGAGGCTGCTTTTGAAGGTATCGTAAACAATCTTGAGCGTCGATACAGAGAGACAAACAGTGAATGGTCAAGATGGGAAATTGAGCTGTTTATGACCGACCACGAATGTCCCGACTGCAAGGGTGCAAGGCTTAAAAACGAAATACTTGCAGTAACCGTAGGCGGGATAAATATAGATGAATTCACACGGATGTCAATTTCAGAGGAAATTGCCTTCCTTAATAATCTTTCACTTTCCGAAAGAGATCATATAATTGCAGACGGTATTATAAAGGAAATCCGTGCAAGGCTTGAATTCCTGGAAAAGGTAGGACTTGATTATCTTACATTATCGCGTTCATCAGGTACACTGTCGGGCGGAGAAAGTCAGCGTATCCGCCTTGCTACACAGATAGGCTCGGCTCTTACGGGAGTGCTTTATGTTCTTGATGAGCCAAGCATCGGACTTCATCAGCGTGATAATGAAAAGCTTATCGAAACCCTTAAGAATCTCCGTGATCTGGGCAACACCCTTATTGTTGTAGAACACGACGAGGATACAATGAAAAATGCCGACTATATTGTTGATATAGGTCCCGGTGCAGGTATCCACGGCGGTGAAATTGTTGCCGCAGGTACGCTTGACGACATAAAAAAATGCCACCGTTCAATTACGGGACAATATCTTACGGGTGAGAAAAAAATTGAAATACCCGACTCAAGACGAAAGGGTAACGGTAAATTCCTGACAATACACGGAGCCAAGCAGAACAATCTCAAGAATATTGATGTTACCTTCCCCCTGGGCAAATTTATTGCCGTGACAGGAGTATCGGGCTCGGGTAAATCTTCTCTTATCAATGAAATACTCTATAGGCAGCTTGCAAATGAGCTTAACGGTGCAAAAAAGGTACCCGGTAAAAATGACGGCTTTGAGGGTATAGAAAATCTTGATAAGGTTATTGATATAGATCAGTCACCCATAGGAAGAACTCCCCGAAGCAATCCTGCCACATATACAGGAGCCTTCACGGATATACGTAAGCTTTTTTCCGAAACCACAGATGCAAAAATCAAGGGCTATGCCCCCGGAAGATTTTCATTCAATGTTTCGGGCGGCCGCTGTGAAGCCTGCTCAGGTGACGGTATTGTCAAAATAGAAATGCACTTTCTTGCAGACGTTTATGTGCCCTGTGAGGTATGTAAGGGTGCAAGGTATAACCGTGAAACACTTGAAGTAAGATATAAGGGCAAGAATATCAGCGAGGTGCTTGATATGACAGTAGAGGAAGGTCTTCACTTCTTCGAAAATCAGCCTGCAATCAGAAGAAAGCTTCAGACTCTCTACGATGTGGGACTCGGATATATCAGCATCGGTCAGCCGGCAACACAGCTCTCGGGCGGTGAAGCACAGAGAGTAAAGCTTGCAACAGAGCTTTCAAGAAGACCCAGCGGAAAGACAATGTACATCCTTGATGAGCCCACCACGGGTCTTCATACCGCAGATGTTCACAAGCTTATAGAGGTATTGCAGAAGCTTGTTGATACGGGTAATACCGTAATCGTAATAGAACACAATCTTGATGTAATAAAGTGTGCCGACCACATAATAGATTTAGGCCCCGAAGGAGGCTGGCGCGGCGGTGAAATAGTAGCCGAGGGTACTCCTGAAGAGGTAGCAAATTGTCCTGACAGCTACACGGGAAGATATATCAGATTATAATTGAAGTTAAGGGTGACAGGTAAGTGCAAGGAAGTCTGTACGGCTTTTGTGTTTTTTTCGGATTGCTCTGAAAAATATATGTACAATGTTATATTGTTACCGTTTGTCTTTACCTGTTGCTTTTTTTCGGAGGTTTTATGCCAAGACAACTGAATTTTGAGGTTCCGTCTGAGTTTGAAGGTGAAAAGCTTGTTGTTTTTCTCAGAGGACACATAAAAATATCGGCAAGACTACTGACGAAGCTTAAAAACGACCCTCTCGGTCTGCTTCGTAACGGTGAGCATATCAGGACAATTGACAGACTTCATACGGGGGATATAATTACCGTAAAAATGCCGGAGGAAGTCAGTGAAATTCCCCCCAGTGATACGGGTAATCTTGATATTGTATACGAGGATGATGATATTCTTCTGATAAACAAAACGGGAGATATTGCAATGCATCCTACCCATAACCATCAGGGGGACACCCTTGCCAACAAAATTGCCGCATATTTCAGTCAGCAGAATAAATCCGTTGTTTTCCGCACTGTCGGCAGACTCGATAAAAGCACATCGGGGCTTGTTCTTGTGGCACTTAATGCCCACGTTGCAAATGTGCTTTCAGACAAAATTCACAAAGAATATCTGGCAATTATCGAGGGTGCATATACGGGGGACGGTACAATAAATAAACCCATTATCCGTCCCGATCCCATGAAAACCTACCGTTGGGTAGGTGAGGGGGGTGACCATGCTGTAACCCATTGGAAAAGTCTGATGACGGACGGCAGAAGAAGTCTTCTGAGAATATGCCTTGAAACAGGAAGAACACATCAGATAAGGGTGCATTTTGCAAGTGAGGGTACACCCCTTGCAGGTGACGATATGTACGGAGCCGTGCAGACGGATATTTTTCGTGCTGCCCTTCATTGTGCAAGCCTTACCTTTCCTCATCCCGTAACAGGAGAAAATATGCACTTCGAGGCTCCGCTTCCTTCTGATATGCAGCTTATAGCTTCTTCAATCGAAAAAAATAACGCAGAAGTAAAATAGATATATTTTTAACATACTTCATAAAATATTCATAAAAATATTGATTTTTGCACAAGCTTTGTTTATTGCCCCGACATATGCCGGGTGTACCATACCCTTGAAACTTACAAGGAAGTGATACGAATGGCTAAAGTAGTGATCCCCGTAGTTACACTTGCAATTACAGTCGGTGTCGGCAGTATGTTTGCTTCAATGGTAAAAAGTGTTTCTCCTCTCTTTTCTGCAGTAAGAAGATAAATCCGATATTTGAAAAAAAGAATCCTCAGATTTTCCGTTAGGGTAAATCTGAGGATTTTTTTCAGTTTTTCTTTAATTGAATTCCGAAAACTTTTTTGATAATCAGAAGTATAATTACACCAACAACAGGGAACAGCGCAGCAACAAGCATAGCAGCCTTCATTCCCAATTGTTCGGGGGTCAGTGCCATATCAGCGCAGACCGAAACCGCAAATTCACTCGCTGCAACCTTATCAACGACTACTCCTAACATCTGAGGTGCAACCGAGGCACCGAAGTCGCCGCCTGCAGCCATAAGTGCATAAGCCGCAACACCTACATGGGGAAGCTTTTCCTCCATAAGAATAAGTGAACCGGGCCACAGCATTGATGTGCATACACCCGTAAGCACGCAGGCAATAAGTGATAATACGGGCACGGGCGAAAGACCTGCGATAAGATAGCAGACCACAGCACCGGCCATACCGAGAAGCAGAACCTTATATATGCTCTTGCCTTTTTTAGCGTACCATGTTCTTGTAAGTCCGAGACATATGGCAAAAAGTGCCATACCGACAATATCACCTAATATCTTAGGCAGATGCAAAGCACTTTCAATATAGCTTGAAATCCAGTTTGTCATTGAATTTTCTGCAGCACTGCCGAAGAAAATACAAAGGACACAAAGTGTCATAATAACCGTCTTTTTGCCTGCGTTACTGCTGCTTCCCGGATCCGATACATTGACAACCGGCATAGGTGAAGTGGCAAACATAATAAATGCAACCATCGGAAGAAGTGCCCAGAATAATGTAAGATACATCCAGTATTGTGTACCGAATATCTTCAGAAATACAGTGCTGAGAATTACCACCATCATTACACCGTATGCATAAAGGGAATGAAGAAGGCTCATATCTCTGTCAGGTGTTTCGGAAGGAATTGCTGCGACAACAGGACTTAAAAGCACTTCGCTCAGACCTGCCGAAACAGAGAATATAACCGTACCGACAACAAGACCGAGATATGCATAATCAGGGCAAAGCCAGGGTACAAGAGCATATATCAGCATACCAACCGAAGTTATCAGCGGCATTACCGTAACGGTCTTTTTGATGTTAAAATACTTTGTAAAGAATGTAAAAACAAGGTCAATGCCCAGCTGTGTGCAGAAATTAACTGCAACAAGTGTACCCAACAGCGTGTACGAAACACCGTACATTTCGTGGAAGGTATTGAACAAAAGCGGAGGCAGACTGAAAATTGATGCCATAGAAAGATAGGCAAAATAGCATGAATACTTAGTTTTTTTGTAATTTACCATATGTGTCACCCGTTAAGCTGCAGTATGAATCTGAAGCGTGCATCCTCTGCATACCACATAGGGAAGTTTGTGCCCCATGTATTATTGTAAAGATTGAAATAAAAGCCTTCTTCGGGAGACGGAATCTCATCGGGGAAGTCCACAAGATGGGGCTTACCGGGAGAAATAACGGCTGCATCGACGGAAATAAAGCTTAATTCATCAAAGAAAATACCTTCGTCGGTTGCGTGAAGATTTCTGTTGCCGCGGCTTACAACATTGTCGGGAGAGATAAGTGTGCCGAGCTTACTTATCTTTCTGTTGGTGGCAATGGGATTAAAGCCGAGATGCAGTGCCTCTGCAGTGCGGTTGAATTCTTTTTCAAACCAACTGAAATCAAAGCTGACCTTGTTATTTTCTATTGTTATAAGTACATCTGCTTTTCTCGGAGCACCGAAATCCTCGCAGATAAAACCGTCAAATTCATATTTGATAATAAAGCTGTTGCCGTTTCTGAGAATCTTAGCTCTGGGTTTGTGGCAGGAATACTTCTTTATAACAGAATCCATACCGATTTTTGTAAAGTCTTCATATGCCCAGGCATCTTCAATCCTGTGATATTTTTTGTGGAAACGAATATATTCATCATAAGAAAACAGCTCGTACATATAATCAAGAAGAATATGCTCCTTGTCGGCTATAACCCTGTCACCAAGCTTAAGACCTGTTATTGTGCCGTGTCTTCCGAAGGTAATGCTGCCGCCGTCAAAGCTGATTTCTTCATTTGTTTTAACTCTCTTGAAGCCCTTTGTTTCAAGGGGCTTTCTTTGTGCATCGTCATTGATTTTATTCCACAGCAACATCTGCTCGTCGCCCTTTAATTCATAAATGGCATCATATAAGAAATTTCTCTGCTCACCCCATGAGCGTTCCATATTTGTAAACTGCTTGAGATATCTTCTTGCGTGGAAATAATTCTTCTGATAATACTTGTTGTCGTTGAGATGAGTTTTTTCATCAAGACCCCATGTGTGCTCGGGAATCATAATAAGACCTCTTGCAAGAGCCTGCTTATTTTCACCCTCGGGCATTTTGTCAAAATATCTCTGCAATATTCTGAACTGTGACATTTTTTTCGGGTCTGTTGCTACACCGTGAATCCAGCTGTCACCGATTTCGTCGGTAACAACGGGGAGAGTGTCCTCGATTTCCCTGAGTACAAGTGCAGCGTCATTAAGCTCTGCTGCAACAATCTCAGCTCCGGGTACTTCCTTTTTCAGATGCTCAAAGGTTGCAATAACATCCTCGGGTGCAGGGCCGCCTATGTTATCGAGTGTATGTGCAAAATAAAGAGCCACACCCGTATCACCGAGTTTTGTGAAATTGCCGTATTCACCGTTGTATATAACAGTAATTCTATCACCGTTATCAGCCTGCCAACGGAAAATCTCAGGCACATCGGGTACAGCCGAAGCAGGATTAACACCGATGTGAAGAAGCTCTATTCCCGCTTCCTTAAGATAAGGAATTATAGCCTTTGTGTGCCCCGGCACGTCTGTCATTTTTGCGGCAATTGTCTTTTTGCCGAATTCCTTGTCAAGCTCCTGACTTAAAGAAAGTGCATATCTGTAAAGTCCGGGGCTCATAATCTCCGTATGAGTGGTGCAGGGAAGTCCGTGCCAGCAGATATCACCGTTTCTGATGGCCTCTCTTACCTCATCTCCGCTTTTTCCGGGATTTTTTCTTAAATATTCATGAATAAGCCACGAGCCTGTTGTCCATTTGAATCTTACATCCGTATTCTGCTCATTCAGAACCTTTGCAGTGTTTACGGCACCGGGGATAAACACCTCAAAATACTTTTTGATAACATTTGCCGCAGTATCCGTAAAGCCTATATCAAGATGAGTTTTGAATATTACAAGAACTTTTTTTATATCCATAATTCTACTCCGTCAGATAATCTCAAAAGAGTTACCGTCTTTAGCGATTCTCAGTGTAATTGTTTTATCACCGAAGGTGAATCTCATTTCACCCTTGTTTCCGATAAACTTTTTAACACTGTTTTTTGTATTTTTAGTAATAACATTGTCGGTTACAATCCATTTGCCGCTGCCGTCCTTGATTTCACTGAATCTGCCCTTTGTCTGTCTCTTGATATATTCGGGACAGAATCTTCTGGGAGATACAACCGTAAGCCCGTTGTATTTTACAAGTTCGATAATTGCACCTATTGTTTCATCGCTGATGTAATGTCCGCAAAGGAAACAGAGCTTAAGTGTTTCAAGCTTGTCCTTTGTTACTCTGTCATCAAAAACAGCCACATTGTTCATAGTGCAGAATGATTTATGGGGACGAAGGGACCAGGGAGAAACCCTGTCCCATGCAAGACCGTTTCTGCAGGTTTCGCCGTGGGTAATAACGTGGAATATACGTGTGAATTCTCTTGCCTTTTTCGATGTCTTCAGATTTTTGTTTCCGAAAAGAATGGGTCTCCACATAAAGGGATCGCACTGACCCCAGTATGTATCATCATATCTGATTACACCGATTTCGGGCTTATAATCCTGTACGGAATAATCTCTGTATTTTCTTCTTTCGTCCGAAGCAAACTTTTTATACTGTCTGCCGTATTCGTTAGGCTGACCGTTTGAGAAAAACTGACCTGCCCCTTCAACATAAACACGGTTTGTACCTGCAAGATAAGAGAACCACAGGTTATAATACATTTCCTTTGGGGAATGTCCGGGGAAGGTGTTATAATTCCATAAGTCAACACAGTTCCATAATTCCGTGCCGTACTGCAAAGCCGCACCTGCTGCGTTTACATACTGTAAGGTAGAATAGCTTTCCTTCTGTGACTTGAAGTTGGGGATGATTCCCGAAGCAGCAAAGGAGTGGAAGAGCACGGGGAATACGTGTTCACCGATAAATCTCTTTGCTCCGTTTTCCTTGTGGAAATCTGCAAACTCCTTAAGCTGAAGTCTTAAAAGCTCTCCCTGTATAACCACATCCTTAGCAAGTGCAAGAGGGAATACGGGCAGATGCTTTGCCACCTTGTTTATAGTAAGTGTAAGATTTCTGTTTATGATAGAATGCTCCATCTCGTCATACATAATACCGAGACAGTTTTCATCCTTGGTAAGAGCTTTTATAAAGTCGGGGTGAAGATTTACTCTGTGGCAGCCGTCATCGGTATTGCACCAGTCATAGCCGTCCTCTGTAATCTGTGAGCCGTGCCAGTTTGCAAACTCCGTATTGAGCACATACTGAAGCCCCAGCGCCTTGAATTTTTCGGGCCAGGTTGATATAAATTCACATTCACCCTCAACACTTCTTGTGGGAGTGTAATTGCATACAACAAAGTCTGTACCGCTTTCCTGATAAAATTTACCTTCTTCGTTGCATTCATATATATTTCCCCAATGGGCATCGTTACCTACAAAAAAGTTCTGTTTTTTTACTTCGCTCATATTCTTCACCTCTAAAGCTTATTAAGTAAAGTATATCAAACGCTGTTTAAATGTCAATTATAATAATTAAATTTTTACAGATTTGTGTAATAATTATTTTTTTTGCAGCGAATACTGTTGACTTGTGTTTTTATACGGTGTTAAAATATCCGAGGTGAAAGATATGGAAATAATTAATCAGTATTCAATTCATTTTGACGACCCTCCGAAAAAAACAAGACCTGCTTCAAGAGGTCTCATAATTGAAAACGGTAAGGTGCTTCTTACTTATGAAAAAAACACAGATGTCTATATGTCTCCCGGCGGAGGCAGGGAAGGAAACGAAACCTTTGAGGACTGCTGTATAAGGGAAATCAGGGAGGAGTCGGGATATGATGTTATTCCTGTTGAGCCCTTTCTTATAATATGCGAATATTGCTTTGATACCTGCTATGAAGCACACTATTTTTTGTGTGAAATAAAGGGAAGGGGACAGCAGAGCCTTACTCCCGTCGAGATTGAACACGGGGCGTGTCCCGTATGGCTTGAGATAAACGAGGCAATTGAAATTTTCTCTCACTATGACGAAAAAACTGAGGATCTCAGAAGCCTTTATATGAGAGAATTTACCGTACTTAACAAATATCTTGAATACGAAAAAAGAAAGAGCCTTGCTTCATCCTTTCTCGGAAAAACGGTAAGTATAAAAATCGACCGTCCTAAAGGTTATGTAAAACAAGGGAACGGTTATCAGATGACCTACCCCGTAAACTACGGCTACATCCCCGATGTATTCTCTCAGGACGGTGAAGAGCTTGATGTATATCTTTTAGGGGTAAATACACCTGTAGAAGAATATACAGGCTTCATTGCAGCCATAGCCCACCGCCGCGACGATAACGAGGATAAGCTCATCTGTATCCCCGACGGTACAACTTTTACAAAAGAAGAAATAGAAAAACTGATTCATTTTCAGGAGCAGTATTTTGATACAGTGATAGAGGTAGTTAAATAATCATAGAATTGTTACAAAAACCGCCGTGGATTTCTGCATCCGCGGCGGTCAGTTTTATGTTTTGTGATGAGATTACTACTTTACACATATTTATTCTTTTATAAGCCTATAGGCCGACAGATATTCGTAACAATGCTCTTGCATCAGTGGCGGTAATGCGGTTGTTATTGTCGATATCAGCAAGCATCTGCTGTTCGCTTGTAAGATTTTCAAGCTTTACAGATGCACGCAGTGTAATTCTTGCATCATTTGCGGATATTTTTCCGTTACCGTCAACATCTCCCGGGATATTATTTCCGTATATTTTTATCTTTATCATAACATCCTTTATATTTACGAAATCGGCAGAAAAATAATATTCACCGGGCTCAAAGGACTTAAGATAATCTTCATAAAGCATCACAACAGGTATATTTGTCAGAGAGCTTACGGAATAATTCTCACTGCTTACTTCCTTCCCGTTAAAGGACAGTGATTCAAATAAATCGAGCCATATCGGAACAAGTGAATAATTACTGTCAAGTACGGCCGTTGCATTGCCTGTATCGAACCACGGTGTAAAGCTGTAACACAGGTCAGCAACCTTAAATACTTCGGTAACGACATATAAATTAACGGGAATCACTGCTGTTTCGAAATCTGCTTCAGAATAATAACAGCCGTCTTCCAGAGTTTTAAGATAACTTTCTTTAAGTGTTATAACAGTCGAACTGTCACAATCGGTAATATAAAAATCAGCATCATTGAGTTTTTTGCCGTTTATTTTCAATGATTCAAATTGGGATGGTTTTACAGTTACACCTGAAATAACATCTTCTTCTATGCAAACCGATACTTCGCCTATGCCCTGCCATACATCAAAAAGCAGATGTTTGTCTTTTATTGATACTTTTTCCGCTGCTGCATTCACAACAGTACAGGATATTGCAAGAATAACCACGGTCAGTACACTAATAACCTTTTTCATATGCATTTCTCCTTTGATGTATTATATTCACGTTTTGATTTATCTGTACATTGGACTCACAGCCTTTCAGCACAATTGTTGCTTTATTTGCTATACCATATAAGTAAAATCAGAAGTATTGGATTACTCATGTAAAAAAGCTTCCATTAGCTTATTCAGAATTATTTGTAAATAATATTTAACACAATAAAATAATAAATGGAGATTTTTTTTTGTCAAGCCGCTTAACAAAAATTCGTTGTTTTTTTACAAAAATGCAGTAGTTTTTCGTAAAAGTATTTAATTGCAAAAAAATTATTTCGTCGGCCCCCTATATCGGAATGATTTTTGATAGCTGTTTCTGAGTGCAGTTTGTTTTATTCTTCGGAATGTATACTGCCTTATGTTTATTATATAGAGTTTTACAACATAAAAAGATTCCGGCTAAAACTTAATTGTATGATACCGATGGAATATCATTGTAGCATATGCCTCATGAAAAAAAAGGGGATGTAAAAAAACTCGTTTTTTTACATCCCCTTTTTAGGGGCTAGGAAAAAATGCGCAGAATGAACAAACCGAGCCAAAATAAAGCGTTCAGCTTTATTTTGGTTTACCCGACGGCGTACAAAGGTACTCC
>JAZNEX010000016.1:0-21252 GCA_045588855.1 Acutalibacteraceae bacterium
AGCGACTCTGCAACGGAGATTAACCTCGATGCGCTCAACGACAGGAAAAAGAAGATGCCGAAATTTTGCATTGAACTTATAAAGGTCAACAATTTGTTCAAAAGAAATCTCTTTGTTATACGTCCCATTCTTTGGTTTTAATCCGAGACTATATGCCTTGATCAGTCGAAAATAAGAAATGTCATTCAATAGCTTGTTGGCAGCGTCTTCATCTTTGATCTCCAGGCCAAGAGCTTTCAGGTTTGCGATCTGCTCTGCTACTCCAAGTGCCGGCTGCTGTTTTTTCATATCTATGTCTCCAAACAGTAAAATGACCCGACGTGGTACGCATCGTTGAGAGGCGTGTCGGGTTCTGTTACTAATATTATATGCAAAAAAGCAGACCGTGTCAATATGAAAATAATGTTAATTGGAATTTAAACGGAATAAATTGCAGGATTATTTTTACTTTTTCTTTTTTGACATAAGCACTGCGGCGGTTATGAGAGCAACAGTGCCGCCTATTGCGGCAGCTATGGCAAGGCGTTTTACCTGCTCCATGCTTGTGGGAATGTGAGTGAGGATAAATTCGCCTATGGGGTCAGATAGCTTTTCGGTTGTAAGCTCCTCATAGGTTACGGTATGTGTGCTGAAGGTGTTAAGGTCAGAGGTGTCAAGGTCAATGATACGCATTCCTCTTTTAAGCTTCGGGCCGTACACGTGGAAGCCGGCGCACTGGGTATAGATGAGCTTTATTCCGTCCTTTTCGCCTACAAATGAATTGATATGGTCGTGACCTACAATTATTCCGAGGATATTGCCTTTTTCTTTAAGCACATCAAATTCTCCCGAATTTCGGTCGGGGATTGCAGGGGATTCTCCCATAAAGCCGCCTGCATTTTTAATATGGTCGGGCAGTACATAAAATTCTCCCTTATGTGTTCTGAAGGCTTCAACGGCACCCCGTGTTCCGAATTTTACTTTTTTGAGCACGTCAAAAAATTCAGGCACGGGAATGTGCTGAAAGACAATGCCGGGAGTATATCTGCCGTCTTCCTTTCCCTTTTCTCTTTCAGCCTTAAAGCATTCAAGCTGTTCTTCGGTTACAGGAAGGTATTCACCTGTGAGGGTCTGACCGTTGGAGTCTATAAGATACACATCAAACACGTGGCGGTCTTTGTCATAAATGGGAAGACGGAACGAACCCTTGTCACACTCACTGAAATAATCTCCGTGTACGGCAAAGTCACTTTCGTTATAAATCTCAGCCTGCTCACTGTTTGAAAGTCCTATCTGACAGTCGTGGTTGCCGAAGGTGACAGCAAAGGGTACACCCGCATCTTCAACAGGCTTTATGATTTCCTTTATGGTGCCCGCGGCATTCTGTTTTTTGTCACCCTTATAAAATGAAGGATGCACACCGTAAATCTGATCTCCCGTGAACACAACAAGATCAGGCTTTTCTTGTTCAATTGCCAGCTTCATAAGTCTTAAGGTGTCGGGGGAAACCCTTGCCCCCTCCTGCACATCGGCAATCTGCATAATACGGAACTTTCCGTCTTTATTAAAGGTAAGCTTATTACAATACATAATATCACCCGGGATAAATTTATAAGCATATAATAGCATATTTTATGCTTTTATACAAGAGAAATTGCGTGCATAAAACAAACCGGATACCCTTGCGGATACCCGGTCATAAATTATTCGTTTGCCGTGATTGTAAGTCCTAAGAGCTTCAGCTGCTCATCGTCTACCTTTGAGGGACATTCGGTCATAGCTTCGGTTGCGTCCTTGAGCTTGGGATATGCGATAACATCTCTGAGGCTTTCTGCGCCTATCATCTGCATAACAAGTCTGTCAAGTCCGATACCCATACCGCCGTGGGGAGGAGGTCCGAAACGGAACGCATCAAGAAGATAGCCGAACTTGTTGTGTGCTTCTTCTTCGCTTAAGCCGAGAAGCTCGAAAATCTTGCCCTGAAGCTCGGGGTTGGTGATACGGATTGAGCCTGATGAGAGCTCGATGCCGTTGAGAACAAGGTCATAAGCCTTTGCTCTTACTGCGCCCTTGTCTGTATCAAGATAGGGGATACATTCGTCAAGGGGAGAGGTGAAGGGATGGTGCATAGCAACCCAGCTCTGTGTATCCTCGTCCCAATCGAAGAAGGGGAATTCAACAATCCACAGGAAGTTGTAGCCTTCACCGATGATATCAAGCTTCTTTGCAGCTTCGTTTCTGAGTGCGCCGAGTATTGAAAGAACAAGGTTCTTTTTGGTGTCGCCGATGATGAATACAACGTCACCCTTTTCGGCACCGGCTGCAGTAAGGATTTCCTGCATCTTTTCTTCGGAAATGAACTTGCCGAAGGATGAAGCAATACCGTCATCTGTGTATCTTATCCAAGCCATACCCTTTGCTCCGATACCCTTTGCAAATTCGGTGAGCTTGTCGATTTCTTTTCTTGTGTATACGGAAACGGCATTTTTAGCAGTGATACCTCTTACTGTACCGCCTGCACTGATTGTACCTTCAAATACACTGAAGCCGCAGTCCTTTACGATGTCGGAAAGGTCGAAAAGCTCCATACCGAAGCGTGTGTCGGGCTTGTCTGAGCCGTATCTTTCCATAGCATCCTTGAACTTGAGTCTGGGAAGGGGAGTGGGGATGTCCACATTGATAGCTTCCTTGAAGAGCTTTACTATGTAGCCTTCAATCATATCAAGAACATCGTCTACATCAACGAAGGACATTTCAAGGTCAATCTGAGTGAATTCGGGCTGTCTGTCTGCGCGAAGGTCCTCGTCACGGAAGCAACGTGCAATCTGCATATATCTGTCAAAGCCTGCAACCATTGAAAGCTGCTTGTAAAGCTGAGGTGACTGGGGAAGAGCATAGAATTCACCGTTGTGAAGACGTGAGGGAACAAGGAAGTCACGTGCACCTTCGGGAGTGGACTTCATAAGAATGGGAGTTTCGATTTCTACAAAGCCGTTGTCATAGAAATAGTCTCTTGTGATTTTTGTAACCTTGTTTCTTAAAAGAATATTTTTCTGAAGGTCAGGACGGCGAAGGTCAAGATAACGGTATTTGAGTCTTGTTGTTTCTGCTGTCTGACAGCCTTCAACGATTTCGAAGGGAGTTGTTTCACTCTTTGCGAGTATTCTTAATTCTTCAACAAAAATTTCGATATCACCTGTTGCAATCTTGTCTGTCTTTGCGCTTCTTTCACGAACTGTACCTCTTGCAGCAAGAACATATTCGCTCTTTGCAGCAGCTGCCTTTTCGAAAACCTCTTTGTTTGTGTTTTCGTCAAATGCAAGCTGAATGAGACCTGTTCTGTCTCTTAAGTCAATAAATATAAGGCTGCCGAGGTTACGTGCTCTCTGCACCCAACCGAAAACGGTAACTTCCTTACCTACATCACTGCTTCTGAAATTTCCGCAGTAATCGGTTCTTTTCATACCTGATACAAATTCCATTATTCCAATCCTCCGTTTAACAACGTTAAATTATCTGCACCGAAGCCGCCTAAAGCAGCATTGATTGATACGTGCATAAATTCTTCGGTGAAATTATCAAGTGAAATCTCACTGACCTCGCCCGTATCCATATTTTTTACACTTGCCTTGTGTGTCTTTATTTCGTCTTCACCGAGAACAAGCGTGAACATAACATTTTTCTTGTTTGCATATTTCATCTGAGCCTTAAGGGAACGCTCACCAAGGTCGGTGATTGCGGAAATGCCCTCATATCTCAGGTCGTTTACAAGTCTTAATGCTTCGTAAGAATAGTCGGGAGTAGCGGGAGCTATATAGAGATTGATTCTCTGCTCCTCGGGAAGAGATTTTCTCTGAGCCTGTAAAAGCATCAGAAGTCTTTCAATACCCATACCGAAGCCGCATGCGGGAAGGGGATTGCCTCCAAGCTCCTTAATAAGACCGTCGTATCTTCCGCCGCCGCATACAGTACCCTGTGCACCTATGGAGTTTGAAACAAATTCAAAAACGGTCTTTGTATAATAGTCAAGTCCTCTTACTATACGGGGATTGACCTTGTAATCTATATTCATGGCATCAAGATGCTTTTTTACTCTTGTGAAGTGTGTGTCGCATTCTTCACATAAGAAGTCAAGCACAACGGGAGCATCCTTTGCAATGCCTGAGCATACGGGAGACTTACAGTCAAGTATTCTCATGGGATTTCTTTCAAGTCTTGAAAGACAGGTTTCGCAAAGCTCATCCTTTTTTGATGTGAAATACTCAAGAAGAGCCTTGTGATAGTGCTTTCTGCATTCGGGACAGCCGATTGAATTGATTTCAAGGCTGATATCATCAAGCTCAAAGAAATCAAAGATGTTCAGAGCAAGTGCCATAATTTCGGCATCTGCTGCAGGTGAGCCCGTACCGAGGCTTTCAACACCGAACTGATGGAATTCTCTGAGTCTGCCTGCCTGGGGCTTTTCGTATCTGTAGCAGGAGGTGTGGTAAAAATACTTCTGGGGCAGAGGCTCATTGAAAAGTCCGTGCTCAAGGAAGGCTCTTACGCTGCCTGCCGTACCCTCGGGACGAAGGGAGATAGAACGGTTTCCGTTGTCGTTGAAGGTGTACATTTCCTTCTGAACAACGTCTGTTGTATCACCCATACCGCGGCAGAAAAGCTCAGTGTGTTCAAATACGGGAGTTCTTATTTCTCTGAAACCGAAGTTGCCTGCAGTTTCGGAAAGTATGTTTTCAAGCTGTCTTAATCTGTAGCTGTCTCCGGGAAGCACGTCCTGTGTGCCTCTGGGAGCCTTTGTAAGTAACGCCATGTTATATCATCCTCAGAAAAGTCATAAATTTTTCAAGCCGTTATTCGTAAAATGAATAACGACTGAAATTATTCTGTTAAGTTGTGTTGTCTGTTTTGCTTATTTTACAAGCTCACGCCAGTCAAGGTCGCCTCTTTCAAGACCTCTTACGAGTGATTCTGCAGTTGCAATATTTGTGGCAACGGGGATGTTGTGGACATCGCAGAGTCTGAGAAGGTCATTGTCATCGGGTTCGAAGGGTTTTCTTGTAAGGGGATCTCTGAATAAAAGAAGAAGGTCGATTTCATTGCAGGAGATAAGAGAGCCGATCTGCTGTGCACCGCCCTGAGAGCCGGCAAGGAATTTTTTGATGGGAATTCCCGTAGCTTCTTCAATGAGCTTACCTGTAGTAGAGGTAGCGCACAAGGAATGATGACTTAATATTCCGCAGTATGCAATGGCAAACTGTGTCATAAGTTCTTTTTTGGAGTCGTGTGCAATAAGTGCAATATTCATAATCCACCATCCTTAATAGTATTTGCTAACAATTTATAATAACATAAAAATTTTATTTTTTCAACAATTTTTTCTTAAGTCTCAGGGTAAAGAGCTGCAATAAAGCTCTTTATTTCAGCTGAGAAAGCACAAGCTCTGCTTTTTCACCGATGATTCTCTTTGCAATTCTTGTGAATGCGGTATCGCTCTTTTTTGTTTTAAGCTTCTTTTGTGATACACTGCGGTACATTATATTCTTGTCTTCCGGAACAATTCCTATAAGCTGTACGATTGTTTTGTCAATTATTTCATCAACCGTCAGAAGCCTTCCTTTGTATGCAGCCTTCAGGTCATAGCGGTTTATCACAAGGCGGCTTTGCTTTATGCCGTTTTCTTCTGCGGTTTTCTGTAAGGAATAGGCTCCCTTTACGGAAATTTCATCAGCAGTTGCAACAACTATGCAGTTGTCACACGCCTTAATCGCTCTCATAACACCTCTGCCGAGCCCTGCAGGGGCATCACAGAGAATAATGTCATAGCTGTCATCAAGGCTGTTGATAACAGTGCACAGTGCGTCTTCAAATTCCTCCTGAAGTGCCGTGCGCGGGGAAGGAATAAGGTGAAGATTTTCACTGATTTCTATTACTGAATCCCTGATTTCACAGCGTCCGAGCACTGCATCAATCCAGGTAAAATTAACATTTTCGGTACATCCGAAAAGTATGTCAAGGCCTGCAAGTCCTGCGTCGCAGTCTATAATAAGGGTCTTTTTGTCCATATCTGAGAATGCTTTGCCGAGCCCTGCGCACAGTGTGGTTTTACCCACTCCGCCTTTGCCTGAGGCTATTACGGTTTTGTTTGCCATTTATTTGTCTCCTTACCAGATAACAGTGTTGTCCTGCTGTACATTTACGGCAGTGTCAATGGTTGAGAAGTAATATTCGAATATGTCAGCCGCAACTGTTGCCGTTGAAGAACCGCTGCCCGCGTTTTCAATAACAACCGTTACTGCGATTTCGGAATTTTCATAGGGACCGAAGGCTATAAGGAAACCGTTGGTGCCTTCTACTATCCTGCCGTCAACAACAAGTGTTTTTTCGGCAGTACCTGTTTTACAGGCTACATCATACTGAAGGTCTCCGAGATAGGGTTCACAGGAGCCTGCATTTGCAACAAGCCACATACCTGCCTTAACGGTATCAAGAGTTTCCTGTGAGATATTTGTCTGAGCAGCAACCGTGGGAGTATGCTGGAAAAGCACCGAAGAGAAGTTTGAGTCAACTATCTTTTCTACAAGATATGGAGTATATCTTGTGCCGCCGTTTGCGATTGTTGCACAGTAGTTTGTAAGCTGTAAGGGTGTGAATGAGTTATCCGACTGACCGATGGCGGCAAGCAGTGTTTCACCTGCTTTCCATCCCATACCGAGGGATTCTCTGTAGGCAATACCTGCAAGTATGCCTTCGCTTTCGCCTATTTCAATTCCTGTTACCTGTCCGAGACCGAAAAGGGAGGAATATGTATTCATTTTTTCAATGCCCAGCTGTCTTGCCATTTCGAAGAAGAATATGTTGCACGAATGCTGCAGAGCCTGCTCTACATTGATACCGCCGTGTGCCGTCTTTCCGAAGCAGGCAAAGGTCTGGTCGAGATATTCGTATGTACCCTCGCAATAGCATATTGAATCTGCATCAATAATTCCTTCTTCAAGGGCTGCAATTGCAATAACGGGCTTCATGGTGGAGCCGGGAGAATATGTGCTCTGAAGTGTTCTGTTCCACAGGGGTTTTCCGGGGTCATTTGCAAGGGAAGAATAGTCCTCGTAATATGTGTTGAGACTGAAATCGGGATAGGATGCACATGCAAGCACTGCACCTGTTCTTACATCCTGTACGACAACTGCGCCTGCAGGGTGAAGACCGTTTGCAATCGCTTCCTCTGATGTAACAGCCATAATCTGATTTGCAAGGGATTTTGAGGCAATCTCCTGAAGATTCTGGTCTATTGTAAGAAATACGGAGTTGCCGGCTCCGGGAATAAGCGAATAGCTTTCACTGATTTCCTTGGCTGCATTTACCGTGATTTTCTTCGTGCCCTTATAACCTCTGAGATATTCTTCAAATGCACTTTCGATTCCGTTTTTACCTGTTTTGTCGGTAAGTGCATAGCTCTTGTTTTTTATCTGCTGAATGAGTAATTCATCATTGCCGGCCTCTGCAATAAGCTGACTTGTTTTTTCCTTGGCGGCATTATATTCCTCTGAACTGATAGCACCTATAACACCGAGAATATGAGAAGCTGTTCTGCCGTCACCCGCATACTTTCTTTCGGAGTTGATGCCTGCATCAATACCCTTGAAGAAGTGTCCGTTTTCTTTTATATAAGCGATTGTGGTGATTGATATCTTTTCTGCCAGGGTATAGGGAATGGATGCGGAGAAATAGAGCTTGTCCATATTGTATCTTACGGAAGCAATCTTTCTTGCATCGTCCTCGGGATAATCCTCAAGCTCATACTTTTCAATAAGTACATTGAAGCAGTCTCTTGCGGATGCGTAGGGGTTAACCGCACACATCTGCTCTGATTTGAGCCATGAAATTGCACTTTCGGATTTTTCCTTGAAGGCAATCTCACCGTTTTCGTCAAATACAAGAGGAAGTGCATCCGTCCATTTTTCATTCTTGGATTCGAGATAGTTTATAAGCTCAATTATGATTTCATTTCTTTCCTTGTTTTCTTTGGGGAAGTCAAGTGCATTTACGGTAACGGTGTTTACCTGCTCATTATAAACAAGGGGGTTGCCGTTGATGTCAAGTATTTCTCCTCTGGGAGCATCCACGGAAACGGAATATGTAGATACAGCTGAGCTGGAAATATATCTTTCGGGGTTGATTGCCTGACAATAGAACAACACGGCAATAAACCCTGCAAAGCACAGGGCAAAAAACGAAAATATGATGCTTGAGCGTTTTTTGAGATCATTCTGTAACATATGTAGCCTCAGGAATTAAGTTTATCATATCTGAATTTTACGGCGGTTTTTCTGACACAGAAATATACGGGTATGCTTACAACAGCTGTAAGTATTATTGCGGGAAGATATGTGCCGAGAGCCAGCCGTGTCAGAATATCGGGGCCCGATGAAAAACCCGTATAAAGAAGCATAAAGATTGAATATACCGCACTTGTGATGCCTGTAACCACTATCTGACAAAGCAGTGTGTTTCTTAAAATATAACGGGAAAGAAGGCAGATTATGTATGAGAGCAGTGCAAAGAACAATGCGAGTATTCCGTCTGTAAGCGGAGACGCAAGATCCCATAATGCACCTGTAAGCAGTCCGAAGAAAAGTCCCGTGAATTCCTTTTCATACATGGAGATGCTGACAATAAGGGGTATCAGTATAAATACGGGTACACCAAAGCGCACCGCAGGCAGTGATATACACTGTATGCAGAAGGCCAAAAGTGTGAAGACTGCGAAAATCAGTCTTCTTATAAACTGTGTTGTCAGCTTCTTGTGCCGCATATGCTAAAAACTTCCTTAACCGTTTTTTCCTTCAAAGTCTGTGATGATAAAAACATCGGTGAGCAGAGAATACTCTGCCTCGGGAGTGACGAGGGCATAGGATGAAATTCCTATTTCGTCATTTCTAACTTCCTTTATAGTGCCTATGATAAGGTCTTTGGGGAATATACCGCCTATACCCGAAGTACATACAATACCGCCTGCAACAACAGGTGAAGTCTTTGTAAGTCCCGAAATTTTAAGAAGTCCGTCAGCAGAATACCCCGGCTCGGATTCAACAAAGCAGTCCTCACGGGTACGTATTTCGTAGGCACTGGCATTGACATCGGGATTGAAGAGTGTGAATACGGTGCTTGTGTTTTCATTTACCTCTCTGATGACACCTACAAGCGCGTTGCCGTAGATGACGGGATCGTTGACCTTTACACCGTCGGATTCACCCTTGTTTACGGTAAAGGATGCATAGATGTCGGAGCTGTCTCTTAAGACAATTGTGGAGGGGATAAATGTGAAGTCGGGATTGTTGTCCTTTACCTCAAGGAAATCCTCGTATGCTTCAAGTTTATGTAAAGCCTTTTCATAATCAACAAGCTGTGATTTAAGGTCTGAAACTTCGGATTTAAGTGATTCAACCTCCTCGGCATAGGATTTTGACGATGCAAAATAGCCGTTGAAGTCATTGAAAAATGCACTGATATGAACAGCCGCATTCTGAAGGGGAGAAGTAATAAAGCTGAGTGTTCTTGAAACGGGAGAAGAGCCGCTGACGGATACAGCAGCAAAGAATATTCCCAGTAATAAACATGAGAAAACAGCGAGTGCTATTCTGAATTTTGTTCCTCGTAAGAATTCACGCATAAAATCACCTTGCGCGGCATCATTCACACAGAAGCCTTTTCTGTGTGAATGACATCGCTTACATTTAAGTTTTGTTATGACTTAACAATATTGAGAGTGTCTTTTCTTAAGCATATTGCGATACCTGTGATAACACAGTCAACAGGCTTTTCGGCAACACGGACGGGCATACCCGTTTCTTTTTCTATAAGCTTATCAAGACCTCTGAGAAGTGCCGAGCCGCCCGTAAGAATAATACCCGATGAGATAATATCTGCCGAAAGCTCGGGGGGAGTTTTTTCCAATGTGGAGCGTATAGCTTCCGTAATCTGTGAAAGAGGATCCTGCAGAGCCTGTCTTATTTCCTTTGATGTGACCTCAACGGTGTTGGGAAGTCCGTCGGTAAGATTTCTGCCCTTTACGGAAACGGCAGCTTCACCCTCGTAGGGGTGCGCAGAGCCTATTGAAAGCTTGATTTCCTCTGCAGTTCTTTCACCTATAAGCAGATTATAGGTTTTTTTGATATACTGGACTATTGCGGTATCAAATGCGTCGCCTGCGGTTTTTACCGTTTTTGAGGTAACTATATCACCGAGGGATATAACGGCAACCTCCGCAGTACCCGAGCCGATATCTACTATCATACTGCCTGTGGCATCCGCAACGGGCATACCTGCACCGATTGCCGCTGCCATGGGAGCTTCAATAAGGCTGACATATCTTGCACCTGCATTTTTTGCCGCATCGTGTACCGCGCGTCTTTCAACCTCGGTGATGCTTGAGGGAATGCAGATAAGCACCCTTGCTCTTGAAAACAGCGAACCGCTTGTTGCCTTCTTAATAAACTCTCTGAGCATATCCGTGGTAATGTCAAAGTCTGCAATAACAGAATCCTTGAGAGGCTTTACCGCGGTGATTGAACCGGGGGTTCTGCCGAGCATCTGCTTTGCTTCTTCGCCTACTGCCACTACCTTTGACGGAGTATTTCTTACGTCAACGGCAACAACCGAGGGCTCCTTTATGATAATGCCCTTGTTTTTTACGCACACAAGTGTATTACCTGTGCCGAGATCTATTCCGATATCCTGAGAGAATAACATAATTAAGGCTCGTCCTTTCAAAAATCAGTTAAAGAGTATACTTGATAATAGAATATGTTCCTGAAGCGAAGCTTTATCAGAATGTGCTTTCCATATCTGTTTCAAGCTGTTCAACAACGGTCTTTTTCATTGTGGAGTTCTGAATCTTCTTCTGAAGAAGTTCATAATAGAGGTCTTCATCAATGGGGAGAGTAACGGTTTCGTCAAGCCAGGATGAAAGGAAAGCAGCATTGGAGATTGTAAGTCCGTTGATGCCCTCTGCGCCTTCTGCCACAAGAGGCTCGCCTCTTAAGATATGAGCTGCAAATGCGTTCATAACGCCTGTATGCTGTTCGTTCATACCGTCTGTTTCAACAGTAACCCATTCGCCCTCGATTTTGCCGAAGCCCTTGTCTGAATTCATTGTGAATTCGGATGTAGCCATATTCAGCTTATACATTCTGATTTCGTCATTTTCGCAGATGATCTTTGCCTTGTCGAGAGTGATTTCAAGTCTGTTTGTTCCGGGATAGTCACCTGTAGTGGTGATAAATGTACCTGTAGCTCCGTTAGGATATTCTGCATAAATAGAAACGTCGTCTTCAACCTCTATGTCGTGCCATTTGCCTTCGTGACAGATAGCCTTTATCTTTGAGGGCATACCGCATATCCACTGCCATAAATCAAGCTGATGGGGGCACTGATTGAGCATAACGCCGCCGCCTTCACCTTCCCATGTAGCTCTCCAGCCGCCTGAGTTGTAATAAGCCTGAGTACGGTACCAGTCTGTGATAATCCAGCTTACTCTCTTGAATGCACCGTATTCACCGCTTTCTACAATTTCCTTAACCTTTCTGTAGATGCAGTTTGTTCTCTGATTGAACATAATAGCATATGTTGCTTCACAGTTTTTTGAAACCTCAATGATTTCATTGACCTGCTTTGTGTATACGCCTGCAGGCTTTTCACTCATTACGTGAATACCTGCCTTGAGAGCTTCAATACCGATTGTGGGATGATCATAATGGGGAGTTGCAATTATAATAGCTTCGCAAAGTCCCGAAGCGATGAGCTCGCTTGCGGAATTAAAGCATTTTACACCGGGAATTTTTTCAAGTGCATTTGCAAATTTCTTTTCGTCGATATCTGCAACACATGTGATATCAATTTCGGGCATCTTGCCTGCAACAAAGTTGTTGATATGGCTCATACCCATATTACCGATACCGATAATGCCGAGTTTAACTTTAGAGGACATAAGGACATCTCCTTTATTTTATAATATAACAGTATAAGTATAGATTAACCAAAGTAAAAAATCAATAGTAAAATAAAATTTTATTAAAAACAAAAAAGCTCCCTTTGGGGGAGCTTTTGTCGGTTATTGGTCTTATGCCATAAGCTGTCTGATAACTGCTTCGCAGTCCTTTTTGTCCATAATCTTGGGAACGGGGTAAAGGGGATTTCCTTCCTTGAGAGCTCTTTCTACGATTACGGGGATGTCGTCCTCCTGAATCTGGTCGAACTTGGTGGGAATGCCCATCTTTTCGTTCATAGCTCTGATTTCCGCAATAAAGAGCTTTGCCTTCTGCTCCTTATTCATACCCATTGTCTCAAGTCCCGCAACATCTGCAAGCTGAGCAAGCTTCTTATAAACGCACGGACCGTAATAGTCAAGCACATAAGGAAGGATAACCGCATTTGCAAGACCGTGGGGGATACCGTAGTGACCGCCGAGATTATGAGCAATTGAATGTACATAGCCTACATATGCTCTTGTGAAAGCAACACCTGCAAAGTATGAAGCTTCAAGCATATTCATTCTTGCATCAATATCCTTGCCGTTTTCATAAGCGTTATAGAGGTTGTCAAAGATAAGCTTGGTAGCCTTCTTTGCATACTTTTTGGTGTAAAGAGTATTACTCTTACCGATGTATGCTTCAACAGCGTGAGTGAGAGCATCCATACCGGTGGTTGAAGTAATGTGCTTGGGAAGACCTGTTGTAAGCTCGGGGTCAAGCACAGCAACCTTGGGAATGAGATGGTTGTCGTTGATAGCATTTTTTTCGTGAGTGATGGGATTGGATACAACAGCGGCAATTGTGGTTTCGGAGCCTGTACCCGCAGTTGTGGGAACTGCAAAGAGGGGAGGCAGCTTCTTGTTTACCTTAAGAATGCCTCTCATCTTGGGGATAGGCTTATCGGGACGTGCAATTCTTGCACCGCATGCCTTTGCGCAGTCCATAGGTGAGCCGCCGCCGAAAGCAACAATGCCTTCGCAGCCGTTGTCATTATAAATTTCTACGGCATCTTCAATGTTGTCAATTGTGGGATTGGGCTGTACACCGTCAAAAACAACATACTCGATGCCTGTATTGCCGAGCTCTTCAAAAAGGCTGTCAAGAAGATTAAGTGACATAAGTCCCTTGTCGGTAACAACAAGAACCTTTTTCAGCCCCTTTGCCTTGATAGCGGCAGGAAGCTGTCTTATAGCGCCTGCGCCCTTGATAAGCTCGGGCTGTGTCCAGTCAAGGAAAAATGTACCTACATAGATAACCTTCTGATATGCTCTGCAATAAGCATTGAAAAGTTTGGACATCTTGTTCTCCTCCATAGTATTTTTTACCATTATACAACAGTGTTCTGCAATTTGCAAGGTGAAAATAAGTCAGAGTGTGCTTATTTTCCCAGTCTTATCATATTCCATGACATAGGCTTCAGACTGCATTTCATTATTCTGCCGTCAAGCTCGGGAAGAGCCTTGCTTACAGGCTTTACAACCTCTGAGTCCTTTGTGTTGAATGCCATGGGGTCGGTGTCTTCCATTGCGATATGTTCAATTACTCTGAAGCCGTCAAAGTCACACAGCTTTGTTTCGAGAGTGATCTCATCCTCTGTGTCACGGTTTACCGCAAATATGACAAGCTCGTTTCCGTCTTCGGAAAGAACGGAAGATGTGTCAACGTGGGGAACATCACTGTACCAGCGTGTGTCATATTTTGATGTATCCTTTATCTGCTGAAGTGCATAGCCTCTGCCGTATTTTGAAGCAAAATAGAAGGGATAGTATATAGTCTGTCTCCATGCCTTGCCGCCGTCCTCGGTCATAATGGGCGCGATAACATTTACAAGCTGTGCAAGACAGGCAATCTTTACTCTGTCTGCGTGGTTGATGATAGAGTTGAGCATTGTTCCCACAACAAGAGTATCTGCAAAATTGTATACATCCTCAAGAAGGTGGGGAGCTTTTGACCATTTTTCGAACTCTGCGCCGTTTGAATGATACCAGACATTCCATTCGTCAAAGGAGATGTCAATTCTCTTTTTTGAATGGCGCTTGCCCTGTACATAGTCGAGGGCTGCAATAACACTGTCAATGAATGAATCTGTTTCAACACCCTTTGCAAGGAAGTTTTCGAGATAATTATCATTATTGCCGTGATACTGATGCATTGAAACATAGTCTACGTGGTCATATGCAAGGTCGAGAGATGTTGTTTCCCATTCTCCGAAGGTCTTCATTCCCCAGCCTGAGCTTCCGCAGAGCACGGTTTCAATGGTGGGGTCTGTCCACTTCATAATCTTGGCTGCTTCACAGGCTGTTCTTCCGTATTCAACGGGAGTTTTTGCGCCCATCTGCCAGGGGCCGTCCATCTCATTTCCGAGACACCATAATTTTACGTCATAGGGCAGGTCGCTGCCGTATTTTTTTCTTAAATCACTGAGATATGTACCGCCCGGATGGTTGCAGTATTCTACAAGCTGTCTTGCTTCGTGGGGACCTCTTGTGCCGAGGTTTACTGCCATCATAGGCGATGTGCCTGCTTTTTTGCACCATGCCATAAATTCATCGGTGCCGAATTCGTTGGTTTCAAGGGTGCCCCAGGCAAGCTCCAGTCTTTTGGGCCTGTCCTTTACGGGACCTATTCCGTCTTCCCAGTTATAGCCCGAAACAAAGTTGCCGCCGGGATAACGGACAACGGGAATATCAAGCTCTTTTATAAGGTCAAGCACGTCAAGTCTGAAGCCGTTTTCGTCAGCCTCGGGATGGCCGGGCTCGAAGATGCCGCCGTATACACATCTTCCCAGATGCTCGACAAAAGAGCCGTAAATTCTTTTGTCGATCTTTCCCTTGATAAATTCACTTGCAATTGTAAGCTTTGCGTACTTCATAAATTTCTCCTTCCGGAAGGTTTACTGTTCATATATAAACTCATTGAGCTTCTGTTTGTTGGCGGAAAAGTCCACTACAAGCACAGCCTGAGAATTTATCGTATCATTGTACCATGTGCCGTCTGCGGGAACAGAGAACTGCTCCACCTTTCCTATGCACGCAACTGCCTTCATACCAAGGGGCACAAATTCCGACTGGTCAATGCTTGATTCTGTTTTTGATGCTATGTTGGTTGCCACATCTATAAGGGTCATGGGGTTTGTGCCCATAACCTGCTTTATGCACTGTGTTATAACCTCGCGCTGTCTTGTGGTGCGGTAAAAGTCATTCTGTCCCGAGCGTATACGGCAGTATAACAGAGCGTGGTAGCCGTCAAGCTTTATGTTGGTGCCGGGAGCTACGCTGTAGCCTTCCTTTGCAAGGGCAGCAGCTTCAACGGAATCAATTTCGGGAATGGTGACACCGCCGATTGCATCAATGATTTCTATAAACAGGTCATAGCCTATCTTTGCATAGTCATCAATCTTTATTCCGAAGTTATATTCAATTGTGTCACACACAAGCTGAGGACCGCCGTATACACAGGCAGCATTGAGCTTTGCCGAGCCGTGCCCCGGAATATCCACATATGTGTCACGCAGGAATGATGTGAGCTTTATCTTGTTATGCTTGCTGTCAACCGACAGAAGAATCATAGCATCCGAGCGTGAAGAACTGCTTGTATTAAGGGTATCTATACCCATAAGCAGCACATTGTATACGCTGTCTGAGGATAAAAGCTGTGCTTCGTCAATATACTGATTTTCTGCCATCTGATTTGCATTATAGTTTTTGAGCACCTTGAGTATAACCGCAGAAATGCCCATTCCCACAACAAGACCAAGTACAACAAAGCCGCTGATAATACCGACAGCCGCTTTTATGCCGATGTTTTTCTTCTTCTTTTTCTTGTTGGTTTTTTTCTTGCCGCCCGAAGCTGAGGTGCCCTTGCCCTTTGATGCACCTGATGAAGAAGGGGAGGGCTGACGCTGGGGAGCCTTTGCCCCGTCAAGCTTTTCTGTGTATTGTGCGGTGTTCTTTTTATTCTTTACGGAACTGAAATAAATATCGTCTGCCATAGTGAACCTCCGTAGTAATTCTGTCTTAAACCGAAATCCTGATAAACAGATTCAGTTATTTATATTTTAACTTGTTAAGTGAAATATTACAACAATTTTTTAAAAAAATACTGTAATTTGCATAAATTGTGAAATTTGTATGTTCAATGTATAAAAACATCTTGAAATATTTCCGAGGATTATATATAATGTTAGAAACTTGTTATTTTGCGGAGAAAAAAATGTTAGGAAAAATGGTTAAGGTCAGAGTGACTAAGCCTTGTAATTACTATGATCTCCGTACCGGTATACGCTATATTATAAACTACGGCACGGCTGAGGTGGCTAATGACAAAAAGTCATTTATCCTCGGTGCATATATTCTTGGTGTAAATCATCCGGTGCGTGTGTTTGAAGGTAAGGTAATTGCAATTCTTCACTTTGCCGGCAGCAGAAAATCCGTTCTCGTTGTGGCACCTAAAAATATGAGACGGATTAATTATGAAATAAGGGATGTGCTTGAATTTGCAGAGCCCAGGGATTCTTATTCTCTTGAGTGCCTGTATGAGCATTCCTGCGGTGCCGTGGTGTTCCGCCGTATAAATGAGGAATACCGTTTTCTTCTTATCAAAAACAGAAGAAGCAATCATTGGGGATTCCCCAAGGGCCATATGGAAAAGGGCGAAACAAGAGAACAGACCGCTGTAAGAGAGGTTCTTGAGGAGACAGGTATACACATAGATATTATAGACGGCTTCTGCCGTGATTCCAGATATCGCATCGGCTCAAGAATAGAAAAAAGAGTTGAGGTTTTCCTTGCTTCAACAAAGGACACACAGACAATTATCCAGAAGGAAGAAATTGAGGATTATATCTGGCTTCGTTATCCCGAGGCTCTTAATATGCTCAAGTTCGAAAATGACAAGGATATACTGATGTCTGTCAATGATTTTATGCTTGAACATGCTATCTGATTATTTTATAAGGAGTTTCGTTTATGACCGAACAGCTTGTAATGTGGTTCCAATCACTTTTTCCCTCTGATACCAGCAGAGAGCTTGTAGCTTTTCTTACTTCGCTCCTGCCTGTTCTCGAATGCAGAGGCGGTATGATTGTAGCTCTTGCGGCAGGTGTAAGCTTCGTAAAGGCTTTTGCAATCTGCTACATAGGAAATATGATTCCCATTCCCTTTATACTTCTTTTTATTAAAAAGATATTTGCTTTTATGAAAAAGCATAACATTCTTACGTCAATTGTTGAAAAATTAGAGGGCAAGACAACAAAGCATAAGGAAAAGATAGAAAAGTACGGCCCCTGGGCGCTGCTTTCCTTTGTTGCAATTCCTCTTCCCGGTACGGGCGGCTGGACAGGTGCGCTTATTGCGGCTTTGTTTAACCTTGATATCAAAAAGTCACTTCCCATAATTGCCGTGGGTGTGCTTATTGCCAATCTTATTATGTCCGTAATAACCTACGGTACAAGTGCTGTTTTCGGATTCTGATAAAGGATGAAAGGCGGTTTACCCGATATGTCGGGGGAACGAGATGAAAGAAATTTTTACTAAAACAGGCGAGAGTATAGCTCTTTACATAATTTCTATGGTGAATGCCGTTGTGTATATCACCTGGATGGTTTTGTATATTGTCTGTCTTATTTTAAGAGAAGTTTCCATAGACAGAGCCTGTGATACAATGCTGGGCTCAGGATATACACAGTTTACGGTTGAAGTTACATCACCTCTTTTCGGTGTACTTGAATTGTTTGCAAAGGCTCTGCCCGTTGTGCTTGTTATATGGCTTTTCCTGTTTTTTTACAATGACCGCAAGCGCAAGGAGCTATGCAGTGAAAAGCTTATTGCAGGCGTATTTATAATCGATCTTATAAGTGCCCTTGCAATAACCCTTGATGTATTTGCACTTCATATGGTGCTTGTCAAATAAACTGTTGACTTTTAGAACATAATATATTAAAATCTCAATCAATATAATGCTGTGACGGGAACAGGTAGCCTGATACGGACTTTCAGAGAGCAGTCGGTGGGTGCAAGACTGCAGCAACGGTCAGTGTGAGTACATCCCCGAGCTTCGCACCGAAAAATGCAGTAGGCTGCGGCGGTTTTTCTCCGTTATAAGAAATGACTCGTGAAGGAGTCACAAAGGAAATCACCGTGAGGTGCTTTCGAAAAAAGGTGGTAACACGGATTAACGTCTGTCCTTTTGCAGGGGACAGGCGTTTTTTGTTTTTACTGCAAGGATGAATAATTGTGTATCATCCCTATGTGTTTTTATCGGGATAATAAATCTTAAATATATTTAAACTCGAAAGGATAAAAATTATGGGTATTTACGAAGAACTTAAGGCAAGAGGCCTTATAGCTCAGGTTACAAACGAAGACGAGGTGCGTGAGCTTGTCAATAACGGAAAGGCAGTTTTTTATATCGGCTTTGACCCCACTGCAGATTCACTTCACGTAGGTCACTTTATGGCTCTTTGTCTTATGAAGAGACTTCAGATGGCAGGCAACAAGCCTATTGCTCTTATCGGCGGCGGTACTGCACACATCGGTGACCCCTCAGGCAGAACGGATATGCGTTCTATGATGACAAAGGAGACAATTGAGCACAACTGCGAATGCTTCAAAAAGCAGATGGAACGCTTCATTGAATTCGGTGAGGATAAGGCTCTTATGGTAAATAATGCCGACTGGCTTCTTGATCTCAACTATGTTGAGCTTTTAAGAGAAGTAGGTGCTTGCTTCTCCGTTAATAATATGCTCCGTGCAGAATGCTACAAGCAGAGAATGGAAAAAGGCCTTTCTTTCCTTGAATTCAACTATATGATTATGCAGAGCTATGACTTTTTAGAGCTTTACAGAAAGTACGGCTGTAATCTTCAGTTCGGCGGTGACGACCAGTGGTCAAATATGTTAGGCGGCCGTGAGCTTATCAGAAGAAAGCTTGATAAGGAATCACACGCTATGACAATCACTCTTCTTCTTAACTCCGAAGGTAAGAAGATGGGTAAGACCGTAGGCGGAGCAGTATGGCTTGATCCTGCTAAGACAAGCCCCTATGATTTCTATCAGTACTGGAGAAATGTAGGCGATGCCGATGTTCTCAAGTGCATCCGTATGCTTACCTTCCTTCCTCTTGAAGAAATTGATAAGATGGATGCATGGGAAGGCGCACAGCTTAACACTGCAAAAGAAATCCTTGCATTTGAGCTTACAAAGCTTGTTCACGGTGAAGAAGAAGCAAACAAGGCTCAGGCAGCAGCACGCGCTCTTTTCTCAGACGGCGGCAGCGATGCTCCCGAAGCACCCTTAAGTGAGGATGATTTCAGAGACGGTGCTGTTGATATTCTTACTATGCTTGTTTCTTCAGGACTTACCCCTACACGCTCCGAGGCAAGACGCGCTGTAGAGCAGGGCGGCGTTTCTGTTGACGGTGAAAAGGTTACCGATATAAAGAAGACTTTTACCAAAGAAGACATCGGTGAGGGTGTGCTTCTCAAGAGAGGTAAAAAGAACTTCAAAAAGGTTGTTATAGGATAATTATGCCATAAAGCCGGATTCCCCGAAGGAGTCCGGCTCGGATTATTTACAAGGATGATATTATGAATGATGCAAAAAACAAAAAGGCACTGATCGCACTTGTTGCCGTAATAGTTGTTATCTGTATTTTTGCAGGCGCATTTCTCACAACACTTATAGGCAATAAATTATTTTCAAAGAATGAGGCTCCGACTGAAATACAGGCAGTTGACACTACCGTAAAAAGCGGGGAGGCAGAGGATATTCCCTCTGAGGAAGAGTTAACTGCAGACAATGTAACAGACATTTATGACTATAACCGCAACTCTCCCCATATGGCTGAGAAGCGCCTTGATATTACCGATGAGGAAATTCAGCAGCTTGCAGATTTTATTAATGAAAAAATGGGTATTTCCGAAGTCAGGCTTGATACAAGTGCGGATTGGATTATCGTAAGCCAGATTATAAGAGCTGATTACGGTGTTATTGGCACTTATGATTTGTATTTTCCACAGCCCCCGTGCTATATTCCCGATTATGACAGCGTTCCCGATATATACAAAAAGTATTATATGTCGGAATACAAGGAAGATCCTCTCCGAAAATATGAATGTTATACCGTGATACCCGAGAAGGAAATTATTTGGATGTGTGAAAACATCTATAACAGAAATTATAAGCCGTTGGAGGACGACCTTGCAGAATACGGCTATCTGTATGAGGGTGATTATTACATTCTTATAGGTGATAACAGTGCTCCCAATCCCGAGGTAACTCTCTGCGAGAAAAATAGGGATAGCAACGGAATATATTATCTTACATTTGAGCTGAATTACGGTGAAGGCAAAGCGGCAGAGTATATCAGTATCACAATGGATATAAGAATGATTGACGGCAAACGCTGTATGACCTTCTATGATATATATCCTGCAATAAATCCCTGATACAAAAAAGGAAGAATTGTAATTGATTCCGTAGGGTACGGTTGACAATATATAATTATCGGCTGGACCTTTATATAATCACGAGGTGGGTATTTTATGGAGAAGAAAACAAATAAAGGAATAATAATCGCAGGCATAATTGCAGGTATTATTGTCTGTGTGCTTATCGGTGTGCTGATAGGTAATATTATACTTAACCGCGGCTCATCTTCGGATGAGCTTGTGACCGATGCCTTCTGTGAGCTTAATAAAAGCAGCGGTGAGGATTATTATTACCGTATCCCCAAGCTCAACATAAAAGAGGACTGGGCAGAAGAAATCAACAATAAGATGTACAATACCCTTTATGACGAATATCAGAAGGGCAGTGTTTTATATGACGGAACAAACCCTGCTGCAGCCGAAATGGGCTACGAATGGGCAGAAAAGGACAGTGTGATTTCTATTGTTGTTCAGATAAAGAACAACGAAACAGGCGGTTATGAGTTCTTTACCTTTAATGTGGATACCGAAAAGCAGAGAGAAATCACCGACGAAGAGCTGATTGAAATCTTCGGCTATGAAAAGAACGGATACTTTGAGAAAATCAGAGAGAGTGTAGAGGGAATTTACCATAAGGAAATTTCGGAAATGCCTCCTACAGATTATGTTTATGATAGTCTTCTTGATGCGTCACAAAGCTCCGATACTCTCGAAAATTCCATGTCCTTCATTACTTCCGAAGGTGAGCTCAATGTAATTGTTCCCGTATTCTCAGGTGAAGAAAAGGAAAATGTTCTTTCAATCATCGACCCCGAA
>JAZNEX010000017.1:0-35381 GCA_045588855.1 Acutalibacteraceae bacterium
GCCGAGCCCGGACAGTTTACATATGATGCTTCAAGTGAGCCTTCAATCTTCTCAGGCTCATTGGGAGAAAGTATTAAAGAAACCTTTAAGACAGTAGGCAAGCGATTTACTTTCGGCGGAGAGGCAGCAAAGGACCAGAGAGTTTATTATTTCAACACCAAGGAAATAATGAACAATCTCTTCGGAACAAAGGCTCCCATACCCTTCAGAGTAATCATTGACCCTAAAAGAGATATTGACTATGAAATAACACTTCGCTGTAACGGTATGTTCACCTTCCGTATTGTTGACCCTCTTCTTTTCTATACTCACATTGCAGGTAATGTTGCAGATGAATACAGAAAAGAAACAATTATGGAGCAGTTAAAGGCTGATTTCCTTCACGCACTTAATCCTGCATTTGCAAAGATGAGTGAAATGGGTGTGCGCTACAGCTCAATTCCTGCTCACACGGATGCTCTCAGTGAGGCAATTGATACTGCAATGGCTCCCAAGTGGAAGCTTCAGAGAGGTATTAAGATTGAAAGTGTAAGCTTTAACGCTCTTAATGCCCCCAAGGAAGACGAGGATGAAATTCAGAGAATCAAGAAATCAATTATTATGTCTGATCCGATGCTTGCAGGAGGATATCAGACAACAGGTATGACTGATGCTGCAATGAATGCCGCCAATAATCCAAACGGTGCAGTAAACGCATTTATGGGAATGGGTATGGCAGGAAATATGATGGGTAACACAGCTCAGCTTTTTCAGCAGGGAATGGCACAGCAGCAGTATAATCAGCAGTATCAGCAGCCACCGGCATCTGTTGCCCCTGCAGACGGATGGAAATGCTCCTGCGGTAATACTGTTACAGGTAATTTCTGCCCCAACTGCGGCGGCAAAAAGCCTGCACCCGCTAATTCATGGAAATGCTCCTGCGGAAATGACGTAACAGGTAATTTCTGCCCCAACTGCGGAGCAAAAAAGCCTGAAGAACAGCTTGGCTGGACCTGTTCCTGTGGAAGTGTAAATCAGGGTAAGTTCTGTATGAACTGCGGAGCAAAGAAGCCCGAGGGGGCACCTCTTTACAAGTGTGACAAGTGCGGCTGGCAGCCTGAGGATCCTATGAATCCTCCCAAGTTCTGTATGAACTGCGGCGACATCTTTGATGAATCAGACAAAGCATAATTTAATTTGAAATATTAACTAAAGGAGAATATAAAATGGGTCTTTTTGATAAAAAATTCTGCGATATCTGCGGTGAAAAAATAGGTATGCTCGGAAACAGAAAGCTTTCCGACGGTAATATGTGTAAGGATTGTGCAAAGCTTCTTTCTCCCTTCTGCGATGACAGAAGAAGCTCCTCTCTTGCTGACATCAAGGCTCAGCTTCAGTATCGTGAGGAAAACAAGGCTGTTCTTCGTTCATTCAGCCCTATGATTACCATTGACGGTGATTATAAAAATATTTATGTTGATACAGCTAAGGGTAATTTCGTAGTATCAGCTAACAAACCCGGCAGCTGGGCAGAAGAGAATCCTGATGTAATTCCGATTTCTGCTATTACTTCACTTACTCTTGACATAGATGAAGACAAGGATGAAATTTATTATAAGGATGCTCAGGGTAACAATCAGAGTTATAATCCCAGAAGATATGAGTATTATTATAATTTTACTCTTAAATTCCTTGTTAATACACCTTATTTTGATGACTTCAATGTGAAGCTTAATAATTTCCGTGTTGCTAATATCGGATCTCCTGATTATAACCGCTATCAGCAGTTAGCCCAGCAGGCAATGAACGCTCTCGGTGTAGGACAGATGCCTATGAACGGCGGTATGGGAATGAATATGGGCTACGGTCAGCCCGCTATGGGTTACGGACAGCAGCCTATGGGCTACGGTCAGCCCGCTATGGGTTATGGACAGCAGCCTATGGGTTACGGTCAGCCTCCTATGGGTCAGCAGATGGGCTACCAGCAGGCACCTATGGGCCAGCAGATGGGCTATCAGCAGGGCTATGCTCAGCAGCCTATGGGTTATCAGCAGGCTCCTCAGCAGGGCTATGCCCAGCAGCCTATGGGCTACCAGCAGGCACCTCAGCAGGGCGGCATCCAGCAGAAGGCTCCTGCCGGTATGGCAATGAATTGGACCTGTCCCTCCTGCGGATGCACAAATGACAGCGGTAACTTCTGTCAGGCATGCGGCACACCCAAGGCATAAGAAGAATGATTAAAAAAATAATAATTGCGGCGGTTATAATATTTGTTATTGCCGGTATTATAACTGCTGCGGCAGTTTATATGAAAAAGCATAAGAATGACCATATTCTTGACGGCCCCGGTATGGAGCGTCAGCCACACGATTATATAAATTCCTGCAGCTACAGCTACGGCGGCGGCATGGAAGGCGAGAGTGAGCATATAGAGCTTACAATGCTTTCGGACGGCTCGTTTTCATACTCTTATTACTACTGTCCGACTAACGGCGGTGAAGAAACCAAAGTGGAAAAGACCTTTGCCGATTCACAGCCTGTTATGGATGCAATAAGAGAAATCTGCAAAAGAACGGGTGTGCTTACATGGGGTGAGCTTCCCGACTCTGAGCTTATGCTGCTTGATGCCCCGACCACTGCAGTTTCATTCAGATTTTTTGATGATTGCTTTTATTCCGTAAACAGTAATGATGAAATTCCCGAAGACAGCTACGGGATATTCAATGAAATTTATAACTATTTGATATCACTTAAATAAGGAGTGAGAAAATGTCTACTTTATTACAGCAGAAATGTCCTAACTGCGGAGGCAGTGTCAGCTTTGATACTGGTGCACAGAAGCTGAAATGTCCCTTCTGCGACAGTGAATTTGATGTTGAGGCAGTTGCAGGTAAGCAGACAGAAGATGGCGGTGCCAGTGCTGTTGATAATATCAGCTGGGAATCCGATACAAGTGAATGGACAACTGACGAAACCACGGGGATGAGAGTTTATATGTGCAATTCCTGTTCCGGTGAGGTTGTTGCAGACGAAACCACGGGAGCTACAAGCTGTCCCTACTGCGGAAGCCCCGTAGTAATGAAAGGGCAGTTTGACGGAGCACTCCGTCCCCACCTTGTTATTCCCTTTAAGCTTGATAAGGAGGCTGCAAAGCAAGCCTTCAAGAAGCATATAACAGGCAAAAAATTTGTTGCAAGAGCCTTTAAGGACGATAATAAAATTGATGAAATCAAGGGCGTTTACGTGCCCCATTGGCTGTTCTCCTGTCAGGCAGAGGGGCAGGTAAGCTTTGTTGCCGAAAAGACAACAAAAAGATGGTCTGATTCTGATAACAATTATACCGAGATTACGGAGTACGACTGCTTCAGAAGCGGCAATATGATATTTGACAACGTTCCTGTGGACGGCTCAACTAAGATGCCGGATGATCTTATGGAATCTCTTGAGCCCTTTAACGTAAACGAGGCGGTGCCATTTAACGTTGGTTATCTTTCAGGTTATCTTGCAGATAAGTTCGACGTTGATGCTACCAATAGTATGCCCCGTGCAAACGACAGAATCCGTCAGAGTATTGCAGATACTCTCAAGAAAACTGTTGACGGCTATGATTCCGTTACAACAATACAGTCAAATATGACAGTGCTGGGCGGCGACTACAAATATGCTCTTTATCCCGTATGGCTTCTTACAATAAAGCACAAGGATAAGGACCATGTATTTGCAATGAACGGTCAGACAGGTAAGTTTGTAGGAAACATTCCTACCGACACCAAGAAGGTAAAGACCGTGGGTGCTCTTATCGGTGCAGGTATAGGTGTTGCCCTTTGGGCGGTACTGAACCTCATAGGTCTTATTTAAGGAGGTGCGGAATATGAAAAAGATAATTACAACTCTTCTTGTTGCGGTATTCGCTCTTTCCTTTATGCTTATTCCCGCATCAGCCGATGATTTCAATACTCTTGATCCTACGGGACTTTTAACTGAAGATGAAATGCTTGCTCTCGAACAGCTTGCCGTTGATATTGAAGTGCAATACGGATATTTTGCAATGATGTGTTTCGCCGAAAATACGGATGGCTATGAAACAATACTCGATTTCGGCCACGACCTTTATGACAGCTTTTCTGATAAAAAATATGCAGTAATTTTCGTTGATGATCTCAGTCAGAGCCTTTGCGATTTCTTTGTCAGTGAGGATTACGAGGAGTATGTATTCACAGACGATGTTACAACTGCAATATTCAATGCTTACAATGAAGCAGAAACATACTATCTCGGAGCTGTTGCTTTCTATAACGGTGTTGCTTCGGCTCTTGAAAATGCAGGCATTGCCGCTTCCGAAGAAACAACTGCAGCAGAGGAAATAACTGACGCTGCCGCAGGAACACAGGACACAACCGCAGTACCTGAAGAAACGACAGAATTTGTTAAAACCGAAAGACTTCTTCCCCTTGTAGTGGATAATGCTGACATATTGACAGATGAAGAGGAAGCATATTTCCTTGAAAGATGTCAGACCTTTACAGATGAATATAAGTGTGAAATTGCAATTGTAACAATAACCGATACTGAAGGAAAAACCGTTCAGGAATATGCTGATGATTTTTATGACTATAACGGATACGGTTACGGTGAAAATAAGGACGGTCTTCTTTGTGTATATCTTGACGGTGAAGAAGGAAAGAGAAATGCTACACTTACCACTTCCGGCACTGCTCAGATGAACATCGGGGATGATGAAATTGAAGATATTCTTCTTGCAATCGCAGGCTCTGCAAAGTTCGGTGAATTCAAGGATGCGTTTGATTGGTATATTGATTTGTCTGAGGAGGCTGTAAAGCCCGTGCCTCCCTTGTTCTGGCTTCTTATATGCCTTGCAGTGGGTATGGTAATAGGACTTATTATTACAAATTCAATGGCATCCAAAAACTACTCTGTGCATAAGAAGGTAACTGCAGCGGATTACGTAAGAGAAGGCACACTTATGATCACAGGAAGAAACGATGTGTTTAAGAACACAAGAGTCAATGTGACTCCGAAGCCCAAGAGCAACAGCGGAAATTCGTCCGGTTCAAACGGCTCAACTCACACAAGCTCCTCAGGCAGAAGTCACGGCGGCGGCTCAATTTCCTTCTGATAAAGGAAATTAATAGGAGGAAATATTATGGGACTTTTTGATAAGATAAAAAATCCGCCTGCTTCAAAGGCTACTGCGGCAGCAAGCGGCGGAAATAAAAGTAAAAAAATTATTTTTGAGAGACTTCCGGAAAATTTTGAAGAATTTAAGTGCTTACCCGAAGCACAGCTTTCCGATCCCTTTGATACTGCGGCTTTAACGGTTCTGGCATTTTGCTTCTATCCTGAAAACAAAGAAGAATCTCTTAAAATGCTTGATTTTTTAAGAGGTCCGAGACCTCTCAGTGTAATGGATAAGCAGTTTATTGCAGATCGTTTCCGCGATAAGGATTACGTGCCCCGCTCTTACTTTGAAGGGGCAACACCTGCTAACAATTATCTGCCTGCAGAGCCTTATACTGTAACAGTAAGTGATAACCCTTATTCCTATCAGAATGAGACATACGCTACACTTTATGTCCGTTCGGGCGGAGCTGACAGCCTCAGAAGTGTACAGATGCGCCTTGCAAAGGACGGCAGATGGTATCTCTGGGAGCAGTTTATTCTGGCAGATATCCGTCAGCCCGAAAGCATGAATCCCTGGGCATAAAACTTTCAGGAGGAAAAAACAAATGTCAGAGCATTGTATGTCAATTCCGTTCAGCGGAAATTTCCTTGTACGGGTGGTACAGGGAACGTTTGACCTTACGGCATCGATATGGTTCAAGGCAAAAATTGAATTTGACATAGTTGATCAGGAGCGGCTCAATACAATGTTTGGCGGAATTTTACCTGCAGAGTTTATGCAAAAGGATGCTGAGCTTGCCGTTAAGAGAACGTTTACCGCGCTTTTTGAAGAGGGTGCTTCTCTTGATGAAATTAAGCACAAAACGGTAAATGAGGCAGACAGGGCTTTAGCGTACAAGCGCATTGAAGAATGGGAATCGAGATGCGGTGTCAGAGCTACCCACATTTCGGATATGCAGATTCAGGTGGATCATAAGACAGAAAAATTACTTGCATCTGTAGATATCGGTGCTTCTGCATCAGAAAAATCCAAGGTCAGTAGCTGGAAATGCTCCTGCGGCAACCTGAATTCGGGTAAATTCTGTACCGAATGCGGAGTGAAAAAGCCTGATTTCTGGCTTTGTTCCTGCGGAAACAATAATAACGGTAATTTCTGCACCGAGTGCGGAAAACCGAAAAACAGTTAAACTATAAAAAGAGGGGTAAATTAAAATGAAAAAAATACTCGCTTTATTAATTGCAATTATGCTTGTTTTATCACTTGCCGCCTGCGGCGGTAACACCGAAGAAACAACCGCTCCTGCCGGAGAAGAAACAACAGTTGCAGAAGAAACAACTGAAGCTCTTTCAGCTGAAAAGGAAATTGTTGAAGGCGAAGAGGGTGTAGGACCCGCAAAGCTTTCAAACAGCTATCTCTCATTCGAAATTCCCGAAGGTTTCGGCTATTACATTGACGATGCGAATACCGAGGCAGGCGAATCTCAGTTCCAGGTTATCGTTGAACTCAGGAATACAGACGGCAATGACATTGGCGAGCTTCTTATCAACAACAGAGGCAGTCTTGAAAGTGCTGACGAATATGCAAATGTTACTATTGACGAGTATAAGGATGTTGAATCGGTTACAGTAAGCGATGTGGATTCTGCAACCTTCGGTATTTTTGATGTAAGACACTTTACTCTTGACAGAGGCTTTATGGTTGACAACCGTTATTTCGGTTATTATCAGATTCCTGATGAAAATGCAGAATTTCGCAATGTTCGTTTTGATCTTGAACTTCTCGGTTACTACTATAAGGATGTTGAATTTCCTAAGGCAGAATGCGAAGCCATTATGAATTCAATAGTAATCAAATAATAATCATATTTGCGGAGTGGCCGTCATAGGCGGTCACTCTTTTTGACTTTTTATTAAGTATGATGTAAAATGTTAAAGACAGTTTTATATTCGGAGAAATATTATGAAAGATTTCAGTAAAATCAGCTTCAAATGGACATTTCGTGATTATCAGCAGAAGGTGCTTGATAATGCAAATAAGCATCTGCTTGACAAAAAAATACATATAGTTGCGGCTCCCGGAAGCGGAAAAACCGTTTTAGGTCTTGAGCTTATCAGAAGGCTCGGTGCACCTGCGCTTGTATTGTCACCCTCTGTTTCAATAAAACAGCAATGGGGTGATAGATTCTGCGAGTGTTATCTGCCCGAAACGGAAAATGTCAATGAATATGTGTCCTTTGATATTATGAAGCCCTCGCTTCTTACATCAATTACATATCAGGCTCTTCATGCGGCTGTGAACAGACTCGCGATTAATGTTGAAGAGGATGAGGATGAATATGCTTCTGAAGCCGGAGTTGATTTCAGTGGTTTTGACCTGATTTCTCAGGTGAAAGAAGCCGGAATAAAAACCTTATGTCTTGATGAAGCCCATCACCTTAAAAGCGAATGGCAGAGGGCTCTCGAAAAGTTTATCGGAATTCTCGGAGCTGATGTTACGGTAATTTCTCTTACCGCAACTCCGCCATATGACTCCGAGCCACACGAATGGAATAGATACATAAGCCTTTGCGGTGAAATTGATGAGGAAATTTTTGTTCCTCAGCTTGTAAAACAGAAAACCCTTTGTCCCCATCAGGACTATATATATTTCAGCTATCCCACCGAAGAGGAGGCTGAAACCTTAAGAAACTACAAGCAAAAGGCAAGGGACTGTACGAAAAATATAATTGAAAACGGCTATGTTGCCGCCGCTTTGAAAAATGCGGGTGTCATAGGTGCCAATTCCTTAAGTGATGAAATCCTGTATGAAAACACTGACGGTTTCTCTGCTCTCATTTCTCTCGGTAAAGCCTGTGGTATCAATATTCCCGCCGGTATAATAAATAAGCTTTTCGGCAGAAAAAATGTGCCTGAAAATTCCACTGAAATAACAGAAAAAGCCTTTCAGTTTATTATTGATAAGCCTGAGATTTTCGGGGAAGAACTGACAGAGGAATTAAAAAACATTCTTCTCGAAAATTCTCTCATAGAAAAGAGAAAGGTTCAGCTTATTTCAACAGATAAAATCAACAGAATGCTGGCTTCATCTATGGGTAAGCTTAAAAGCATTGAGATTATTACAGAAAACGACGTAAATAATCTCGGTGACGGCCTTCGTATGCTTGTGCTTACTGATTTTATTAAAAAGGAAATAAAGAAAAGCATAGGCACGGCTGATGAGCTTCATACAATGGGTGCTGTCCCCGTGTTTGAAGCTATAAGAAGAAAGCTGGGGGAGAGGACTAAGGTTGCTCTTCTTACCGGAACCCTTGTTATTCTTCCGGATTCCGCCATAGCGGCGGCGCAGAAGATTGCAAATGAGGAAAAAACTGGCTGTATTGTAAAGCCCATTGAGGGAACAGCTCATTCGGAAGTGGTTTTCAGCGGATCAAACAAGCATAAGGTCGGAATTATTACAAAAATCTTTGCCCTCGGTGAAATTAATATTCTTGTGGGAACAAAGTCCCTTTTAGGTGAGGGCTGGGATTCTCCCAATATAAATTCTCTTGTTCTTGCAAGCTTTGTGGGAAGCTTTATGCTCTCAAATCAGATGAGGGGCAGAGCCATAAGAGTTGATAAGAAAAATCCCGATAAGGTATCAAATATCTGGCATCTTGTAACTGTTCTTCCCGACGGTGACGGCAAAAACACCGACGAGATCGAGGGTGATGATTTTTTAACAGTAAAACGCCGTTTTTCGTGTTTTCAGGCTCCTGCCTATAGTAAGAGCGTCATAGAAAACGGAATCAAAAGAATAGACATTTTAACCCCGCCCTTTGATGATGCGGGTATCGACAGAATAAACTCAGAAATGCTTCGCATTTCCTCTGACAGAAAAACTGCCGCCGTCCGTTGGGATTTTGAAATAAAGGGAAGTGCAGTACCTGTTATAGGTGATGCAAGCGAAGTTCCGATGTCGGTTTATCCTCAAAAGAAGGTTTCAAGCAATAAGCTTTTGGCAATTATTTTTGCTGTTCTTGCGGTGCTCGGTATTGTAATTGCTGTAACAACAGGCTTTTTAGGCTCTGTTTTCGGAATTGCTGTTGCAATAATGTCCTTGTGCTTTATGATTAAAAAGGCATCCTTTGTATCAAAAAATTCCACGCCCGAAAAAACGGTTACGGGGCTTTCCGGGGCAGTGCTTAAAACTCTCCAACAGCTGAAGGAAATTGACTCTTCTCCGAAAATAAAGGTTAATGTAAAGAGAGATGCTGACGGAAAATCACTTTCAGTAAGTCTTACGGGTGCAACTGAAAGAGAATCTAAGATCTTTATTAAAGCTATATCTGAGCTTTTTTCTCCCATTGACGATCCCCGATACGTAATCATCGGTATTACTAAAATATTAAAAACAGAAAAGAGAAATTTCACAAACAGCTTTTCCTGTCCGTCCGTTATCGGTGTTAACAAGGAAAGTGCGGAAATCTTCAAAAAACATCTGAAATCACCGGCTGGTGATTTCGAGCTTGTTTTTACAAGAAGCGAAAACGGCAGAAAAATTCTTAATGAATGCAAAAAATATTCTTTTTTGAATTCAATTCATTGATTTACTGAATAATATTAGACAGAAGCTCTTTATGATGTGTTCTGTCTTTTATTTTTTTAATTTAAGTATGTTCTAAAAGCTGTTGGTTTTCATAAAGTACTGTTGATCAGAAAAAAGGTTGCATTGCGTAGTGTAATATGATAATATTATATAATAATGTATGAGTCTAAAAAGGAGCGGCTTTAATGCTTAAAAGAGCTTTTTATGATCTGAAAAAATACTTCAGATATTCTGTTGTATCAGCAAAATCAAAGCTTAAGGCAGAAGTTGCCAATTCATATCTGAATTGGTTGTGGTGGATATTAGACCCACTGTGCTTTATGCTTATATATACATTTATCTTCGGTTATGTGTTTAATGCCAAGGAACAGTATTTCCCCGTATTTATTTTTATCGGCCTTTCTATGTGGGATTTTTTCAATAAAACCTTATTGGCAAGCGTAAAAACAATAAAGCTGAATAAAGCGATTGTCTCGAGAGTATATTTCCCGAAATTTATTCTTGTTCTCTCTAAAATATGGATAAACGGTTTTAAAATGATGATATCCTTTGCGGTAGTTTTTCTGATGATGATATTCTTCCGTGTTCAGCTATCCTTGAATGTTTTGTTTTTTGTACCGGTTCTTCTGATTCTTGTATTATTTACATTCGGCTGCTCATGTTTCCTTATGCACTACGGTGTGTATGTGGAGGATCTCAGCAATGTTCTGAATGTAGTATTGCGTTTTGTTTTTTATGCTACAGGTATATTTTATAATATTGAAACGCGTATTCCGCAGTTCGGAGTGTTGCTTAATAAGCTGAATCCTGTTGCATTTTTGATTACTTCTATGCGACAGAGTCTTATTTACGGTGAGACTCCCGATTGGACATTATTACTTATTTGGCTATTTGTCAGTGTATTACTTGTGTTGCTTGGAATCAGAAAAGTATATAAAGAAGAAAACAGCTATGTCAAAGCAATATGATTGACGAGGAAATAATTATGAGTGAATATGCTATTGAGGTAGAAAACCTCAGTGTTTGTTATAAAGGATTGAAGTCATTTTCAATCAAAAAAAACCTGTTAAGAAGAAAGCAATCAGGCAAAGAGTTGTTCTGTGCGCTTAAAAATGTAAGCTTTAAGCTTGAAAAGGGTGAAATACTCGGAATTGTCGGTAAAAACGGCAGCGGTAAAAGCACTCTGCTTAAGGCAATTGCAGGAATCTTTTCTCCCGATGAAGGACGAATTGACCTTCATAATAATTCCATTTCATTGCTTGCCATCGGTGTAGGGTTTATCAAAGAACTTTCAGGTAGGGAAAATATTATTTTGTCAGGCATGCTTCTCGGGTTTACTGAGGCAGAAATAAAAAACAGGATGAAGGAGATTATTGAATTTTCCGAAATCGGTGATTTTATCGATAAGCCTGTAAGAACATATTCAAGCGGTATGTATTCCAAGCTTTCTTTTGCAATTACAGCAATTCTTGAAACTGATATTATTCTTATTGATGAGGTTTTAAGTGTCGGAGATGCCCGTTTTCGTAAAAAGAGCTATGCAAAAATGAAGGAGCTTATAACTCAGAAGGACAGAACTGTTGTTATTGTTTCGCATGACAGTAAAACTCTTATAGATCTTTGTGATAAATTGTTATGGATTAATGATGGTGAAATGATGTTGTTTGGAGAGACAAAAGAGGTTCTTGCTGCTTACGAGAGTTATGACGGATAAATAAAAACAATCAGCACAAAGGCTATAACATTTAATAAGCCTTGTGCTGATTTTTTTTCATTATTTAAACTAAAATCTTATTCTTTGTCGGTCTGCTCCATAAGATAGGAGATATCTAACAATTCACCGAGCTTGAAATCCCAGTTCATAGGTTCAAATCTGAGGAAAAGTCCGGGAGTAAATGTCATTTCACCAACATAAATCACACCGTCCTGGTTGTAGAAATCTATGCGGACAAAGGGGAAATCCTTACAAAGAGTCTCTGCCATCTCGTACATTTTATCAAGATTCTCAGGCTTTTCGGGGGCGGTTGATGAGAATTTTCCTGCGCGGCGAACGGGAAGAACGTTCCAGTCTCTGTCAACAAAGGTACGGGATTGTGTCTTTGATCCTCGTTCTTTGACAATCATAGAGAATTTGACTTCACCGTTACAGCAGTAGAATTTGTAATCATCCAGATACTGATTATCGCCGATTTCAAGGAATTCTTCAATTATGATAAGAGGCTTTTCGGGCTTTTCATCCGTAATGCACATATTGTTGTAGTAATACGAGGACCAGGGATAGAGCCATGTTGAGATTACTGCCTTGAGCTGATCAACGTTGAGCTTCTTCTTGTCCTTGACGAGAATAACCTCATTAGCGCCCCAGCCTTCATTTGCCTTGATAACAAAGCTGTTGGGAAGTGCATCGAAATCAATATCGTTTACATTATCATAAGCACCGATCAACGGAACAACATATTCGTGTCCTACGCGTTCACCGATCCATTCTTTTGCAAGAGCTTTATCAGAAGCAATTTTGTGGTCAGGATGCTTATAGTGCAGAGCAAGCCACAGAAGCTTTTCATTGTAGCTCTGAGGGTTATCGAGATTCGGGAAGTACTTCAGCTGCTTATAGCCCTTCTGCTCACAGTAATGCTTCTTCATATCCATGGTGATTTTATCTTCCATCATATAAGCCATTCTGGGAGTCATTACTTCAAACTCGGGAGCCGGAAGAGGCATATATTTCCTGTTGACTTTTCTGAGCTTTCGTGTGCGAAGCTGAATGCCGTTTATTCCAGCGTAACGGTAACCGTCATAATTCTGGAAATATACAGGGAAGCGTATTACATTGAATAAGGTAAGATAATGCTTTTTAAATATTTCGTCGTGACGGATAAAGTTTCTGCGGAATTGTGTAAGCGAAGCCTTAGTTTTTCTGTTGGCTTTGGCGCATGCCACACGTAAGCCCAGTAACGGAATCGGCTTGTCTGTGATTAATTTTTCAGGAAGCTTAAATAAATCTCCCAGCTTTTGATCCCATTCAACCGGCTCGAAGGCCAGAAGACCGCCGCCGGGATAGAAGGTCATTTCTCCGAGATAGATTCTGCCGCTTACTTCGTAAAAATCTATACGGACAAACGGAAAGGGCTCTGCAAGAATTTCTGCACAGCGGACCATTTTATCGTATAAAGCAGGTTTTTCAGGCAGTTTATCACTGCGACGTCCTCCGCGGGTGAAGGGCAGCGGATTAAAGTCCATATCAAAAAAGTCAAAAGCAACAGTGCTTTCTTTAAGACGGTCTGTGGCAATAAGAAGAACCTCTGCTTTACCGTTGAAGCAATGAAATTTATAATCATATAACTGCCCGTCAATCTGTTCCAGATATTCTTCAGCATAAACTACGGGTTTAACATGCTTAAATCCCCAGTTGAAAAACTGATAATACGAATTACGGTCAGGCATCATCCATTTTTTTAATGTTTCGCGGGTTGATTCAAAATCGAGCTCAGATTTGTCTTTGACGATTATGTTGTAGCCGCTGGACCAGTTAACTTTAAGAACAAACTGATCGGGAAGACTGTCAAAATCAATATCATCAGGATCGTCCCAGCTTGCTATCGTGGGAACAAAATAATCTTCACCGAGAATTTGCTTAACATATTCTTTAACCGCAAATTTGTCACAGCAGGTTGTGATAAGCGGATTCTGATAGTAAAGCTTTGTCCACATAACCTTTTCGTTGAAGGTCTTAGGAGCATCAAGATTCAGTTCATAGCCTACACGTCTGAGGAAGGTTTCTTGCAGAATTTCTATTTTTTTCTCTTCTGTAAGAAGAACGCCTAATTTATAATGCTCCTTTTTTACATCCCGAGTTCCCTTATAAGTTGAAGCCATTTTTTTCTCTCTCCTTGTTATTGGCTGTTATTTGCCAGGCAATTTAATATACTCGCCTAATGTGTAGTCCCATTCAGGGGGGTTGAACGGCAGAATGCCGCCGCCCGAATAGAATGTCATTTCACCGACAAATATTCTGTTGTCCGTTTCATAAAAATCGACTCTGACAAAAGGGAAGGGCTGTGATAAAATTTCTGCACAGCGTATCATCTCGCCAAAAAAACGGGGCTTTCGAATATTGTCTGCATTTTTTCTGCCGCCATAGGTAAAGGGCAGCTGATTGAAATCCGTATCAAAAAATGTATATGTAAGCTTTCCGTCCTTATGACGGTCTGTTGCTATGAAAAGGAACTTGACTTTACCGTTACAGCAATAGAATTTATAGTCGTAAAGCTGACCGTCAAGCTGTTCCATATATTTTTCGGCATAGACAACGGGCTTCATATTCTTATATCCCCAGTTGAATGCCTGATAATAACTGTTTTGCTTCGGATCCATCCAGAATCTGATTTGTTCGATAGTTTCTTTTATATTAAGTTCTGCTTTGTTTTTTACTATTATGTTGTAACCGCTTGACCAGTTAACCTTCATAACAAATTTTTCCGGCAATATACTGAAATCAATATTATCAGCATTATCCCAGCTTGCAATTGTAGGAACTACATATCCTTCGCCCAATTTCTCGGTTACATAATCTTTAACTGCAAACTTATCACAGCATGTAGTCACTAACGGATTTTTGTAGTTCAGCTTTATCCAGAAGATTTTTTCGTTCATACTTTTCGGATTATCAAGATCCGGTTTATATCCGAGCTTTTCTTCAAAAATTCCTTCAGCAATCTGTCGGATTTTTTCATCGGTAAGCTGATCTTCCAGAAGATAATTCAATTTTGCCTGATTTACAAAGTATTTGTCTATATTTTTGCTTAAAAAAGGAATTCGGAAAGTAAGTCCGAATAAACGATAATATTTTTTGTTGTCGCGGATAATGGTCGAAAATGGAATTTTCAGACGCATTATCTGAAAAGTTTTTGTATCACCGTCAACAGTTACTTTGTAGGGAATTTTTACGGGACCAAGCTTCAGATAATTCATAAATATTATTCTCCGACAATTTCAGTTAGAAATCTGTTCAACGCATATATGTACCATTTCTGATCACCTGTCATCTCGGGAATATGATCAGGGATCAATTCCTTATGAAGAGGCCCTGTCCAGTCTTTTAGCCACTCAGTCATAGGTCTCGGCAGGGGAGTTTTGTCAGGAACGGTTATGTCAGGGTATATTTTTTTGAAAAGCTCTCTGATAATATATTTGTTTTCTCCGTTACGTATTCTTTTAATATCAAGTTCAGTACCGAGAACAGAGCTTGCATAAGGAGAAAAAAAGTTTATGTCAGCAAGTTTACAAGCATTATTATAAAAGCCCAGAGATACATCATATTCGAAGGCATTAAGAAAACCGAAAACATCAACATTTCCGTCAGACTGTACATGGGGCAGAATAGGTTTAATGATGATTTCCGGGTGTTTCAGTACCTTAGTAACATCTACAAAAGAAAATCTTTCGGTAAATTCTTCAAGATTCCGGTTCTGTGACAGCAATTTACTGTGACCACCGTAAATAATATCAGCTGTCTCTCCGAAAATCAGTGTTTTAATTCCGTCTTTTTTTGCTTGCAATGCAGCTTTATATACCTGAACTTCAAGAGAATGGATCGGACAGCCCTTCTGTTTCATTAACGGTATAGAGTATGTTTCAAAATCATTCCAGGTAACATCAATTACTGTGTGTTTCAGACCGTTGAGGTCGGCATAGTGTTTCGCAGCAACAGTTTCATCAATCGAAGAATCTGCCTTACAGTGAAGAGTATATGTCTGCGTACCTTCAGGAAGAAAAGATGCCAGTATAGCGGAATCCATTCCGCTGCTGAGCATCAGTGCCGCAGATCCGTTTTGCAGAGCTCTGTTGATTTCGCTTTGAAGATGTTCTTCAAGCTCAGCAGAATTACAAATCGGCTTGCGATTTTCAGTGTTATGATAAAACCAAGGATTTAATGAATCAGAAAAACGACAATCTTCATCAACAATTGCACGATACATCAGATATGAGTTTGCGCAAAAAATCGGATCGGTACGCATTATTTATTCTCCGTTTCTCAGATGCTTAAGAGCTTTTGAAATCTGCGTTGAAGAAACATTTTTTGTGTAGGGGAAGTAGACGATTCTTATGCCTGCTTCCTCAAACTGGCGTTCATAGTCCTGCCATTTTTCGCTGTTATACCAATCATCACCGACAAACATAACGTCAGCTTTCAGTCTTTTGCACATTTCAAGCTTATCCATATTTTCCTGTGCAACGGCTGCATCAACATACTTGATACTTCTGATAATTTCAATCCTATCGCAGAAAGGGATAACAGGAGTTTTTCCTTTGTATTTTACAAGCTCATCAGTGCTGACACCGACAATAAGCTTGTCACACATACCTTTGGCGCTTTTTAATAGGTTAAGATGTCCGATGTGGAATAAATCGAAAACACCGGCTGTATATCCGATGGTCATTTTACTTCCTCCTGAGACTCAAATTCGATATGATACGGCAAATGACCGTAACGTTTATTTTTCACCGGGGGATTTTTATAGTCCCCGTACTGTGCAGTAAGATAAGCATCATAGTTATTAGGAACCGGCATTTCCATTTTGCCGAACGGCAGATATATAATAGGGTAAAGATCTTTAGTTTTTACCCGGAGACGTTTTCGTACAATATGAGAAAGTTCCTGACAATCTTTATTATTGAACATCTGAACAGATTTGTCCAGAAAGAAAAACAACAGGGCCTTGGGGATTGGCAGAAGGAAAAAATGTAATATTTTTCTGATGACTGATTTGTAATTATCCTTATGTTCAAAACGTGAGCTTGCAACAGTTGTCAGAGATTTACTCAGATACAAGTGACTTGCGATTCTGCAAAGACGGTAATGAAGTTTTTTTACGGTTTCATTATCGGGAACATTATCAAAGGGGAAAATATCAACAAATAATCCCTGATGAATATCAAGGTCTCTGAGATAATACTCTACAAACTTTGTATTGTCTTTTCTGACCTTTGCAAAGTAAAAAGGGGATTTCTTTTCTGTGAAAAATGTCTGCAGGAAATAACCCTCAGGCAGTTCCTCAGATGCATATTTCAAAAATGCCTCATAATCCTTTCGTGGCATACCGATATCAATATCATCATCCCAGGGAATAAAACCCTGATGACGAACCGCACCGAGAACAGAGCCGCCGATTGCAAAATAAGTAAGCTTGTGCGCACGGCAGATATCATCGATTTTCTGCATTATATCAAATTCTGTTTCCTGAATTCTGTCTATTGTGTCCTTAGTAGTCATAGATCAACCTTTAATAATATTAGTGAAGAATGTCTGAGAAATTCCGACAACTTATCAGAAATTTCAGTTCAGTGACATTATCTGAACGAGCGTGTTTATAATGATATTTACTAAATAACAATTATAGCAGATTCTTGATATATTGCAAGGGATATCATTATTTTTTTACTACAAACAATGCTTTTTTGACATAATTGTGAAAAAATCAGAAAAAAATAATCAAAAAAAATACTAAAAAACAGTAGGCGATAGCTGATAATTAATTCTAAAATAACGCTAAATTAACATTCTGTTAATAAATTTTTTGTTCAGATTTGCGACTTGAGTATTGAAGCATCAAAAGAATCGCATTATTTGTTTTATAAAATTAACATAAATCGGCAATAAAAAAAATCAGTATTTGCTATAGACATTTATTCTGTTATGTGATATCATAAAATAGCTTATGTATATCAATTAACAGAAATTTAAGATAATCACTTTATATGTTCGGTATTAAGTGTTTATATAAATTTGAAATTGGAGGTAAATAGTATGTTTTCAACCAAATTAAAGAAATCACTTGCTTTTCTGTTGTCAACTGTGATGGTATTATCAGTAGTACCCGTTTACAGCTTTGCTTCAGAAAATACTGGCGATGATCAGATTGCTCTTGTTGATGAGAGTGATTACGGTGTATCCGCTGCAGCATTAACCGACACAAAAATCGGAGTATCAAAGAAAAATACTTCAGGTAAGTTTACCGTTATTGAAAGCGGAGCAAGCATTACAGCAAAGGCTGAGTACAACGGCGTAAGAGCCAAGGGTACTCTTGTTATCACAAACAATCATGCGACTGCTGTTGTTCTTTCTTTCGGATATACATTATCCGGTTCCGGTGCATCGGCATCAGGTCTTAACGGAAGCTCCGGATTTTATCAGAAAAAGCTCAATAAGAATGAATCCCTTGAGATTGCAATTACCACCGGCGGATTCTTCGACAATGCAACTCTTTACTTAACTAACGTAACTGCAAAGGAAATTGTTGCAGGTACTGCCAACATCAACTTTGTATACAATCCCGCATACGGCAGTGTCAGCGGCTCAGGCACAGCAGGACAGAATGTTACTGTTAAGGCTACCGCAGCAGCAGGCAGCAAGTTCTTAGGCTGGACAGACACAAGTGGTTTGGTACTTTCCAAGAATGCGTCTTTCTCCTTCCTTGCATCCGGTAACGATACCATTATGGCATTATTCTCCAACCCCAACGGTGAAGCATACTTTGAGGCAGGCAATTACATTTCTGCCGATATCAACAAGGCTGCTGCAGGCGGCTCACTCATGGTTCTTGTTGCTGATGGTGTTCTCGGTGCCGGTAATTATACCGTTCCTGCCGGTGTGACATTGCTTATTCCTAAAGACACTGCTAATACTGTTAATACAACAGAACCCGATAAGTATGCTAAGGATCATAAGGATGGCTATAAGCTTCCTCATATTACACCTACTGCATTCCGTACACTTAAAATGGCAAACGGTGCAAATATCACAGTCAACGGTGCAATAAGTGTTGCAGGTTCACAGTATGCAGGCGGTACCGGTGATATAATGGGCGGTGTTTATGGTCCCGTTGGTTTTATCAGAATGGAAAATGGCAGTAAGATTACTGTGAATAACGGTGCAAATCTTTATGCATGGGGTTATATCATAGGTTCCGGTGAAATTGAAGTGCTTAAGGGCGGTACTGTATATGAATCCTTCCAGTCCACCGACTGGAGAGGTGGTTCTGCTACCAGTGCTCTTGCAATGGATGATAAGAACAACGTATTCCCCATGACACAGTACTATGTGCAGAATGTTGAAGTTTCTATGAAGCTTAATGCAGGTTCTTTTGAAAAAGGTTATTCCTGCACAACAGTATCTCCCGTAGCTTTAGTAGGTGTTAAGGGCGCTGAAGTACCTTTTATCGGTACAGGTGACACAAACCTCTTTACTATTGATTCCGGCTACATTATCAAGGACTATGACGAAGCTACTGACCGTCAGGTTTATAATGTTTACGGCAATCTTTCAATGAAAAAAATCAGAGTTTCAATGGAAGCAGGTTTGCTTGGTACAACAATTACTCTTGACTCCAGTAAATATGTTCTTCCCATTACAAATAACCTTACTATTGATGTTCATAGCGGCACAATAAATATCACTCAGGATGTATGCTTCCTTCCCGGTGCAGAAATTATTATCCGTGATGGTGCAGTAGGTAATCTTACTAACGGTAAGAGTGTATTTGTTTATGACCTCAGTGAATGGGGCGGTTATGTAAGCTCTTACAACGCTCAGTATATTCCTCTGAGCTTTGCACCCGGCAGAACCGGCAACAGAGCTCCTCTTGCTGATGCTAAGATTCAGATTGACGGTACTGTAAATGCTTCAGCAGGCTTCCTTTATACAACAAAGAGCGGTGCTGTTGTTACAAGTTCAGGTACCGGCAGAGTTATAATGAAGAGTGGTACTGCTACCAACACATATCAGATTACTCAGAATAATACAGATACAACCAATGTTGCTATTCCCGTTGTTGTTGCAAAGCTTCAGAATGCAGACGGAACAACTACAAATCCTGCAAAGGAAATTAATCCTTCAGCAGGTACAATTTATACTTATACTGACGGTAATTGGGTTGCTAAGTGCAGAAATTCAACCTGCGTAGCAGACGGTCAGGTTTCATGCTCTAACCCTCTTCCTTGTAAATACTGCGCTCAGCAGATCAAGCCCGGACATAAGTATGCTTCTTCTGTAACAACTCCTGCAACCTGTGTTGCTGAAGGTGTTCTTACATATACTTGCTCAGCTTGTGCAGATTCTTACACAGAGGCTATTCCTGCAACAGGTGTTCACACCTATACATCAGCTGTAACAACTCCTGCAGCTTGTACAACAGAAGGTGTTCGTACATATACATGTTCTGTATGTTCTGATTCTTATACAGAAGCAATTTCTGCAACAGGCCACACAGCAGTTGTTGATAAGGCAGTTGCTGCTACTTGTACAGAAGAAGGAAAAACAGAAGGCTCACATTGTTCAGTTTGTAATGCTGTAATCAAGGCTCAGGAAACAGTACCTGCAACAGGTCATACAACAGTAGTTGACAAGGCAGTTGCTGCAACATGTACAGCCGATGGTAAGACAGAAGGTTCACATTGTTCAGTTTGTAATGCTGTAGTCAAGGCTCAGGAAACAGTACCTGCAACAGGTCACACAGCTGTAGTTGATAAGGCAGTTGCGTCAACATGTACAACAGACGGTAAGACAGAGGGCTCACATTGTTCAGTATGTAATACTGTAATCAAGGCACAGGAAATTGTTAAGGCGCCCGGCCACAAGTCTGTAACAGATAAGGCAATTGCTGCAACCTGTACTGCAAGCGGTAAGACAGAAGGAGCTCATTGCTCAGTATGTAATACCGTAATCAAGGCACAGGAAACTGTACCTGCAACAGGCCATAGCTTAGTATGGACTGAAACAAAACAGGCTACTGCTTTTGCAGAAGGTGAAAGCACAGGAAAATGTCAGAATTGCACATATTCCGAAAAGAAGGTTATTGCAAAGCTTCTTAAGGTTGATGTTGTTCCCGGAACTAAGGAAAATATCAAGCTTGCAGAAAGCGGTAATATGATTTCATTCGAACAGGTAACTGTAAGCAACTTAACTAAAAACATTACAGCAAATGCAGAAATCCTTACAAAGGATGGCAATAAGGCAGCTGAAAATGCTGTTGTTACAACAGGAATGAAGATTGTCCTTAAAGACGCTTCCGGTAAGGTTGCTGACGAAAAGACAATAGTTGTTCCCGGTGATGTTGACTGTGACGGTAAAATTGCTGCTGCTGATGCCCGTGCAGCTCTCAGAAGATCTGTTGGTCTTGATGAGTTCAAGGATTATCAGACAAGTGCTGCTGACGTTGACCGCAGTGAAAAGATTACAGCTTCTGATGCAAGAGCAATTCTTCGTGCTTCTGTTGGTCTTGTTGATAAGAAGGATTTTTACAACAACGCTAAATAAGTTTTAGTTAAAGCTCCGTAGCGGGTGTTACGGAGCTTGACTGTTTGATAGTTTTATGATGCAGATTTTATATATTTGCAGTAAATAACTTTAAGTGTTTTTCCTTTTACGGAAATTAATCAATAATCCGCTATTTTTTGTCAGTACTTCAGGCAAACGTTTATCCGGTGCTGATATCCCGTAAACATTTCTGTGTTTTCGGTATGCGGCTCAGCCGCATCTTTTGTTTAATATGTAAGCAATTACATATATAAATATTTTGGAGGTAGAAGAAATGTTTTCAAACTATTTGAAAAAATCTCTTGCGTTTCTGCTGACCCTGATGATGGTAATTTCAGTTGCTCCGATTCAGGTTTTTGCTGCAGAAATCGGAGATGATTCTGATTCCTGCGATCATGTTTGGGATGAAGGTTATTTATCTCTTTCCCCCGAATGTGAGAAGGAAGGCTTAAAAGAATTCACATGTACTAAGTGCTTTGATTCAAAATCAGAGCCTGTTCCCGCTCTCGGTCACGATGTTGTTAAACATGAAGGCAAAGCGCCTACATATACAACACCGGGTTATGAGCCTTATGAAACCTGCAAAAGATGTGATTATACTTCATTTGTTGCAATTGATGCACTTGGTGAGGCTTCAGTTGTCAATTTTGACGAGTTTATTGAAAATCTTGCCATTCTTGAAGATATCGCAGATACTTTTGTTAAGAAGGTTGCTCCCGGCAAGGATCCTGCTATGCTCGTTATCAAGTATATCCGTACAGGTGTTGATCGTTATAATTCCGGTTCATGGAATATTATGGCAGGATATGAGGATGCTGAATTTGCAGAATATGTAACAAAATACGAAACAGAGTATAATGCTGCTCTTGCTGATGGAGAAGAAATGATGAAGGTATCCGGTCTTAAGGATATCAAGGAATTCTATCTTCCCAACGGTGATCTTGCCGATATCGGTCATGTTTTCGGCTCAATGGATATCACTTATACAAATAAGAACAGTGAGAATCATGCTGACGTTTCAGGTTGGGCAGGCGACACTGTTGACCTTATGAGTATGGTTGATCAGTTTGGTCTTGAAGCTACAGAAACAGAAGCTATTATTAAAGAAATAAACGAAAAGTATTTCCTCAGATACAGAGAAGAATTTGAAGAGGAGCCTATTGAAGGTACATACAGTAAGACTGATATTGAAGGCGACCTTGATGCTTTCTATATCATGAAGCAGCTTCTCGGTTCCGAATATGAAAAGGGAACTCTCACAAAAATCTTTTCAGAATATATGACTGAATCTCTCGATAGTAAGCAGAGAGCAAAATTCTTCCTTGATAACCGTCTTGACGGCGTAAGCCTCAGAACTGATGTCAGAGATGCTGTCTATAATGAAGTTGTAGCAAACAGCGTTGTAATGACTCTTGAAGGTACTCGTCCTTTCAAGACAAATGATATTACTCTGCTCAGAAAGGTCTGCTGCTATGTATTTGCTGATTATATCTGCAGACTTGGCGGTGATTTTAACGAATTCAAGGAAAATAATTATTACAGTGTTTTCCAGACAGAAACAACAACTCTTGCCCCCGGTATTGTGCAGAAAATCAATTATGCAAATACTCCTGACGGAAAGACTATGGTTTTCTACACTGCAACCGGTGATATAACAAAGGGCAATGTAAGTGTGTATGCCAACTACCACGACAATGACCCTGCTGCAGGTTGGGAAATGCAGAGAGTTATTGACCAGGCTAATGCAGCGCAGAACAAATACGGTAATCCCGAAAATGAAGAATATATTGAAAACTTTAATGTCATAGCAAGTATCAACGGTGCAGGTTATGATATGTATACCGGTGAACCCAGCGGTATTCTTATCATGAACTCAAAGGAATATCATCCCATTGACGGTCACGGTTTCTTCGGTATTCTTGATGACGGTACAGCTATGATCGGCACAATGGAGCAATTCAATGCTCTTGTTGCTGAGCGTCCCGGCCGTGTCAAGGAAGCTATTGCAACATTCGGTGATCTTATCCGTAACGGTGAAATTGTTGCAACTGACGGTAGTGACCGTGCAAGCCGTACAGCTGTCGGTATTACAGCTACAGGCAAGGTTGTATTTATGGTTCTTGACGGACGTCAGGGCGACCTTTCTGCCGGTGGTAATATGCTTGAAATTGCCCAGATAATGTTTGAAGCAGGTTGTGTTACAGCTGTAAACCTTGACGGTGGCGGTTCAAGTACTTATGTTGCTAAGCAGCCCGGTGATGAAGAACTCAGTGTTGTAAGTAAGCCTTCTGACGGTATTTCCCGTTCAGTTTCAACTTCACTTTATATGGTATCCACAGCACCTGACTCTACTGTGTTTGATCATGCCGTTATTGAAAGCAAATATGCATATTTTACAATCGGCAGCTCTGATACTTTTTCTGCAACTGCAGTAAGTGCAACAGGTAATCAGGTTGATATGCCTGAAGGTGTTGAATGGGTTGTTTCAGATGAAAACATAGGTACAATTTCATCTGAAGGTGTGTTTACGGCAAAAGCAAAGGGTTCTGCTCAGATTCTTCTTAAGCTTGATGATGTAGTTGTTGGCTATAAGAATATTAATGTCGTTGATCCCGATAACGTTTATTTTGAAAAGGCTAAGATAAATGCAATTTACGGTGAACCCATAACATTACCCGTAAGAGTTGCTTTTGAAGGTAAAGCTGTTGCATTTACAAATAATGATGTTAAGCTTAGTGTCGCTGATCCTAACCACGGTACAATTGACGGTTTTGCATTTACCGGTAATGAAGCTTCAGGTCTCAGACTTATCAAGATTACAGCTTCACTTACAAGTGCTCCCGAAGTAACCGGTTCTGTGAATCTTGCTATGTACACAAAGGATGAGGCAAGCTTTGATTTTGATAATGCAGACGGCGGTGACCGTCAGTTAGCATGGATACGTGAAGTTACCAATGCAAATAAGGAAGGCGCCAATGCTTATTGGTCAATAGACAAAGAGCAGCCTATGGAAGCTTATTATACATTTGCTATGGATATGAGTTATCTTGAGCTTCCTGCACAGCTTGAAGATCTTACCTATATGCTTCCCGGTGCAGACGTTGAAGGAAATAATACAGCTTGGAGCTTCCTTCTTCAGCTTGCTGAACGTATAAGTGTTCTTACAGAAGTTACTCCCGTAATTTATTTTGATAAGAATGTTGATGTTGATATTTCCAAACTTTCAATCAATACTGAATATTTCTATCTTAAGGAAGCAAAGATAAACGAGGAAGACAACAGTCTGACACTTGTTCTTAAGTGGAACAGACAGGAAAAGCCTATTGATATGGCTGCTGCTAATCCCTTGTGTATTCTTACCGGTATCAAGCTGACTCCTAAAGATGACGCCGAATGGACCGGAACAGAGTCTCTTGTAATTAATAATAAAGGTCATATCGCATATGACGTATACCTTCGCGCAAATGCTCTCTATTCTTTCTCAAGTAAAGAAGAAAATCAGAAAATTTACGGACTTTATCCTTTCCAGAATGTCCGTGATGACGGTGTACAGGAAAATGGCGGTCATTTTGCATCCACATATAAGGAATTTGAAGATCAGTTTACTCTTCATAACGGTGAAAAAGATGGTTGGATCGTTGAAGGCGGCGGATTTGTATACTATGATAACGGTGAAAAGTATTTAGGTATCAGAGAAGTTGACGGCCTTTATTATGATTTCGGCACAGACGGTGTAAACAAGGGTCAGAAGCCTTATACAGGTGCAATGACTGAGGCAGACGGTGATGAATTCTGGCTTGTTGACGGTGTTAAATATAAGGGTTGGATGATCCGTGATATGAAGGATGTTGCTTATTATAATCCCGAAACCGGACGCCGCGAAAAGCTTAAGGCTGATGAAGTTCCTTCAACATGTATCGTTGACGGTCACTGTATTTATACATCCGAATCAGGTGAAACAAAGCGTATCAATTATGACGATGCTGCAGGTCATGAGTATGTTAAGCAGGAAGACGGTTCTAATGTTTGCTCTCGTTGCGGTTATGTAAGGATTGAAATGACTGATGTAAAGGTATCTCTCAGTTATTATACCTGCACTTATAACGGCAATGAAAGAACTCCCGTTACAACAGCAGTAGCTTCTGACGGTAGAGTGCTTACAAAGCCCGGTCAGACATCTCATTATGATTACTATACTAATTATTCAAATAATAAAAATGTCGGTACAGCTTCTGTTACTCTTACAGCTATGAAGTATGGTAAGTATCAGAATCTTAATACATGGAGAGGTAACGCAGCAGGTACAATTACTGTTACATTTGAAATCAGACCTGACCTTCCTGCAACCGTGACACTTGCGAAGAAGGACGATAAGGCTGTGTTTGAATGGAGCAAGGCAACAGCACCCGGTGTAACTTACGTGATTTATACTTCGACTGACGGTAAGAACTGGACTGAAGTTGCCGAAACTGCAGAGCTTACTTATTCAATGGACCTTGATGATGCAGCAGATAAATTATTCTGTATAGGAACACGTAAGGTTGTCAGCGGTAAGGCTTATGAGTCACTTCAGAAATCCAAGGTGCTTGCAGTTGAAAACGGTAAGATTTTTGTTGCGGTTTCTGCAAATGCATCCGGTAAGCCTACACTTTTATGGGGTGAAATGGGCGGAGTAAAAGAATACTTTGTTTATCGTTCTACTAGCCTTAACGGTAAGTACGAAAAGGTATATACAACTAACGGTACATCTTACACCCACGCTTCTGCTACAGAAGGAAGAACATATTTCTATCAGGTAAAAGCTGTTAATAATGAAGGTGCAGAGATAAAGAGTGATATTCTCTCAGCAACTATGTGCACACAACATGATTGTGAATGGGTAATAACAAAACCTGCAAAATTCGAAGTCAAGGGTGAACAGGCATTTACTTGTAAGATTTGCGGACATGTAACTGAAACCAAAGAAATTCCTGCACTTGAGTTTGATTATATGCTCGGCGATGTTGACGGCAACGGTAAGATTGCTGCAGCTGATGCACGTCTGACTTTAAGATATTCGGTAAAACTCGAGACCTTTACTGAGGCTCAGAAATTGGCAGCTGAGGTTGACGGTAAGCCCGAAAATATTACGGCAGCCGATGCAAGAATTATTCTTCGTGCATCTGTCGGTCTTGAAAATCTTGGTTAATTAATAAAACAAACAACCGTCGGCTTGAACCGGCGGTTGTTGTTTTATGAGGATATTAATTGCTCAAAATGATAAATTTGAAATATTTTAGTTTTTAGGAATTTTTACCGTGAATGTAGTTCCTTCATTTAGTTTGCTTTCCACATAAATAAAGCTGTTTGTTATATTGATTATCCGTTTTACCAGAGCAAGTCCCAGACCGTTGCCGTCGGTAGCACGAGAATCATCGCATTGATAAAATTTTTCAAAAATTAATTCCTTTTGATCTTCAGGTATTCCGCATCCCGAATCGGAAATAGTAATAACTGCATGCTTTCGTGTTTCAGTCAATGTGACAGCGATGTTGCCGTTTTCGGGTGTGAACTTAAATGCATTTGATAATAAGTTGTTCCACACAATGCTGAGTAATTGCATATCTGATTTTACAAAAACATTTTCTTGTAAATCAGTATTGACTTCGATGTTTTTATTTTCCCAAATTTCTTCAAAGTTCAAAAGATTTTCGCATAACTGTTCAGTTAAGTCAAAACTTTTCATGTCAGTCGGAATATTTTGATTTTCCAATTGATTTAATTTAAGAATGTTTGTAATCAGCTCGGACATTTTTTTTGAAGAATCGGCAATTGCTTTGGCATATTCTGTCTTTTTTTCATCGGAAAGATTATTGTCCTGTAAAATTGCAGCATAATTGCTGATTACACTTACAGGTGTTTTTAATTCGTGGGAAATATTTGACATTAGTGAAACCTTAAGATTTTCTATGCTTGACAATTCTTCAGATATCATATTAACAATGTTGACAATTGTTGAATATCTTGAGGGATAGTTTCGTCTGTTGAGTTTGGATGAAAAATCACCTTTTTTGATTTTGATAAGAACCTTGTTAATTTCTGAAACAGGCTTTTCTATAGCAATTTTTTTCCACGTTGTGCCGATCAATGCAAAAATACAAGAAATCAAAGAAAGGTTAAAAAATGTAATCGGAGCTAAAGATTTAATATATGAAATCGGCAGCGAAAAAGCATCTAAAAATAATAATATTGAAATGGTTGTAGATATTCCGGATAAAAGGAAAAAACCGGTAAAAGTAACGATAAAATTAAAAATCAGACGACGTTTAGATCTTTTTTTCATCCTTGAGCACCGCCTTATATCCGAGACCTCTTACAGTAACAATTTCAAATGAATCACAATCAGCAAGCTTTGCTCTGAGTTTAGTCATATATACATCAACAGTTCTTGTTCCTGAATCAGTATCTGCTTCCCAGAACTCATCCATTAGCTGAGAACGTGTAAAAGCCTTTTTAGGATATGACAAAAGCTTATATAAAAGACTGAATTCTCTTGCTGTCAGGGAAATTTCTTCATTGTTGAGATAGGCAGTATACTCGTTAAGATTCATGGTAAAATTGCCTATAGTAAGGATTTTGCTGTTGTTTATCCCTGCTCGTCTCAGAATTGCACCTATCTTCAGAAGCAATTCATCAAGATCAATAGGCTTTACCATATAATCGTCTATTCCTGCTTTATAGCCTTTTTCTTTTGATGCAAAGTCATCTCTGGCAGTAACAAACAGTATCGGGATTGTTTCGTTGATATTTCTTACATTTTTTGCAAATTGGAAGCCGTCTGTAACAGGCATCATTATATCTGATATAATTATATCAAAAACATTTTCATAAAGTGCTATATAGGCTTCATCTGCATTGAAACAACCGACAGTGTTGTAACCGTTCTGGTTAAGAAAAGAGCAGAAAGACTTGTTAAGAGCTTTATCATCTTCAACAATAAGAATATTAAACATATAATTACCTCCGTGCATTTGGGCTTATTATAACATGTGTTTGTTAAAGTATTGTTATACATGTAAAAAATCTTAATTATTCAACAGTAAAAAGGTTTCTGCTGAAAACAACAGAAACCTTTTATGCTTAAATAGATTTGAGAAGAGCAGGTAATTTAAGTATAGCGGGACCTATTCTTCCTATTATTTTTAGCAGACCTCTGAAGCTTGACTGACCGTCATTAAGGATCATAAGAAGGCCGTCAGCCATTTCTACAGAGAAAACTCCCATACTCATAGCAATAAAGTTTCTGATGGGAATCTGAGTTGCCATTGCAGAAAGCATCTTGCCGTCACCGTTAGCATCAGAGCCCATTTTTGACATAATGCCTTCAATAAGACCACAGATTTTTCCGCCCCATTTTGTGTGGCGAGCATCGTCTAAACAGCAATAAATGTCAATAAGCTTTGATGTATCACGTTGTGCACAGGGGAGATGTCTTCCGAGAACTGCTTCGAACTGTGCATTGTCAATTGAAGCAATATCCGCAGTATAATAAGCAGGTGCAGAAGCTGAATAATCAGGGATAGCAGTAGTATTATCGGATGTTATATTGATAGTTTTAACAAGTCTGATATCTCTTGATGAAGCAGCAACAAGTATGTCAAATTCACCTGATTCAACCTGGAAAGCACCTGAGTTTACATTGAAGAAAGCAAAATCACGGAATGATAGCTCAAAAGTAACCTCTTTTGTTTCACCGGCCTTAAGGAAAACCTTACTGAAGTGTCTGAGTTCTTTTTCCGGACGGTAAATGGTGGATGATTTGTCGGCAATATAAAGCTGGGTTACTTCTGCGCCGTCAACATTTCCGGTATTTGTAACTTTGAATGTCACAGATATTTTATCAGTATCTTTTGCTGACTCCGAGGAAACCTTAAGATCACTGTATTCAAATGTAGTGAAAGAAAGACCAAAACCGAAGGGGAAGAGTACGTCTTTCTTTGCAGTGTCATAGTATCTGTAGCCTATATAAACCGATTCTCTGTGCTCACTTGTAACAGGTCCTCCGGGATAGTTACCGAATGTGGGATTATCGGAGAAAGAAAGGGGATATGTTTCGGAGGTTTTACCTGACGGATTAACTGAACCTGTAAGAATGTTTGCAACAGCACTGCCTGTAGCCTGACCGCCGAGACCTGAATTGAGCAGCGCTTTAACTTCATTAATCCAGGGAAGATTGATAACGCTACCGCCTGCAAGAACTACTGCGATGTTACTGTTAACCTTAGCGATCTCAGAAATAAGAGCATTATGGGACTTGGGCATTTCAATGTTAAGTCTGTCATAGCCTTCGCCTTCAAATTCTTCTGTAAGTCCTACAAACACAACAGCAACATCTGCATCAGCTGCAGCCTTTTTTGCTTCATTGAAAAGAGCGTCGTTAATCTCATCCTTACTCTTTTCGTAGCCCTTTGCATAAGTGACATTAGCACCAAGTTTTTTAAGAGAATCAAGAGCATTATCAAGTCTTGTGGGATTTATAACCGAAGAACCTGCACCCTGATAGCGGGGAGCAGACGCTAATTCACCGATAACTGCAATTTTTGCATTTTTACTGAGAGGGAGAATATTATCATTATTTTTGAGAAGAACCATTGAACCTTCTGCGACTTTTCTTGCAATCTCGTGATGAGCATCAAAAGAGAAATCACATCCTTTTTCAAGGGCGGGTTTTGATTTAAGTATAAGATCAACAACAGTGTCTACTCTTTTATTAAGGATATCTTCAGAAAGCTCACCGTTCTTTACAGCTTCAATTACCTTCTTTGTGTTGTAACCGCCTGAAGACGGCATTTCAAGATCAGTACCGAAATTAAGCCCGGGAATTCGGTCAACGGAAGAACCCCAGTCGGTAACAATAAGGCCGTCAAAGCCCCATTCTTTTCTTAATACTTTTTCTTGCAGATACTCGTTCTGAGATGCGTACTCACCGTTGATTCTGTTGTAAGAATTCATAACAGTCCAGGGCTTTGCCTCTTTTACTGCGATTTCAAAAGCAGAGAGATAAAGCTCTCTTAAAGCTCTTTCATCAACAACTTCATCTACGATCATTCTGTAAGCTTCCTGTGAGTTACAAGCAAAATGTTTAAGTGAGGTGCCGATTCCCTTAGACTGTACACCTTTTACGAGACCTGCAGCGATTTTTCCGGTAAGAACAGGATCTTCACTGAAATACTCAAAGTTTCTTCCGCATACGGGGGAGCGTTTGATATTCATGCCGGGGCCGAGAACAACAGAAACCTTTTCTTTAAGACATTCTTCTCCGAGTGCTTCACCTGCAAGTGCAACAAGCTCAGGATCCCATGAGCATGAAGAGGTGGAAGCAGGAGGGAAGCAGGTGGCAGGAACAGAATTTCCGAGGCCTATGCCTTCAGATGCTTTCTTGTTTTCATTTTTCTTTCTGAGGCCGTGAGGTCCGTCAGTGATGTTGATGGAGGGAAGTCCGAGCTCGGAGTTCCCCTGGGTGTGCCAATAATCAAGACCTGAAACAAAAGCTGCCTTCTGTTCAAGGGTCATTTTGTTTACAATTTCAGGATGTTTCAAATTAATTCTCCTCTCATATTACTAATTATATAATATACATTAACTGACAAATTAAGTCAAGTAACTGCAGTTAAAATAGCATTAAATTTACTATAACAAAAAAAACTAAGCCGGAATAAACCCGGCTTAGTTATCAATTACAGAATATATCTGTTTCAATGTATCTGATTCCCATATCGTAAAGCATCTTCGCATCGCTGAGCTCATTAACAGTCCAGAAAGAACATCCGACACCTGCATCAACTGCAAGCTGAATTGATTCTGCATTATTTTCGCTGAAATCGGGAGAAAGCCAGCATTCAGAATTGAGTGCCTGTGTCATACTGATGAGTTCAGGTGTGATTTTCCCGCAGAGATACCATAATTCTATGCCTGAATTCATAGCGTCTAACGCCTTAAGCTGCTCAAAATCAAAACTGATAATAATTGCCTGATCTTCCATTTCGCGTGCTTTTACAGCATCTACAACTTTATAAAGCATATCATAATTATCGCTTTTGATTTCTATCTGCGGACGGGTAGAAGAACCGATAAAAACATCAAGATATTCATCAAGAGTGCATATTCTGAGATCTTCATATTCCCAGAAGTTTGCCCCCCATTTGTAAGAGAATGTTTTCAGTTCAGCAAGAGTATAATCTGATATGTTTCCGATTTCACAGAATAAAGAACCGGTGTCGCTGTTGTGGTTAAGAACCCATTCATTGTCCTTGGTAAGCTGTATGTCACATTCGGCAGTATAATATCCGTATTCAACCGCTTTCTGATATGCGGGAAGAGAATTTTCGGGAGCCTCTGCCCATACTCCTCTGTGTGCAGTAAGGTAAACAGGATCATCTTCACTGCCTATACCGTTTTCACTAAGAGATATCAGTTCCTTCGGCTGATTAAAGATCTTAACTATATGAATAAACGGCAGAAACGGGCAAAGATATAAAGGTGCAAGAATCAAAGAAATAATCTTATTTAAAACAAATGACATAATACTATCCTCCTTTTTGCATTATTATAACATTTAGTCAAATCAGTGTCAATTAAATCAATTTATAATTTCGAAATATTTATCTAATATAATTGACTTCTTAAAAGTGATGTGGTAAAATGAAAAAAAACATCGGAGGATTATAAATATGAAAATTCAGACAATTGAAACAAAGAACCTTTGTGAAAGCGCAAAGAACGGCGGCTGTGGTGAATGCCAGACTTCTTGCCAGTCTGCTTGCAAGACAAGTTGCGGTATTGCTAACCAGCAGTGCGAAAACAAGGTTGAAGAATAATTTTAATTAAACAGATTTTGCCGCCCGTAAGGCGGCATTTTTTGTGAGACGGAGAGTAAAATGATACATTCTTATAAGCTTGGCGGTATGAATATTGTCCTTGACATCTGCTCAGGTTCTGTTCATGTTGTTGATGATGTTGCCTATGATATAATAAATATGTTTGAATCTTGTGATTCTGAAACAATAATAAATACAATTCTGAAAAAGTATCCCGATGATCCGGAAGTAACAAAAGAGGAAATTGAAGATTGTCTTATTCAGATCAATCAACTGAAAGATGCAGGTAAGCTTTTTACTCCGGATAATTTCCGCGGTATTGCAGGCGAATTAAAAAAGCGGACTTCGGGTGTTGTGAAGGCTTTGTGTCTCCATATTGCACACAGCTGCAATCTTAATTGTTCTTATTGCTTTGCAAGTCAGGGAAAATATCATGGTGAAAGAGCTCTTATGAGCTTTGAAGTTGGTAAACAGGCTCTTGATTTTCTTGTTGAAAATTCAGGTTCAAGACGTAATCTTGAGGTTGACTTTTTCGGCGGCGAGCCTCTTATGAATTTTGACGTTGTTAAGCAGCTTGTAGAATATGCAAGAAGCATTGAAAAGGAAAAAGGTAAGAATTTCCGATTTACTCTTACAACAAACGGTGTTCTGATTGATGATGATGTAATAGAGTTTTCTAACCGTGAAATGAGTAATGTTGTTCTCAGTCTTGACGGAAGAAAAGAAGTTCATGATCGCTTCAGAGTCGATTATCAGGGAAGGGGATCATGGGACTATATTGTGCCGAAGTTTCAGAAGTTTGTAAAAGAACGCGGAAACAAGGCTTATTATATGAGAGGAACCTTTACTCATCATAATCCTGATTTTCTTGAAGATATAAAAACAATGCTTGATCTTGGTTTCACCGAGCTGAGCATGGAACCCGTTGTTTGTGCTTCAGATGATCCTTCCGCACTTACTGAAGCTGATAAGACAGTTGTTATGGAACAGTATGAAAAGCTTGCAGAACTTATGCTTCAGAAATACAGAGATGGGAAGCCGTTTACATTTTATCACTATATGATAGACCTTAAAGGCGGTCCTTGTATTTATAAAAGAGTATCGGGCTGCGGCTCAGGTACCGAATATATGGCAGTAACTCCCTGGGGTGATCTTTATCCCTGTCATCAATTTGTCGGTGAAGATAAATATAAGCTCGGCAATGTATATGATGGTGTTACCAATACGGCAATTCAGGATGAGTTTATGGAATGTAATGTGTATACCCGCCCCGAATGTTCAGATTGCTGGGCAAAGCTTTATTGCTCCGGCGGTTGTGCTGCAAATGCATATCATGCCACAGGCAGTGTAAAGGGTATTTATTCTTGCGGATGTGACCTTTTCAGAAAGCGTATGGAATGCGCTATTATGCTTGAGGCTGCAAAGACTCTGGACGGTAATTCATAATGGATACTCCCGTTGTTGATTTTATAATGAAATATGCCGACAGTAATACGGCTAGATTTCATGTTCCGGGTCATAAAGGAAATGACGGTTTTCCCGGTGCAAAATATGATCTGACTGAAATTGACGGTGCTGATGTCCTGTATCAGGATGAAGGTATTCTGCGATTAAGCCAACAAAATGCAGCTGAAGTTTTCGGAACCGAAAAAACATTATTTTCAACAGAAGGGTCCTCTCTGTGTATCAGGGCAATGCTTTCACTTGTCAGAATGTATGCCTTGCAAAACGGACGAAAACCTGTTATTGCAGCAGCACGCAATGCTCATAAGGTATTTATGACCGCTGCTGCACTTCTTGATATTGATGTATGCTGGATATATCCTGAAAACAGGATATCCCCGGTTTGCGCTGATGTTTCTGCTGATTACCTTGACAGATTTCTTGATAATCTCGATGAATTACCTGTTGCTGTTTATATTACAAGCCCGGATTATCTCGGCAATATTTCGGATGTTAAAGGATTAAGCGAGGTATGTAAGAGAAGAAATATTTTACTTGTATGTGATAATGCTCACGGCGCATATCTCAGATTTCTTTGTGAAGATATTCATCCGATTACTCTCGGTGCTGATATGTGTTGTGATTCTGCACATAAAACATTGCCTGTGCTTACAGGTGGTGCTTATCTTCAGATTTCCGGTTGTGCCCCTGAAATAATCCGTAATAGTGCAGCAAAGGCGATTTCATTGTTTGCTTCAACCAGTCCGTCATATCTGACAATGATGTCATTGGACAGATTTAACAGTATTTCCGATACATTCAGGAATGATGTACGCAGGATTTCTGATATTATGAAATTAACTAAATCTGAGCTTTCAGATCATGGTTATATATGTCTCGGGGATGAACCGTTAAAACTGACCTTAAATACCTCTGCATACGGTTACAGTGGCACAGAATTTGCCTGTCTTTTGAGACAAAACGGTTTTGAATGTGAATTTGCCGATCCCGATTTTGTTGTTTTTATGATTAATCCGTATAATTCAGATGAAGATATCATCAGCTTGAAAAAATTCCTTTTGTCGGTACCTTGCAGACAGTGTTTCAGTAATATAATACCGTCTGTATGCCCGTTGAAAAAAGTATATTCTGTGAAAGAAACACTTTTTTTAGCTTCTGAGGAAGTTTCTGTTTATGAAGCATCCGGCAGAGTTCTTGCTTCTCCCTGTGTTTCATGTCCGCCGGCAATTCCGATTGCAGTCTGCGGAGAAAGGCTTAATGACGAAGCTGTAAAGTGTTTTGCTTACTATGGAATTGAAAAAATTGATGTTGTAAAGTAAAGGAGTTTACAATGGTTAAACATATAATTTTATGGAATCTCAAAGATGAATATTCTGTTGAAGAAAAAGAAAATATTAAGCTCGGAATTAAAGAAGGGTTAGAATCTCTTTGCGGTAAAATCAACGGACTTGTTGATATCAAAGTTAATATTAACGGTCTTGCTTCTTCTACAGCTGATCTTATGTTGGATTCAACCTTTGAGAATGCAGATGCTCTGAAGTTTTATGCTTCACATCCTTTACATCAGGAGGTTGCAAATACAAAGGTCAGACCCTTTACAACGCTCAGAAGCTGCCTTGATTATGAAATATAGAAAATAATCTTGCGATTTATCAATCCCGATTCTTTGGGAAAAGGTGTTTCTTGATAAATGCATATTGCTCAGTTTTGTTAGCAATATCCTATTGGTTAAAAAATTACGGTTCAGAATGTTATTTAATCTGAACCGTTTTTTTACTTTATAGGAAATTCCTTCCTATAAAGTAAAAAGATTATATGTCCCGCCGAACGGGAAGTAAACTTCCCTCGGCGATGGACTATACGAAAGCGTTTCGCCGCAGGCGTACGGCGAAGCCGTTTTCTTGCTTTATAGGAAATTCCTCGAAAACAAAAGAAGCAAAAAAATAAGCCTGCGAAAAAGCAGGCATAGAAAAACAGGCGAAAAATAATCAGAAGATATAAAAGCCTTCAGCACCGAAGAAATCTTCATCATCGTCATCGC
>JAZNEX010000018.1:0-71927 GCA_045588855.1 Acutalibacteraceae bacterium
CCCTTTAAAACTGTAAAAATCAGCAAAAGCAGGCAAAAACAAGGTTTTTGCGTTTTATGCTATAAACAAACCTCGCCCTCGGAGTACCTTTGTACGCCGTCGGGTAAACCAAAATAAAGCTGAACGCTTTATTTTGGCTCGATTTGTTCATTCTGCGCATTTTTTCCTAGCCCCTAAAAAGGGGATGTAAAAAAACGAGTTTTTTTACATCCCCTGTGATTTTTTATATGCTTACATTTTTTATAATTCTGAAATTTTCGGGTTTTCTGGGCTTAGGTTCGGGCTCTTCGGCTTTTTCACCTACTGCAATTGCGATTATGAAATGATAGTCCTCGGGGATTTCGAGAAGCCTTTTCCATTTGTTTCCCTCGGGGGCAGACATAAGTGAGCCGACACTTGCGATTATGCAAGAGCCCAGTCCCATTCCCTCGGCAGCAACGGCTATGTTTTCAACAGCAATCCCGCCGTTCATATCGTCCTTTGTTTCACCGAAGATAAAGAAAAGTGCGGGCGCCCCCTGATAAACGGGATTTACGTCCCAGCGGGTATATGCGGGGGTATCCCAGCCTACCTTATTCTTAAAATCTACATTAAGCTGCTCAAGTGCCTTTTTATCCGTAAGCACTCTTATGTGGCAAGGCTGTGTATTTCTTCCGCTGGGAGCCCACATAGCACAGTCAAGAAGCGTCTGAAGCACCTCATCGGAAAGAGGATTTTCTGTATATGATCTTATTGTGCGTCTTCTGAGAATTGCATTTACGGTTTCGTTATTCATCTGTTATTACCTACCCTGCTGTAATATTCGTTAACAAGAGATAATTCTCTCACTGACTGATAAGCATTGCACATCATATTGATTTTTGACTGTAACGGGTCTTCGCTGATAAACTTAAGACAATCACTTCTTTTTGCCATGAAAATTGAAGCATCAGAAAGAATATTCACCCTGTAAACAAGATATGCATAGTCTTCATACTGAAAAACCGTGGCTTTACCATCTTCTATACTTCTGATTTTATCATAGAAAACTGTAGGAAACTGATGATCCTCACTGCCTGCAACTATAGTCTCATAGGTCTGCTCCGCAAAGGGGAAGGAAGCTACAATTTCGGCATAGGCATTATCAAGTCCGTATGCCGCCGTGATTTTTGTCATAGCCTTATTGAATACGGTATTGAGCCCGGCAAGCTCTGTTTCGGAAAATACACGCTGATTGCCGTAGACATCGGTTTCTATAACGGGAACTCTTATATATCTGAAGGCAATATATCTGTCCATAAGAATACCTCTCAAAACCGCATCGGAAATTTCATCCGTGCCGCCCGTATCAAAAAAGTATATACGCAGCTTTTCAATATATTCCTCACTTGTTTTGATTTTAAGGAAGGTCTGCTTGCTGACACCTATGCTTTTATAGTGCTCCGAAAACATATTCCACAGGGAATTCACTCTTTCGGCAAGCTTTGATTCTTCGTCATCACTGAGCTTCAGACCGTATGCAATGAAGGTGGAATTGACTGCAACATATCTTATGCATTTATAGGTAGCCTGGGTTATTCTGCCGTCCTTGCTGCCCGAAGAATCGGGAGAATTCCAGACATCGTCAAGATAGTATCTGAATATTTCCCCGTCAATGGGGGTACCGTTAACGGAAAGGGGGTAGCCCTCAATTTCCTCCTTCATACAGCAAGTAAAGCTGAGAACGCATATAATCAGGACCATAAAAACGGTCAGTATTCTTCTCATTGAATCCTCCGTATATAATGTATATTTATATATAACATTGTCTTATATGATATTATTATACCTTAATCTCATTTCTTTTTCAACACAAACTTGACCGTAGAGTAATTTTATGTTATACATATAAAGAGGTGAAATACGTGTTTGAAAAATCTCTTATAACAATACTCAAATCACTCAGTGCAGTTATATATGTGGTGATAATGGTTGCACTTTTCTCTTTTCCCGTAAGCTTTATCGTACACGCCTTTATCCCCCCTGTATTCAGTCTCAGTAAAATTGAATATGAGCAAGTCGGTAATGAGGCGGAAAAGGAATACAGAGTCGATTATTATATTACTGCTTCAAGCGGAAAATATTCCCCATATGAATACACCATTGACGAAATTGCATTAAAGGACGATGAATTTCTTGCCTTTGCCGACAGCTACCGTGTTACTCTGGATGAGCCCTCTTCATTCACAAAGGATAATCACGACGAAATGATAATCTCACTGCACATAAATACCGAAGAAGACTTTGACATACAGCAGATATGCAAGGAAGCCGAATTCAAAACAAAGGTTTACGAAAAAGGCTTCGGAGAATTCAAGGTAAAATACGGAGAATCTGACGAAAGCACAACAGCCGCGTAAAAATCAGATAACATAACCGAATACACACATTTACCAAAAACTGATAATCTGTTACTCACAGGCTATCAGTTTTTCTTTCAGTGTACCCGTATATGCACCGTCAACGCATATACCCCGTGGGATGTAATTACGGCTTACATAAAAGCCTTCAAGCTTTTCGTTATTCACATCACTGTCAAGGCGGAAGTATTTTTTTCCTTCTTCCCTTGCATATTTTTCGGCATAATAAAGAAATACCGAGCCTGCTGACGGAAAAGATAAATCGGAAGCAAAATTATGCAGATACAGTGCTTCATCATCTCTGACATCTTCAACATGATGCCAGCGCTCATCCTCGTGCCTTAATACGGCGCAGGCGATTATATTATCGGTTTCTTTGTGCGCCAGCACGAAAACCTCGCCCTTATTATGCTTTTCTTCATAATATGAAAGAGGATATACATTGGCATAATCCGTGGTATTCCACTGTTTTATACCTACCTCGTCCATCCATGCCACACGCGACTGAATCAGATTGAACATCACGGGGAGCTCTTCGCTTTTTATTCTTCTGAAAGAAAAGCTTCCGAAATCGGGAAGGTCTTTTATCATTCTGTTTATATTGTTAAGAACGGACTTTTTGTTGCCTGTCCACAAGGGGGCAACGAGGGTCTTTTTATTTCCGTCACCTGTCAGACGGTGCACAGCCGTTTGCTCAGGAATAAGCGGTAAAAGTGCTTTAAGAATATTTATATATTCCTCTTCGGACAATGCTCTGACATTTCCCTTCAGATATTCACTGTACAAATCACTGTCCTTAAGTATATGTAAAAGCTGAAGCTTGATGCCGTCGCTTTTATTTTCTGTTATCAATCTCAGTGTTTCGATCATATCCCCCAATGTCTCACCGGGAAGACCTATTATCATATGAGTTATTACATATATATTTTTTTCGTGAAGCCTTTTTACGGCATTTATATACTCAACATTTTCATAGCCGCGTCTTATATAGTCTGCACTTTCCTTTTTTGCAGTCTGAAGCCCCAGCTCCACCCACACAGGCTTTATTTTATTAAGCTCTCCCAGAAGCTCAATAACATCATCTCCCAGACAATCAGGCCGTGTTGCTACGGACAACACATCGATATCGGGATGAAAAATTGCTTCATAAAAAAGCTCACGCAGTCTTCCGACGGGAGCATAGGTGGCAGTAAAGCTCTGAAAATATGCAATATAGCCTCCGTTTTTGTTTTTATGACTTACTAAGCCCTTTGCCTTTTCTATCTGCTCATTTATGTCATTACCCTTTGCGCTGAAGTCTCCGGAGCCCAGGGATGAGCAGAAAATACAACCACCCGTCCCCTTTGTGCCGTCACGGTTGGGACAGGTGAAGCCTCCGTCAAGAGAGAGTTTATAAAGCTTTTTGCCGAATTTTTCACGGCAATAGTCATTCATTGTTTTCATATTATTTATGATATGATTCCCCTGCGTTAATCTTAAAGCCTCTGTATATCTGTTCAAGAAGCATTATTCTTGCAAGGCGGTGGGGGAAGGTCATTTTTGACATGGAAAGCCTTACATCCGAACGGTTTTTGACCTTATCGGCAAGTCCGTATGAGCCGCCTATGATAAACACAATATTTGAGCAGCCCGAAACTGCCGTATCACTCATAAGCTTTGCCATATCCTCGGATGAATACAGCTTTCCTTCGATACAAAGGCTTATCACCCTTGCACCGCGGGGAATTTTACTGATTATATCATCCCCCTCTTTTTCGAGGACAGAGGCTATCTCGGCACTCTTCGGGTCATCCTTAAGAGCACCTGCCTTGATTTCAATAACATTCACCTTTGCATAGGCTTTCAGTCTTTTAAGATATTCATCGGATGCCATTTCGAAAAATGCATCCTTAAGCTTACCTACAGAAATAATAGTTACTGTCAGCATATTACCTACCGTTAAAATGTAATAAATCTATCCATATTGCTTACGGGAGCAACCTCTAAGAGGTAATCCCTGCCCTGCACGGCTCCTGTGTGCTTGAGTACGGAGTTTGTACAGGAAAATGCTCTGTCGGGAGTATTATTCTCACGGCTCAAGTGTCCTAAAACAAAGCGTCTTACACCGTTTTCAAGAAGAAGCTTTGCCGTTGCTGCACACATATCGTTTGAAAGATGTCCCTTGTCCGAGCGTATTCTTGCCTTTAATGACAGAGGATAAGAACCGAAATCGAGTAAATCCTTGTCATAATTTGATTCAAGCAGCACAAGGTCGCACTTTACAAGATTCTGAAGCATTTCCTCAGTGACCTTGCCTGTATCCGTGCATATTCCCACAGTACGGTCGGGAAGCTCTATTTTATAGCCGCAGCTTTCCTTTGAGTCGTGGGAGGTGTGAAAATATGAGATGTGCATATCCCCTATGGTAACGCCGTCGGGCATAATTTTTTCATAGGGAAATTTTCCGTTGAGAATATCCGTTGTCATAAGACCTGACAGCGTACCGCCTGTTGCATAAACAGGGATTTTTTTTGAGCCTGCGAAAACTCTTAAGGCGCCCACGTGGTCAGTATGCTCGTGGGTAAGAAATACCGCCTTGACGCTGTCGGGGTCAATACCTGCCCTGTTCATAGCTAAAAGCAGCTGCTTGTTGTTTGTGCCTGCATCCACAAGCACTCCGTATGTGGCTGTGCCTATGTAAGCGGAATTACCTGAGGATGAAGAGCATAATGTACAGAATCTTGCCATATATCAACCTATATAATATCTTTCTTATGTGTAGTATAGAACCAGATTTCACCCTTTTTCTTTGACATATAAAAGGTAAAACCGCCTGTAAGCCCCAGTGAATCACCGCGCTTTATTTCATTGGTAAGAGGATTTCTGAAAACATACTTTGAGTCGGGAACAATATACGGAAAAACTGTCTTACGGGGTTCTTCTGCATTTTCTGTTCTTACAACCTGAATAAAGCCTGAGCCGTCATTCTCATTATGGAACTGCACTGCATACCAGCCTGATTTTTCGTCTGTCAGCTCATAATAGTCGGAGCTCAGCTCATACTCAGCTACCTTTCTCCATATAGGGAGCATTTTTTTTGCTGTCTTAAAGGGTGCCTCACCCTCATAATAATCGTGGCATACGGTAAGTGCGGGGGTCATGGCACAAAGGTAGCTGTACTCATCCGTATTACGGTTATTGGGGAAACGGCTGTCATTTTCTTTGGCGTGTGCCCTGAAATAGGGTATCCACTTAAACATCTCATAGTTATGGAATATACGCCTTGCGCTGACACCTATGTGCATATCCGTATACTGCATAGGTACACTGCGGCGCATCATATCCATTTCATTTCTTGTGCCGCCTGCAGCACAGTTATCAATAATAAGACCGGGGTTACGCAGTCTGAGCTCATCATATAATCTGAGAAGTGCCTGCATATGAAGATTTTCCGTAGCACCGATACGGTCTTCGGTATCATTTTCTTCAAAATATCTGTCGGGAGTAAAATTGAAATCCTGTCTGTAAATATCAATACCGCCTGTTTTTATATGACTGTCAAGCAGGCTGAGAACAAAATTGAAGCAATCGGGGTCAGAGTAATTGAGAAGACGGCATTTTTCCTCTTCACCCTCATCATTATATGCCTTAAGACACCATTCGGGGTGAATATAGTCGAGCTTTGAGCCTTCCATAACTCTTTCGGGTTCAAACCAGACAAGAAGGTCTATATTATTCTCGTGAAGCTTATCGGAAATGGGACGGAAGCCGTCGGGAAGCTGCTCGGGATGGGGTGTCCAGTCGCCTACATTCCACCAGTTGTAATTACAGGGATACCAGCCTGCATCTATCCACCATGCATCGGGTTTTATACCCTTTTTTATGTATGTTTCTATGGCTTCAAGCTGATTTTCCGTGGTTATACCCTCAAATTCACCGTAGCCGCCTATCATATGGGTGTGTAAAAACATTATGGGAGAGATTTTTTCACCGTTTTTACCTGTGGGAAGAATGTGCTTCAGATAGAATTTCCTCCAGAGATTTGTACCCCTTGTCTTGTCACCCTCAAAGAAAAGAAGGGTAAGATTGGGGGTTCTCATAGTTTCCATCGGGTGAAGCTTAAGACAAAAACGTGCCTGAGAAAGAGTATATCTGACACCCTCTTCAGTGGGAGTAAGCACCATTTTCCATTTACCGGGCCAGCCTACGGCAAGATGCACACTGTATTCACGGAAGGTAAGTGTCATAAAGGGAGAAGCTCCGTCTGCACCGCGGCAGAAGTCAGGTGAAATCACCTTTTCTTCACTGAGCGCCTCGGGGAAAAAACGGAAAAATACATTTTCCCCTCTTGTATCACCGAGCCCTGTTGTAATATAAGGCTCAGTACCCTTAAGTACACCGCTTATTGCAAAATCAGAAAGCATTTCGGAATCTGATTTGCCGCGGTTTGTAACATCGGCACCCCATTCAACAACGGGAAAATCAGAATATTTTGTTTCTCTTGCGGTTACTATCATTCCCTTTGATGCAATCGCGGAAACCTCCGTCAGTATAATATCACTGCCCAAGGGAAATTTTTTGGTCACAGGTCTGATATCCTCGGGTATTCCCCTTGTAATTTCACCCTCAAAGGCAAATGTCACAGGGATATCCGAAGTATTTTTATATCCTGCAATTTTGTCTCTCAACAATATATCGGTATTCATTTTCACACCCGCTTTAATAACAATTACATTTTGCCGCCGAATTTACCGCCGAATTTTCCTCCGAGCTTACCGCCCTTCTGACCGCCGCCGAAATTACGGTCAATATTGAGGATATTGGTTTCAAATGAGAAAACAATGGAATCCTCTTCTCTGCTTCTCTTGAGTGCAAGCTCTATCATACGGTCAAGCAGCTCTTTATAAGGCACGCCTATGGGCTCCCAGAGATAGAATGAAAGTGAGCCGGGGATTGTATTTATTTCGTTAAGATAAACGGTATCCGTATCCTCATCTATCATAAAGTCAATTCTTGATACACCGTTACAGCCCAGCACCTTGAATGCCTTGACTGCAAGAGAACGTATTTCCTCTCTTCTTTCGGGGGTGATATCGGCGGGGATTTTACGGGCAAGGCTTGCCATACCCTTGCTGCCGCCTGTTTTTTTGCTGCCGCCGCCCTGAAGATATTTGTTTTCGTAGCTTAAAATTTCGTCGCTCTTTGCAGGCTGCTCGCATTCCGAAGCCTCGGCATATTCCGTATCACCAAGAACAGAACAGTTGATTTCCTTAAGATTTGTAATAGCCTTTTCAACAAGCACAACGGAAGCAAATCTGAAAGCACCGTCAAGAGAGGTATAAAGCTCTTCATCATTGTGAGCAACGCTGATACCTACGGATGAGCCTAAGTTTACGGGCTTTACGATTACGGGATAACCGATTCTGTCACGGCAGGAGGCTATCACCCTCTGAGGCTCTGCAAAATCAGCAGAAATAAATCTGATACAGTCAAGCACCGGCACATCATTGTCCTTGAGTACGGTTTTCATAACATACTTATCCATACCTACAGCCGAAGAAACAACATCACAGCCCACATACGGCACACCGAGAATTTTAAGGAAGCCCTGAAGTGTTCCGTCTTCAACATTAGTACCGTGCACAATGGGGAATGCAACATCAATTTCGGAAATCACGTTATTGCCGAATTTTCCGAAGGGATAACGCATAATTTTTGCCTTGCCGTCTATATTCATAAGAACACAGCGTGTGCTTTTTTTGATAAGTGCGGGAATATTTTTATATTCTTCTATACATGAGCATTCAAAGCCTGTGTAGAATTCGTTGTTTTTTGTAATATATACGGGAATAACATCATATTTTTCGGGGTTTATTGAAGCAATAGCCTGTAAAGCGGAAATAACGGAAACCTCGTGCTCAACAGTTTTACCGCCGAAAAGTACACATAATTTGATCTTCATATTTCACACGCTCCTCTCTTAATAGTTATCGGGAAGGTCATTTTCAAGAAGAATAATCTTCTTCTTTTCTGTCTTCATAGCATAAAGGCTTGACATAGCAGCCGTAAATTCCTCAAATACAAGAAGGTTTTCTTTCTTAAAGCCCTTACTGAGCACACCTTCTCTGATAGCTGCAGTCTGTTTTTCACCGATAAGAACAATTTTGTCACAGCAGCCGGCTGCATATTCACCGAATTCACGGTTAAGCTTTTCCTCGTCCTTGCCCAATTCTACCATACCGGGTGTGACAAGTATTCTCTCACCGTCCATCTGTGAAAGAGTGGTAAGTGCCGCACGGCAGCCTGCAGGATTGGAGTTGAATGCGTCGTCGATAATTGTAACCTCACCCTTGTTTACAATCTGCATACGATGGGGTACTGCTTCAATTCTTCTTACATAGCGCTTCATCTCGGAAAGCTTCATACCGAAGCCGTGAGCTGCTGCCACAGCACCTGTGATATTAAGTACATTGTGTCCGCCTAAAAGCTTGGTATCAAAGGTCTCTTCTTCGCCTGTGGGGATTCTTACGGTAAATACCGAGCCTGTTGCGGAAACCTTTATGTCATATGCGTAATAATCACAGTCGGGGGTTGTGCCGTAGGAGATATATTTTCTCTTGGGAAGATTCTTTCTGATAACATCGTTATCAAGGTTTATATAAAGTCTGCCGTCCTCGGGAAGTGCATCTGCAAGCTCATACTTTGTCTTTATGATATTTTCCTTTGAACCGAAGGATTCAAGGTGCTGCTCACCCAAAGAAGTGATAATACCGTGACGGGGGTGTACGATATCGCAAAGCTCCTTGATGTCGCCTACCCATTTTGCACCCATTTCGCAAAGGAAAATCTTATGTATTGCGGAAAGTGAGCCTCTTACGGTTTTTACAATACCCATAGGGGTATTATAGCTTTCGGGGGTCACAAGTGTATCAGTCCACGCACGGAGAATTGTGTAAAGATAGAACTTAACACTTGTCTTTCCGTATGAACCCGTGATACCTATAACATCAAGGTCAGGACATGCATCAAGCATTCTCTTTGCGTCATTGAGATAATATCTGTTGACACCCTTTTCGATAGGCTTGTTGATAAGATTTGCAACAAGAATGCTTACGGGAGAAAGAGCTACAATAAGTCCGAGACCTAAGAAAGCAAGATTCTTTCTGTCGGTGGTAAGCTGATATATAACACCGCCGTAGGACGCAGCAAGAAGAATGAAGGTAGTCACAAACATTCTCTTTACTCGGGGAGTGTATACAAGGGGCTTTTTGTATTCTCTGCCTCTGTTTTCAACTGCTACAGCAAACACACCCACAAAAAGTGCGGCGGCGGCAAAGCCCATAAAGGGCTCTGAAGGAATGAATCCCGTAAATGAAAGCAGAAAAACAACTGCCTCAACAAGATATCTTGATATGTTTTTCTTCATCCATTTTACATGGGTGTCAAAACGGTATCCGTTAAGCTGGAACATATGCATATTGAAAATAAGACTTTTGAATACGGAATAGATAGCGGAAAGTGTTATCATACCGAAAAGTATCTGCAGATAAGGTGCCATAGTGTGCCTCCGAAAACTTCAATAAGTTTAGATAAGTAAAATTGGTTTATTATAAAGAGAGGAATGATTTCATAATTGCATTGAAAAGCACGGGATTGTCTATGAATGAATAGTGTCCTGCACCCTCAATACGTGCAAGCCCCGCATCGGGTATAAGCTGCTCCATTTTTTCGGCATCGCTTATGGGAGTTGCCGTATCAAGCGTACCCCAGATAAGAAGAGTGGACTGCTTAATTCCGGGTAAGAGATCGGTAAGATCCTCATTTACAACATTTATAAGAATCTTTTTCATAAGGGGACTTGCCGCCTTGTAGTCGGCAGAGCCTACCTTTGACTGCATCTTTTCCATAAGCTTGGGTGTTGCACTGAGAAGCTTTTTGCCCAGCTTAAGAACCTTTTCCTTCTGAAGCTGCTCTGCAGTTTTTACGGGTTTGATGCCTGCCGAATCAACTAAAATAATCTTTGTTACGGTAAAGGGAAGGTCCTTTCTGTTTGCCATTTTGATTATTACTCTGCCACCGAAGGAGTGGCCTAAGAGTATTACCTTTTTAAGTCCGAGATTTTTTATAAACTCGATACAAAAATCCGTGTAATCGTCAACACACCACTCGGCGGGAGGCTCGGGAGTTTCACCGAAACCCGGCATATCGGGTGCTGCCACAAAGTATTTTGCACTTACGGGAAGTGCGCAGTTTCTGAAAAGCTCAATATTGGAGCCCCAGCCGTGGAGCATTACAAGTGCTTCATCGGATTCTTCATCACCTAAGGTAAAATAGTTTACATTGATATCATTAATCTTCATAGTATATCCCCGTCTTCCTGATAAAAATAGTATACTTTATTATACGCAGAAATCTTTTTCTTGTGAAAATCAGTCTGTAACAAGAGAGGATATATCAACGGGAGTAGCGTCTGCCCAGAGCTTTTCAAGATTGTAATACTCTCTCTGATCCTGTAAAAATACATGAATAACAACATCGTGGTAGTCAAGAAGAATCCAGCCTGTTGCCTTACCCTCTATCTGACGGGGTTCTATGCCTTCAAGCCCAAGCTGATACTCAACCTCGTCGGCAAGTGCCCTTACCTGAGTGTTTGACGAACCTGCGGCAATTACAAAATAATCGGCAACCACCGTAAGTGAGCCTATTTCAAGAGCTGTGATTTCGACAGCCTTTTTACTGTCAAGTGCTTTAACTGCAATTTCAAGCTTTTTGTTCATAGTTTTTTCAGTCCTTCTGTCTTAATTTTATAATAGTTTCGTTATAGCAATCTATAGTATCGGGATGAATGGGAAGACATTTTTCGCTGAGCTCATATACAGTAAAGCGAAGTCCCTCCTCCATTGCCTTTTCAAGGGATATTTCTGCTCTTTCCCTCATATCCTCTACCCCGTTATAATCTCTTTCGGCAGAAATAAAATCTGCAACAAAAAGGATTTTTTCAAGAAGTCCCATATTCTCTCTGCCCGTGGTGTGATATCTTACGGCTGTGATTATTTCGTCATCATATGCGTATTCTTTTTTAAGATACTCTGCCCCTGCCATAGCGTGCCATAGCTTGGGAGCTGTCTTTTCAACATAAGTCAATTCCATATTGTTTTCTCTGAAAAAGTCTGCATACTCCTTATCGGAAAGCTCCTTTAGTACATCGTGGGCAAGTCCCGCAATATATGCCTTTTCTTTATCAAAGCCGTATTTTTCCGCAAGATACATACAGCTGTCCGCAACATTAAGCGAATGTGTATAGCGATAATCCGACAGTCTGCTTCTTATATCTTCAAGCAGTTTTTCCTTTTTATACATCAAGATACAATCCTTTTTGCTTTATATAATCCGAAACCTGTTTTTCAGTAAATTCCGAAACCTCGCCTCCCGAAGCGGCAATATTTCTTATTTCGGTGGAGCTTATTACAAATGCCTCAAAATCAAGAATAATACATTCACCGTAGGGTCTTAATTTTTCATCGGCAATTTTTTCAAGCTCCGTTCTTAATGCGTTTCCTTGTCTTGATACGGCAACAAGGGTCACAAGGCTGAGAATTTCTTCAAACCTGTACCACTTGTCAAAATGCTCCAGCTGATCGGAGCCTATGAGAAGATAGAGCTTTTCATCGGGGTACATTTCCTTTACTGCCTTTACCGTATCAATAGTATAGCTTTTGCCGCCCCTTGCAATTTCCGTATCGGATACAATAAACTCTTCCTCATAAAATGTCAGCTTACACATTTCCATTCTGTCAGAGGGTGTTGCCCCCGATGTGCTTTTGAAGGGTGACATGGCAGTGGGGATAATAAGCATTTTTCTGAGGCTGAGCTTTTCTGACACATAAAGCGCAAGCTTTTTATGCCCCTTATGCACGGGGTCAAAGCTTCCTCCGAATATACATATTCCCTGTTTTATCATTTTGCTGCCTTCTTTATTATTCTCTTGTCTCTGCCCTTTTTGTCTTCAAAGGGAGATTTTTTCTTGCCCTGAAGTTTAGCAAGTCTTTTTCTTTCCTTTACGGGATTTACCTTCTTTTTGGCAGGCTTCTTTTCCTCGTGAAGCTTGGGATTATAGCGGTATAATACCATAACACCGCCGATAACCTGTACAACCTCACTGCCTGTCTTTGCAGCAAGCTCCTCTGCAGCTTCTCTGGGAGTGAGAGGAGATGTTTCCGTAAGCACTCTGAGCTTTATAAGCTCTCTTGTTCTGAGTGCGCCGTCTGTCTGTTCAATAAGAGTATCGGATATACCGCCCTTACCCACCTGAAAAAGAACATCAAGTGTATTTGCCTGTCCGCGAAGTGCGGCTCTTTCTTTACTGGTCATAATTTACCTCAAAATCTTACATATTTATCATAATACAGAAAATACCGGAGCATAACAACGATTCATATTCTGTTTTCTGCACTTACATAAGGTGCATTATATTATCTCCGACAGCTTTTCTTTTAATTTGCGGAGTGAGTTACCTCTGTGGCTTATTGCATCCTTTTCTTCGGCTGAAAGCTGGGCAAAGGATTTTTCACCTGTCATAAATATGGGGTCAAAGCCGAAGCCGTTTTCCCCCTTTGGCTCATAGCCTATTTTTCCTTCGCATGTGCCTGTAACGGCAAACTCTCTGCCGTCGGGAAAAACAACGGCGGCACAGCTTACAAAACGGGCTGTTCTGTCTTTATCATCTACACCCTCAAGCTCCTTTACAAGACCTGCCATCTTTTCGATGTAGGGAGTTTCCTCACCCATATAACGGGCAGAATATACTCCCGGTCTGCCGTCAAGGGCATCTACCATAAGTCCCGAATCATCTGCGATACAGGGCATTCCCGATTCCTTACAGCCTGAGCGCGCCTTAAGAAATGCATTTTCTTCAAAGGTCTCTCCCGTCTCTTCAACATCTGAGAGCTCTATACCCTTTTCATAATCAAGAAATACATTTATGCCGAGAGGAGAAAGGATTCTGTGAAGCTCCTCTCTTTTTTTCATATTATGAGTGGCGATTAAAAAATCCAAACAGTCCACCCCTCTTCTTTTTCTTGCCTTCTTCTTCGGCAGCCTTGCGTTCAGCCTCTGCCTTTTCGGCTGCTATTCTTTCAGCCTCTGCATTTTCGGCTGCTATTCTTTCAGCCTCAGCCTTTTCGGCTGCTATTCTTTCGGCTTCTGCCTTTTCGGCTGCTATTCTTTCGGCTTCTGCCTTTTCGGCTGCTATTCTTTCAGCCTCTGCCTTTTCGGCTGCTATTCTTTCGGCCTCTGCCTTTTCGGCTGCTATTCTTTCGGCCTCTGCCTTTTCGGCTGCTATTCTTTCTTCTTCAAGTCTTAAAGCTTCAGCTCTCTTTTGTTCCTCATAAGCTTTGTCTTCATCAATGCTGTTTTCTTCTGCTTCGGATGAGTCTTCAGATGCTTCTTCATAATCTTCGCTGACTGCTTCGACAGCTTCTTGTGAAGCTCCTTCTCCTTCTTGGTCATCAGAGATGAGCGTCTGTCCCTGAGCATCTGCCCCTTCACCTTCTGTGACATCTTCGGCAATTTCCCCGAAGACTTCAGTAAATAAAGCTTTAAGAGCTTCGGTGCCGTCTTCATTGTCTTCTTTCGGAGTGTAGTTAATGTAGTCTTCAGAGTTGACGAGTTCACTGAGCGAATCCCCTTCCATATCTGTTTCTGTAGCTGTTTCAAAGAGACTTTTTGCAAATGCTGCGGGATTGAAGGGCTGAAGGTCATCAATACCTTCGCCTACACCGATAAACTTAACGGGAAGCTTGAGATCATTCTTTATGGAAAGAACAACACCGCCTCTTGCAGTACCGTCAAGCTTTGTAAGAACAATACCCGTAAGCTCTGCCACGTTCATAAATTCCTTTGCCTGATTTACGGCATTCTGACCTGTTGTGGCATCCAGCACAAGAAGTACTTCACGGTCAGCATAAGGAAGCTCCTTATCACATACTCTGTAAATTTTGCCCAGCTCATCCATAAGATTTTTCTTATTATGAAGTCTGCCTGCAGTATCACAGATGATAATGTCACAATCTCTTGCAATACCTGCCTGAATGGTGTCATATACAACAGCGGCAGGGTCTGCGCCCTCTTTGTGCTTGATGATTTCAACATCGGCTCTCTTTGCCCATACATCAAGCTGGTCTATGGCAGCGGCACGGAAGGTATCAGCCGCACCGAGAATAACCTTTTTACCCTGTGCCTTGTACATTGCAGCCATTTTACCGATTGAAGTGGTTTTACCTGCACCGTTTACACCGATAACCAGGATTACGGAAGGAATGGTAACAAGCCCCATATCCTCACCGCCGTAAAGAAGGTCTGCAATAATATTCTGAAGCTCCTTCTTTACCTCGCTTGTGCTTTTGATTTTTTCACTTTTTACTCTCTGACGAAGCTCTTCAACAACCTGCACTGCAGTGTTGATACCTACGTCAGACATAACAAGAATTTCTTCAAGCTCTATAAAAAGATCATCCTCAAAAGAGTCAAATGCATCAAGCATATCATCAATGGCACCCGCCATTTTGTTTCTGGTCTTACCCAGACCGAAATTTATTTTACTGAAAATTCCCATAATCTGCTCCTTTGTAAATCATAAGCCGCAGGTACGGCACCTGTGAATTATGATTTATTCTTCCAATTTAAGCTTTTCTACCATTTCTGCGGTTTTGAGTTCAAGAAGCTTGGATACACCGTGCTCCTGCATTGTTACACCGTAGAGCATATCGGCTTCTTCCATTGTACCGCGTCGGTGGGTAATAAGAATGAACTGAGTTTCTTCCGTCATCATTCTTACATACTGTGCATATCTTAAAACGTTTACATCATCAAGGGCTGCTTCGACCTCGTCGAATATACAGAAGGGGGCAGGGCGCACCTTGAGTATTGCAAACAGAAGTGCTATTGCCGTAAGTCCCTTTTCACCGCCCGACAGAAGTGAAAGTGATTTGACATTCTTTCCGGGGGGCTGTGCCTTGATTTCGATATTACATTCGAGTATGTCATTTTCGTCTTCAAGCACAAGCTCTGCACTACCGCCTCCGAAAAGGCTTATAAAGGTTTCCTTAAAGCCGTTGTTGATGGCATCAAAACGGTCTCTGAACTGCTCTGACATTTTTTCCGTCAGCTCTTCTATCATCTTAAGCAGCTCTTTTTTAGACTTTTCAACGTCATTTACCTGACCCGATAAAAATTCGTATCTTGAAAGTACTTCCTTATATTCTTCGATTGCGGCAACATTTACACTGCCGAGTCCCTTGATAAGTCCCTTAAGCTCTGAAAGACGCTTCTGTGCTTTTGTAACAGACTCAATTTCGGGACAGGCTTCCTCTGCCTGACGTCTTGTAAGCTGATATTCGTCATAAAGCTTTCTTTCGATATCCTGCTGCTCTTTTTCGAGATAAGACTTCTTTTCTTCAAGTCTTATAAGCTCACCGCTGATTTTTTCTCTTTCCTCTGTCCTGAGCTTTTCTTCGCTTCGCTTGTCGGTAACGCTCTTTTCAAGCTCCTCACGCTTTCTTATAAGAGACCTGATTTCGTCATCACCGGAGAAAATCTGCTTTCTGATTTCACTGCACTGACTTCTCGTTTCTTCGGCTTCAAGGGATAACTGCTTATTCTTTTCTTCAAGTGCCTTTATTTCGGAAGCAAGCATATCCTTTCTTTCGGCAGAAGCCTCCTTACGCTTGTTGAGAGAATTGACAGCTTCTTTCTTTGCTTCAACCTCTTTTACAAATGAAACGGTACGCATATTAACATCGGCAATTTCCTCGTTGATATGCTCACGCTCCTTAAGAAGCGAATCTCTGCCGCCTGTAAGCTCTGCAAGCTGCTGTTCCTTGTCGTGCTTTTCGGAAAGAATCTTGTCCTTTTCTTCGTTGCCTATTCTGATGTTTTCGGCAAAATAAGCAATTCTTTCCTCTGCCTTTGACGATTCATCCTCTGCATCCGATATATCCTTTTCGGTATTGCCGAGAAGGGTTTTCTTTATTGAAAGCTCACTTTCACAGTGAAGCTTTTCCTCCTGAGCTCTCAGAAGCTCACCGCGGCTGCCTTCAAGGTCTGCCCTCTCCTTTGAAAGCATCTCAGCTGCAGTCTTAAGCTCCGAATAACTCAGAGACACCTTGTCAGCAAGAACTTCGCATTCCTTTTTAATCTTTTCGATTTCATTTTTTCTTGCAAGAAAGCCCGAGTTGCTGATTTTAGAGCCGCCCGTCATTGAACCGCCTGCATTGACAACCTGTCCGTCAAGGGTAACTATCTTGAATTTATAATTATATTTTTTAGCCACACTGACAGCCGTATCAAGATCTTCGCAGACGGCTATTCTGCCGAGAAGTGATTTTATAATCTCTTCATATTCGCTGTCAGCCTTTACAAGCTTATATGCCAGATCCACAAAACCGAAGCAATCGTCAAGTCCTTTTTCCTCAAGCACTCTTCCCTTTATGGCATTAAGAGGAAGGAAGGTGGCTCTGCCCGCAGATGAATTCTTGAGCATATTGATTGCCTTTTTTGCATCGTTTTCGGTTTCGGTAACTATATCCTGAATGGCATTTCCGAGAGCCGTTTCAACCGCTGTCTGATATTTTTCGTCAACATCAATAAGAGTTGAAAGCGTACCTCTGATGCCTGAAAGAGTACCTCTTGAATGCTCTCTGAGCACTGCCTTTACACTGCCCTGATAGCCTTCCATATTCTTTTCGGTATCCTGTAAGAATTTAAGTCTTGATTCCTTTGAAAGAAGCGAAAGCTTAAGCTCCTCATTTTCTTTTTTACGGGTTTCAAGCCTTTCCTCGGCCTTTCTGACCTTTAATTCATAGCCGGACACCGCATTTATAAGAGAGGTGCAGTTTTCCTCTGCCTCATCCCTCTTTTTTGTAAGAGCTTCAATTTCCTTGGTAATATCCCCGCTCTGTGCTTTTTTGTCCTGTATCAGAGCACCGAGAGAGTCAATTCTCGCCTTTATTTCATCGGTTGATACAACCGCTGCAGAAATCATAATCTCTGTCTGTGAAAGCCTTAAGGCAAGACGTGATAATTCTTCATTCAGAGCATTATAGTCCTCGGAATATTCCTCATCGCTCTTTTTAAGTCCCGTAAGACGGTCAGTAAGAGTACCGAGAAGCTCCTGCTCCTTTTCTATATTATAATGTAAAGCCTCTATGAGCTTTTCATTTTCTTCTATTTCACGGATAATTGTGCTGTCTTCAGCATCCTCGGCTTCCATATCTCTTCTGATTCTTTCAGCCGTTTCTTTATTATGCACTACGGAGTTTTCAAAAACCATTGCCTTTGACTCAAGAGCTGATGCCTCTTCCTCAAGTCTGCCTCTGCGGTTTCTTATGGTCTCCATACGGACATTAATATCCCTCGTGCCTTCTGTTGCCGCATCAATATCCTCATTAAGCTGACTGAGCTTTTTCCCGGCTTCCTCATACTGAGCGCGAGCAACCTCAATACGATGGCTCTGCTCACGTATAAGACCCGAGCTGTTTTTAAGAATATTTACCCAAAGTCCTATCTCAAGGTCCTTTTTCTCGGAAGCATACACAAGAAACTGCTGTGCCTTTATGCTCTGCTTTTCGAGAGGACCTACGCGGGAATGTAATTCCGTAACAATATCTCTCAGACGCACAAGATTTTCTTCAGCCTGGTCAAGCCTTTTGAGTGCATCGGCTCTGCGGTAACGGTATGCCGAGATACCTGCTGCTTCTTCAAGCATATCACGGCGGTTTTCACTTTTTGCAGATACCATTTCTTCAATTCTGCCCTGACCTACCATAGAATAGCCGTCACGGCCAAGACCCGTATCCATAAACAGCTCGTGAACATCCTTAAGACGCACGGTTTTGCCGTTTATAAGATATGAGCTGTCACCCGATCGGTAATATCTTCGTGTTACGGCAACCTCCTTTTCGGGGTTGTTAAGAGAGGAATCCGTATTATCAAGCTTTAATGTAACCTCGGCAAAGCCCTGAGGGCGTCGGTCCTTTGTTCCGCTGAAGATAACATCCTCCATTTTTGAGCCTCGGAGTGACTTTGTGGACTGCTCGCCCAGAACCCAGCGCACGGCATCGGATATGTTACTTTTACCTGAACCGTTAGGACCTACAACACCGGTTATACCTTTGCCGAAATTCAGGACTATTTTATCCGGGAAGGACTTGAAGCCCTGCATTTCCAATGCTTTTAAGTACATCCTTTTATTCCTTTCGTTATGCTTTTAATAAAACATTATATTGTGTAAGGGAGCTGTCTCCCGTAATTTTTATATTTTTACCGTCCTTTTCAAAAAAACGGATATTTGACTTTTTCTGTCCCGTAGCCTTTGAGATTTCCCTATCATTTACCGCAATCTCATAATTGCCGTCGGGAAGTCCTTTAAGCTTTTGTGAAATCAGATTTTTATAAATCTCTGCTTCGCAAAGCTCTCTGAATGCGGGATGATACACACCTGCAACAAAGCCTTCTTCTACATTTCCCCCTGAATGAAGTCCCGTTCTTATGACCTTTATATTATTTTCATTAAACATCATAAGAAGACGTGCACATTTTTTTACTGCATCTTCAGTGGTTGAGGGAATATATTTTCCCTCGTTATAAAGGCGGTGAAGCTTTGTGTTTTCAAGCACGGCAGTGGGATAAATCCTGACTGTATCAGGCTTTAATTCTATGAATTTTTCTGCCGTGTATATATCTTTATCATAATCCGAGCCGTAAAGGTCGGTCATCATCTGAAGTCCCAAAGAAAAGCCGTATTTTTTTATAAGTAAGCAGGCCTTTTCCGTATCCTCTGAGGTATGTCCTCTTTCGTTGGCTTCAAGTACATCATCGCACATACTCTGTGCACCGAGCTCAATTGCCGTAACTCCGTAGCCTTTAAGAATACCGAGCACCTCTTCATCTATACAGTCGGGTCTTGTTGAAATTCTTATACCTGCAAAATGCTTTCCCACATAGGGCTTTGCTGTTTCGAGATATGATATCATGAGCTGACGGTCAATTGCCGTAAATGAGCCGCCGAAAAAGGCTATTTCACTGTTGCTTATGTCGTAATTTCCTTTAAGAGCAATTTCGCAGGCTTCCGTTATATCTTCGGGGGTAAGAAGCCTTGTTTTGCCCGAAATGATTTTCTGATTGCAGAAAATACAGGAGTTTTTGCATCCCAGATGCGGCACAAACAAAGAAACATTTATATGCTTCATATTTTTATACCCATAAGAAGCAACGCTTCCTTTGCTGCTGCCTGCTCGGCTTTTTTCTTTGAGTGTCCGCTGCCCGTACCTATACAGTTTGAATTGAGAAATACCTCCACCGTAAAGGTTTTGTTGTGGTCGGGACCGCTTTGTGCTGCAAGTGAATATGTAAGATGCTCATCGGGATTCTTCTGTATAACCTCCTGAAGCATTGTCTTGTAGTCTGTTGCCTGTGCGGTATCTGTAGTGCTTTTTGACACAAAGCGCAGAACAAACCTCTTTGCTTCATCCATACCGCCGTCAAGATAAATGGCGGCTATCACGGATTCAAAGGCATCGGAAAGAATAGACGGACGCTCTCTGCCCCCTGTCATAATCTCACCCTTGCCGAGATTTACATAATCCCCGAGGTTTATTTCGTTTGCAAACTGAGCAAGGGACTTTTCGCATACGGCATTTGCACGAAGCTTTGTAAGCTCACCCTCGGGTCTGCCCTCAAGGCTTGTAAACAGATATTCTGCCGTTATGAAGCCCAGCACCGAGTCTCCCAGAAACTCAAGCCTTTCGTTATCTTTTTTTGTACCCTTTTCATTTGCGTATGACGAATGTGTCAGTGCAAGCTGAAGAAGCTCACTGTTTCTGAATTTATAACCAATATTTTTCTCAAGCTCTGTCATAATATCCTCACAAATTCACTGTTCCGGAAATAGCAGGCATACGGCTCTTATATCCGGTTTTCTTTTATGTATTCATCCAGTGAAGCGGCAGCCTTGTTACATATAAAGGCATATCGCTCTCTTTTATCTCTGATTTTTTCTTCGGGGGGCGGAAGAAGTCCTATTGCCGCACCCATCGGCTGAAAATGTTTTGCTTCGCTTTCTTCAATATATCTTGAAAGCGCACCTGTCATTGTGTTTTCGGGAAGAAGTATCTCCTTCTCTCCCATATATCTTCTTGCGGCATTAATACCTGCAATAATTCCCGATGCGGCAGATTCCATATAGCCTTCAACACCCGTAATCTGACCTGCAAAGAAAATATCGGGATTTTCCTTCATATTAAAATATGATGTCAGCACCTTCGGAGAATTAAGGAAGGAATTTCTGTGCATAACACCGTATCTTACAAAACGTGCATTTTTAAGTGCGGGAATCATTGAAAATACCCTTTTCTGCTCGGGAAATTTAAGATTTGTCTGAAAGCCCACAAGATTGTACATAGTACCTGATTTATTTTCCTTACGCAGCTGTAAAACTGCCCAGGGTCTGTGGCCTGTGGACGGGTCAACAAGTCCTACGGGCTTCATAGGTCCGAAGCGTATGGTGTTTTCCCCTCTTTTTGCCATAATTTCTATGGGCATACAGCCTTCATAAATTTCCCTGCCCTTTTCAAAATCGTGCAGAATAACACTTTCGGCATTTATGAGCTCGTTATAAAACTCCTCATATTCAGCCTTGTTCATAGGGCAGTTTATGTAGTCATCGGCACCGCCCTTGTCATATCTTGACTGGGTGAATGCCCTTGACATATCAATGCTGTCCGCTTCCACTATGGGAGCAGCCGCATCATAGAAGCTGAGATTTTCTCCGCACAGCGTCTTTATATCCTCACTGAGAGCATCGCTTGCAAGAGGGCCTGCGGCAACAACCGTAATACCTTCACGGGGGATTGATGTCAGCTCCTCACGGATAATTTCTATAAGAGGTTCATTTTCTATAATTTCCGTGATTTTTTCCGAAAATTCGTCACGGTTTACGGCAAGCGCCCCACCTGCCGGCACTGCTGTGGCATATGCAGCAGGTACTGTGATGCTGCCTAATTTTTCCATTTCGTTTTTCAGAAGCCCCGCAGCCGAGTCAAAACGGCTTGCCTTGAAGGAATTTGAACACACAAGCTCACACAGCTTTTCGCTTTTATGAGCCGGGGAGAATTTAACGGGTTTCATTTCGTAAAGACGGCATTTTATACCTCTTTTTGCTATCTGCATTGCCGCTTCGACACCTGCAAAGCCGCCGCCTATTACGGTAATATAATTAATCTTCATCTTTTTCCTGCTTCTTTGAACCTTTTTTTTCGTAGCCGCAGCCCTCGTTAAGACACTTTATAACATTTCCTCTTGAACGGAAAAGTGTCTTTCCGCAGTCGGGGCAATTGTCCTTTGTGGGAGTATCCCAGGTCATAAATGTACACTCGGGATAGCCTGAGCAGCCGAAGAAGGTGTGTCCCTTTCTCGACTTCTTGCTGATAACCTTGTTACCGCAAACGGGACAGTTGCCTTCTGTTTCAAGCACAAAGGGCTTTGTGAATTTACATTCGGGATAATTGGGGCAGGCAAAGAATTTACCGAATCTGCCCACCTTCACAACAAGATTCTTTCCGCACTTTTCACAGGGGATGTCGGTCTTGTCTTCTTCGAGGCTGATTTTAACACCCTCCATTGATGCCTTTGCCTTTTTGAGTGTTTCTTCAAACTCATCATAGAAGCCGTGAAGCATCTTTATATAGTCATAGCCGCCCTCTTCGATTTTATCAAGGTCAGCTTCCATACCTGCGGTGAATTTTGTATTGACGATCCTCGGGAATTTATCCTTAAGAAGTGTGACTATTGCAGTACCGAGCTCTGTGGGTGCAAGAAGCTTTTTGGACTCTCTTACAACATAGTCTCTGTCAAGAATAATTGAAAGTATGGATGCATAGGTACTGGGTCTGCCCACTCCTGTCTCTTCAAGAGCCTTGATAAGTGAAGCCTCGGAATATCTTGAAGGGGGCTGAGTAAAATGCTGCTCATCTTTTATATCCTTTACCTTAAGCTCCTTACCTTCAATAAGCTCGGGAAGGACTGACTGGCTTTCTTCATCATCTGCATTATTGTCATAAAGTACACTGTAGCCGTCAAAACGCACGGTATAGCCGCTTGCGGTAAACAGACAGAAGCTTTCGCTGTCGGCATTTTCGGATGCCTTTATCTCTGCCTTTGTGGTATCCTGTACGCAGTTTGCCATAAGAGAAGCCATAAAACGGCGCCAGATAAGATTATAAAGCTTATACTGTTCACTTGTAAGAGAAGCCTTTGCCTGCTCGGGGGTAAGGTCTATAACGGAAGGACGTATAGCCTCGTGACCGTCCTGTGCACCCTCACGGGTTTTGAAATAACGGGGCTTTTCGGGAAGATATTTATCACCGTATGTGTTTTTTATAAACTCGTTGCCCTGTGCTCTTGATTCCTCTGAAATTCTCAGTGAGTCGGTTCTCATATAAGTAATAAGACCCACGGTGCCGATTCCTTCAACCTCAACACCTTCATAAAGCTCCTGCGCTACCTTCATTGTACGCTTTGCGGTAAAGCCAAGTCTCTTTGAAGCCTCCTGCTGGAGTGTGGAAGTGATAAAGGGAGGCGAGGGCTGCTTTTTTCTTACACCCTTTTTTACCTTGCTTACACGGAATGTAGCTGTGTCAAGTCTGGCAAGTATCTTATCTGTACCCTCTTTATCGGTAAGCTTGATTTTTCCCGTTTCATCTCCGTAGAAGGCTGCCTTGAATGCCTTTTTGTTGGGAGGTGAAGCCAGAAGTGCATCTATTGTCCAATATTCCTCGGGAGTGAACTTCTTTATTTCATCCTCTCTGTCAACAATGAGACGAAGGGCAACGCTCTGCACACGGCCTGCGGAAAGTCCGCGTCTTATTTTCTGAGAAATAAAGGGAGACAGTCTGTAGCCTACAAGACGGTCAAGAATTCTTCTTGCCTGCTGAGCATTTACAAGGTCAAGGTCAATCTTTGAGGGATTGTCTATTCCGTTCTGAACACTCTTTTTATTGATTTCGTTGAATTTTACACGATTAAGCGAATCGGTATCAAGTCCTAAAAGGGTGGCAAGATGCCAGGATATAGCTTCACCCTCGCGATCAGGGTCAGTTGCAAGATAAACTGCTTCACTTTCCTTTGCAAGCTGTGTAAGCTCTGCAATAAGCTTTTCCTTTCCTTTTATTACCGTGTAGTTAGGCTCAAAATCTCGGCTTACGTCAACGCTTAATTTATTTGCATAAAGGTCTCTTACGTGACCCATTGAGGCTCTTACCTCAAAGCCTGAGCCGAGATATTTTTTTATGGTTTTTGCCTTTGCGGGCGACTCAACAATAACGAGTTTTGACATATGGTATTTCTTCCTTTAGTTACATAGATTTATGTTTATGACGCTCAGATTCTTTCAAGAATACTGCCGTCCTTTATTTTTATAAGTCCTTTCATTGAAAGTCCCGTCTGTGCTATAAGCACTCTGAAAACAGGAACATTCATTTCACGGCAAAGCTCATTTGCATTGGCTTCGCCTCCGGCTAAAAGCTCATACACTGCCCTTTCATCAGGGGGAAGCGTGGCTATAAGCTCCTGCTTTTTGCTGTCTGCTTCCTCAGATATACTGTCCGCGGACGTTTTTTCTGCAGCAGGATTATTTTTTGCAGTCCTGACTGCCTTCTCTTCCCGTATATTTTCTTCACACGGCTTCTGTTTTGCTGTCTTTTCCTGCATGATAGCCCTTGTCTTTGTCTTGGGAAATGACATATCCTCAGTTACGGCACGGTTTTTTACCGTCAGTGCCTTGTTGCAGTAGTTTTCGTTGAAGGTACCCTCCTCATACATATCTCTGAAGGGGTATGCTATGTCACCTGCACTGTAGAAGGTGTAGGCACCGTCATCAAGAAGCTGCTCGCACCCGGGACTGTAGCATATTTCGGGGGCCGGTACATAAATTCTTCTTTTTTGTTTTTTTGCATGAGAAGCGGTATTGAGAGTACCGCTGCCCTTTGCGGCACACGCCACAAGAAGCGCATGGCTCATACCCGATATAAGACGGTTTCTTTCGGGGAAGGATGAACGGCTCACGTTTTCAAAGGGGAACATTTCGGTTACATAAACACCCGAGTCCTTCATTTTTTTGTAAAAATCCCCGATACGGTTCATATATTCGCTTCCGAGACCGCAGCCAAGCACTCCTATTGTACCGCCGCCGCTGTTTATTGCTCCGTGATGTGCGGCAGAGTCTATACCAAGTGCCGCACCGCTTACGATGACAGCACCTGTTTTTGCAAGATTGTATGCGGAGTTTGCAGCTATTTCCAGAGCCGTATCACTGGCTTCACGGCTGCCTACAACGGCAAATTTCACACAAGCCCCGAGAAATTCCGTATTGCCGTCGGCAAATAAAATAAGAGGATAATCATCTGTTTCAAGAAGAAGCTGCGGATAAAACGGGGAATCAAAGGGAATTATATGCCAGCCGTATTTTTCGCATATACATACAATATCCTCAGCATCAAATACATTAAAGGCAGTATATTTTTCTTTGGAGACCGTCTTCAGAAGCCCTGTCTCTTCAGTGCCGCTGAATACTGCATCATAAAGGTTTTTACAGCTTCCGTAAAACTTCAGAGCTTTTTTGCCTTTTTTTGTTTTTCCGAAATGTCTGTGATACCAGAGCATATATAAAATATCGTCCTGCATAATATCCCTCCTTTTGTTAAAAATCTGAAATATTATTCTGTGTTATCTGTCCTTAAGAAACTCCCATATAAGAATGGAAGCCGCCGCAGATGCATTGAGAGATTCTGCCTTTCCCTTCATGGGAATTGTCACTCTTTCATCTGCAAGGGAAATGATTTCATCGCTGACACCGTTACCCTCGTTTCCGATGACAAGCACACAGCCGCCTGATTTGTCACCCTCCGTACACCTGAGTGCATCAGAGGTTACAACACTTGCAAAAACTTTCATACCCTTGCTTTTGCACCGGGTCAGCACTGAGCTGCCGTCAGAAATTCTGATAACGGGAAATCTTAAAAGCGCACCCATAGATGCCCTCTGGGCCTTGGGTGAATATATATCACAGCCGGAGCTTACAATAAGTCCGTCTGCACCCAGCGCCTCGGCTGTGCGCACAATGGCACCGAGGTTATCGGGATTCTGGATATTATCCGTAAAAATATACATTCCGTCTTCTTTTATGACGGGAGGAATTTTATTTTCACGGCACACTGCAAAAAAGTCCTGGGAATTTTTTGTATCCGAAAGCTTTTCTGCAACGCTTTCGGCTATAAACCAGCCCTTTTCCGCCTTGTCTGCAAGTACAGAGAATTCCTTTCTGTACTTTTCTGCAGCCTTCTCGGTTACAAAAAACTGTACAATTTCCGTATTATTTAAAGCGGCGTCACAGCACAGCCTTGCCCCTTCAAGAAGAAACATTCCTGCACTGCGCCTTGCCGATGCCTCCTTGAGAGCAGCGGCAGCCTTTATAACGGGATTTGCACGGGAAGTAATTATTTCCATAAAATTAAAAACCAACCAATCAAAAATAAATGCAATACACGGAATTTTACCGCTTTGCAGCATCTGCGGATTACAGCATAAGGCTTATAACAGTGAGCCCATCATCATATCGGACAGCACCTGCCCCATTAAAATCATTATCGCAATAAGCATTGAGGGCATAAGGAAATAGGTGCCCATCTTTCTTTTTGTACCGATTTCGGGATACTCGCCTTTTCTTAAATGTCTGTAATATCTGTTTGTCTTTTTGTATGCAAAAAATGCGATAAAGCCTATGAATATAAGTCCGTATACACATACGGCAGAGAAGACAATTGCTCTCTCCTCGGGAAGTACGGAAAGCACGGTACTGTACACAAGTGAAAGACCGTTATTCAAAAAGTGTATGATCATGGAAGGAATAATTGAGCCTGTAACGATAAATGTGTAGCCAAGCGCAATACCTACAATAATTGCAAAAGGCATCTGTGTCATATTGCCGTGCACAAGTCCGAAAATAACGGATGACACAATAATCGCAAACCAGTCACCGTACTTTCTCAGAGGCTGAAGAATAACTCCTCTGAATGCAATTTCTTCAAATATTGCAGGGAACACTGCAATATAAATAAGATTAAGCACAAAGCCGAGAGGTGTTTCGGAGGAAGATGTAAGCGCCTGCGATACCTCGCTTGAGGCAAAATCAACACCGAATGCCTGGAATATTGCGGTAAGATATCCCGTGATAATATTTCCGAGATAGCAAAGTCCCAGACCTGCAACTATAAGCAGTCCCCAATGAGAGCCCTTACGGGGTTTATTGAAGGGGATGCGGAAGGATGTATTATCGTAACGGTTCATTATGCCGTAGACAATTATAAAGGGAAGTCCCACACACATAGCAGAGGACAGCATGCCGAGGACGGCAAAGCCTGCCTCACCGGTAAACAAATCGGGACAAACGGAGCTCAGCAACACAATAAGACCGCCAAGAGCCGTGCTGAGACCGAGATAAAGCATTATACCGAGAGACGAGAAGCCTGCAAGGGCAGCAAGTCCCGAATAGGGCTTTTTTCTGAAATATTCATTGAAGCGCTCGGAAAAGCTCTTTTTACGCTTCGGAGCATACACATAGGGATTATATGCATAGGGATTATTGTTATAGGGGTTATTGTTATAGGGGTTATTATTGTAGGGGGTATTGTTGTAAGGATTGTTGTTATACGGTCCTGTGCCGTAAGGATTATTTGCATATGAGCCTGAAGCAGGATTATATCCCGTGTCGCCGTAAGGCTGATTTATCCCGGGCTGTCTGTAGGCATTGAAGCCGTTGTTACCGTACATATTGTTGTTTTCCGACAATTGGATTACCTCCGGAAATTTATTAGTACTGAAAAGCACCGTTCCGCCCCCTTATTCGGGGACGGAAAAATTAAGCATATTATCTGCCGCAGCAGTGTTTGTATTTTTTACCGCTTCCGCAGGGGCAAGGATCATTTCTGCCTGTTTTTGCACCCTTCTTTACAGGCTCCTTTTTAACGCTGTCGTCACCGCCGCCTGAGGTTGCAGTCACCTGTACGGTCTGACTTCTCTTAAGGTCTTCCTCAGAACGGATAATTGTTGTAAAGAGCATCTGTACGGTGCCGTCCTTGATTGCCGCATTCATTTCGTCAAGCATATTGTCGCTTTCCTGTCTGAAGGCAATTACGGGGTCCTGCTGTGCATAGGCACGGAGTCCTATGCCTCTCTTCAGCTGATCCATAGCATCGATGTGATCCATCCAGTTGATGTCAACATTTCTGATAAGAACCATATGCTCAAGCTTTGTGATGATTTCCTTGCCGTGGCTTTCGGTCATTTCATCAAGCTTGGTAAGTGCAAGGTCAACAAGATATTCCTCAACACCCTCGGCACCCTTATCTGTGGGTACTTCATTTTCACCGAGAAGCCATATATACTTGCTCTTGAGACCTATCATATTCCACTTGTCTGCGCTTACACCGTTTGCACAGTAGAGGTATACATTGTCACCGATGCTGTCTCTTATCATCTTGCGGATTGTGGCATCCATATCCACACCGTCAAGCACCTGATTTCTCTGACCGTAAATTTTTTCTCTCTGCTTGTTGACAACGTCATCATACTTAAGAACATTTTTACGGATTGCAAAGTTGTTGGATTCAACCCTCTTCTGTGCGCTTTCAACGGAAGCAGAGAACATCTTTGCTTCGATAGGCATATTTTCGTCAACCTTTAAGGCAGTGAGAGTTCTTTCGAATCTGTCACCTGCAAACAGACGGATAAGGTCATCCTCTGCAGAAAGGTAGAAACGGCTTTCACCGGGGTCACCCTGACGGCCTGCACGTCCTCTTAACTGATTGTCAATACGGCGGGACTCGTGGCGCACGGTACCGATGATGTAAAGACCGCCTGCAGCTCTTACCTGCTCAGCCTCTTCACTGAGCTGTTCTTTATATTTATCCTCAAGCTCACGGAATACTCTTCTTGCTTCAAGGATATCCTCGTTATCTGTTTCCGAGAAGCCTGTTGCCTCTGAAATAAGCTCATCGGGGAATTCCTTTTTGCGCATCTCTGCCTTTGCCATAAACTCGGCATTACCGCCGAGGATAATGTCGGTGCCTCGTCCTGCCATATTGGTAGCGATTGTAACAGCACCCAGCTTACCTGCCTGTGCCACGATTTCGGCTTCTCTCTCGTGGTGCTTTGCATTGAGAACCTCGTGCTTTATACCGTTACGCTTGAAGGCTGCCGACAGCTGCTCTGACTTTTCGATGCTTACCGTACCTACAAGCACGGGCTGACCCTTTGCGTGGCATTCCTTGACCTGCTCTATAATAGCGGCAAACTTTGCCCTTTCGGTTCTGTACATAACATCGTCATGGTCTTTTCTTACCATAGGTCTGTTTGTGGGAATTTCCACTACATCAAGGTAATAAACCTCACCGAATTCGTCCTTTTCGGTCATGGCAGTACCTGTCATACCCGAAAGCTTTTTGTAAAGACGGAAGTAGTTCTGGAATGTGATTGTTGCAAGAGTCTTTGATTCCTGACGGACATTTACGCCTTCCTTGGCTTCAATAGCCTGATGGAGACCCTCGTTATATCTTCTGCCGAGCATTATACGGCCTGTGGATTCGTCAACAATAAGTACCTCTCCGTCCTTCACGACGTAGTCGATATCTCTTGTCATAATACCTCTTGCCTTGATTGCCTGCTGAACATGATGCTGAATGGTAAGATTACCTGCATCCATAAGATTTTCGATATTGAAATATTCCTCTGCCTTTCTGATACCTCTTTTGGTAAGAGTGGCAGTTCTTGCCTTTTCGTCGACGATATAATCAGCCTCGTCAACTACAACATCTTCAATATCCTTCTTTGCGTCAAGCTCATTGATTTTCTGCATTCTGAGTCTCTTTGCAAAATCATCGGCAATTTTATAAAGGTCAGATGACTTGTCGCCTCTGCCCGAAATAATAAGAGGAGTTCTTGCTTCGTCAATAAGAATGGAGTCAACCTCATCGACTACGGCAAAGATATGACCGCGCTGTACTCTCTGCTCTTTATACTGCACCATATTGTCACGAAGATAGTCAAAGCCCATCTCGTTGTTGGTACCGTATGTGATATCGGAATTGTAAGCAGCCTGCTTTTCCTCGGTGCTCTGTCCGTGAGCAACAAGGCCTACACTAAGACCCATAAAGCGGAAAATCTTACCCATCCACTCAGAGTCGCGTCGTGCAAGATATTCGTTTACGGTAACAATGTGCACACCTTCACCGGTAAGTGCATTGAGGTATGCGGGAAGTGTGGCAACAAGAGTTTTACCTTCACCTGTTCTCATTTCGGCAATTCTGCCCTGATGAAGAACCACACCGCCGATAATCTGCACGGGGAAATGCTTCATATTAAGCACACGCCATGAAGCCTCCCTGCAGGCAGCAAATGCCTCGGGAAGAATATCATCAAGGCTCTCGCCCTTGGCAAGTCTCTCCTTGAACCAGGGAGTCTTTGCCTTGAGCTGAGAGTCTGTAAGACGGGAATATTCTTCCTCAAGAGCTAAAACCTTATCAACAGTGGGACGGATTCTCTTCACTTCTTTTGCTGAAGGATCTCCGAATAATTTTTTAAGAAATGACATTTTTTTCTTCCTTTCGGGGTTATGTTATATTGTGTTTGTAAGATTGTATTCACAGAAAACGGACAAAGGACAATTGCCGCAGTCAGGCTTACGCGCCATACACCTTGCTCTGCCGTGAAGCACGGCACGATGGCAGAAATCATTGCTTTCCTCAGGGGGAAGAAGCCTTCTGAGCTCCTTTTCTACTTTGAAAGGATCCTTTGTCTTAACAAGACCGAGACGGTTTGAAATTCTTATGAGATGAGTATCGGCAACCACGGCAGGCTTTTTGTAAACATCACCTACAATGAGATTTGCCGTTTTTCTGCCTACTCCGGGAAGTGTCGTAAGCACATCAATTTCATCAGGTACTCTGCCGTCAAAATCTTTAAGTATCATATCGGCCATTCCCACAATATCCTTTGCCTTCTGTCTGAAAAATCCACAGGAATGAATAAGCTGTTCGACATCCGTGACATCAGCCGCAGCAAATGCCTCTATGGTAGGATATTTTGCAAAAAGTGCCGGAGTAACAAGATTTACCCTGGCATCCGTACACTGCGCCGAAAGCCTTGTGGCAACAAGCAGCTGAAAGGGATCATCTGCCGTAAGAGAGCATATTGCTTCGGGATAAAGCTGTTTAAGCGCCTGCACCGATTTCAGAGCCAGCTGTTTTTTGTCCAATATTCTCTCTCCTTTCGTCACATTTTATTGTATAGTATATACCTGCGTAATATAAAAATCAAGTATTTTAAAATTTTTTTATAATAAATACTTATTATATATAAATTTCTTTCAACCCCTGTAAAAATAAGACATACCGCAGCGTAACAAGCCCTGCCGTAACCGGGAGAGCACAGATGATGCAAACGGTATAAATTCCGCATTATACGTTCTTCATTTATGCATGGCACATCGCTCTTTATTCGTAACAGAGTGTCCCTTTTACGGTACACTCTGAAAAAAACTTAATTTTCCTGTTTACAATCGAACATTTGTTTGCTATAATAAAGATAAATTAGCGAACATTTGTTCGTTTTATTTTTACGGGAGATGAATATAATGCGTATAATTTTACATTCGGATATCAATAACTGCTATGCTTCAATCGAAAGCATCGGTCACCCCGAATACAAAAACATCCCTATTGCCGTAGGCGGAGACCCGGAAAAAAGACACGGTATTATTCTTGCAAAAAATGAGCTTGCCAAGAAGCACGGAGTGAAAACGGGAGAACCCTTATGGCAGGCACTCAGAAAGTGTCCGTCACTTAAAATTCTGCCTGCAAATATGCCCTTATATCAGCATTACTGCGCACTTGTAAAAAATATCTACTGTGAATATACTGACCTTGTGGAGTCCTTCGGCCCCGACGAAGCCTGGCTTGATGTTACCGAAAGCACTGCACTTTTCGGCACGGGGCAGGAAATTGCAGAGGCCATAAGAAGGCGTGTAAAGTCAGAGCTGGGGCTTACCGTTTCAATAGGTGTATCCTTCAATAAAGTCTTTGCAAAATTCGGCAGCGACTACAAAAAGCCTGATGCGGTAACGGTGATAACCCCTGAAAATTACAAGGAAATTGTATGGCCCGCCCCGGCAAATGACCTTCTTTTTGCAGGTCCGTCCACAATAAGAGAGCTTAACAGAAGAGGTATTATGACAATCGGCGACATAGCAGAATACGGCAAGGAGGCTATGACAAGAGCTCTCGGCAAAAACGGAGAAAAGCTGTATTTTTATGCAGCGGGATTGGATACTACACCCGTAATGAAAAATGACGAGCCCTTCCCCATAAAAAGCATAGGCAACTCAACAACCACCCCGAAGGATATGGAAAATTTCAATGATGCAAAAAAGACACTGTATATGCTCAGTGAAACTGTCGCAAAAAGGCTGAGAGATAATTCACTTCGGTGCTCGTGTGTGCAGCTTTATATAAGAAGCTCTTCCCTGTGCTCAAAGGAAAGGCAGAAAATTCTTCCCTACCCCACAAATCTTTCAAAGATAATCTGCGAACAGGCACAGGAGCTTTTAAGGCTCAACTGGGATTTTTCCGAGCCTCTGAGAAGTATCGGTGTAAGAGCAACCTGTCTCACCCCCGAAAACGCTCCCCATCAGTTTTCAATGTGGTTTGATGAGTCGGCAAATCAGAAGCAGGAAGCTCTCGAACTGACAGTCGATAAAATACGGGAGAGATATGACGACGAAATAATAAAAAGAGCTGTACACTGTGTGTAAGCACAAAAGGAATCTTCCGCAGTTATTCATCATTCATTATTTATCACAACACTCCTCGCGGAAAAACCGTTGAATTATTTGTTGCAATAGAAGAAAAAATAAGTTAAACTATACCCGGTGGTTTAATGAAGATTGTTATTGATGCTGATGCTTGTCCCGTTACGGATATTGCGCTGAGAGAAGCCTGCCGTTTCGGATATGAGGGGATTATTGTCTGCGACAATGCCCATTTTATCGAAAGAGAAAATGTCCTTACCGTTGTAGTTGACAAGGGGACGGATTCTGCCGACCTTAAAATTGCCAACATTATCACAAGAGATGATATTGTTGTCACGGGAGACTACGGTCTTGCCGCATTATGTCTCGGCAAGGGTGCAAGGGCTCTTAATCATAACGGTCTTATCTATACCGACAAAAATATCGAAAATTTGCTGTATTCAAGATTTGTTTCAAAAAAGGCAAGGCTGTCGGGCGCACGCACCAAGGGACCGCCGAAAAGAACGGCGGAGGATGACCGCAGCTTTCTCAGAGCACTTATTTCACTATTGGAGGGAACATAATGTCAGTCAAGGGTTTATCAAAGGAATATAAATTCAGAAGTGCCGTACCCGTATGGGAAAAGGGCAAGGAAACCGAAAAAAACATCTCCCTTATTTTCAGAGCAGTAATCGAGGGAAATGATGAAATAAAGTTAAGTATAACATCACACTCAAGATATCAGATTTTTGTTGACGGTGTTTTTTATGCTGCAGGCCCCGCAAGGGCAGGCCACGGCTTTTACCGTGTAAGCGAATACACTCTTAAAAACGAGCTTTCGGACAAAAAATCCGTCATCACAATTATTGCCGCAGGCTATAATGTAAACAGCTTCTATCTTCTTGATATGCCTTCCTTCCTGTGTGCGGAGATTGAAAGAAACGGTGAAGTCATCTGTGCTACGGGCAGATACGGATTTGAAGCTGCAAGATATCTCAACAGAATTCAGAAGACACCCCGTTATTCATTCCAGCGCCCCTTTACGGAGTGTTACATATATGATGCCTACTATGACCTGTTTATGACCGACCCCGACACTAAGCTTACAGAGGTTGAAATCGCAGAAACCGAAAGCAAGAATTTCATAGTAAGAAACTCACCTTATGCTCTTTACACCGAAAGAAAGGTGAAGGAGATTATTTCAAAGGGCATACTTATTCCCGATAAGGACAGAAGATACTTCACGGACAGAAGCCTTACGGGAATTGATGACACACTGAAGGGCTTTACCGAAAAGGAGCTTGATGCAAGTCCCGTAAATGAGCTTTATGCATACAAAACACAGATAATGGAAGACGGCGGCTACGGTATGGAGAGCGTATCCCTGGGCATAAACTGCTGCTGTATTTATGACATGGGGCAGAATAACACAGGCTATATCCGTCTTTCTCTTACAGCTGAGCATGATACCGTAATATATGCCGTATTCAATGAAATCCTCCCCGACGGCAAATGCCCCGACCCCGGGAAGGACAGCTGTCAGAATGTTATCAAGTGGGCAATCCAGGGCGGAAGAACATATGATTTTGTTTCATTTGAGCCCTACACCTTCAGATATATCCAGATTATATCAATGTACGCCCCCACACTTGTTACAAATGTTTCTCTCTATGAAGAATGTTACCCCGAAACAAAGCTTACAAACATCGTAAAGCAGGACAGTGAGCCTTTACAGAAAATATATGATGCCGCCGTGTCAACCTTCCGTCAGAATGCCACCGATATCTTTATGGACTGCCCTTCAAGAGAAAGAGCAGGCTGGCTTTGTGACAGCTTCTTTACCGCACGCGTGGAAAAAGAGCTTACCGGTGAAAGTCTTATTGAACACGATTTCATCGAAAACTTCATTATCCCCGAAAAATTCAGTCACATCCCCGACGGTATGCTTCCCATGTGCTATCCCGGTGACCATCCCGACGGCTGCTATATTCACAACTGGGCATTCTGGTTTGTTCTGCAGTTAAGACAGTATCTTGAGCGTTCGGGTGACAGAGAGCTTATTGATGCGGCAAAAGAAAGAGTATATAAGCTTCTTGATTTTTCAGCGACCTACGAAAACGCTGACGGTCTTCTTCAGAATATTGACAGCTGGATATTTGTTGAATGGTCCGAAGCCAATAACTTCGTACGTGATATAAACTATCCCTCAAATATGCTCTATTCCCTTGTGCTTGATGCCGTTGCCGAGCTTTACGAAGATAAGGCTCTCAATGAAAAGGCTCAGAAGCTCAGAAAAACAATTATCGAAAAATCCTTTGACGGTGAATTCTTCTGCGACAATGCCGTGCTTGATGAAAACGGTGTTGCCGTAAGAACAACCAACAGAAGCGAAACCTGTCAGTATTACGCTTTCTTCTCAAAAACCGCAACAAAGGAAGCATTCCCCGAACTTTATGAAAAAATGTTCACCGTTTTCGGTCCTGACAGAAACCCTGAAGAAACCTACCCCGATATCCACGTTTCCAATGCATTTATCGGAAATTATCTTCGTCTTTATATCCTGTTTGAAGACGGAGAGTATGATAAGCTTCTGGGGGAAATTGAAAAATTCTTTTTGCCTATGGCTGAAAAGACGGGTACGCTGTGGGAAAATATGACTGACTATGCCTCCTGCTGTCACGGCTTCTCATCCCACGTCTCCCTCTGGCTCAATCAGGTGAAAGAGGCGCAAAAATAACCATATTTGCCGCGCGTGATAATATAATGGTGCGATAGACTTTTGAAGCGCATTTGTAACTTTGAGAGGTTTGCCTCTTACAAAGCTGCAGATGCGCTTTGTCTTTGCCATCCTCGGCGTACCGATGTACGCCTTCCGGTGTCAAATCCAACAACTATGGCAATTTTTGTCCTCTTTCACAAGTGCGCGGCTTTAACTGAGTCTCAGCAGACTTTGTTTGGTTAGTTTACCCTTTGCTGTAGAGGGAAGTGCACGGTATTATCATAAAATGCCCACATTTCACCGTATTGCATCTGCATTTCTGCGGAAATACAGCGCACTACGGCAAAATCTGAACATTTTCTGATAATGGGTTGAAGTCTGATGAGACTTTTTTTTGTTGTGACTTTTGGTTTTGTGGGGACTTGGGAGGTTTGAGTTGCTGGTGCTGCGCACTTCGCGCTGGTTTTTTGGGCGCCGGTGCTGCGCACTTCGCGCTTAGCTTGTATTTTGTGTTTTGCACTTTGCATTTCGTAGATTGTCAGCTTTTGGATGACAATTTATGATTGACATTTGTGCGGATTCTTGGTATTATAAATTTTGCTGTTATATTTATTTTTATTTTGTAAAGTTTTGTCTCTTATATTAATATTAAAGGTGATTCGGAAAATGAAAAAAATTTCAAAACTCTTATCTGTTATTATCGCATCAGCAATGCTTCTTATCCCCCTTGCCGCTACTGCTTCGGCTACGGACATACTGGATACCATCAAAACCATCGCAAATTACGGTGGTTATGACATCTCTACTCCTGAGGGAATTCAGGAGATGCTTGATGACCTTCAGAACGGTGGTCTCAGCGGCATTATTGATATGATAGGCGGCGGTGATATCCTCAATGAGATTCAGAAGTATATGAACTCATTCGAAAAGGACCCTACCACAAAGGCTCCCGAGGAAACCACAACAGAAGAACCTACTACCGCTTTTGTGCCTGATGTTGAAGTGGAAGAACCCGTGGTTACCCCCACATATCCCTCATATCAGTATACTCCCCCCGCAACACTTGCTCCTCAGACTACGGTTCCCCCCGAAACCACAACCTTTGCTTTCATTCCCCCCGAGCAGATTTATACGGAAGCCTTCACAACAACCGTATTCAACCCCATCGTACAGGAAAATACACAGAATACCCCCGAAGAATCAAGCCCCCTCAAAACAGGTCTCGGCATACTTCTTCTTGTAGGCTCAGGTGTTGTTGTAGTTGTATTTGTTGTAGCACTTAAGAAAAGCAAGATCTGATTATGTCTGAACTCAAACACGGTGAACATATTGAATATATTGACGGCAGCCTCAAGCTCATCGTATCCGACAGCCATACCTTTGGCACGGATGCCTTGCTGTTGGCTGCCTTTTCAGCGCCTAAAAGAAAAGAAAAGGTGTGCGATTTCGGTACAGGCTGCGGTATTATCCCCTTTTATTGGCTCAGAGAGGGCTCAGAAAAGGTGCACGCGGTTGAGCTTCAGTCACTTGCCTGCGATCAGCTGACAAGAAGCATTGCTCTCAACTGTCTGGAAGACCGCTTTCTTCTCCTTAACTCTGATTTAAGAGAGCTTAAGGGAAAGCTTGAAGCAGGTGTTTTTGACCTCGTTACAATGAATCCCCCTTATACTGCCAGCGGTCACGGTATTATCAGCGAAACCGCTGCCGATAAAATAGCAAGACACGAAACTAATTTAGAGCTGACAGATGTTTTTCTGTCAGCCTCACGACTTCTTAAATTCGGCGGTAAAATGTGCATCTGCCTTCGTCCCGAAAGACTGACCGAGGCTATGATGGGGATGAGAGAAGCAAAAATCGAACCCAAACGCCTGCGCTTTGTCTCTCAGCGTGACGGCAAAGCCCCCTGGCTTTTCTTACTTGAAGGAAAAAAAGGCAGAAACCCGGGACTCATAGTTGAAAAAGAGCTTCACATAGAAAATCCCGACGGCACACCAAGTGACGAAATGAAAAAAATTATCGGCAGCTACAAAAAGGAGAAATAAAATGCCCGGTGAATTATATGTAGTGGGAACACCTATAGGCAATTTAGGTGACTTTTCCCCAAGAGCTGTTGAGACTCTCCGTACCGTTGATTTTATCGCGGCAGAGGATACAAGAGTTACAATAAAGCTCCTTAACTATTTTGACATAAAAAACAAGCTCATAGCATATCACGAGCATAACCGTGCAGAAAAGGGACCGTCAATTGTCGAAAGAATTCTGACAGGTGAAAGCTGTGCCCTTGTTTCTGATGCAGGTATGCCTGCAATTTCAGACCCCGGTCAGGACCTTGTAAGGCTCTGTCACGAAAGCGGAATCAAGGTAAACACAGTCCCCGGCCCCAGTGCCATCATAACAGCTCTTGCTCTGTCGGGGCTTGATGTTTCCCGTTTCACATTCGAGGGCTTTCTGACAGGTAACAAGCCAAAAAGAAGAGAGCACCTTGAAGAAATAAAGACCGAAAGAAAAACCATGGTTTTCTACGAGGCTCCCCATAAGCTTGCTGCAACCCTTCACGATTTATATATTACCCTCGGTGACAGAAAAATTGCCCTTATAAAAGAGCTTACCAAAATCCACGAAAACATAGAATTCGGCAGTCTCAGTGAATTTGACGGCAAATTCGACGGCACAAAATTGAAGGGTGAATATGTTATAATAATAGAAGCAAAATCAAAGGAAGAAATTGCCTCCGAAGCAGAAGATATTGACCCCGTCGCACTGGCAAAAAAATATATTGAAGAAGGCTTCAGCATCAACGAAGCCGCAAAAAAGGCTGCAAAGGAAACGAACTGTAAAAAAAGTGACATATACAAACAGATAGTAAACTAACGGTCATAAGACCGTTAAATCAAATGCAAAGTGCAAAATTGATAAAGACGCGTTGCGTCTTGTCCGCCTCAATTTATATATTCAAGGGCGAAGCCCTTCCGACACATTTGCCGAAGGCAAATATTTCGCTCATTCCAAAGGAATGAATTTAGCTGTCCGAAGGACAATTTAGCTGTCCGAAGGACAATTTCACTGTCCGAAGGACAATTTCACTGTCCGAAGGACAATTCCGCTGTCCGAAGGACAATTTCACTCATAGCATAGCTTTAAATTTCACTATCATAATTTATCGGTTAAAGACCGATAAATTATGATTCACACGGAGGTTTTTATGGATATCAGAGAAAAGCTTTGTGCTGAATTCCCGGTAAAACCGGAGCACATGGAAAATATTATCACTCTTATTGACGACGGCAACACAATTCCCTTTATTGCCCGTTACCGTAAGGAGATGCACGGCAGCTGCGATGACCAGCTGCTGCGTGAGATTGCAGACAGACTGCAGTATCTGAGAAATCTTGAAAAGAAAAAGGAAGACTATATTGCACACATTGAAGAGCTCGGCAAAATGACCGATGAGCTTCGCGAGGATATACTTGCTGCAGAAACCCTTGCTGTGCTTGAGGACCTTTACCGTCCGTATAAACAGAAAAGAAGAACAAGAGCAACAATTGCCAAGGAAAGAGGGCTTGAGCCTCTTGCACTTGCAATTTTAGAGCAGGATAAGACTGAAGGCACAATTGAAGAAATGGCGCTTCCCTTTGTTGATGAAGAAAAGGAAATTCCCGATGTTGCCGCTGCCTTACAGGGTGCTAATGACATAATCGCAGAAATTATGTCAGATTCTCCCGAAATAAGACACGACCTTAAGGAGATTGTTACCGCAAAGGGTGTAATTTCATCAAAGGCAAAGACTGAAGAGGATTCCGTTTACTCAATGTATTATGATTATTCCGAGGCTGTTTCAAAGATTCCCAGTCACAGAATACTTGCAATCAACCGCGGTGAAAATGAAGATTTTCTTAAGGTTTCTCTTGAAATCGAGGATTTTGCCGCCATGGGTGTTTTCTACCGTTATTTCGTAAAAACGGGCAGCATCACCACACAGTTTGTAAAGGAAGCAGCTCTTGACAGCTATAACCGACTTGTATTCCCCTCTGTTGAAAGAGAAATCAGAAATATGCTGACCGAAAAGGCTGACGAGCAGGCAATAAAGATGTTCGGTCAGAACTTAAAGCCCCTTCTTATGCAGCCGCCTATCAAAAACAAGCGCGTGCTTGCAGTTGACCCTGCTTACAGAACAGGCTGTAAGATTGCCGTTGTTGACGAAAACGGCAAGGTGCTTTCAACAGGTGTTATCTATCCCACACCTCCTCAGAACAAAAAGGAGGAGGCTGCCGAAAAGGTACACGCTCTTATTAAAAAATTCGGTGTCAACTGTATTTCTATCGGTAACGGTACGGCTTCCAAGGAGGCTGAGATTTTTGTTGCCGAAACAATCAAGCAATACGCAGGACAGGTTACTTATATGGTTGTAAACGAGGCAGGTGCTTCCGTTTACTCGGCATCCAAGCTCGGTGCTCAGGAATTCCCCGAGTTTGACGTTTCACTTCGTTCGGCAGTTTCAATTGCAAGAAGATTACAGGATCCCTTGTCCGAGCTTGTAAAAATTGATCCAAAGTCCATAGGTGTAGGTCAGTATCAGCACGACCTTCCTCAGAACAGACTTGAAGAATCCCTTACGGGTGTTGTTGAGGACTGTGTAAACTCCGTAGGCGTTGACCTTAACACAGCCTCACCCTCACTTCTTAAGTATGTTTCGGGCATTACTGCTGCCACTGCAAAAAATATTGTTGCCTACCGTGACGAAAACGGTGCCTTTACTTCAAGAACGGCTCTCAAAAAGGTAAAGGGCCTGGGCCCCAAGGCTTATGAGCAGTGCGCAGGCTTTTTGCGTATCCCTGCAGGCAAGGAAACCCTTGACAACACTGCAGTTCATCCCGAATCATATGATGCTGCGAAAAAGCTTATTGAAATTCTCGGAATTGATAAAAAGACCCTTGCAACAGTTGGTGCAAGGGACATTGAAGAAAAGCTTGAAATATACGGAATATCAAAGGCTGCCGACGAATGCGGCACCGGTATTCCCACAATAAAGGATATTGCCGCAGAGCTTAAAAAGCCCGGCCGTGATATCCGTGATGCACTCCCTGCCCCCATGCTTCGCTCGGATATTCTTTCTATGGAGGATTTAAGAGAAGGTATGGAGCTTCAGGGTACTGTCAGAAATGTAATCGACTTCGGTGTGTTTGTTGACATCGGTGTACATCAGGACGGACTTGTGCATATTTCTCAGATTACAAACAGATTTATAAAGCATCCCTCGGAGGTACTTAAGGTCGGCGATATCGTCAAGGTAAAGGTACTCGGTGTGGATGTAAATAAAAAGCGTATTTCTCTCACAATGAAATAAATTTTATCAGATGGGGTGTTTGTATGTCAAAAAAAGTATTGAAAAAAGCAGCTATCGGCACAGCTATAGGTGCTGCGGCTCTTGTAGGAGCAGTTATTCCCGTATCCTATGAATTCATTCTCAATATTCCCTTTGCCTCAAAAATCGGTGAAAAGTTTTCACCTGCGACAACGGAAATACCCGAAGATGAAATTCCTGAGCCTGTTGTAACGGAAGGTCCCACAGAGCAGGAAAGATTCGGTGCAGCCGTAGGCGAATGGCATTCACACCACAGCGCAGAGGACTTATTTATCTTAAATGACAAGGGCATAAAAAGACACGCTAAGGTTTTTGATAACGGTCATAATGACAAATGGGCAATAATTTTCCACGGCTACACATCAAATCCCTGCGGTATGTACCATTATGCATATACCTATGCCGAAATGGGCTTCAACTGTCTGCTGCCCTCTATGATAGGCCACGGAGATGACCCCAATTCACATTGCTCAATGGGTTATCACGACCGCTATATGGGACTTGATTTCATTCACTATCTCACAACTCTTTATCCCGATTGCGAAATCGTGCTTCACGGTGAAAGCATGGGAGCAGGCACAACAATGCTCATAACAGGCGAATCTCTTCCGTCTAATGTAAAATGTGCTGTTTCCGACTGCGGCTTTACAACAGTTATGGATGAATACAAGCACGTTACCAGAAATCAGATTACTCCCCTGCTCACTCCCTTGCTTCCCGTTATCAGCAAATATTCTGAGCTGAGAGGAAATTTCAACTTCAGCAAATGCGCTCCCGTTGAGGCTGTTAAAAACAGTATCACTCCCACTTTGTTTGTACACGGCGAGGCAGATGACTTTGTACCCTTCAGAATGATGGACGAGGTTTATACCGCCTGCAGTGCAGATAAGGAATATTTCACCGTACCCCGTGCAGGACATGCGCAGTCATCAACCCTTGCTCCCGTTATGTATTGGAACAATGTATATAATTTTGTAAAGAAGCATACATCAATATGAAATCTCATAAAAAACGCGATACAGATATGACCGAGGGCAATATTATCAGGCACATTATTGCCTTCTCGGTTCCTCTTCTTCTCGGCAACCTTTTTCAGCAGCTTTATAACACCGTTGATACATGGGTGCTTGGCAACTTCACAACAAATGAAGCTTATTCTGCCGTAGGCTCAATAGGGCCCGTTGTAAATGTTCTTATCGGTACATTTATGGGGCTTTCAAGCGGAGCAGGTGTTGTTGTTTCACAATTTTACGGTGCAAAGCAGTATGACAAGGTACATAAGGCAGTTCATACAAGCATTACACTGACCTTTATTCTTGCTGCCATTTTCACCGTGCTGGGAATTTTTATGACACCTGTGATGCTTCAGCTTATGAAAATGCCTGATGAAGTCATCCCCGACGCAAAAACATATCTTGCAATATATTTTGCAGGTGTCACGGGACTTCTTGTTTATAATATGGGTTCAGGTATTCTCAGAGCCATAGGCGACTCAAGGCGCCCCTTCTATTTCCTTGTGGTGGCAGCCCTTCTTAACATTGTGCTTGACCTTGTGTTTGTGCTTGTATTCCGTATGGGTGTATCGGGCGTTGCATATGCTACAATTATTTCACAGGGCATATCTGCAGTGCTTGTTATGATAACCCTGATACGCTCTGACTCCTGTATAAAATTCTCATTCAGAGAAATGGGTATTTCATTGGAGCAGATAAAGCTGATACTGCGCGTAGGTATTCCTGCCGCCTTACAAATGGCAGTCACTGCATTTTCAAACATATTTGTACAGTCATATGTCAACCACTTCGGTCAGAACATTATGGGCGGCTGGACAACATATACAAAGCTTGACCAGTTTATGTTCTTACCTATGCAGTCCATCTCTCTTGCCGCTTCAACCTTTATGGGACAGAATCTCGGAATCGGCAATATTGAAAGAGCCAAAAGAGGTGTGCGTATATCATCGGCAATATCTCTTATCTGCACAGGGGTAATTATGATTCCCCTTGTAGTCTTTGCTCCCGCCTTCTCCGAATTCTTCAATGCAAAGCCTGAGGTAATTGAAGCCAGCACAATGCTGCTGAGATGGATGTCTCCCTTCTATCTTATCTGCTGCTTCAATCAGATATACTCGGCGGCTCTCAGGGGGGCAGGCAACAGCAAGGTACCCATGATAATTATGATAGGCTCATTTGTTGTTTTCAGACAAATTTACCTTTTCATTATGGCAAACTTTATCTGCAACGAAATTATTCCCATTGCTATGGGCTACCCTGCAGGCTGGGCAGTGTGCTCCCTTGCAACACTTATCTATTACAAAAAAACCGACCTGACAAAAACAAAGCTTGTTGCATAATGATTCCCCCGTAAAAGGGCGGATTTACTGTCAGCTGTTTTACCGTTACCGTAAAAACCTTTCTTGCATATCAGAGTGCAGGGAAGGTTTTTTGTGTTTTTATATAAATTTAGGTGCGCAAATTATACATATCGGTCAGGGTAAAATTGTTGTGTTTCATTACGATTTATGATAAAATTAATTTAATTATTATAAAGGAGAGGTGTTATGGCTAAGGTAAACAAGCAATCGGTACAGAATTTCTTTACTGAAGTAAAAACACACTGGAAAACTCCTGCGGAGGGTAAGTATGTTCCTTATAAAGAATTCAAGGACATATTTATTGCCGTAGGCTCAAACTACACAGCATCCAAGGTATTGGAGTACATCTATTTTGCAACAGGCTGCTTCCTGATTATGCATCATTACAAGCTCCCCTACCTTACATTCTCAATTATTTCTATTATCAATATGCCCCTGGGCTATGTCACAGCCCTTATATGGTGGTTTGTATGCGATAACTTAGGCTTTTTGCCGGGCAAAACGGAAAAAAAGCTATATACCGTATATGTGGGTATGATAGCCTTCGGTCTGGCACTGATATTCTTTGATGTGTCAACCCTCTTTGACCCCGGAAGCAAGTTTATCATTTTCCTTAATTCGCTTGAGGGTATGAGTGCCACTGCCTGCTTCAAGGTCTTCGGTACACACTTCTTATATTCGGGCTGGGTAGGCGCAAGAAATATCTTCTGGCGCAAAAAGCTTATTCCCAAATACGGAAGATACAAATATTCACTTTATTCGGATATGATACCCAAGTGTATCGTTGTTATCCTTATCGGCTGGCTTCCCCTTTACGAAATACAGGATGTTTCCACCCGTGTATGGGCTGCAAACCTTCTTTTTGCAATTTACGGTGTGTTCGGCTTCGGTAATGTTATTGAAACCACAACACAGAACATCTCCCCCGATGTAAACGAAAGAATTATGGTAAGAACATATCCCGTAAAGCTTTCACACTTCTTACATACAATTATGACAATCATTCTTCCCGCAATCGTAGGTACACTCAAAAACGAATGGGCTGATATCAACCTTTTCCGTTGGGTAATCCCCGGCTGCTTCATCACCTGTGCGGTGCTTACCATGATATTTGCAGGCAGAATAAAGGAACGAATTCCTCAGCCGCCTCTTGAAAAGAAGGTAAACATAAAGTTCTGGGACGGTATGTTCGGTGTTCTGCATAACAAATACCGTTGGATAAATACTATGGTAGGACTTCTTGACTCTCTCGGAAACGGTATGCTTGCATTCACATCAATCCTTTATCTTTATACCTTCCGTCTGTCAGGTCTTCCCTATTCAATTCTCACTCTGCTTGTTTCCTTTGCAGGTACTCCCCCGGATCTTCTTACACCCTACTTCTTAAAGAGATTCTCATACAAGCAGATAATGATATTCTATCAGCTGACCCGTGCCTTCGGTAATGCACTTCTTGTTGCCGCAATATGGTTCTGCGGTGAAAATCTTGTGCTTTGCGGTACTCTGTGTATCGTTGTTATGTTCCTTATGGAAATGACAAAGACCGTTCCCACCTCTGCAGGTCACGATATGAATGTACGAATCAACGACTACCAGATGTACCTTTCGGGTGAACGCCTTGAAAGCTTCTCGGGTATTTTCGGCTGGTTTACAGGACCTATCACATCCTTTGTAGGTCTTATTATCCCCATTCTTCTTCTTTCCTACGGCTTTAACAGCAACTGGGATGTTCTGTTTATTGACGAAGCAAGAATGAAGATTGTTGTAGTTCCCCTTCTTATTGACGTTGTAGGCTTCTTCCTTATGACCATCCCCTACTTCTTCTGGGACTACGATACAAACAAGCAGAACAAGGTTATGCAGGTTCTTAAGCGCCGTGCCGAGGTAACCGAAAAGCAGGCACTCGAGCAGGGCGAAAAGATTTCCGGCGGATACAAGGGTTAAGGAGGTAAGTAAAATGAGCAAAAAAGAAAAGAAAATGCGCAATGCCCTTACCGACAACACTGTTCTTGAAATCCCCGAGGTCGAGATATATACCTATCAGATCGAAGGACTTGCAGCACCTCACATAAACAAGCCATACAAAAATTACACCCTCAAAAAGATAATCTTTATTGCGGTAATTCTTGTATCCATTGCACTTTCAATGTATTTCTCTTTATATATTCTCAGAACAGATGCCTTCACCTTTACCGAAAAGACTGACGGCAGCTATGAATTCTCAAAGTTTTCAAACCCCGGATATATTACCGAGCTTACAATTGACTATGTGAATGATATCGAATATCCCACAGGCACCGACAAAAAGTATGATCCCGGTATCACTGTTATTGAAGATGCCCCCGATACTCTTCCCGAAATCCCCGTAAAATCGGAAGAGGAATTCTTCGCATATCAGAAGTATCAGCTGAAGCAGCAGCAGCTTGCCGCTATTGAAAGTGCAAAAAATATTCCCTATTTTGAAATCACAACGGACACATCAAAGCCTGTTACATCAATAAAGGAATATGCCATCAACGGTGACGGTTATATAAAAACCATTTACATCGGCAAAAATGTTACCGAAATTGACGGCAAGGCATTCTATTCATGCTGGGCACTTCAGAGAATCATAGTTGATGAACAAAATCCCAACTACTGTGACATAGACGGTGTTCTTTATACAAAGGACAAAAAGACCGTTGTGTGCTACCCCTGTGACAGAGACCAGTATCTGAGAGAAAAATACGGCTATCCCCTTGAAATGTGGGTATGGACTCCCGAAAATGAGTATAAAAAGCAGATAATTTCTCCCGAGGATTATGCACCCATATATGAGGAATATTACAAAAAGGTAAAGACCTATGTTATTCCCTCAACGGTAGAAACAGTCGGCGAGCTTTGCTTCAACTATTCAAATCTTGCTACTGTTTATCTGCCCCACGGACTTACAAGAATTGAAAATCTCGGCTTCTTCGAAATGCCCGACATGAAGGATTTTTACACCTACACGGACAAAAACCTCGACGGCACATCATATGAAGCAGCCGAAGGACTTACAACATACCTCTCCTTCCCCGATACTCTCGAATACATAGGTACAGATGCATTCAGCTACAACAAGTCAATGACCTATGCATTTATTCCCAAATCCGTAACCTACATCGGACACCACGCATTCTGGGATACTGTTTATACCGAAAACGGTGAAAGAAAGGGCGTTGCCACAATGTATGTTGAGCTTGACGAGGAAACCTTCAAGAAAACTGTAGAAACAGGCGACGAATGGACCCCCATCTACAACTCAAACCTCTTAAAGCGTATTCCCACAGAATACTCTGCAACAAGACAGACTGCAAACTGAACAAAAAGCTCTCTGACAAATGAGCAGGGTTACTAAGGACAGAAACAAATATCCATACAGTTGTGAGACACTTTTTATAAGGTGTCTCACATTTTTTTGATAAAAAACAGACACTTTCGTACTGAAAGTGTCATAGTGGGTTATATACTTTGAGAAATGTTATGCCGGTCTGAAAACAAGTTTTTTCGGTTGGTATCAGTGATATTGCAAATTAAAATTTGCAGTGATATTTTTGATAAATCAAAAGTGATATTGAAGCCTTACGGCTTCAGTGTTATTTTATTCGCATAAAACTGTCCGAAGGACAATAACACTGTGCAAAACACAATAAAACTGCGAAGCAATAAAACTCGCCGAAAGGCGAATAAAACTGCCGAGTGTCCTTACGAACACTCGGCTTCAGAGGGCTTTTTTGTTTACTGTATTCCCAGCCTTGCTGCGATAATTGCCACAAGCAGTGTGCAGACAGCCTGAATAATGCTTGAGACAGTGGCTGAATTAAATCTGCTTTTACTGTCCAGCTTATCCTTTATGTACTGCAAATCCTGTCTGATGGTTGCAAATGAGGTACTGCCCTCAGCAAGCTCTTTTTTTATCTTTGCCGTACACTCCGAGCATTCCCTACGGGATATAAAAGACTCGTGCAAATATTCTTTGTCTTCAGGTGTAAGATTCATTTTTAACACCCCTTAAAATCCCGTCTTATCCGTAGGGTTATTAAGGATGCCAAAGGAAATGAGAATTGTGCCTACGGCATTGACAATCAAATCAAAGGTCATACAATCAATACCAATTTTTTCAAACACACCGAAGGCATTGAGAATAACGCCTACGGCACCGAGAACTGCAAGCCACACTGCCCACGATTTAAGTCTTTCCTTTATTGTCATATATTTCACCTCACAATCCTACCGAGCTTCTGAGTACTTCCCTTGCATCAGCAGCAGTGATTTTTCCGTCACCGTCCATATCACCCTTGACAGAGATAAATGCATCCGTAAAGCCGGCTTCCTTAACCTTTTTCAGCATATTCTCTGCATTTTTTCTGCTGATAAATGCAGCTACCTGTATGGTATAAATAACACCTTCCTTTACGTCCTCCGTGCTTTCTTCGGGAGAAATCACGGGGGATTCTTCTTTTTCATCCAACTTTCCCCCTGCTGCTTCATAAACCGACAAAGCAATACTCTTTGCCATTTCATTGAATTTATTATCAAAAACAGCGTTATCCGTATCCGAATCAATAAACCCTGCTTCAAGAAGACAGGAGCTCATATTTGTCAGTCTGTTTACGGCAAAATCAGAATAAGAGGGAGCGCCCTTCTTAACACCTCTGTTATAAAAGCCTGTAGCTTCACAAAGCTTGTCTACGATATTCTTTGCCTTATTGTAGGTTTCACCGCCTGTAGTGACGGCTGAATACACCCAGCCCTCAACACCCTTTGCGATATTGGGGCCTATTGCATTTCTGTGAATTGAAAGAAAGTAATCTGCGCCCCAGTTATTTGCATCGGCGGCTCTCTTCTCAAGTGAAGGATTTGTATTTCCCTCTCTTGCAAGTCTTACCTCGGTATCGGGCATTGTCAGAAGGATGTCTCTTACGGCAAGTGAAAGCCTCAGCGTATCATCCTGCTCAAGTCTTCCCTTGTAAGAAGCACCTATACTGTCACCGCCGTGACCGGGATCTATAAAAATTTTCATAGCTTTTCTCCTTTAATAAGATTTTGTTGTTTTAATTTCCCTGAAGTGGTGTCATAATTGCATTGACACTGTTATCTGCCAGAATATATACATCCACATGGTAAGGCACCATATCTACCAGAAGTGCACATTCAAAGGATATATAGGCTCCCTTACCGAATACAACCATAGGCAGAGTCACCTCATATTCCGTCATATCAAGTCTGAGAATTATTCTCTGCCCTTTATTGTAAGCCTCATTTATCTCATCCAGAGTCTTTGACACCTGCGTAACCGAAAGAGTTGCAAGATCACACTTTGCAGTTACAATAAAGCTTCCTCCGACAGCATCTGTCAGCGCTTCATATACACCACCCGAGGTAACAAGCAAGTCACTTTTTTCAGCTACCTTATCCGTCACATAAAGTGCTTCATTCCCAAGCTTTACCATAGTGCTTCTTACAATCTCAATGTTTGCTCCCGTATAATTTTTATCGGCATACACCTCACAGGAAGCACCCGGCAACATATATAAAAGAAGTGACGGTACACCGCTTTCTACAGGCTCGGTATCATAATCATAGGTTCCATCGTCAATAGTCTCCTCGGAATAGGCTGAATTATTAAATGGGATTCCGTACATACAGCCGTCGTCCGAAAGCACCTTACAATCTCTTTCATAAGCGGTGCCGTTAAAGTTTATTCTTACTCTTACGGTTTCACCCAATATCACATCGGGAGCTTTACCGAAATACTGACACCATCTGCCCTGATTGTCACGCTCAGGCTCACTGAGACTATATTCAATAAGGAGCTCATCTCTGCCGCTTCCGGGTTTATTTTCTATTTTATCCCAACTGTGAGTATGGGGGATATCATCTGACGAAAGAACTACTTCTCCTGTTTTTCCGTTTACTGAGGTTACTGCGGATATGCCTGTACCTGCGCCTGCTGACTGCAAGGCTTCATACACACCGCCCGAGGAAACAGGCTTACTACTTCCCTTTACGGGTACAGAATCAACCTCTGTTGACTTTATGAACCCAACATCATTGTTAAAGGCTGAGATATTTTCAGGAATATCGGGAATAGGTGTACTGTCAGGCAATGCACCCACATCCGATGCGGTGAGATTTACTTCTCCGGTTTTTCCGTTGACGGATGTGACGGCACCTGCACCTGCAGAAAGCAATGCATCAAATACACCGCCCGAGGTTACGGGAATATCACTGTCCTTTTCTACCTTGTCCGTCAGATAAATCGCATCACCGCGAAGCTTCACGGGAATCATTCTCATAATCTCAATATCTGCTCCCGTATAATCTTTGTCAGCCATTAATTCACAGCTTTGTCCCGGAACCATATATAAAAGAAGCGACGGTACACCGCTTTCTATCGGCTGGGCTGCATAATCCCAGGTTCCGTTGTCAATACTCTCCTCTGAATAGACTGAATTATTAAATGGAATTCCGTACATACAGCCGTCTTCCGAAAGCACCTTACAGTCTTTTTCAAAAACACTGTCACCGAGGGTTATTCTGATTCTTACGGCTTCACCCAACGCCACATCAGGAGCGTTGCCGAAAAACTGACACCATCTGCCCTGATTGTCACGCTCAGGCTCACTGAGGTTATATATAAGAAGCAGCTCCTCTTTGTCAGTGCCGGGCCTGTTCTTTATTTCTTCCCAAGTGTGAGTGTGAACAATATCCCCGGCACCGATAATCACATCACCCTTTTTGCCGTTTACTGAGGTAACGGCTGCTGATGTCAGTGCATCAAACACACCGCCCGAGGTAATAAGAAAATCATTGTCCTTAAGTGCTTCATTTGTTACATTAAGCGCATGGTTTCCGAGCTTTACGGGGTGCAGTCTTATAACATCAACATCTGCTCCCGTGTAATCTTTGTCAGCCATTATTTCACAGCTTTGTCCCGGAACCATATATAAAAGAAGTGAGGGCACACCGCTTTCTATCGGCTTGGCATCATAATCATAAGTTCCGTTATCAATGCTTTCTTCCGAATAGACTGAATTATTAAAGGGAATTCCGTACATACAGCCGTCATCCGAAAGCACCTTACAGTCTTTTTCAAAAACGCTGTCACCGAGGGTTATTCTGATTCTTACGGTTTCACCCAACGCCACATCAGGAGCATTGCCGAAATACTGACACCATCTGCCCTGATTGTCACGCTCAGGCTCACTGAGGTTATATGTAAGAAGCAGCTCCTCTTTGTCGGTGCCGGGTCTGTTTTTTATTTCATCCCAAAGATGTATATGATCAGCATCTGCTTTTGCAACCCTTAGCATTTCTGCTTCTTTTTTCGAAGCATAAAGCTCATCATGGTTATGAGACTTATCACTTTTCAGATTAAGCTTTGCTTCGGCTTCGCTTTTTGACAAATAAACATCATCGTGATTATGGGTCTTATCACTTTTTGACTCCGACAGTGCGTCCAGCTCGTCCCTTGAAGCGTACATATTGCCGTGATCGTGCTCAATATGTGCCTTTTGTGACATAAGATTATCTACCTCATATTCAGTATAGTAAAAATCATTATGAGCGTGCCACTTTTCGGCTTTTTCCGCCAATAAAGCATCAGTTTCAGCTTCGGTATAGTAGATATCATTGTGGGTATGTCCGCTGTCTGCTTTTTCTGATATCATCGCATCCGTCTCGGCTTCGGTATAATAGATATCGTTATGGGTGTGTACACTGTCGGCTTTCTTTGATATCATCGCATCCGTCTCGGCTTCGGTATAATAAATGTCGTTATGGGTGTGTCCCTTATCTGATTTGCTTAAAATAAGCTCATATAAAAATGCAAGGCTTCTGATTCCCTCAGGTGTGACACAGGGGCAATCCTCATCATCCACTGACCTGTACACGGGAAATTCATAAACGGGACTTTTGATTATGAATTCTTCACCCTCATAAACTATAAGCTGAGAGAGCAGAATTCCCTTGCCGTCAAGCAGCTCATAGGGTAAGCTGTATTCTCCCTCTCCGTCGGAAAGGCTTATATCATCGGTTATAAAAACCTTGCCGCGCGGAGTAATAAAGCCGATTTTTATGTTTTTGTTACGGTAATTCTCATCCACGCTGATTTTTACCGTTCTTGAATTATTCTCTCCGGAATTCAGTCTTTCAAACTGCGGTATAAGCTTCATTTGTATCTCCTTTGAATATTTCCTTTAATTCCGCGGCAAGCTTTTCTGCCAGGAATTCAAAATCAGTATCAAAAATCTTGTTGTCTGTCCATGAATCAATAAAGCCCAGCTTTATTAAAAATGTGTGCTTTGTTCCCGTATTCTCCATTCGCTTAAAGGGAGTTTTATCCGTGTTTGTATGTACCCCCTTGATTCGGAAGCCTCTGTCACCTCCGAGACTTCCGAGAAGACGGTATGCCTCATACTGAATATCGGCAGAAGCATTTTTTTGTACGGTAATGCTGCAGCCGTAAGAATTACAGTTTTTACAATTACTGTCACGGTGAAGAATCAGCACAACATCCTTATCGTTATATCCCGATTTGCAATCCCCCGTATGATATATGCAGTTGATATCAGGATCTCTTTCAAGCTCAAAGGACAGAAAACGGGCAAATTTCAGTACATCCGAGTGCTCATTTCTCTCTCCCCACACAGCCCCCGGTGAATATGAGGTGTGCGAAGCATTTATTACAATATTTACCATCTCAGCGCCCTTAAATACCTTGCCCATGTAAGAAGTCTGTCATAGTATTCATCCTCTTCTCTGTCAGCTGTATTGACACCGAGGCTCTGCAGAAGCGAATAATCACCGTACTTTGCATACATTTCGGCAAGCTCTCTTTTTTCTTCCGCCTTAAGATTCGTAAGGTCAACTCCCAGCTCACGCAGTACGGAATAATCACCGAATTTTGCAAAAAGCTCTGCCTGCTCTGAAAGCCTGTCATTCAGAAGCTTATCCGTGTTTATTCCAAGCTCCTTAAGTCCCGAATAGTCGCCGTACTGAGCCTTATAGGCAGCCCAGTCATAGGCTTCGTTTCTTCGAAGAGCCGTCACATCCACACCGAGGCTTTCAAGATAGCCGTAATCTCCGTTGGCTGCCGCTTTGAAGGCAAATTCAAGCTGCTTATCAAGACTTTCTTTTTCATCACTGAGCTTGTCACGTTCCTGCTTATAAAGAAATTCCTTTTCGTCCTTTTCTTTTTTATACTGAAAATCCCGTTCGTCACGCTCTTTTGCAGCTTCTGATTCTGCCATGGAACTGTAGGCTTCATACAAAGACTGCATATTTTTTATACTGTCCTTATGGCGGTCATAATTCTTCTGTTCAAGCTCCTCACCCTTAAGTGCCAGTTTATCGGCATACTGCGAATAAATTCCCGATGAAAGAGTTGAAGCGTAGGAATTTCCGTAACCGCCCGTAAGGGACGATGCAAGACCGAAAATATCCTTTGCGGCAATTCTGCTTTCATTACGGTACATATCGGCATACTGCTGATATAAGGGGTCGGCATTCATATCATAAGAATACGCCGAGGACTGACTGATTATCTTATCAAGCATCTTCTTTGACATATATGTATACAAATCCGATGACTTGTCACTGACTGTGCCTTTAACTGCCGAAGTACCTGCTACAGTACCGATATCGGTTTTCTTTTTATCTTTCAGTGCCACTTACCGTTTCTCCTTTCACTTCTTTTCTCAATGCCCGAAGCTGAATATTCATCTGTTTTATCTCTTCCTTCATTGAAAGAATCATTCTGTATATTTCTTTCAGATTAATTGCTTCATCCAATATTTCTTACCTCCTGATTAATTTCTGTCTGTCTTATAATATTAATAACCCTGCACTGTCCCTTTCCCTCAAGCCTGATGGTGTAGCTGTGGCAGGGCGGTGTGCTGACAGGCACGGTAAATACCTTGTTTACAGGAGTATCTATAAAACAAAGACGGTGCCATTCATTTTCGTTATCGGGCTTTATATACATACTCACGGTTGAGCCCTCGTCAAGAGAAAGTGTAATGTGAATACGCCTTAATATCTGTCTTGCGGGAAGACAGTCATCACCTGTTTTTCCCGTTTCTGCAGACCAACAGACTCTTTTTTCGGGGATATACGAAAAAACGGATTTATCATCAGGGGAAAGAATACTCACAGCCTGAGAAATCATATCCGAATCCCACAGTCTGAAGGAATAATATTTTTTACCGTCAGACTCATCTTCAAGACACACATAATAAAGACAGTTACGGATTCTTACCATAAACCGTGTATTCTTTTTATCGTCCTCTCTGTACCACTGCCCGGTATTAAGATGAAAGACAAATATGCTTCTGTTGCCGCCGGTATCTGTCATTGCGATATAGTATTTATTACCGATCCCCTCTGCAACGGCATCCTCATAACGGACATTTCCGAGATTCTCTGATATTTCTACAGGGAATGTACCGTCATAGCGAATAACTCCGTAACGGCTTTTATAAAAAAGCTGTTCATTGATGTTTACAATACTGTTATGACAGCCTCTTTGTACACCTCTTGCAGGATATGTTGTTACGGAAAAATCCGCAGGACTGTCACCGCTTACACGGATAATATATTCTTCCTTGAAAAACAGAACATCGCTGCCAAGCACTGTTACCCCCGTAAATTCCCCGGGACAGCCCAGAGACACCTGATAGCTGTCCGTGGATGCACCCTCAAAGGTCTCCCACGCACCGGGGTCCCCCAAAGCCGAAGCATATATTTCATTAACAAATTCACCGTTGTTGTTTTTGCCGTATCTGCAGCCCCATATACGGTTGCCGTGTTCTGCTGCAAAATCCATAGCAGGGATTTTCTTTTCGGCAGTAAAATTACGAATTGCTGCCATTTCTCCGTAAAGTATGCCTGATACAACAATAGTGTTCATATCAATAATTTTCTTTACCTTGCATTCACCTCGGTCAAAAAACGCATCGGTGACATATATACGGTCCCCCGCAAGAAACATTGAGCCTATACCGTAAGAGGTAATTTTTGCATAAAGTACGCAAAGCTCTTCCCACATACCATCCTCTGAGTATTTATAAAGGGTCATAATGCCTTCATCCTCCGAAATATATCTGTCACCGGCTTCGGGAAATTCGGGCTTATCATATTCATATCCCGCCTCAACCTCATTTCCGTCTTTGTCACAGAAAGAAAGGCTTGCAGTTTCCGAGGTATGGTATGTGCAGGTGTGCCGTACATCATAGCCTGCAGCAGTCTCCCTGATATATTCTCCGTCGGGGATTATAAAAATATTTCTGCCGAAGGGAACTATGGTACGCACGCTTACATCCTTTTTTAAGGATGCATCAATCAGTCTTTTTCCGTTTATAAAAATATGAGAATCGGTGCAGTAACAGAATTTATCACCCGATGCCCTCGCGGCAGTGATACCCTTGCCGCCGAGAACGAGCTTACCGTCACAGAAAACTTTTTCGGTAAGGGAATTTTCCGTTTCTCCTGTCCACAGTGCTTCGGGATTTTTTACGCTGAAAACGGGAAATTTATCTCCCGAAATATTATTCATATCGTAAAAATATCCCTCACTGACCCTTTCTTTTCTGCATATCCCGAAAAAGCCGTCATTCCTGAAGGTCTTCTGCTTCAGCTTTCTTAATTTCGGATAAATCAGATACATACCCCCGATACATTTATTTTTGCACTCTTTATCACATGGCTTCTGTTATAAGCACATATAAAATCAAGGTATTCTTTATTGAATAAAGCAGAGGTATTCTGATATCTCGTAATGTCACTGCCGAGAATATCAAACTGCATAACAAGATATTTTATGTAAATATCATCGTAAGGAACAGGGATGAGCAATGTCTTGTCCGTATGATATATATAATCTCCCTCAAAGCTTTCGGGAGCGCCCTCATAGTTGCTGAGAAATTCAAAAAAAACCTTGCCGTCAAGCTGCTCAAGAAAAAACACCTTCTGCGAAAAGGAAAATACATTGGGATAAAGCTCATCTGTTTTTTCAATTGCTTCTCTTACAGTCATATATATCCTCCTTTTCTTTTGTATCAGTTGTTGCGGCTCACGGCATCAATAAAGCTCTCTGCCTCAGTCTGTGCTCTTACGGAGTTTTCGATAACCTCTGCAAACATCATCGGAAGCTCCACAGGCTCACCCTTTTTTACAAGTATTCTCTTACCGTTGAGTGCAACAAAAAGAGAATCATCATTTTTATTAAGCTTGGGAATAAACACTGTCTTAAGTGTTTTCATTTCATTATTCTTTTTCATAATACCTCCGTAGCAGAATCGGGTAACCCCGATTCTGCAGTAATACCGACACCTTATACTGTCGGTCTCCGTCTGTGACGGAAAAACTACTTATGTTAATTATTTTCTGCTGTATCAGAGAATTCAGAGCCTGATTCGAATCTGATCATATACTCCTCAAGAAGACGCTTTGCAACCTTTGTTGCCTTCCAGCCTACAGAGCTTCTCTGATTGAGAGGGTCGTTGCCGTAGCCGCGTTGCTTGACGATATGCTCAAGTCCGCCACCTTCGATATCTGTTACACCGTAGGCATTTTCGGCAATAAAGAGAGTACAGAATACTGCAGAGCCGTCCTTACCGGCACCTGCACCTGCAATAATATCCCCCTCCTTCACACTGACGGCTGTACCGAGAGTAACAGAAGTACCGTTTACGCTGACAACGGTATTTTCAACACCGTTTACATATACGCTTACGGGAGTGTCAAAGGTCTTTACACCGAGGTCTTCGGTAACCGTGATTGTCTTTGCACCGGTTACTGTTAAAGCAGCTTTTGCACGGCTGATGCCTTCATTGATTACAGAGGGTCCGAAAATCTTTGCCTCGGTGCTTTCAACAAATCTCACACCGCCGAGAGTACCGATTTCACCTCTTAAAATGTTTTCGGGGTTTGCATATTTCTGGATACCGATCCACTGTTCGCCTGCCTCCTGCATAAGGTCGTATGCCACATAAGGATGAATAATTGCAACATAGCTGCCGTCAATCTTGGGAGCATTTACTGCCTTGAGCTCTGCAGCAGCCTTGAAAATATCCTTTACACGGAGCTTACAATATTTGTTGATATCCTTACGGCTTAAAATCTCTGTTTCCTTGCCGTCCTTTACTTCGGGGGCATACATTACGTTTGTACCTGCAACAAGCTCGTTTCTTACGATGGTGTCAAGTGTAAGACCTGCCTGAGAGCTTAATTCCTTTGTGGCTTCAATAATTGTGTTATCAATTGCAGTAAGCTCAAGCATATCGGTCTGTTCAACATAGTCACCGTACTGATCAACCGTTGCACTTACGGCAGTAACATTCAGCTTGTTGCCTGCAGGTGTGATACCCTCAGTAATGGGCTTGAGAGCCTTGGGGAGCTTTGAAAACTTTCTGAATTCAATTGTCTTACCACCGTTTTTGGGAATGGGGCGCTTCTGACCGAACTGCTCGTGAATAAGATTCGCACCTGCAAGAGTGATAAGTGTCTTGTCATAAAATGTCTTCATTTCGGGTGAAAGGCTGTCGGGGGAAGTAACGGTGCCGTTTTCCATAGTACCGTTGGTTGAGTTGATAACCTCACCTGCTGAAAAATGTGTAAGCTTGATTTTTTCGTAATTCATTGTTTTCTCCTTTTAATTAAAATGAAATTTTTGCACCTTTGCTTACCTCGGAAAGAATTCTCATAATATCCTTTCCCGTAAGACTGTTTACATCGGTGTGCACTACCGATGAAGCGGAATCCTGAAGTGAGTTTTCTGCAACCCTTTTTGAATTCCTCAGTGTCTCGGCTGTTTTTTTACCGGCTGACATAACGGCATATCTTAAAGCCGAGCCCATAATTTTTTCGAGATTTACCGTTTCAAATGCACGCCGCAACGAAACACCCGAACGGAGAAGATGCATAAATTCGGGAGAATTCTTCATCTCATTCTCCAATGAGAACGAGGGATAGATTTCTCTTAATTTTTCACTTTCTTCACTGAGATAGCGGGATAAATTTTCTTCGGCTCTTCTGAAAATCAGATCCTCTGCAATTTGCAGAGCAGATGTATTATTTTCTGCTTGTGTATCTGTCTGCTCTTTTTCAGCTGAGTTTTCTGCCGTATTATCCTGACTGTCTTCTTCGGGCATTTTCTCATCCGTTTCTTTTTCTTCACCTCCCTTTTCATCTGCAGAAACGAAATTTGTCTGCATATTGTCAGCCTCATTCCCCGAAGCCTCTGCCGCGGGGGATGCAAAAATCTGTAATAAATTCTTATCCATAATTTCCTCCGGAATGTACTTTTCTGAATTGTAATGCTCTGCTTATGCCGCACGGCGTCTTTCACTGACTTCGGCTATATTCTTCTTATTCTTACATTTTCGGGATAAAGACTCTGTATTTCACTGATACCCGTCACAAGCATTTCAGTAAAGTTCTTTACCTTGTGATAGGTTTTTCTGTTTCTGAAATTCCTTGCCACAATAAAAACCTCGCCGTCATCAATCAGGGTATAAAGACTGTAATCACCGCAGTCTATATCTCTGAGAGCTTTAATAAACGCCATAGTAAGAGCCGACACACCTGCACATACAATGTCTTTGCCTTTTACGTCATATTCTGCGTGACCCTTTATAAACACTGCCGTCAGATTCTTTCCGACGGTATATTCTGCATTGACCGTAGAGCCTCACTCCTTTCATAATCAGAGGCGTTGCTGATGAGCATCGACCTGATTTTTTCTTTGTTTTCCATATCAAGCAGCTCCATACATGCAAGTGACTGAGCCGCCTTTGCAGGGTCAAAAAAGCCCATATTATAAAAGTTGACCGCATCCTGATTCTGTGCACTTCTTGAAAAGCTGTTACGCTTATGTGCCTTTACCTTTACATCAAATACGGGGGCGTGAAGTCCGCCCTCAAGTCCGAACTGTCCTTCCTCGGGAATTCCCGAAAGCACGCTGTTGTCATAAAGGGAATACTGCCACTCACCGTCAGCACCGAGAATACGCACACATCGGGGCACGGAATAAAACTGACGAATAAGCTCGATTGAAAGAGTGCATATCTGCGAAAATGCATTATAGGTTGCATTTATCATATCTCTTGCAAGCTTGTTGCCTGCCTCCTGCAAGGCTGTGATTGCCGTACCTGATGTGACACCGCCCATGGTACCGCCCTGAGTAAAGTCTCTGTTGCCGCTTGTCTCCTTAAGCTCCGAAACCTTATTCTGCAACACCGTAAGATATACTCCCGACAAGGGCGTAAAGCCGATTTCTCTTATGGATTCTTCACCGATGGACGAACCGCTGACATGGACGAAATCACGGCTGAAATCAGCAAATTCCTCCTCATTGACAGCACCTTCAACCCTTGTGAAATAACGCTTTCTCGCACCGAGCCTTGCATTTCTGATAATCTCGTTATTGAGAATATCAATCTCCTCCTGAGCATCCTTCATTACATCAATAAAGCCGAAACCCACAGGTGTACCCTCTTCCTTATAAAGAGGGTCAAACACAAAGGGATACATACCGTGGTCATACCAGCCCCTGTCACGGTAAAGAGGGTCATTTTCGGACGCATATAAAAGCGTGCCCTCCACAAACTTGCAATAATGCAGAACTGAAGAATTTCCTGATTTTTTCTTGTAATACCAATCAACAACTGCACTTTTATCGGTGGTATCAACATTATTGTCATATGTATAGCACAGTGTCTCGGCACTCTTGCCGCCGAGCTTTCCTTCAAGAAAAGGATATTCCTCAATCAGAAGGTCATTATCCGCAAGATCTACACAGAAAATATGTCGGCTTTTCTGAATGTCCTTTATTCCCGGCTCCCAGAAAATATTGAGTATATCCGTGTTTCTTATGTCGATTTCACCAATACCGCCGTCAGCCGTACTGTTCCACAGAACACTGTAAACTGCAGTACCTGTTTTCAGCTTCTGATAGGCAGCATCCGAATAAACAGAGGTCCAGTTGTTTCTTTCAAGTATTACAGGGATTATATCCGTAAGCCTTGATGCTTCAGCAGTATCTCCTGCTTCACGGGGTAGCACCGTACATTCGGGAATACTGTCCATAAAGTCAGCGTGCTTTGTGACAATGGAATTAAAAAGCCAGGCAGAGTGCTTGTTTTCTCTTTCGGAGGGTTTTCTGAGCTGCCCCCAGTGCCTCAGACGGAACCAGTTTTCATTTTCAATAACTCTTGCATCAAGGTTTGCCTTGGCGCTTTTATACTTTCCGAGAATTCTTAAAGCCTCACGGATTTCGTTTTCACCTATGGGCAAGGCAGAGGATTTTTGTTTTTTGTTTTCTTTTTTCATTCATTTCTCCTGTTCAGGTATCAGTAAGAATACCTTGAATATTTTTTTGTATTAAGCTCCAGAGGGTCATCTGACATAATTACGGCAGACTTTTTTTGCACGGGACTTATGGGACGGGACATACAGAAATATCTGAAGCTGTCTGCAAAATGATCCTCACCGTCAGTGTCAAGGTCTTCGGGATTAGTATCCGAAAACTGCAGAAGCGGGATTGTCCGTATTGCAGCCGTACAGGTATTGAAAAAATACACCATCGGTATTCCGTCCTCATCAAAGCCCATACGGTAATGACACTGCATCCAGCCGGGAATACGCTTGTTATCCCCTTTTGAAAAATACACAAGATGCCTGTCTGCTGACTCGATTATGGCTTCGCCCCTCGAAGCATCCCATATTGACGGGTCTGCAACTCCGTCTATGACTTTTCCCTTAAGCCATCTGTGTTCACTTTCAATTCGGTGAATCTCCGAAAATATCCTGTCAGGGTGCCACTTGAGACCGTCGTTTGGTATGTCCGTGCAGCCGTAAAGCTGAAGTATCAGGTATGCTCTGCCCTCGTAATCAATTGCCCACCAATCACACGAAAATGGCTTTCGGAAGCCGAAGTCAAAGCTTCTGACAATTTTCCAGTCGCGGGGCACCTCAAAGGGCTCAATTACGTGGGTGAATTTTCTGTCCTCATAGTGCTCGGGGATATCCCTGAATTCCTCAAAAAACTGACCGTCAAATATATTCCAGTCACCCATAAGCCATGCTTTTTTAAGCTTTGGCGGAAGTGCCTCAAGCTGCTTTACATATTCGGGGTCAGCCTCCATAAGAGCAACATTGTCCGTAACAAGGCTTCTTATAAAGTTATAATCCTCAGGTGTTTCACTTTCCCTGAATGCCCTGTCAACAAAAAGCCGTTTTACAAAGCTGTGCCCCACACCGCCCGGGTTGCAGGTAAGATATACTCTTTTGGGAAAGTCATTGACACCTCTTACACATGCCTTGAAGCGGTCATACTCCTCCTCTGTCAGCTGCGTTGCCTCATCAAGAAAAAGCACATCAACCTCCGTTCCCTGATATTTATCAATATCCGATGAATTTGAGCAATGACGGAACATTATAAGTGAGCCATTGGGAAACAAAAATTCCTTTGTGCTGTCCTTATACTGAGCCGTATCCCCGAGAAGTGTCCTCAGAGGATTGATGTGATTTGCCCGAAGCTCGGGATAGGTACGCCTGACAATCATAATTTTTATCCCGGGATAACGGAATGACAAAAGCACAGCCTTTACCCTTACAGCCCAGCTCTTTCCCCCGCCTCGCGCCCCTCCGAATGCAACATACCTGTGGGTATCCCTGAGAAACAGCTTCTGCTTTTCATTGGGAACACCGAGAATCAAATTTTTAGTTTCCATAAAACCTCCGGATCATAGAAATTCATAGCTTCGCTATGAGCTAAATTGTCCTTCGGACAGTGAAATTGTCCTTCGGACAGCTAAATTCATTCCTTCGGAATGAGTGAAATATTTGCCTTACGGCAAATGTGCATTTGGCTGTCTTATTATGTTGCGAATTCCTCGGGACAATCGAAGAAAATTCTTATTTCTTCACCGTTTGCCGCATCCTTTTTTGCCAGGCCTGAGGCTACGGCGGCGGCTTCCTTTACGGCTGTGCAGGTTTCCTTAAGCATCTTGGGGTCGGTTTTTTCTTTAGTCTTTCCTCTGCCGAAATTTTCCCTGCACATTCTGTATGCCGCTTCGCACAGGATATCCGCGCATTTTTCAAGGTGCTTCTCACGCTTTTTTGCACCTGCCCCCACAGTCACTTCATCACTGCTTTTCATACTTCACCTCCCCTTTGCAGCCACATAATAGCAAAAACCGCCCTTTCCTCTCTCCCCGGAAAAGGCGGTTTTTGAAAAAAATTAAAATTTTTTTCCGAACACACAAAAACTATGTTCTGTAAAGCAAAAAAACAGACCTTCCTTTCGGAAAGTCTGTCTGCAGATTATTGATATTAAAGTCCGAACAATCTCTGGAAGAGGTTGACGATTTTAAGGAAGAAGTTTCGGATTCCGTCAAATATGTTTGTAAAAATTGACACATTTATATTGCCTGAGCCGTCGGTGATGTTACCTTCATATTCTGAAGATACCGAGTTCATCCAATATATCATACCGTTGGGACTTGTAAGCTCAAGGGTATTGCCGTTACCGTCAATTGTCTTTGCATCGTAATACTTACTGCCGTCCGTCATATGCATATCAAAGGTAACAACCTTTGCCATATGGTGATTGTCACTTGCGCCCGTGCCCGAAGGCTCCTTAACACTGCCGATAGTGGTGAGTCTGCATAATCCGGGATTTGCGTTATTATTTATAACATTGTTCCACAAGGGTGTTGTGGTTGCAATATAGCTTATAACAGGGTCCTTTGAGCTTGCAATCATCCATACTGCAACATCACTGAATTTTTTTGTGTCGGCTGCACTTACGGTACCTGTTGCCGCAATGGGGAAAGCACCTGCAAAATATTCGGGGTATGAGATAATCATATCCCATGCCATTTCACCGCCTGCAGATGAGCCGCCTATGAATATTTTTGTGGTATCAATATTTTCACCGTACTTTTCTATCATATCATCAATAACAGCGCGCAGTGATTCAAGAAGCGACTTGCTCCAATAAACAAGCTTATGCTCGGGAGCACGGGGAAGCAGAATGAATGCACCGCCCGAGGTAAATCTTGACTGTAATTCACTGCTTGCCCAATAGGGGAAATCGCTGTCATCAAGCTGAGAGCCCACATAATCACCGTGGCCGATACCGTGAAGGAAAATAACAAGAGGATATTTTCCGCTGTCATTTGTACCGACAGGTGAATAATATGCATAGTCAAGTGCATACCCGCCCTTTTCGGGTGCATAGTCAATTTCGAATTCATCTCTCAGTGCACCGATACCCGATGAAACGGGAAGAGCCTTTTTTCTGCCCGAAGCCACAGCCGTAAGACTGAAGCACGAAAGCACAAAAATCAAAGAGAGAACAACTGCAAGTATCTTTTTTATCTTTTTCATTTTATCAGCTCCTGAACAATTATATCGTCATTATATCACACAGCAGCAGAATAATCAATAATTTTGAACATTTTTTTAAATTTATGTCAATGAAATTAATTCTGCGTTAATTTATATTTCTTCGCTTGTCATACCCTGATTGAAGGTACTGCCGTTTTTGCCGAACCATGTAGACTGAATTGCATAGTCCTTCCAGTTGTCGGCAATTATTTCGTTGTTGACGCTGACACGGTTCTTCTTCTGTATAAGAGGAATATATCCGTCCTCAAGAATTGTTGTGAAATATTCGTGCCAGTTATAATTGAAGTCAACACTGAAATTATTTTTTGCAGGATATTTGAGAGCTGTTCTTTCGTAACGGATAAGCTCTGTGAGCTTGTCACCCTCAAGACCGAAGAAGTTAAGCACAGGCTCAATCTCCTTATAGAAATCATCTATTCTGTAGATTGTATCGAGATGGGCAACATTTTTCGGAATCCATGTAATATTGCCGTAAATCTTGTTGGCATAAAGCTCTATGGGTTTTTCGAGAGAAATCGCCTTAAAGAAGGAATAGAGCTTTTCATAAACCGAATAAGCAATCGAAGTCTTGTTTTCCTTTGCAAAATCAATTATTGCATTATAGAAATCCTCATACGGCACACCGAATTCTTTATAAAGATAAATTGATATAAATTTAAGTATACCGTAATGGTGGTAGGATTCCTCAAAGCAGGTAAATATGTTACAGGCAATCCAGTCCTCTGTGGGAAGCGTATTCGTGCCTATGACATATCTTGTAATTTCCTTTATATCCTTATCGGTTTCGGTATGTGCCGTAAGATATTCGATAGTTGCAGTCTTTATTCCGTATTTTTCCATATAATCCTTCTGTGCCATAGGAGCATTGGGAAGAATTTCACAGTTATATACGGTAATCATTCTGTGCTGACCTGCCGCAAGAAGAGCACCTATACCCTTGCAGAAGCTTTCATAGGTTTCACAGGGAAGCCCCGTGATAAGCTCCGAATAGGTTGTTACACCGTCTTTTTTGTACATAGATAAAAGATCGGAGAATTTATCAAGGCTCATATTCTTTCTGCCTATAGCTTCAAGGGTTGCGGGATTAAGGCTCTGGAATGAAAGTGTTGCACCCTCCTTGCTCAGACCGTATTTTTCAAACTTGCGGTTAATCTTAAATACGGCTTCGTGGTGGGTCATTGAATAATTTGTTCTGATTCTTTCGGGATAGCCTGTTTTTTCACGGACCTCAATTATGTAGTCAACAATGTCCATATCCCTTTCGTAGGCACCGAAGTTTGCATCTGCGCCCCAGATGAATTTTACCTTGTGGGCAGCTAACCAGTCTATTTCCGCATATACTCTTTCAATGGGGAAAAGCTTGATTTTCTGAGAGTTACAGCCCCAGTCACAATAAGCGCAGTCTCTCGGACAGCCTCTTGATGTTTCAAGTATGGCATCAAGCTGCATATCGGGATTTTCTTCAAATATATAATCAAAATAACCCTCAAGATAAGGTGAAGGATAGTCGGTTCTTGTCTGCACCACCGTGGGATTTATAAAGCACTGACCGTCTTTTCTGTAAGAGAGATTGGGTACGGAAGAAAAATCGGGATTTCCGGAAATAAGCTCCTTAAGCAGAAGCGTAAACGCATCCTCACCCTCACCGTGGATAAGAAAATCAATAAAGGGATATTCCTCTAAAAATGAATTGTCCGGGGGAACATTGTGACCGCCGAAAAGAATCACACAGCCGGGATACTTATCCTTTATCTTTTTGGCAAGAGTAAGATTATACCTTGTATTCCAGATATAGTTTGAAAAGCCCACAAAAGAGGGGTTTTCCATATTTTTTACAACAGTATCCGTATCTTCACGGGTAAACACAAATCTTCTGAAGGAATATTCACGCTTTATATCTTCATCCTTAAATGCCGAAGCAACAAGAAGACCTACGGCATAAGGCAGATATGCCGCCTTGAAGGAATTACCCGTATATGTATTTGATGCCTGTACCATATATAGATTTTTCATAATAAACTCCTTTATATGTTCATCTTTTCATGTTTATGGCCCTTGAGCGATTGTCTTATATAAGTGCAGTTGCTGTCCTTTCTGCCGTACCACACAATAATACGGGAATAATCTTCCCATGTACAAAAAGAACGTGCAGTTACGGAGATTTCATTTATTTCTTCAGTAAGCTCTGCCTGTCTGCCGTCAAGAAGAGAATTGAAGTACAAGGGGAAGCTGTAAGCCGAAGTAAATGAAAAATCCTTATCAAAGGGACTTTTTATCATTTTCTTCTGGAAATTCATAAGCTCAGAAAACAGCCTTTCCGAAGAAAAATACTTTTTCAGGAATTCCGAAATTTCGTCATAAAAAGTATCAAGCTCATAAACACAGTGAAGAAACAGATATTCTTCAAAGGGCCAGAGTATTCTGCCGAATCTTTCATCCTCACAGCAAAGAGTACCCTTTTCCCCCAGCACATCCTCAAGATGCTTTTCTATCCTCGAAAATGCCCTTCCGGCAACACTGTTTTTATTTTCAAGGAAAAACTCAAGCACATCCGTATAAAATTCTCTGTATGAGCAGATGCCTTCATTATAGAGATATAAAGAGAAAAACTGCAGCAAGCCCATATGGTGAAATGCCTGTACGGTGTATGAAAACAGATTCATTTTCTTCCACTCGTTTTCGTCCATAGAATAGGTTGATGTAACCACACTTGAAAACTCGGGGATGTCATCATTATCATCCGTTGCACGATGGGGCTGATGAAGAGGGATGTGGGATTTTTTTATTTTATATTTTTCAACATAGTCGGGTCTGCCCATAATTGAGCAGGGCAGCCATTCGCAGTTGTGAATATATATGGAGTTATGCTGACCAAGCTTCAGCAGTCTGTCGATACCGTCGGCAATACTCTCGTAGGTTTCGCCGGGAAGTCCTAAAATAAGCTCCGTATATGTGGCAATACCTGCCTCATTATACATTTTCATAAGCTCCGAATAGCTTTCAATACTGATATTCTGTCTTCCTATGTTTTCAAGCACCTCATCGCTCATTGACTGAAACGAAAGAGTAATGCCCTTATTCATACCCGCATCCTCAAATTTCTTTCCTATGTTGAACACGGTTTTATTGCTGTTTTTTGCATATGATGTCTGAAAGCCTACGGGGAAGCCGCATATTTTTTTTGACTCTATTATTTTATCCGCAATCTCCTCATCACGGGAAAACATTCCGAAGTTTGAGTCAGCGGAGCCCAGACCGTAGATTTTATTTTTTGTAACCCATTCAATTTCCCCGTAAATTCTTTCAAGGGGGAATTTTCTTATTTTGGATTTCATGTTGCTCCAGTCGCAGTAAGCGCAGGAATTGGGACAGCCTCTTGATGTTTCAATAAGTGCCATAAAATCCTTTTCGGGATGGTCCTTTATTATCTTATCAAAATATCCCTCAAGATAGGGTGACGGGAAGTCACATTCGGAAGAAATCATTTCGGGATTATTAAGAATACCCTCAGGTGTGCGCATTGAAATTCCGGGGATATCCTCTGCTTTTTCAAGTCCTGCGACAAAGCGGAGAAGCCGTCTGAAAATAATCTCACCCTCTCCGTGAAGAAGATAGTCTATATAGGGACATTCCTCTAAAAGACTTCCTCCGGGGGATACGTGATGACCGCCGAAGATTATAATACAATCGGGATATTTTTCTTTTATCATCCTTGCAAGTGTCTTATTGTAATTAAAATTCCATATATATGTGGAAAAGGCAGCGACGGCAGGATTTTCAATTCTTGCCATAACCTCGTTTACATTTTCCCTTAAAAAGAAAATCTCCCTGAGCTGAAAATACTCTCCCACATCCTTGTCAGCCAAGGCATATGCCGAAAGCTGACCTGCAGTATAAGGAATATGTGCAGATTTTCCGTATGAATAGTTTACCTGAAAGAAATATAAATTCTTTTTCATATCCGCACCCTCCTTTTTATTTAATTTAACCGAACATTTTTTTCTAAAGCGAAGAATCCTTTTTAAGGATATCCTTCTTTTTCATAAATCTTATATGAAGCGCCGTCTTAAGATACATTGCCGTCTGCATAAATGAATTCTTTGATTCACCCTGCCTTCTCGGATAGCAGTTTGTCGGCACCTCGGTGAATTTATACCCCAGCCTCAGAGGCTTAAGCACCATTTCAATAAATATGGGAAAGCCCTCGTTTTCCCACTCTATGCTTTTATAAAGAGAGGACGGGGCAATCTGAAAGGGATTGGTAAAATCCGTAAGGGATGCCGAAAAAAGTATGCCGAGAAACCTCTGTGCAATAAAGTTAAGCAGCTTTTTAAGTCTGCCGTATTCAACAAATGTACATCCCTCAAGCCAACGTGAGGAAGAAACAATCGTGTCGGGGCTCTCTTTTGCCTTTTTTATCATTTCGGCAACACACGTAAGATCAAGAGCAAGATCCGAATCGGTAAAAATACAGTGTGAGCCCTCTGCCCTTTCAATGCAGTCAACAACCGCACCGAGCTTATTTCTTTTCTGAGTAAAGGCAATAACAGGCACATCGGTTTTCATAGAGGTGAGCTCATCAACCACCCTCTGACACTGGGGACTTATGTGCTTTGCACAGCAGATAAGTATTTCCGAAATATCCTTATGGTCGCATACGTCAAGTACGGTCAGTACGGTCTGCCTTAATGAATCTGTCTCATCAACCGCCCCCGTGGCTATTGTAACATTTCTGAATTCTGCCATTTTACCTTCCGCCGTTTCCGAATATTTTCATTAACCGATGCTTTCGACTGTTATCTTTTCTCTTGAATTGGTACAAAGCGTTGCACTTCTTCTTTTGCCGTACCATATAATTTCGTGGGCATATTTCGGCCAGTCGTAGATTTTCTTTTCCAATTCAATAGTAAGTCTTACTTTTTTATTTTCAAGGGGCTTATAATTATCCTCATATATATTTTCAAAATACGAATAAAAATCATAATCGCTTTCAACGGTCACTGTCTCCTGACCGGGATATCTTATGATATCATTCTGATACTTAAAGAGGCTTTCTTTTATTTCCTTTTCAATTCCGAGAGTTTCAACAAAGCCTCTGATTTCCTTTATGTAGCTTTCTTTGTTGTAAGCCATATCAAGGAAAGCACCCTCTTCAAAATACCAGCCTACCTTACTGAATATGTCATTCTGATAGCACCAGTCCGAATACATTGTATCCCTTGTCTTTTCTCTTATCATATTGAAAAGCGAATAGAGATAGCTGTTTTCATCTGAATATATAAAATCAAGAAGCCTGTTATAAAAGTCGTAATATGAAAGACCCTTTTCATATCTCATATATATTGCAAAGCACCTGAGAAGACCTAAGTGGTGGAAGGACTGAAGACATACGGAGAACATATTTGCCCTCACCCATTCTTCCTTTGACATATCCTTTGTTTCCACAATAACGTCATAATATTCCTGCACACCGTTGAAGTTTGCGGGATAATGAATACCGTGAAGGGGAACTCTCTCCCATCTTATACCGTATTTTTCTCTGAAATCCTTCTGAGCTATGGGGGCGTTGCAGTACACCTGACAGGTATATACTGTCATGGAGTTGTGCTGACCTGCCTCAAGCAGATAGCAAAGGCCCTCGCAGAATGACTTATATGTTTCACCGGGAAGTCCCAGAATAAGCTCTGTGTATGTGGGAATACCCTCTGCGGTGTATCTTGCATTAAGGCGTGTATAATATTCTATATCAAGATTTCTTCTGCCGATGTTGGTAAGCACATCGGGATTCATTGACTGATAAGCAAGGGTAACGCCCTTGTCAACACCGTTGTTGTTAAGAAGCTTACCTATGGCAAAAACAAGCTCATCGCTGTTTTTTGCATAGCAGGGCTTGAAAATCCCCGGGAAGCCTGTGGCATTATGATAATCAACCACACACTGTGCCACTTCCATATCTCTCGGAGAAATACCGAAATTGGAGTCTGCACAATAGCAATATGCTATTTTATGGTCACTCATCCACTTTATTTCCGCCTTTATTTTATCCATAGGGAAATAACGCACCTTTTCCGTAAAGCACCAGTCACAGAAGGCGCACTGATAGGGACAGCCTCTGTTGGTTTCAAGTGTTGCCTGAAACTGTATTGAAGGATAGTCCGTAAGCATCTTATCAAAAAGACCCGTAAGATAAGGAGAGGGATATTCTTCAAGTGAATAACAGCCGTTACCTCTTTTTGTCATTACACAGCCGTTTTCACTGCGGTATGAGATATTTTCAATTTCCGAAATATCGCCCTTTTCAAGTCCCAGAAGCAGCTCCTTAAAGCATCTTTCACCCTCACCGTGAATAAGAACATCTATAAAATCATTTTCACTGAGCACACTTGTGTCATAGGGAATGTTATGACCGCCGAAAACAATCACACAGTCGGGATACAATTCCTTTACCCTTTTTGCAAGTGCCTTGTTATATTCCATATTCCAGACATAACAGGAAAAGCCTACAACCGAAGGGTTTTCTATCCTCTTTACAGCATCCTCGATTTTTTCACGAAGATACAGAATCTCACCCAGCTGATACGTTTCGTTTATTTTACTGTCAGAAAAAACATAAGAGGCTATGCACCCTGCCGCATAGGGCAGATATGCAATAAAATCACTGTATGTTACATTTATCTGAGCCAGATATACATTTTTCTTCATACATCCACCTGTAAAAAATTATAATTCATTATATTATATAATATATAAAAGTAAATAGCAAGGCAAAAAAAACAAACTTCCCGGAAACCATCCCGGGAAGTTTTCATAAAGTTTATTGTTATCATGCCGGGTAAATACACAACAATTCACTCGGCGTCATTTTGCAAAAAATATTCAAGCCGTAAGAGCAGCACTCTGATTGCCCCATACGTCCTCGGCAACAACGCTTATATTATCGCCGTCGGCATAGGGTACATTTTTGAAAGTAACGGTTTCGGGCACATCTGCATAGTAATAGCCCGAAAGCTCCCATGCACTGTACTTTTCGTTGCCGTTTTTGTCGGTAACGCTTATTCTGTAAAGATAAACCTTGTTATCGTCACCCTTTACACTAGCCGCAGGTACGGTAACATTATATTTTCCGAGCTTCTTTTCTGTCTTAAGCTGTGCGTCATCAGAGAATACAGGGCCCTCTGACATAAGACGTCTTGCATCGTGATTATACTTAAGCTTAATGGGGGATGCTACGTTATCAACAAGATATTCGGCAACAAATTCACCTGCATCAACATCAAGCACCCTGATTCTTACACGGTTAAGAGCATCAACCTCAACCATAAGTGCCTGTGTCATAGACTTATAGCCGTCGGGATGAACGCTTGTTTCGTCATCCACCGTAAATTCATAATAAGCAAGTCCGCCGTCACCTATGGCAGTAAATGTTCCCTGCCAGATTGAACGCGGGTCATTTGCAGGATAGTGCGAGTGACCTGAGATATGCACTGCCTGAGGATATTTTTCAAGCACTGCCTTAAAGGTATCCATACCCCAGCCGTCATAGGTGTAGCTGCCGAAAACAGTATCAAGCACGTGCTCATGCTGGAATACGAATACAGGCTGTAAGGGAGCTGCTGCAACAGCCTTTGCCAGCTCCTCGTCAAGCCACTGTACCTGTGCTTCACTGTAATGCACACCTGCCTCGGGAGCACGGGAAACACCTATAAAGTGATAGCCGTTGATTACACGGTGGAAGTCTGTTTCCTGCCCTGTAAGAGAGGTGAATATATCAAGTGAAGCATTATCATATGTGCCGCCGTCGTGGGATTTTGCTACAACGGCAAGTCTCTCGGTATCCCCTCTGATTGCCTTATCTGTAGTAGCCGCAAAGGCAGAAAAAGCAGTGAATGTACCGTCATCGGTAATGTCACCTGAAAAAACAACAGCATCAAGTCTGTTATATGAGCTGTCCTTTTCTGCAATTTCATATGCAGAATTTATCATTTTTGCAACTCTTGTACAGCCCTTGTCACCAAGTGCATAAATATGTGTGTCACTTGTGGCAACAAAGCGCAGCTGAGGCTCAAAATCACCTGTTGATTCAGGGGACTCTACCTTTGCAAAGGGCACAAACAGTGATGCAAAAAGCATTAAAAAGCTGAGAATAATTGAAAATAAAGTATTCATAACTGCCTCCGTACAAAAAATTTATATACCGTCATTTCACACACTGAAAGCCGTGCTCAGTGAATGTAAAATCCGTTTATCTGTCAGCATATACACTTTCCGAAGCATATCCGGAAGCGCAATCCGCAGATATTTACTTAAGTGAAAAAACAAGCTTAACGGGATTATGGTCAGAGAAGCTAAAGGAGGTATCGATATTTTCCGTGCTGATGACCTCTACATTTTCACTGACAATAAAGCCGTCAACTATAAATACGGGATTGCCCTCTTCATAAGGGATATCACAGTTACGGCAGGTGGGAATAAGCCTTTCACCCTCGTAGCTGTCGCATCTTATAAGAGTATCGGGCAGCATTTCTATGGGGAACGGCTGCGCCCAGCCGAAGTCGGCATCCATACCGTTGTTGAGCTTCTTTGTGGAATCTCCCGTAAAATCGTGGTTGAAGTCACCGCCGGTGACAACATAATTTCCCTTTTTATATTCTTCATCCATCTGTGTAAACAGCATATTCATCTGCGCTGCTCTTATTTCGTCACTGCCTCCGTATGCGGAAAGATGGACATTAAAGAGAACGAGCTCCTTACCGTTTTCAACAGGGATTCTCGATACACTGTAGCAACGGTCAAGGTCAAGGAATTTTGAAAAGCTTTCCGAAATGGGAAGACTTCTTCTTACGGCAGACGTGATATTATAACGGCTGAGTGTCATTATGCCTGCCCTTGAAGCTCCGTGGGGCTCATTGAAGGGATACATAAGAAATGCGCTGTCATAATTCACGGCAAACACGGAGGAATAACCGGGAAATGCATCCTGAAGCATTTTTTGCTGGTCAACGTGATAGCTTCTCGTGGAATCAAAATCCACTTCCTGAATAAGCATAAAATCCGCATTATGCTCTCTGATTGTGTCTATGGCATCATTGACACAGCTTATTACACTTTCTTCACTTTCAGCCCATGACTTTTCGCCGCCGTCCATAAAGAAGGTAAATTCGGGAGTGTATGCACCGAAGCCGATATTCTGTGTAAGCACGGTATAATTCTTTCCTGTCTTAACCGCCTCATCCGTACCCGATGCAACAGGTGTCAGCACCTGATTGTCCTCAATTCTCGAATAAGACAGCACAACATAAGAAAGATATCCTGCAACAGTAAGAACAAAGACTGCAACGGTACAAAGCACGGATATCAATATTTTTCTTTTCATAACAGTATCCTCACCGGGTCAGTTCTGTTCAGAATTCCATATCTGAGAAGAGCTCCTCGCTGCAGGGCTCACAATAGATGATCCATTCGTCATCCATTGATGAATCCTCATCAATACTAAGCTCAGTGGTACAGTTATCACAATGCACAATCTTTTTTTCACCGCCGCCGGATGTACCGCCGCAGGCAGCAAGCATAAGAAGTGAAAGAACAACACCGAAAATCAAAGCAATTTTTTTATTCATAATATAATCCTCCTGTAGCGCATCAGCGTAAATATAAGAAAAAATCTTACGATTTGTCAACCCCCTGCCCCCAGAAATCCTCGTACGAAAGTACGGGGATTTACTTTTTACCTATTACTTCTTTGCTCTTCACTTTCAGCTCTCCGACTCGGATTTCCGGAGGTAAAAAGT
>JAZNEX010000019.1:0-15767 GCA_045588855.1 Acutalibacteraceae bacterium
TGCCCTGCCTATAGCTTTACTGTGAGTTCCCGAATATACGGTAATTTCTCTGAGATATTCTTCCTCAATGGTACTGTCTGCCTTTGGGATATCAAAATATACCTCATTCGCTCCGTATACACCTACTGACATTGTCTGAAATATAAGAACAGCACTTAAGAATAGTGATAATAACCTGAAAAGCTTCTTTTTCATAATATACAATCCTTTCAATTTTATTTTATTATCCGTGTATTTCTTTTTTGCCTTTCAGCAATGCTGTTCAGCACATCGGTATCGCCGTCCTTCAGAACAGAGTTCTGTTTTTGTTTTCGTATATTAATGAACATATATCGAAAATGTCACGCAGATATTTTTCGAAAAAATTGTGTTTCTCTGTTTTGCATAAACCATTTGCTGCTCTTATGTGTAATATTGCCATATGCTTTTTTTCATTACAAAATCAAAAACCACCGATCAGAAATACTGAACGGTGGCTTTGTATCGGAAATGCTTTTCCGATGTTATTTAGTTTTCATCCTGTGTTATGTCTTCCGGGGAAGAAGCGGCGGTTTCTTCGGGCACGACTGAAACGCTCAGCTTCTTTTCTCTGTTTGCCGTGGCGTCTTTTATGAGAGTATAGAGGGTTGAGGCAACAGGTACACTGAGAAGCATTCCCAGGGGTCCTGCGACACTGCCGCCTATACTTACTGCTGCAAGAATCCACATAGCGGGGAGCTTTACGCGGCTGCCCATTACCTTGGGGTAAATAAGATTTCCTTCTATATTCTGAAGCACTATAAAGAAAACAATAAATATTACTGCCTTTATGGGGCTGACTGTAAGAATCATAACTGCACCTATACCCACACCGATAAAGCCGCCAACAACAGGAATAAGTGCAGTGACACCCACAAGAGCACCTACCATAGGTGCATAGGGTATACGGAGAATAAGCATACCGAGCATACACAGCACTCCGAGAATCAGAGCTTCAAGAGTCTGTCCTGCAATGAAGTTTCTGAAGTTTTCATTGGCAACCTTTGCAGCATAAAGTATACCGTTACCTGCCTTGTGGGGGAGCCATGCTTTTGCAAGGCGCGTTGCCTGACTCAGGAGCTTATCCTTACTGAGAATAACATAGCAGGCAAAGACGAGTGCAACACCCACATTGACAACTCCTGTAACAACGGAACCTATAGTGTTAAAGGCTGTGTTGACAAGAGCACCACCCTTGTTTTTAAGCCAGTCTTCGGCAGTTGTTATGAGCTTTTTCCAGTCAAAGCTCAGAAGCTTTTCACCAAAGGGCAGCTCTGCAATTTCAGATTTATCCATAGCCATAATTTTGTTTACGAAATCCGTTGCAATCTGAACAATGACCGTAACGGCTTCAACAAGCTCGGGAATAACAAGCACTATTATGCCTGCAAGTATTCCGATAATGACTATAAGAGAAATTACAAATGCAAGAGGACGTCTGATTTTCTGAAGCAGAGGCTTTTTTGTTTTTGAAAAAAGGTGCGTTTCAAAAAACCGAAGAGGTACATCAAGCACTATGGCAAAGGCAAAGCCGAGTATAATAGGTGAAATAAGCTTAAACACCCATGAAACAGCACCCATTACACTGCTTATATTCTGAACCCCCAGGAAAATGAGACTGCAGGCAGTGAAAACGGATATTATCCATATTGCGGCTTTCTTTTTGTTAATCTGTGAAAAATCCATAACTTATCTCTCATTCAGGTTAAAATTTCAGCAGGGCTTAATTATATATTCAAAGCTGAAATGCTTTTCGGTAAATGCTCTTTCGGGCTCAAGGTATGTGAGCCCCTGATTTTCGGCATGAAGCTTATAGTCTATGTTTACTATGGTTTCGGGAAGCTCAGTCAATTCATCGTGATGCTTCACGGTATCCATCTGCAGGTCACTGTGGTGAAGAGCCTTAAAGGAGAAGCCGTCGGAAGATTTATCATAAAATTCAATTGCTTCACCCGAAGCTGTTTTAAGTGCAGCATACTTTGTCTTATAGTGAGCAGAGCATTCACGGGGATTTACATAATTTTCATATTCAGAGGTAACAGTAGAAGAAAATCTTGAAAGATGCTGTGAAATATATCTGTCGGAATAGCTTTCCTTGGGACCGTAGCCGTAGTAGCTTACGTCCTCAAATTCCTTTTTAAGTGAAAGCTTAAGACCGAATCTGGGAAGAGGCTGTGCATTTTCAGTTACATCTCCCGTAAAGGCTACACTCACACTGCCGTCACCCTTGAAGGTATATACAGCCTTACCCCTTAATGCAGGGGGCATAGCGGCAGAGGCAAAGGAAATATCAGCGGTAATTTTTATATTATCCGCCTTTTCGATGGTGACATCATAGGTCTTCTGAATTGCGTGGAAATATCTTGCTCTGTCTATATTCTCCTTATGATTAAAGGACTGTCTCCATAAGCTGAACTCAACAGGAGTATTGAGATATTCCGTTTCACCGTTTTTAAGAGAGGTGATTTTACCGGTAATCTTGCTGAAAACATATGAAATGTTTCCTGCCTTGATATAGTAATTGAACTTATCCTCTGAAAGTTCAGGGGCATTGCACGGTTTTTCTTCATACTTAACAGGGGCAGATGAAAGTATAAACTGAATAAAGCCTGCAACAAAACCTTTTTTTGCATAGTACATATCACGGTTAAGGGAAAGCACAAGGGTAAGAGTCACATTGTCCCCTGCTTCGTCAACTCCGGGAAGATAGACCCTGCATTCACGAGGATTGATATCTCCTGCACCGAGGTTTATTTCTTTTTCAACAATACCGTCCTTCATAAGATATAAAAGGATATCATATTCGGAAATATCCTTGAAATATCTCTTGTTGAATACGGTAAGCTTTCCGTTTTCGTAAGAAGCACTGACAGGGATATATGTCTGCTTCATATCATAAAATCCGGGATGGGGCTTTCTGTCAGGATATACAATACCGTCAACGCAGTAGTATTTATCATTGGGATAGTCACCGAAGTCACCGCCGTAACGGTATTTCGGATTTTCCTTTGTGCCGATGTTTACGGCATGGTCACAGAATTCCCACACACAGCCGCCTGAATACTGATCATATTCCTCAAAGCCTTTCCAGTGAAGAGGAATATCACCTGTTGACTTGTCGGAAACATATTCACAGTAATAGAATGGCTTTGTCTGTTTTTCGTCATTAAGGAATTCATTAAGATAGGTAAGCTCTGCATACATACGGCTTTCAACATCGGAAATATCCTTGAAATCCCTGCCGCCTACTCTGTCTTCATACTCAAGTCTTGCGTTTTCGTAGTGGATAATTGCCTTTTTATCACGGCTTCTTATCCAATTTGCCATAATACGGTGGTTTTCACCGCAGCCTGATTCGTTGCCGAGGCTCCACATAACGATACAGCCGTAGTTTTTATCTCTTTCAAAAAGTCTTTCAGCCCGGTCAAGACAGGTTGCTTCCCATTCGGGCGTATCGGCAAGATGTGCCCAGTAATCCCAATACCAGTCACCGTAGTTATAGCCCATACCGTGGGTTTCGAAGTCTGCCTCATCAACAAGCATAAAGCCCATTTCTTCACACATATCAACAAACCTGGGGTCGTTGGGATAGTGTGATGTTCTTATCATATTTACGTTGGCACCCTTTAAGATATAAAGGTCATTCTTCATATCCTCTATAGTAACAGCATATCCTGTTTCGGGATTAGAGTCGTGACGGTTGATGCCGTAGAATTTTACCTTTTTACCGTTTACAAGGAAGCACTTATCCTTTATCTCTGCCTTTACCAGAGCAAGAGGGAAATTTATAATCTCATCACCGTAAGAAATAACAAGACGGTATCTCAGGGGAATTTCGGAATTCCATAAAACAGGATTTTCTATTGTGAATGAAAATTCCTTATCCTCATTTCCTTCAAGAATTTTTTCACCTGAAGGTGCATAAACTGTCCAGCTGAAGGAAGTATCGGCTGAAAACTCAGGCTTTATGCTGATTGTTGCATTAAGCAGGTCTTCACTGATATCTCTTAAGATGTGGATATCCTTAAGATGCTTTTCATCTCTTTCGAGAATATAAACATCACGGAAAATACCTGAGAGACGGAAGAAGTCCTGGTCCTCAAGATATGAGCCGTCTGTGTGCTTTATGACAAGTGCTTCAATAACATTTTCACCGTCATTGAGCTTATCGGTGATGTTGAATTTACTTTCAGCGTGACTTACCTGTGAATAACCTGCAAACTCTCCGTTTACCCACAGATAGAAGCCTGCACTTACTCCCTCAAAGGACAGATAATATACCTTATCTGTCTTTTTTGCGAAGCTGAAGCTTCTTCTGTACAGTGCACAGGGAATCACATCGGGAAGATGGGGAGGGTCAACGGGATAAGGATAGTCCTGATTGATGTAATTGGGTACATCATAGCCCTTATCAAGAACTAACTGCCAGTTGAAAGGCACCTTCATTTTGTCGGCGCATACTTCACAAGCGGGATAACCCTCTTTTGTAAAATCAAGCTCCCTAATATTGGGATAGAACTTAAAATCCCATATTCCGTTAAGCAGAGTAAATCTTTCGGAATTTTCTCTTGCTTCACAGGGGCACTGAGCTTTTCCGAAGGGAATAAAATATGAAGCAGGCTTTTCACAGCCTATATGTAAGTATTCGGGGGAAAGATAATATTTTTCTATCATTTTGCTGTATCCTTTTTATAACAAATCTGTCAGTCGCTGTGTATCACGGGAAAGCTCAGGTTACCCGTGTACACGGTTGTTTTGATATATAATCTTTATTATGCTTCAAAGAAAGCAAAAAACATTGCAAGCACACCGATTATTGTAAGAAGTGCTGTGATGAATGCCGGGAAATTATCACTGTAGATAAACTTTTCAAAATCCGAAACGAACTTGATTTTGTCAGGTCCTACGGTATCACCCTCGTGTACCATGGTAATACCCATTTCCTTCATATCCTTTATCAGCTGATTGCACTCCTTTTCATCATACTGATTATAGCCCTTCCAGTATCTCCAGCAGATTTCGCTTCTTCTGATTCTCTGAAGCTGTTCATCTGTTTCGGCAGCTGCCTTTGCTTCTTCCCAGAGCTTATCTGCCTTCTTAATATCGGACTTTGTAAAGCCAAGAGTATCCTTCATTCCGATATAAATGGGAAGATGGTCACCCTCTTCAACGGGCTTTTCCATTGTCATATCCAGAAATTCACGGATGCTCTGCCAGCCGGGACCATAGTATGCCTCAAGAAATTCGTTCATATATGCATCGTAGTCAATATAGGGATTCTGCATAAGCTTTGAAAGAAGATATGAACGAAGCTCACCGAATTCACCGTCGCAGGCTGACATATAATAGTTACCCTCTTCATAGAGACCTACAACATTGTGCTCATAAAATACCTGAACATTTCTCTGAAGCACACCGAAGTCGGGGAATATTCCGAGAGTATTAGCGTAGTTTGTTGTGTAATCCCATACATATATACGGTCACAGATTTTACTCCAGTCAGCAAGATCTGACATAAGAGCAGCATTCTGTGTACAGCTGCTGTCATCAAGCGTATGTGCGAAGCAGCATTCTATTGTACAAAGACGGACAATAACATTATCCTCGGGCACTACCTTTGAGGGTGCCTTTCTGGTGTACTGATAAGCAAATGTATCAATTGCAACATTGTCATAGCCTGCAGCCTTAACCTCTTTTGCTATACGGTTGCAGAAGGTAATCATTGTGCCTGAATATGAGCCGTTTTCGTCGTCAATCTTCTTACAGCTGCTGCACTGACACATTTTCTGATTGTCGTGCTGAGTAAGAGAAATAATCTGTAAGGACTCGTCGGGATTATGCTTTTCTTCAAGAAGTGCCATAACCTCGGCAAGAACTATTTTGTAAGTGTTCTCGTTTGTAAGACAAAGCTGATCGGGAACTCTCTGACCCTTGTGAAGTGCGAAGTATTCGGGATGAGAGTCAAAATATGTTGCTGACTTACAGAACTGTGTTGTAAATGTGTGACAGAAGTTAGAAATATATGTAACATTTCCGCCAAGCTCTGAGGGAATTATTCTGTAGGGGCTGCCGTTGAGACCGTTTGCAAGTGAATATTCAACATCACAGGGGCTTACCCAGTCAGTGTCTGTATATTCAAAGAAGGGCTTATACTCAGTCCTTTCACCTGCAGGAATAACAAGGCTTTCGTTTTTTGGAACAGAGTAAAAGGTTGAAGTATACCAATCGCAATCACAGTATTTTTCTAAAAATGCATACACACCGTGAATAACACCTCTTGTACCGCTTCCTGTAATGGTAACTTCATTTTCTTTGGTTTCGATAACATAACCGTTATCGGGAATGGTGTTATCGTAAGAGATATTAAACTTAATTCCGCTGCCGTCAGAGCTTACAGGGAATTCCTTACCTGTGATTTCTTTCATATAACGTGAAAGAACAGCTCCTGCCGCGGCAAGACGCTCATCTGCTGTATCGGACAAAACAATATAACCTCCGTTAATTTCTGCTGCTGAGGAAAAAATGGGCATTGCAAGTGTGAACAATAAAACTGTTGCAAGCATAATTCTGAACATTTTCATAATAATTCTCCCTTCCTTAGATCACAATATATCAGTCAGACGACCGATATATTATTGCTATTGCATTTTTCCGACTTTTGCCCAGATTTTATCGGCTTTTTTGCACCAATCGGTGAAGCCTTCGGGGGAAACGGGGAAATTGAGATAGTGATTCTTAAGGTTTATTGCAAGGACTATTCCCCCACCCATTGTTTTTACGGTTTCTTTGGTAATAATTCCCTTTTTCATACCCCTTGCAATATTTTTTACCATATTGCTGATTACATCGGGGGTAAGGGGTATTTCTTCTCCTGTGGAAACACTATTCATCAGGTCTTCGGAGAAAATAATATCATTTTGGAAGAAGTATTCCCACTCCTGAACCTTTGCACAGACTGCCTTTGTAAGAACTGCTCTGAGGAAGCAGAAATCCGCCCCCTGTGCTTTATTGTACAGCGTGTTTATTTCCCACAGGTCTTCTTTTCTTGTCTTATGCTTTTTAAGTGCTTTACCGAGAACCTTTGCGGCAATCTCCATATGCACCATACTGCTGGTAACGCCCTCTCCGTTAAGGGGCTTTGTAAGACATGCTGCATCTCCCGTTGCAATAAAATTATCTGCCACAAATGAATATGGACAGCGGCAATATGGAGTAGTACCTCTTTCAAAGTACTGAATTTTATGCCCGGGGAGAGGAATATTTTCCTCAAATTTCTTATATACCTCTTCGGCATAAGCAAAGCTGTTGCAGGCACCGATCCCCAAAATCGCACCGTGAGGGTCATGCTGAGGTGCTATCCAGGTTTTATAGAAGGGCCATCCGCAGGAACCGTTGAGATAATCCTTTTCGTTTTCAAGTGAAACATATCTGAGGACAACATAAAACATATCATTGCCCTTGAGAGTAAAGTTTTCGACACCGTAGCCGTCGGGAAGAGCTGTTCTTACGCATCCGCCCATACCTGATGCATCAACAGTGACACGGGCATAAATCTCTTTTTCATCTCCGTCCTTTTCATATTTCACACCGACAATTCTGCCGGCGGAAAATATGGGAGAGGTAAATTTTGCACCGTATATAAACTCTGCGCCCTTTTCCTTTGCCCAGCGATTCATCTTAAGCACATATTCGTGCATATGCATTCCGATTATGGGATCATAGGTTGTTTTCGGGTAATTGTTATAGGGCGATGCGGTAAGCCCTTCGCTGAATTCAAATGCCCATGTACCGTCTTCCTTTGAAGGCAACGGAAGACCGAAGTTTTCAAAATCTCTTTTACATACATGGAAAATGTCGTATTTAGAGCCTATTTTTTCTTCAGGCGAAGCATCAAGCACAGCAACACTGTACCCCTGCTCGGCCATACGGCGGGCAAAAAATGAGCCCGAAGTAGCACCGCCGACAATGAGAACATCGTATTTCACAAAACCACCCTTTATGATCATATTTCATTAGTCTGCCAACGATAAATTATGCTTTGTTTTCTTTTTTTGCTCTGAGTGTTTCGTATACTTCTCCGGGAATTTCGGGGTTGCCCTTGGAGTATGAGGGGATGTACATATCACCTGCTTTTTCTTTTACAGTACAGGTGGTATCATTTCTCCACTTGTCTCTTTCACTCTTTTCGCGAAGATTGGGAATATCAAAGCTCTGATTGTTATTCATAGCACTGAGATATCCGAAATGACCGGGCAGGAACATATCCATAGCCTCATATACATCAACAATTTCTGCGTTGCGGTTTCCCTTTATTGCCTGAATAAAGTGGTACATTGTATAGAAGTCGGAACCGCCGTGGCCTGATTCCTCAGCAAGCTTTGTAAGAGAGTCATCAGTGTTGATTTCCTTTACTTCAAATGTATTGTCACCCTCGTTTTTGTCAAGGTTGCCGTAGAGTGTACCTACACCGCCCTTTTCTGCATCCTCTCTTGCACTTTCAAGTCTGCCCTTGGAGCCGTAAACAGAATACCATACGGAATTTCTTGCAGGACCTACACCGTGCACGCTCTTTACAACGGCACCGTTTTCGAGAGTTACCATTTCAACTGCCATTGCACCGGCAAATGCGCCCATACGGTACATTCTGTCATTGAAGGGGATTTCAAAGCCCGACACCTTTACGGGACGAAGACCTGTGATATGAAGAACGGGACCTAAGGAATGTGTGCAGTAGTAGAATGCACTCATTGTGTTTCTCCAGTGATTGGGGTCGCAGTTTGAATATCCGGGCCATCCGGGCTCACAGTTGTGGACATATTCGCCCTCACCGTATTCAAACTTACCGAGATTGCCCTCTCTGTACTGAATTCTCATTTCACGGGGAGCAGGCATATAGCAGTAGTTTTCTGCATAAGCATAAATCTTACCTGTCTCTTCAACAGCTTCGATAAGCTCAACAGCCTCTTTAAGATGCTGACAGGGTAAAACCTCACTGAGAACGTGCTTGCCCGCCTTCATTGCCTTTATTGCAAGAGGAGCGTGCTCATTTGCAAAGTTTGCAAGAACAATACCGTCCATATCGTGCTTGATGAATTCATCAAAGTTATCATAATATGTAATGCCGTCTTCACCGTATTTTTCCTTTGCATTCTTAAGGAATTCGGGAGCATTGTCGCAGATAGCAACAACCTCACAGTTGAAGCCTGTCTTACAGTAGTTAAGCATTGTCTGTCCGCGTCTTGCACCTACAACACCGATTTTTACCTTTGTTGCGAGAGATTCTCTGTAAATCTTCTTATAAAGTGTGCAGTCCTCATAAAGCATATCAACACTGTCAATGCCGTATTCCTCGAGAACCTTCTGCCAGCGCTCCTCCATTCCCATTTCATACTGTACGGGCAAAAAGCCTGATGTAAGATAGCTCTTTACTGCGCCCTTGCGCCATTCGTCTGTGGTAAGACGGATAAACTTTACGCCTTCCTCTGAAAGCTTATGGATACAGCGGTTGTTAAGGTATTTGCCCAGACCCTTGCCTCTGAATTCGGTTTTCATACCTACCATATGCATATTGCCCATATTAAGGTCGGTGTGGTTGATAGCCGTAATTGTACCTATATGCTCTCCGTTATAGTCAAGGAAGAAAACATCATCATAGGGGTCGCAGGCTTCGATACCTAAAATACTGTCGTCAAACTGTGCCTCGGTTGCTTCGTCGCTTACAAGACCGTTTCTGCAGCATTCGACCCAAGCCATCTTATCTGCTTCGCAGGTATATTTTGAAAAAGAATAACCTTCGGGAAGAGGAAGAAGATCTACTTTTTTGTCATTAATCCAATACATTTTTAACTGTGCCATGGGTATCACTCCGTTTTTAAATATTTGCGATTTTAGTATACAACAAATTTTTCTCCTTTACAATATGCATAGTAAATATATAAAAACAAATAAATTATGCATTTTGTTTTATTGACAGTTTTCCGCATATGTGTTATTTTGGTTTTAATATCAACAAGGAGAAGTTTTTATGAAAAAAATTCTGAGTATTTTATTGTGCGCATTCCTTCTGTTACCCTTTGCTTTCAACGAAAAAGCTGACGCAAATGCACTTACAGGCAACACCTATTATGTAGACTCAATTGATGGTGATAACACCAATGCAGGCACAAGCTCCGATAAGGCATGGAAGGACCTTGACGGCTTTGCAAACTGTCCCTCTCCTCTTAAGGGCGGGGATACCGTGCTTTTCAGAGCAGGCGGTACTTATGAATGCTGTGTTACACTCACTGATATCAAGGGCACCAAGGAAGCACCCTTTACAATTTCTTCCTACGGTGAGGGAGAAAGACCTGTTTTAAGAACAGATAATGCGGATGAGGTTTTTACTTTTATTGACTGCTCTTACATCACAGTATCAGACCTTCAGATTACCGCACCAAACGGCGGCGGTATATGGATTGATACAATCAATTCCGAAAGCGTCGGAATCACTGTTGATAATGTCTATTTCTATGGTCTTCCCAACGGCAAGGTAACTGCCCGTGACGATTTTTCAAGAGGTGCTGCCGGGGCTCGTGCTGCCGTTATGGTAAAGGGGCTTCCCGCAAATTCCCGTTATTCCGTAAACGACCTTACAATCAGAAACTGTGAGGTTTATGACAGCGCAAACGGCTTTATGATATGGGGTTCATGGAATGATCAGCAGAATCCCTGGAACGGTGAGAAGGATCCCGTATACAACACAGGTGTTCTTGTTGAAGGCTGTTATTTCCACGAAATGGACGCGGAAGCTGTGGTTGTTGGTATCTGTGACGGCGCACTTGTAACTAACTGCCGTGCTATAAACACCTGCCAGGGCGAGGGTCTTGACGAAAACGGCAACATTCAGTATTTTACGGCAGCTATGTGGTTCTGGGGCTCAGAAAACAGTACAATCCAGTACTGCGAAATTTCAGGACAGAAAAACTACGGTGACGGTATGACTGTTGACTTTGACTCGGATTCAAACAACTGCACATATCAGTACATTTACTCCCATGACAATATGCGCTTTATGTGCAACAACGCAAAGACAATTCCTCAGCAGAACAACACCGTAAGATACTGCCTTTCCGTAAATGACAACAAGGGCAGAAGTGCTATGGCATCAGGAAACGGTGAGGATAATTTCAGATTTTACAACAACACAATTATAAACAGCGGCGAAATTCAGTTTTATCATCTGACAAACTCTCTTATTGCAAACAATATTTTTGTTGCAGATAACGGTGCTCCCATGAACTGCACACTTGAAGACGAAATCACTGCAGGAAACACATACTCAAACAACTGCTATTACAATACTCTCAATCTTATGTGCGATCCCCTTGCTATGAACACAGACCCCGGCTTTGCAGCAGCTGAGCTTATTGAAGCATATCAGCTTGCAATCAATTCTCCCCTTATCGGCAAGGGTATGGAGATTGATGACGGTCTTACAACAGACTTTTTCGGAAATGAAATTGTAAGCAACAATATAGGCTGTTATATGGGTGAAGGTGAAGAGCCCGAGGTTAAGACAGAAAATATTTTCGAAAAGCTTGTAAGACTTATAAGAAATCTTATGGCAAGACTTACACACGAATTCAATATTATAAAAAGAGAGCTTGAAGAAAAACTTGCTGTCTGATAATAAAAAATCGCTCACTGATGTTTACGGAGGTGCTTATGGAAAATATCTCTCTCCCCTCTTTGCTTTCATATGATGAAATGCAGGAAATTTTACAAAAAGAAGCATACGGCTTTATGCCCGACAGACCCGAAAAAATCAGCTTTGAAAAAACACAGCTGAGAAATGATAATATTTTCGGCGGCAAGGGAAAGCTGTGGGAAATCACAACAACAGTTTCCGTAAACGGAAAGGATTTTTCCTTCCCTGCTTCACTGATGCTCCCCGAGGGAGAAGGCCCGTTTCCCTTTTTCGTAAATCTTAATTTCGAAAAAAACATACCGAATTTTTATTTCCCTGCAGAAGAAATACTTGATAACGGCTTTGCTGCCTTTAATCTTTATTTCAAAGAGGTAACCACAGACGATGATGACTTTACCGACGGTCTTGCAGGACTTTTTTATCCTGACGGAAAAAGACAGCCCGAGGACTGCGGAAAGCTTGTGTTATGGGCGTGGGCAGCCTCAAGGCTTCTTGATTATGCAGAAACCGAACCGAGGCTTGATATGAATAATGCCGCCGTGTGCGGTCACTCAAGACTCGGCAAAACAGCACTTGTAGCAGGTACATTTGATCACCGTTTCAGATATGTACATTCAAACTGCTCAGGCTGCGGCGGTGCTGCTGTTGCAAGAGGCAACACCGGAGAAACTATCCGGGATATATGCCGTAACTTCCCCTATTGGTTCTGTGAAAACTATAAAAAGTATATAGACAACGAGGATAATATGCCCTTTGACCAGCATTTTCTTCTTGCCTGCATTGCACCGAACTTCCTTTCGGTAAGCTCTGCAACTGAGGATGCCTGGGCATGTCCCGAAAATGAATTCCTTGCCTGTATCAATGCATCTTCTGCATTCGGGAAAGGGCTTGTGTACAATAAAAAGCCTGAAGCAGGTGACAAGTTCCACGACGGTGACATAGGATATTTTCTCAGAAAAGGCAGACACTTTTTCTCAAGAGAAGACTGGAACAATCTTATGGAATTTGTGAAAAAAAAGATGTAAGCTGAACAAGAAAAAGCAGAGAACGGAAAACTGCCGTACTCTGCTTTTTGCTTATTACTTTTTATCAACCTTGTCAAGCTTATAGTTTCTTACATATAACAGTAAATCAATTCCTACCATTGTCAGGTTAAGGAAATAGAAAAACAACACATACCATTTTTCGGAAAATGAAGCCATGTATACTTCGTTCATAAACTTTGAAGCAATACCTGCAATATATCCGAAAAAGATAAGCAACAGGAACGGAAGGCTTTTTCCTTTTGTTGTCCTTGCCTTGTAGGATTTTATAACATTAAGCGGCCATGATGCTCCAAAGGATAATATCATTACAATTTCAAGTATTTCTGCCATAACTAAGCTCTTTTCATCAATATTTTAATTCTCAGGTATTCTATCAGAAAGATTGTGCTTTGTCAAAGCATATGCAGAAATATTTTTGTTATTTACCGATTGTATATTCGGAATTATCAACAGGTATTCCGGGGTCTTCGCTGTTAGTTTCTGTATGGCATAAATATTTTCCGTCTGTAAGCACACTGTCTTCAAAAACCACAGTACCTTCAAAGGTTGTTTTATGAATATAGCTGAGAAAACCTGAATCCGAGAAAGCTATAAGCTCATATACTTCCCTTCCGGTATTGCCGCTGTAATCTGCAGTGACACATACAATATCCGCTGCCTTCTGGATTTTCTTCAGAGCATCAGCTTTTTCTTCTCCGATTGATAATTTTTCAAAAGCTGTCTTTGCTTTTGCAATATCCTTTTTTTCGGTTATATAGGAAACAGCATTTCTCTCTTCTATGATTTTTTTACATTTTACCTTACCTTCTTCAGAGGGAGATATTATAATACATTCATTAAAAGAGGAAATATATTCACGGTCGGCTGAGGTAAATACAACTGAGCTTTCATCAATCATAAGTTCCCGTAAATCCTGCAGCGTTGATTCTGCCGTTGCGACATCGTTTATATGCTTATCAACCTCAGTATGCGGAATAAAGTCTTCCTGCACTAAAAGCTCACAGGCTGCCGAAAAATCTGTCTCATCCGTTATTTTTTCAAAAACCTTAAGATTGTGCTCTTTTTTTACAGGCTTATACAATTCTTCTGCCATTACCGCAAAGCCTGACCAATGAAAGATATCCTGATAGGAAATATTGCATACAAACCAAAAAGCTGTACCTGCCAGCACAAAAGACAAAAGTATTATTACGGAGGTCATACGGAATGTAAGCTTGCAGACAGGTTTTTCGGATACACCGTTTTTAAGCTTACTGATAAGAACAAAACAATAAATGCAAACGGGAACGGAAATAAACAAAGACAGAAAATAACGGAGCTCTGAAAAATGAATATTGAAAAACTCTTCTGAAATTTTTGACTGAGCATCAAATATCATATATATAAAAGGATAGTAGACTGAATTAAGAACAACGGTCAGAACAGACATAATAAGATTTGCCGCGCCCAATGCCCTGAGTTTTTTCTTATGATTGTTCCGATAAGAATAATTTATCATCAGCAGGGTAAAACAAATAAAACCGATACTTATTATAAGACTTTCAAAAGAACCGAACATAAATATATTGTCGGCAAGAAACAAAAGCGTAAACAATGAACCGCCGAAGCCTGATACGGCAGCAAGAAAATCAATCAACAAAATTGCAAAAAACAGAATAACGGCATAAGAGGTTCTGTCCTCAGCAAAAAAACGTAATTTTTTCATTTCCTACACCTCATATCGTTTGATTATTATAATCTGTTTAAGCCCTTTGCAGATAATAATTTATCCGTATTACCTGATATATTTTCAGCATCTTTTCGCCCTTTACAATATTAACATAAAATTAATTTCAATGAAACAGGTAATATAAATAATTTTTACGGATACTTTTTGTCGGATAAACAAAACATGATTCACTTGACTGCAACTGAAAATTATTGTAAAATATCTGTATCCGCTCGTGGCGCAGCTGGATAACGCAGCAGATTCCGATTCTGAAGACCGGGGGTTCGAATCCCTTCGAGCGGGCCACGAAAAAAGTCACCTTTGTCTACCGACAAAGGCGACTTTTTTCAATGATATCCGTTCCCTACGGTCACGGATGATATAGCTAACACTATAATATCTGCTTCGCAGATGATATACGCTTCGCGTATGAAGGGAACGGATATTATATCATATTTGCGGCGCAAATATATCATGCGGCGCAAGCTGTATATCATATCGCACAAGCGATATGTCATTGAAAAATTCATAGTTTTCTGGTATAATCAATTCGATAAATAAGAATTTGTCTATCTACTTCTATCTATGGAAAGAAGAAATTTAATGAAACTTTTCACTGAAATAGCAACGCATTGTATAAATAAAAACATCTCTACTAACGGTTTTGAAATTCTCCCAGAAGTGATTCGCCAACATACTGATTGGGATTACACATATCGGCAAAAACCCACAGGTTGCAGCTTGAAGCCAACATTTCGTAATATGCCATATAGAAATTCTTTTGTACCAGAAATTGATATCGTTATTTCTAATCGCGATTCACAAACTGAGCTGCAAATGATTGGACAGCCTGTAAAATTTGTGCGAGTTTTTATGGCATTGTGGTTCAGTTTCTTGCTGGCGATGGAAGTCTTTTTTATTATTCTCGCCATCACATCCAATTTGGACAGCCTTTTCCCACTTTTTATACCGCTTGCTATGTGTGCATTTGGTTATCTACTTTGTAATCTTGCAACGAAAACAACTTTTAACTCAGTTGTTAAGGCTATCAAAAAAGAATTTTACTAATAGCCAAATTCCAATTTATCGAACAGTACGGTCACGCACCTTTTCGCTTTTAATACCCCCCATTTACGCACCGTTATACTGCTCTTTCGCAGAAAAAAAAGGGGCTGTAAAAAAACAGCCTGAAAAATCCGAGATTCACGATATTGTGAGTCTCGGATGATTTTTTATGTTGTTTATTTGTTGAAAACTGATTTTTCTTAAAATCAAGATATGCAAAGCAGACCGACAGTAAAAACTGTCA
>JAZNEX010000020.1:0-1677 GCA_045588855.1 Acutalibacteraceae bacterium
GTTAAAAAAGTATCTTCATACGGCTCATCGGTGTGATTGATAAATGTCCGCACATCACTTTCCTGAAACCATATTTTTCCGTTTCGCTGAATTGAGTCAACCGTTGACATATATGCACCTGTAGCACCCACAGGTGAATTCGGAGCGTATGAACTTCCGTTGCGGTCTCTGTAACTGATCGGACCTGCAAAGCCGTCGATATTTTTGTCAGACAGCAGCCAATTCAGATTATGGTGTCCTGAAAGAGAGCTGTACAGTTCAAACTGATAACCGTAGAAAGAAATTACGATAGCGCGGTTTTCTGTCCGCTCTTTGATAATACGCGCAAGATTCGAAATGCGCGCTGCCGTAAGGTCACAGATATACTGATGATAATCAACATATTTCTGCGTTTTTGTTCCGTAAAAGAGAATATCTTTATACAGCTTGCTGTTGTCATAAATGTTGCCGGGGAGATTATTCGGAATAGTCGCTGTGGAAAGCTTCACGAAAGGATTACCCCACGCTTTCTGCAAATCCCCGTCTGTCGGATATTTCACTTTCAGCCACCGGGCAAAATTTTCATTGTTTGCGTTTGAAAAGTCCTGTCCGTTTTCACGGTACAGATACTGAAACCATTCATTATTTTCAAGATGATATCCGATAATATGCTTCGACAGCTCATCGTTGGAGCTGACATAATCAACCAGATGAGCAAGCCTTCTGCTTGATTCTTCATTGAACAAATCTGACGCCATTGATACAACACCGGAGTTTATGCTTTTATCTTTATACTGTATTATTTCACTTTCGGGTATGGAGCCTGTATCAGGCATTGTCACCTTGACACGAAGCAGGATTTTTGCATCCGGGTCCCCCTCTGTAATACTCTTGACGCTCTCGTGAAGATGAGAGTATAACTGTCTGTATTCCGCCTCGCTGATGCTGTCAAGGTCGGCATAATAATTGATATTTTCAATAATTGAGTGAAGATGTATTCCCGCATCAGCGGCAAATCCTGCCTGACTTGTCGTAACACCGTTGGGATTCGTGAAATCCGTATTGCCGAAAAAGAGGACGGGAGACGTAAGCTGACCGTTGATTGAAAGCCGTGACAATCCGTTAACCGAGATAACCTCTGATTCCGGCATATCCACCGCAAAAACAGGCTTCGGTGTGTCAATCGCAACACTTTCATTTTCAGCAAATTCTGCTGTTACAGCAACCGCCTCTTTGCAGGTGTATTCCACCTTGTTGTTTGCGCACGGAAAAATTGAAAAAATAAAGGCAAGAATGCCAGCAAAAAAACTTTTAAACATACATCATATCCTCCTGCTTTTTTCACAATAATATCACAAAAGATTCAAAAACTTATTAAAACTTAATTTAAGATTACTTTAACACATTACAACAATAATTACAAGAACTAACAATAAAGGATATCATACCACTGATTGTTGCTGAACACATTATCACATCAAAAAGAAAAATTCCATTAAAATTTCACTATTCTTTCACTATTTTTCATTAATTGCAGTGGATATATGTTGTTTTTCAAAATATACAAATCGCAAATTTGTATCAACAAAGCCGCAATAAACGGTTGTTTTGAGCAGCCGATGATACTATATTATGGGCGGTATCGCCTTATACACCATTAGACAGAAGAAATAACAGATGCCTTTACGGTGTCTGTTA
>JAZNEX010000021.1:0-20838 GCA_045588855.1 Acutalibacteraceae bacterium
CAAACCATTTCTATTATACTCGGAGGTTAAGCTTTTTCTCTATATTTTTGTGGCTTGCCATTGCTCGCCACATTTTGTTTTTACTAAAGCATTTTAATTCCCCCGGTAGAACCGGGGGTTGTGTCTTTGCTGAAGACCAACGGGAAATGCACGGAAACTTCAGGCTTCCGTGCATTTTCTTTGCTGGAAATTTCTTACTCTTTTTTATTAATCATCAGAGAGATCGTAATTACCGCCCATAAAGACATCTTCAAGTGTCTTTGTGCCTTCAATGATTGCGGTTGTATCTGCATAAGAGGACACACCGTAGGATGCGTAAGCCTGATTTACTTCGGATACAAGAGCATCAAGCTCTGTTCTGATTGCTTCATCCTCACCCTTATAGAAGTGATTGAATACAAGAATCATATCACAGCTGTCAATAGACATACCGTTTGAATACATTGAAGTAACATAGCCGAATGCACTTTCAAAATCACCCTTGAGCATATAAGCAACAGCAAGCTGCTTTGCACAGTTTGCGGATGAACCGGAAAGCTCGATACCCTTAAGAGCCGCCTCAACGGAGCCGTCAAGGTCACCCTCTGCTCTGAGACAATAAGCAATTACGCTGTTTGCAAATTCATCAGCAATATTGACTGCAAGAAGTGCCTCAGCCTGACTCTTTGCTGCTGAAAGATTACCTGCTCTGGTATATTCATCAAGATAGCTGTAGCCGTAAAGGAATACCATATCGGGAACATAGCTCTTCATAGAATCAAGATATGCAAGTCTGCCTTCTTTTTCGGTAAGCTGCGCAGCTACATGAAGAACATAATACATAAAGCCTTTTTCATAGTCGGTAGCATCTGCACCGAAGGTTTCGTTAAGCTCAGTTTCAAGCTTATCAAAATCAATGGGAGCTCCGCCCTGATAATATTCCGAATAATAGGGGTTAAATACGGCACTTGCAGCATCAAGAGCGGTGAAAGCCTCATTGATATTATCCAGAACAGCCTTTTCTTCATCCGTTGCATCTGCCGTAATTTCATCAGTAAGAGCTGAAACAAGGCTCTGTACCTCATTGAGATTACCTGCAGCAAACATTATTTCCGCAGTTTTTACAGTTACGGAGCAGTCAGCCATATCAAGAGCCTGCAGCACGGATGTAAGTGTTGCATAGACAGTAGCAGCCTGTGTGAGATTATGCTCTTCTTCAGCCTTGAATGCATCAAATATGTATACAACAAGACCTGCAAGAAGCTCAGCATCACTGTCAGGCATATCTGCCTTTTCTTTAATAAGAGCAACAACATCAGCCTGCTGTGTCTTTTCAGCTTCTTTTGCTTCAACAGCAACATCATATACGGAAACATCATAGCCTGAGAATACCTCAAGAGCAGTCTTCACTCTTGTGAATTCCTCATTAACAACCTCACTTTCGGGGTTGATAGCTACAGAGATTAGAGTTGCTGCTTCTATAACAAAGCCGTTATCATAAAGTGCAACAGCAATATTTTCAGCAAGCTTATGCGAGTCAACACCGAATGATACAAGCTGAGAATATGCTTCACCGTAATAGTTTACCGCGGTAAGAGAATCAGTTATATTCTTTGCAGCCTTATTGAATATGTAGCCGGATGCAATTGAAGAAAGAATTTCCCCTGCCTCAGTTTTAAGCTCGGAGGGAATTGAAAGTCCTTCGGAAAGCACGTCTGCTTCAGGCACTTCGGTTGCATCCTTTGCATTTTCAAACACTTTTGCAAATGCTGCAAGTCCGAATTCATTGATTTCGTCAACAATACCGACAAACTTTTTGAACTTGGGGGTTGTGGGTGAAGCAATCTCATCCTCGGTCATTTTGGACTTCATATAAGAATATGCTGCTGCAAAGCCCTGATTTTCATATGTAAGCACAACAGCCTCTTCCTTGAGAGCAAGATGTGATGCAAACTTTGAAATTATAGAATTTTCATCCTTTGCAAGGGCAAGTGCACTTTCATAATAAGAAATACTGTCTTCAAAGTCATCACTGTTTACGGCATTTGAATAATGGTTTACAAATGCAGCAAAATCAGGTTCTTTTACAGATATAACAACATAGGCAAGAAGAGATCCTACCAGAATAAGAACAACAGCAAGAGGAACTGCAATAAGAACAGCCTTAAGACCCTTTTTCTTTTTTTTGGGCTTTGCTGATTTTTCATAATCAGCTTCATTTTCTTCGCTGTCTTCCTCATTCTCTTCCTCTGTGCCTTCTTCAAGCTCCTGGATAACGGGACCGTTTGCAGCTTCTTCAACAGTTTCATCATACTTTTCCTGGAAAGTGTCTCTCAGAGCTTCAAGCTCATCATTGAGCTCTTTTTCCTCGGAAGAAATCTCCTCGGCAACATTTTCTTCTGCCTCTGCCTCTTTTGCTGCAGCTTCCTCGTCTGTGCTTTCAACAGTATTATCAGCATCTTCACTGTCGGGGAAATAGCGCTTTTTAAAATCGTCGTTCATTTTTAAGCCTCCGAAACAATAAAATTCACTTTTACAAAATATAGTCAATAAAGTTTATCATTGAGCTTGCAATTTTGCAATACTTTTTTATCCGAAGTATATTAATTTACAAAACTTAAGATAAACTTAATTTTCAAACATAACAAGCAATATGCCTTTTTCAACGGATATTTCAGCTTTATCATCAACAAAGCTGTTACTCACTCCGAGTGCATAGGTATTTGTAAGCTCTGCTTTTTCAAGGGCATACTTAAGCCCTTTAAGAGTCACGCCCTCACATTTTTCGCTCCAAGAAAAAACAGATACGGTTTTCCCGGGAGTTCCTTCTATAATAACAGCTGAATCCCTGATTGCGGTAACCGTATACCCCTCTCCCGTACAATATGCCCTTACCCCCTTTACAGCAAGAAAAGCCGCAAGGGTAAAATTTGCAAATGTATGATCAGGTCTTCCGCCCATTCCGCCATAAACGGCTATTTCATCAAATCCCTTTTCAAGGGCAATATTCACCGCTGCGTGAGTATCTGTTACATCCTTTTCAACGGGAAGCACCACAACATTTTCGGAAGGAATTTTTTTTGAAGAATCAAAATCCCCTATTGTAATATGCGGAATAATTCCCCGTTTTTCAAGAATTTCATAACCCGCATCAGCGGCAATTATATAATCTTCATCCGTAAGCACGGGGAAATTATTGTCATATACTCCCCCGCCGAATATCACTGCTCTGCTCATTTTTCTTCACCTGCAATAACGGTATAAATACCCTCAGCATTCTCTGCTTTGTAGCGGGCATTTTCCATATCGTGCGTTTCACCAAAGCCGTAAAGCACACCGATGCAATCTATACCCGCACCGTCGGCAGCCTCGATATCAAAGCGTGTATCACCCACAAGCACGGTTTCTTCCTTATTTACTCCGAAATGGCTGATTGCTTCAAGAGCAAGACCTGTTTTATCGGAAACGTGCGAACCGAAGCCGGGGCAGAAAAGACCGTCAAAAAGCTCATAAAGTCCCTGTTCCTTTGCGATTTTTTCAACAAATGCAAAAGGCTTACTTGAGCAGACTGCTGTTTTACACCCGTCTTTGCGAAGCTTTGCAAGCAGCTCTCTCATTCCGTCATAAACAACAAGCTCCGTTGAGCCTACGGGTGCATATCGTTTACGGTAAAGAGCTACAAGCTCCTCTGCAGTATCCTTATCATCAGTGCAATGACTCATAAAGCTGTCAAAAAGAGAAGGACCGACAAAGGAACGAAGCACCTTTTCATCGGGCTCCGGCAGCTTTTTCTCAGCAAGAGCATACCTTATACAATTATATATCCCCTCACTGTTATCAATCACAGTTCCGTCAAAATCAAAAAGAATCAGCTTTCTTTTCATAATCAATCACCGCAGTATCTGTCATAAGCATCAAATAGTCTTTGTGAGACCTCTTTTATCGTTCCCCATGCATCAATATATACAATATTCTCTCTGTCCCTGAGTTTTTCAAAAATCGTGTCAAACTGACGGCTGATTTTTGTAAGACTTTCGGTATTTTCATATATTTCTATTGCATCATCGGGACGGTTTGCCCTGATTCTTTCAATGCATCGTTCAGGAGACATCGTAAGAAACAGCACAAGATCCGGCTTTCTTATTTCAGGACAGGCAAAATGCATATCCATAGCCCATTGCAGATCAGTTTCGTGTCCCTGATAAGAAAACGTAGAATAATAATAACGGTCAGATATCACTGTCTTACCATCTGACAACATCTTTTCAATACCGTCTTCAGGATTAATATTATGAATTATTCTGTCTGAAAGAAAAAGTGAAGCAAGTGCCCACGGGTCAGAGGGAACCTCGCCTGACAAGATTCTCCTGATAAGCTTTCCTGTAGGATGTGAGGTGGGCTCAGCTGTTATTTCAACATCTCTGCCCTTACCTCTTATGTAATCAGCAAGTATTTTTATCTGGGTGGTCTTTCCTGTACCGTCAAGACCTTCAACAACAATAAATTTACTCATTTTATTTTACCTTCAATAAATTATCTGCTAACAAAGCAAGCTCTTCCATAGTAAGCGCTTCCGCACGCACCGTGGGAGAAAGTCCCGATAGCGTAAGAGCCTCGGCAACCTTATCCTTGGATATACCCATACCTGATGATATACCGTTTGAAGCAGTTTTTCTTCTCTGCGAAAAGGCGGCCTTTACCATTCTGAAGAAAAACTCCTCATCCTGCACCTGCACGGGAGGATTTTTTCTGACCTTAAGTCTTATTACACAGGAATCAACATTGGGAGACGGTGTAAAACACTCTCTGCCGACATCAAAAAGAACTTCCGTTTCGGCATAATAATTCACAGCTACGGTAATAGCACCCGAATCTCTTGAGCCGACTTTTGCGCAAAGGCGGTCTGCAGCCTCCTTTTGTACCATAACCGTAATATTTTCAACGGGAAGCTTACGTTCAAGCAGATACATAAGTATGGGGGAAGTAATATAATAAGGGAGATTGGCACAGACGTTCACGCTTTTACCGTCAAAATTATCGGCAATCAACTGATGAAGGTCTGTTTTAAGAACATCGGCATTTATTACTTCAACATTTCTGTAGTCACTGAGAGTTTCAGCAAGCACGGGAATAAGTCTTGTATCAAGCTCTACGGTTATAACCTTATCGGCTCTTTTTGCAAGCTCAACGGTAAGCACTCCGAGTCCCGGACCGATTTCGATAACACAGCTGCCTGCAGCTGCGCCTCCCATCTCAGCCATACGGGGACACACGGTAGGATCAACAAGAAAATTCTGTCCCAAAGCCTTTGAAAATGTAAAACCGTGTCTGCCAAGTATTCTTTTTATAACATTTATATCTGTAAGTTCCATATTATCCTACTATATACTTTTCATATTCCTTTGAAACTTCTGCCCACTTTTCCGTATCCACGGGCATAAATTTCTTTAAGTTTTCACCCTCGGCAATAATTCTTCTTGCTTCGCTTATATCACTGATTTCACCAGTAGCCATAAGCTGAATTGCAATATTGCCGAAAACGGTAGCTTCTATGGGGCCTCCGTAAACGGGAATACCGCAGGATGAAGATGTCATCTGCAGAAGAAGACCGTCCTTTGTGCCGCCGCCTACAACATTGATATGAGGATATTTTTTACCTGTACATTTTTCGATACCGCCTAAAACATAACGGTATTTGAGCGCAAGACTTTCGTATATACATCTTACAACCTCACCTACGGTTTCGGGCACATACTGCCCTGTTCTGCGGCAGAAATCCTTTATTCTTGCAGGAAGATCGCCCATAGCAACAAAATCGGGAGCATCAGGGTCAATAAAGCATCTGAAGGGCTCACATTCGAGAGCCATTTTTTCAAGCTCGGCATAAGAATACTCCTTACCCTCTCTTATCCACTGGCGGCGACTTTCCTGAATAAGCCAGAGTCCGCAGATGTTTTTAAGAAATGCGGTTGTATAATCATAACCGCCCTCGTTAGTAATATTAAATGAGAGAGATTCCTCGTTAACAATAGGCTCATCGGTTTCAGTACCGAACAATGACCATGTGCCGCAGCTGATAAATGCAAAATCCTTTTCAAGACTGGGAACTGCTGTTACAGCTGACTGAGTATCGTGGCCTGCAACAGAAATTACGGGCACGGAAGGTACACCAAGCTCTTCACAGATTTCATCACTGAGATTACCGAGCACATTTCCCGTCTTTACAATTTCAGGGAGAAGATTATCGGGAATTCCAAATGCCTTACAGATTTCCTCACTCCACTGTCTTGTTTTTATATCAACTATCTGAGATGTTGTTGCAATTGAATATTCGGCACACTTTTTGCCCGTAAGAAAATATCCCAGAAGATCCGGCATAAAAAGAAGTGTATCCGCCTTTTTGAGCAATTCGGGACGGTTAAGCTTAAGACTTAAAAGCTGGAAGCAGGTATTGAAGTCCATAAACTGAATCCCCGTAAGCTCATAAAGACGTTCTCTTGCAATAAACTCTGCAGACTTTTCTACCATCCCCGTGTTTCTCTCATCTCTGTAGTGCACGGGATTTTCGAGAAGCTTTCCGTCCTTATCAAGAAGACCGAAATCAACACCCCAGGTATCAATACCGATTGAATCAAAGCCTCCGAGAGCCTTTGCCTTAAGAATACCCTGCTTGATTTCATGGAAAAGACGAAGCACATCCCAATAGAAGGTGCCGTTCACCTTTACAGGGTCATTGGAAAAACGGTGAATTTCCTCAAGACTGATTTTATTTCCGTCAAAAGTACCGAGAATAGCTCTGCCCGAAGAAGCACCAAAATCAAACGCTAAAACTTTTTTCATATCTATCACCTGAAAAAACAATATAATAAATCACAGACTGCTGTTTATTCTGCAAAATCTCATATCAGAACAACCGAAAAGCAGAGCTTATACAAGCACGCTTGCTGCAATAAGCATCTGTCCGCCATAGTAGGTCACAACATTGAATGAGTTGAGTCTGTATGTTTTTTTCTTTGTCTTTATTTCTTTCCTGCCGTCAAACATCATAAGACAGACACCTGCATCGGAAATAATGAACATAATTACGCCTGCGATAAGAATGATGCTTCTGAAAATTGACATTCCGCTGCCCATAGTAAGCACAGCCGCCCTTATACCGAGCACCACCATAGCATCAATTATCATAGCATACACAAGCACGGCAGGTGCTGTTGCACCGAGGTTTATGTTCATCTTCTTTTTTGCAAGAATTTCCAAGGTCAGCATTACTGCCCAGGGCACAATAAGAACAAGATCACTGAGTCTGAGAGGCACTCTTACCGCATAAGCTGTTATATAAAGTATGTGTGCTGCAGCAAAAGCAATAATACCGGGGAGTCCCTTCATGCCGAAAAGGTCATATCTCAGCACCCAGTCACCGATAAACGAAGCGCAAAGACCGGCAACAATAAGCCATGCATACTTCAGATTTACGGGATTGCACATAAGCGTAAGCCAAAAGCCTGATATAACAAAGGGAGCCGATGTCAGCAGCTTCTGTCTCATGGAAAAATCCTTATACATAAAACGAAGCGCCATAACAACATCAATCAGCAGAAAGAGAATATATACATATTCCATCAGATAACACCCTTTTTAAGAATAATATTAGCATAAAGTGCCTTTTCGCTTGTAGCAATAACAGCATAGGCCTTCTTTGTTCTTTCGTAGAATTCGAATCTTTCAACCTCTTCAAACGCAGTTTCACCGTTGTTTTTATCAACAATTTCGTGATAGGTTGCCCAGATTTCGGGAGTGGGATCATTTTTTGTTGTAGCCATAAGACCTACGGGAGCATCAACATATGTATCAAGAGGGAAAAGCTGCAAAACAGCATCAAGAATTTCGGGAACATTGTGACCGTCCATACGGATAAGTCTCTGTGCACAGGAAGCTGCGGGGAAATTGCCGTCTCCTATAACAATTTCATCACCGTGACCCATCTCACATAAAATTTTAAGAAGTTCAGGGGAAATAATTGCGGGAATACCTTTAAGCATAATAAAAACCTCCGGTTATTTTAATTAATCTTCAGGCGGAATACCGTCTGTATACTGTGAATTATACAAAAGTGCATAAAAGCCGTCTGCCTTAAGCAGCTCATCATGCGTGCCCTGTTCAACTATTGCACCCTTTTTCATAACAAGAATATTATCCGCATTCTTTATTGTTGAAAGACGGTGAGCAATAACAAAGCTTGTTCTGCCCTTCATAAGAGCATCCATTGCAACCTGTATTTTCTGCTCAGTTTTTGTGTCAACAGAAGAGGTTGCCTCGTCCAGAATAAGCACTCTGGGATTTACTATTACCGCACGGGCAATTGTAAGAAGCTGACGCTGTCCCTGTGAAATATTTGTTGCATCCTCCGTAAGAAGTGTGTCAAAGCCATCAGGCAGAGTCATAATATAATCATAAATCTGTGCCGTTTTTGCAGCTTCATACACTTCTTCGTCCGTAGCGTCGGGTCTGCCGTATCTGATATTTTCTTTAACAGTACCCTTAAAAAGCCATGTATCCTGAAGCACCATACCAAAGTTGCTTCTGAGAGCATCTCTGGACATTGTATAAATATCAGTTCCGTCAAGGGTAATTTTGCCTGCTCTGATATCATAAAAACGCATAAGCAGATTTACTATGGTTGTTTTACCTGCACCCGTAGGGCCGACAATAGCGGTAATGCTTCCGGGTTTTGCGGTAAATGAAAGTCCGTCAATAAGAGGTCTGTCCTCAACGTAACGGAAGGATACATCCGTAAACTCAACAAGTCCTTCCGAAAGCTGAGTTGGTTCATTATCAGTAACATCGGGGATTTCGTCGATTTCATCAAGCATATTAAAGACTCGTTCAGCCGATGCAAGAGAAGACTGTATGGAGTTTATAATCTTTGACATATTGATAATGGGAGTTGAGAAATTAGAAGAATATGAAAGGAATTTTGAGATATCTCCTATTCCTCCGAAGGCATTGGGGGAAAGCTTGCCTTCATGAATTCCGATATAGAAAAAGCCGCCCAACACACACAGTGAAACATAATTTATATTCTTTATCAGAGTAAGTACGGGATTAAGTATACCCGATATCATATTTGCCATAAAGGAGTTATGACCGAGTCTTTCGGTAATGCTTCTGAATTCCTTAACAGATTCATCCTCGTGACCGAACATACGCACAATTGTATGGCCTGCATACATTTCCTCGATATGTCCGTTAAGATCACCCATGGTATCCCAATAGCGTCTGAACCATACCTTTGACACCTTTGACACCTTATAGGAAATAAATGCCGATACGGGCACAAGGCACACTGCAACAAATGTCATCGGAATATTACCGGTAAGAACCATCATCACAAATGAACCGACAACCTGAATAATACTTGTCATAACAGTAAGTATACAGCTTTTCAGGCTTCCGCTAACATTATCGATATCGTTGATTATCTTTGAAATAACCTGTCCTTTTGTCTGCTTGTCAAAGTAGGACAGGGGAAGTCTTGAAAGCTTCTGATTAAGATCCTGTCTTAAGCCGCAAACAAGCTTCTGCGAAACACCTGCAGAAACAAACTCCTGAATAAAGGTGAATATACTTGCACCGCCGTAAAGTGCAGCAAGCATTATAAGCGGAGAGAAGGTTGTTGATATATCAATGGGAGCGCCCGTTGCTATTCTGTTATCTATCTGTCCTTGCAGAATAGTAATTATATTACCCATATACTCGGGAGCCACAACATTACATCCGGTGCTGAGACATGCGGAGACAACAACCACAATCATAGGGAAAATATGAGGCTTTATGAGTGAAAGAAAACGGAAGAAGGTGCGTTTTGCATTTTCGGGCTTATTTTCCTCTTCCTTATGGGTACGGTATTCAGCATAACGGCTTCTGTACTCTTCCTCGGGAACGGAGAAAATTTTCTTCTTACTCATCGCCTTCCACCTCCCTCAGTGCATCCACGGACAGCTGTGTGACAACTATCTCCCTGTAGGTTTCGCAGGTTTCAAGAAGCTCCTTATGAGTTCCCTGCCCTACAACCTCACCGTTATCGAGAACTATTATTCTGTCGGCATTAAGCACCGTGCCCACACGCTGGGCAACTATAATAATATTTGCATCAGAAAGATTTTCTCTCAGAGATGCTCTGAGTCTTGCATCGGTTGCAAGATCAAGTGCTGAGAACGAATCGTCAAAAACAATAATTTCCGCACCCTTTACAATCGCACGGGCAATAGCAAGACGCTGCTTCTGACCACCGGAATAGTTTTTACCTGCCTGAGCAACAAAAGAGTTGATACCGTCGGGCATTTCGGAAACAAATGTCTTTGCCTGAGCAATTTCAAGAGCCTTCCATACCTCGCTGTCTGTGGCATCTCGCTTGCCGAATCTTATATTATCGGCAACACTGCCGCTGAAAAGGAATGCTGTCTGAGGAATAAATGCAATTCTCTTACCTATTTCTTCGGGGGCAATATCCTTTATATTAACTCCGGCGAGTCTTACTTCACCCTCCGTAACATCATACAGACGGGGAATAAGATTACACAGTGTTGTTTTACCGCTGCCCGTAATACCGATTATTGCGGTTGTCTCACCGGGACGTGAGGTAAATGAGATATTTTTTATTTCAAAAGGAGGTCCGGGGTCTTTTTTCGGTTTCTTTTTCTTGAGAGAAAACTTCTTCTTTTCTTCCTGTACTACAGGCTTATATCTGAAGGTTACATTTCTGAATTCAAGAAGACCTTTATCCTCTTCCTTAGGAGTAACAGGATTTTCGGGGGGCTGAACCTCGGAAACAGCTTCCATAATAACCTTGATTCTCTTACCTGAAATCATTGCTCTGGGAAGCGAAACAATAATTGAAGCAACCGAGGTTATTGCACCGATAATAAGTGCAAAATATGCAATAAACGCCTGCATATCGGGGATTGTGTTAAGAATTTCTTCCTTGTGCGTAACAACATCAAGATCATTTGAGGTCATTATGTATTTATATATAAGAGCACATATAAGACCGTAAAGAACCATTGTGATTACAGGCAAAAAGCCTGCCATAATTCTTGAAGCCTTAAGTGCAATGCCTGTCAGCTCAAGATTTGTTTTATCAAATCTTTCATCCTCATATTCAGTCTTATTGAAGGCACGTATAACTCTTATACCGCTTATTTTCTCTCTCATTATCTGATTGAGCTTATCCGTAAGCTTCTGCACCTTTGAATAAATAGGAATAATTATTGAAATCAGAACAATTGCAAGCACAGCAACAACAGGAATACTCCACAAAGAAAGCTTTGCGAGTTCGGGCTTCAGAGAAAAAGCCATAACAAGACCGCCTGCAAGCATTATGGGAATCGGCACAAGGGATTTGAGTGTTGACAACACAACATCATGAACCTGACGCACATCATTTGTTGTTCTTGTAACAAGGGAAGCAACACCTATTTTGTCAATATCACTCTGAGAAAGACGGGATACCTTATCAAATATGTAGTTTCTGAGAGTGATGGAATATCCGACTGAGGTCTTTGTTGAAAAATAAGTATTGAGTATTGATGTAATAATACTCAGCAGCGTAAAGCCCAGCATTATAAAACACAGTTCAATAAGCCTGTCCATATTATAGACAAGTATACCCTCCGCCATAATATTTTTGGTATATAAGGGAATGAGAAGCTGCATAACCGTATTGACGGTCGCAAATATAATAGACAGTATAAGCGTCCATTTATGCGGCTTCAGCATTGACAGAACCTTTTTCATCAATAAGCCCCCAAAAGAATTTTTTCATAATTAAAAAGATAATACCATAAACCAAACAAAAATACAATATAAAGCATCAAACTTTCGAATAAAAACACAACATTATTGTTATTTATTTTATTACATTTAAAAACAAAATGCCGTTTTTTGTTGATTATTACGATTTTAGAATATAATATAATTTTAAGGTTGTTTTTTTCTTTTTTTTGTTGGATAATATATTTATTACCGTAACTGCCGGAATAACAAAAATGATGTTCAGATAAAGGATTTTTTCAAATGGTATTTTCAAGTCTGTTTTTCTGTTTTGCTTTTTTACCCGCAAATCTTATTTGCTATTATCTGTGTAAATCCACAGAGACAAAAAACCTGATTCTTCTGGTTTTCTCTCTTATATTCTACGCCTGGGGTGAGCCTGTCTACATACTGCTGCTTGTGGCAATGGCATTTCTGTGTTGGATATTCTCACGACTTATTGAAACCTCAAAAAACAAAAATGAGGAAAAGCTTTGGCTTACTGCTGCCGTTGTTGTCTGCATAGGCTCCATAGGTTATTTCAAATATATCGGCTTTGCGGTAGAAAACATTAACGGACTTTTCGGTTCTGATATACCTGTTCCGTCGGTTCAGCTGCCCATAGGCATATCATTCTATACCTTCCAGCTTCTTACTTATGTTATTGATGTTTACAGAAAAGAAGTACCCGCTCAGAAGCGGTTCAGCAGAGTTCTCTTATATGCAAGCCTTTTCCATCAGTGCATTGCAGGTCCTATTGTCCGTTACGGCGATGTTGAAAATGAGCTTACACAGAGAAAAGAAAACATTACCGAGATTTCAAAGGGACTTACAAGATTTTCCTGTGGTCTTGCCAAAAAATCTATCCTTGCAAACGGCTGCGGCGCTGTAGTTGACACGCTTCTTTTATCAGATGCCGCAATCGGAAATGCAGAGCTTCTCACAGAAAATCTCACAGCAATGGGCGGACGCAGTGCACTGGCGCTATGGGTAGGTATGGCTTTCTATATGCTCCAGATTTACCTTGATTTCTCTGCTTATTCGGATATGGCAATCGGTATGGGACTTATGTGCGGCTTCCATTATAAGGAAAACTTCGACTACCCTTATATCTCAACCTCAGTTACCGAATTCTGGAGAAGATGGCATATGTCTCTCGGCACATTCTTCAGGGATTATGTATATATCCCCTTAGGGGGAAACAGAAAAGGGAAGCTCAGACAAATATTCAATATCTTTGTCGTATGGGCGCTTACCGGTCTGTGGCACGGTGCAGCATGGAATTTTGTTCTTTGGGGACTTTACTTCTTCGTGCTGCTGATAATAGAAAAATTCTTCCTTCTGAACAAGCTTAACAAGAATAAAATTTTCGGCAGGATTTATCTTCTTACTGCTGTTTATTTCGGTTGGGTATTCTTCAAATTCACCGATTTTTCCATTCTTTCAACAGTGCTGAAAGGTATGTTCGGACTTAACGGAAACCGTATATTTACCTATGAGGCATTCTCATTCTCGGTAGGCTATATCATATTCTTCATAATCTGCGTATTCGCATGTACTCCCATCGTCAAGCTTGCAAAACGTATTCTCATATCACTTGCAAAGAAAAACATTGCTGCAAATTATGCATACAGGATTGCAGATATAGCTTTCCCGCCCTTGCTTGTAATTCTCTCGGCAATCTCTCTCGTAGGCGATTCCTACAATCCCTTCCTTTACTTCCAATTTTAAGCAGGAGAACATACAATGAAAAAGAAATCCTCTTCATTTAAGCACAGAATCGTAAAAATCTGTGTCAGCGCATTTACATTTATAATTATCGGCACAATATGCCTTATGATACCATTAAGACCTACAGTATCCGAAAGAGAAAAAAGAGAGCTTGCAAAATTCCCTTCGTTTTCCTTCAGTGCATTATTCAGCGGTGATTATTTTGCCGATATTTCATCATGGTATTCCGATACGGTACCCTTCAGGGATAAGCTTATGGACATCAATACGGGGCTCCAGAATCTGCTGGGCACTTCAGGTGTCAAGGCAGGCTTCAACGAGGGTGCAGCAGGTGATGAAATCCCGATAAAAGAAGACACAACCGGAGAAAACGGTGAGACAAAAGCTCCCGCAGAAGCAGAAACTCTGCCTGAGGTTGTAACCTATCCTCCGGACAAGGGCGATGTTCAGAATGTCGAAAAGCTCGGAAGCATTGTTGTATGCGACAATGCAGGCTTTGAATATTACAATTTCGTTCAGTCAACCGCTGAAAACTACGCAAAAACCATTAACACGGCAGCAGCAAAATACGGCGAAAACCGTAATGTATATGTATCAGTTGCCCCCACAAGCACAGACATCACAATGAACGAAAAAGAGCGTAAAAAGCTCAATATGCCCGAGCAGAAGGATGCACTTGACTTCATTTTCTCTCAGACTGCAGATAATGTTAAGGTTTTCAACTGCTTTGATCTTATCAAGCAACACAGAGACGAATATGTTTACTTCCGTACAGACCACCATTGGACTGCACTCGGAGCTTATTATGCATACAACGTATTCTGTGAAACAAAGGGCATTACTCCCCTTCAGCTTACCGATTACGAAATCTGGAGCTTTGACGGCTTCCTCGGCACATTCTATAACGAATCGGGCTCAAGTGCAATGAAGTCCACCCCCGACAGAGTTGATGCATATATGCCTCCCTGTACGTATAATATGATGGTTACCGATAAATCCGGTCAGACCTATGAATTACCTGTTTTCTATGATGAAACGGATGCTATAGCCTCCAACAAATACAGCACATTCATCAGCGGTGATAATCCTTTCTCTGTAATAACAAACGAAGACAAAACCGAAGGTGAAAGCTGTGTTGTTATCAAAGAAAGCTTCGGTAATGCTTTTGTGCCCTTCCTTATTTATCATTATAAAACCGTATATGTAATTGACTACAGATACTATAACGGCACTCTCGGTTCATTCCTGTCACAGTATGATGTAAATGATATTATCTTTATGAATAATGCATCAATGACCAGAGCAGATTCCCTTGTAAATCAGTTAAGCTATTTTGTTGCAGGCTGATAACCGAATTGATATCAAGAAAAAATCTTACAATTTATCATCCCCTACCCCAATTCTTGGGATAGGGGGTTCTTGTTATATGAAGCTTACTCACTTATTTCGGGCAATTTACATATATATTAACAAAAAAAACCTCTTGCCGGGCAAGAGGTTTTTTTGTATATCGCATCAGTTTCTTGAATTTGAGGTTGTACGGAGAGTTACGTCGTGGTAGCCGCCTTCTACGATACTTACGGAAGAAACAAGTGTAAGCTTTGCCTTTTCCTGAAGCTCGGGAATTGAGAGAGCACCGCAGTTGCACATTGTAGACTTAACCTTATAAAGGCTCTTTTCAACATTATCATGAAGAGGACCTGCATAGGTTACGTATGAGTCAACGCCTTCTTCGAATGAAAGCTTTGTGCTGCCGCCGAGATCATATCTCTGCCAGTTACGTGCACGGTTGGAGCCTTCACCCCAGTATTCCTTAACATAAGCACCGTTAACCATAAGCTTGTTTGTGGGGCTTTCATCAAAGCGGGCAAAGTATCTGCCGAGCATTACGAAGTCTGAGCCCATAGCAAGAGCAAGCGTGATGTGGTAATCGTGTACGATACCGCCGTCGGAGCATACAGGAATATATATACCGGTCTTTTCATAATATTCATTTCTTGCATTTACAACATCAATGATAGCAGTAGCCTGTCCTCTGCCTATACCCTTTGTTTCACGGGTAATACAGATAGAACCGCCACCGATACCTACCTTGATAAAGTCTGCGCCTGCTTCTGCAAGGAAAAGGAAGCCTTCTCTGTCAACAACGTTACCTGCGCCTACCTTAACCGTATCACCGTAATTTTCACGGATCCACTTTATTGTGTTTGCCTGCCAGCAGGAATATCCCTCTGATGAGTCAATACAAAGAACATCAGCACCTGCTTCAACAAGTGCAGGAACACGCTGAGCGTAGTCACGGGTATTGATACCTGCGCCTACCATATATCTCTTATCCTTGTCAAGAAGCTCATTGGGATTGCTCTTGTGCTTTACATAGTCCTTACGGAAAACAAAGTACATAAGGTTACCCTTTTTGTCAACAATGGGAAGAGAATTAAGCTTATTATCCCATATAATATCGTTTGCTTCCTTGAGTGTTGTTTCTGCAGGAGCAGTAATAAGCTTTTCAACAGGAGTCATAAACTCCTTAACCTTGAGATCGGGGCTCATACGGCTTACTCTGTAATCACGTGAAGTGACAATACCTAAAAGCTTACCGTTTGCTGTACCGTCATCTGTAATAGCAACAGTTGAAAAACCGTTGATTTCTTTAAGTTCAACAACGTCCTGGAGAGTATGGTCGGGAGTAAGATTTGATGCACTTACAACAAAGCCTGCCTTATAGTTTTTTACCCTTGCTACCATTGCAGCTTCATCTTCAATAGTCTGAGAGCCGTAAATAAATGACATACCGCCTTCTTTTGCAAGGGCAATTGCGAGAGTATCATTTGATACTGACTGCATAATAGCGGAAATCATAGGAATATTAAGAGAAATTGCAGGCTCTTCGCCTTTTTTGAATTTTACAAGAGGGGTCTTAAGCGAAACATTTGAGGGAACACAGTTTTCATCTGTATATCCGGGAACAAGAAGATATTCGCTGAAGGTATGTGAGGGTTCGCTGTAATAAAATGCCATAAAAAATCTCTCCTTTGCTTGCTTTATATTAATATATAATAGCACAACGAAAAAATATAGTCAATTGTGTATTCTTTTATTTATTCAGGTTGATTATTGACATTTTTTGTGATATATTCATTAATAAACTTATAGGGAAGAGGACTAACACTTATGCCCGGTATCGGAACCATTGCAAATGTCGCCGCTGTAATTCTCGGCGGTATTGCAGGACTTTTATTCGGAAAAAAAATCAAAGAGGATATAAGACAGTCTCTTATGAAGGCAGCAGGTGTTGCCGTTATTTTCATAGGCACATCCGGAGCTCTTTCGGGGCTTCTCAGAGTATCGGAAAATGCTGACGGCACACTCACCACTTACGGAGCGCTTATGATGATAGTTTCTCTCATTATCGGCACGCTTTCGGGAGAATTGCTTAAAATAGAAAAAAAGCTTGACCGTTTCGGTGAATGGCTGAAAATCAGGACAAATGCAACGGAAGACGGCGGCTTTGTTGGGGCGTTTGTCAATACTTCACTTATCATATGTGTAGGTGCTATGGCTGTTGTAGGCGCAATAGAGGACGGTATCAGCAAAAATCCCTCTACCCTCTTTGCAAAGGCATTGCTTGATTTTCTTATTGTAATCATTATGACATCAACCCTCGGCAAAGGCTGTATTTTTGCCTTTATACCAATAGGTATCTTCCAGGGCACAATCACTGCCCTTTCAAAATTTGCCGAGCCTCTCCTTTCTATGGGCACTGTGATTTCAGATATGTCCCTTGTGGGAAATGTGCTGATTTTCTGTGTCGGAATAAACATCTGCTTCGGCAAAAAATTCAATGTGGGAAATATGCTCCCCTCTCTTATTGTAGCTATAATATATTCGGTAATCGGATTTTATTTTTGAGGTGATATAAATGGGTAAAATTGTAGCCCTCGGCGGCGGCAGATTTGACAACGGTGAAATGGATAATGTAACGGAGCATATTATTTCCCTTACAGGCAAAAAAAATCCTCTTATTCTTATAATTCCCACTGCAAGCTTTGACAATATGGATGAAAATGATGATGTAAAGCTGTGCTTTGAAAAATTCGGCTGTACAACGGATATTCTTTTCCTTACACACGAAGGTGTGACTGAAGATGTAATAACAGAAAAGATTGAATCTGCTGACGGAATTTTCGTACAGGGCGGTAATCTGAAATTCCTTATGGACACATGGAAAGCAACAGGCACAGACAAATATCTGCTCGAAGCATACAAAAAAGGCACCGTGCTTTCAGGCGCTTCTTCAGGTGCTATGTGTTGGTTTACCGAAGGCTATGATGACTGCATAGACGGTCAGTTTGTATTTGTGGAATGTCTTAATATAATCCCATACATAAACTGCCCCCACTATCAGAGTGAATACTGGCAGACCTTTGAGCAGGCACTTGCAATTACAAATAAAAAAATATCAGGTATCGCCTGTGACAACGGTGCAGGCTTCTGCATAAACGACGGCACATACTATACCGTAGCCGGCAACGAAGACGGTGATTGCTACTTCTACGACGCAAACAACAATTTCAGCAAAACAAACATAAATCAGAATCCCGGAATTCTGAAAACCCTATAAAACAAAAAAACTGCATCGGAGAATATTCACTCCGTTGCAGTTTTTTAATACAGCTAAAATATCAGTGCTTATATGTATTCTTTCTTCCCGTAACCGCACGGCAGAAAGTTCTGCATTACTCAGGCTTCACACTAACCGTCTTAGTCGTTAATCAATCTAAAATCTGAAAATGTTGAACTATCAGTGTTTCTTATAAACTCTTGTTCAAACATATAGGGAGAATCATTCCATATCAGCCAGATTGTTATTTCGCTGATTTGAGTATCTGAGACAATTTTTTCCGGAATAAAATTATTAAGTTCTTCTGAAAAGATATTTTTGGTAATATCAGCCACTGTATCATAATTATACTTCAGAGAAAAAGAAGTATTACATTCATGTTTTATTGTCAGAATATAGATTTCATCAGGTAATTCTGAAGACAAATCAGGATAAGATACATCTCCGGGGAATAAATAAGCGCATTCGTCCCCTTTGAAATCAAGCAACATTATACCTTGTTCCGGTTCTCTGTGTTCACCGAGAAAATAAGCAGTATTATAATATTTTCTGTTTCCGGGCTTAAAAACAGCTATCTTGTTTTCATCTGCAAAGAGTGTATCTTTTAAACGCCAACCCTTTTTCAACTCCTGTTGCTTATATGTGATGCCGTCAAGAGAAATGATAAAATTATCATAATCGAAATTAATATACTCAGCTTCATGTTCAAAATATCCTTGCGGGATATCAGCAGGATTAAGTAAACGCAGCAAAAATATACCGGCAACAACTATCAGCAGTATTGCTAATACAATTACGATTTTGAATATTTTTTTGAATATTTTTTTGATCATTTCTTATTCAATCCTCCATTTTTTATTATTTTTCCAATAATCCCTTTCTCTTTTTTGTGATATAGGATTAAAAAATGGATCTGAAAGTTTTTTTTCGTAACATTTTCTTATATTTCCAAAATAATCAAACATATAATTTTGTTTACGATAAGGAATACCTTCTATTAACTCTTCTTTTGTTTTAGTCTCAGAGGACATTTGCATAAGACACAGTACAGTATCCTGTCTTACGTCTAACTGCAATAAATATATATGCAATAAAATATAATTGCAAGGGGAATCACACAATAGCTGATTTTGGCCATTTTTTTTAACTTTTTCTTGCTATCGGACGATACCTTTTTTTCAAAAAGAAGATAAGGAAGCAACATTACACTTGTAAGAATATAAACAGGGATATAATATACAAAAACCGTATAAACCGAAGATTTTACATATATACTCCTGAGTGAAGAAAAGAAATTACCTTTATCAAAACAATCCTTTTGGAGCAAAGTATCAAAATCAGTCGGTTTTTCAAAGGTATATAACCTGACCAAAAAAGTATCAATACCATAGTAACACAAAAAATAATCCGTGCCGTCCAAATTAAAGAACTGTATCTTTTTCAATCTTGCTTCCGGCAAATCCGAATAGGGCGGTATTGGTGAGTTTATATTTTTACCGACAGCATCAACATTTTTAAGAGCAAGAAGTCGGATAGCTTCCGATCTGCTGACAGCCGAAAACCTGGCATCCTGCAAAGCGATGAATACAGGTAACACATTATTCCCATAAAACTTTGTATAGGTCTCCGCTATTTCTTCTGTCTGAAAATAATCTATATTACACTGTATCTCCTCTGTCAATGTTTCAGCTTCATAATAATTAATGGCATTATATATAGAAATCGGCAAGTTCACTACAGGCAGAACAAATATAAATACAGCAATCATAATACTAAATATTTTCATTTATTTATAACTCCCATACATACCTTATTTTTGGTGATGACGTTACTGTTATAATACCAAATTTAGATATGTTTTTTGTTTCTATCGAATATAACAACATCATTTTTTGTTTACTATTAAAAGGTTGATTTCTTTTTTGTAATTCTTTAATCACATACCTATCCCAATCGCTATAAAGAACATCATATAGTATTGACCCAGGTTTTTGATAATACTTTGCTAAATCGTAACATTCTAAAGCAAGAGTTACCAATTTCCATAAATCAGAAAGCGGAAAATCAAATCCGGGAATTTTTTCCTTTAAAATTTTATCAATAGTTTCAACAAGATCAGGACAATAATCTTCAAGTTCATTTATCCAATTTATTACCGGTATTTTTGAAATTGTTGTTGCAAAAATATCTGAATACCACTCCTGAATAGTTTTATGAAACAAAGTAGCAAAAGAATTAACAGTCATATCTCTAAATCTGTTTTGATACTTTAAGACTATTGTTGTTCCAACATATTTTTGACATTTAACAAAAGTAAAACCTTTCAAGTACTTATTTGCAATACTGATTGCACTTAAAATATTTACAGACTTAACATACATAGAAAATAAGCCAAAAATTGTTATTGATGCAGTTCCCTCCGGATCAACAAACATCACCGGATTATTGTTGCAATACGCAAACATGTTCGTGCCGACAACCCCCTGCAATGTATCTGCATACACATCCGCATTCAAAAATCTGCAAAGTGTGGGGACGTAGAATCTTGAGCCGAGATAGTGGCTTATGCCTATTGCCGGGGTGAACACATAGCCGCGGTAGGACAGAGGGTTAAGTCCACTGAGGATTGTTGCAAACAGTACTGAACCTACATCATCACCTGTGGGAATAAGCTCATAGTTTCCGTATGCATCATA
>JAZNEX010000022.1:0-10633 GCA_045588855.1 Acutalibacteraceae bacterium
TCAGTGAAACATTTAAAAATTTTACGTGGAATGACTTCTACGAAACTGAAATTGCTTCAATGGGCATAATGAGAGCATATATGACCATTCCCTGCGGTATGTATTTTACTATTGAAGCCAAAGCAAAAAGACTCGTAACAATGCTTCTGCGTATTTATAAGGCGGAAGATGAAAAAATCATCGAGGCAATCAGCTTTATCGAAAAAATTGATTTTGCAACCGTTGCAAAAGAGGCGGTGCAAAGTGTTTTCGATGAACTCAGTATAAAAACGCAGAACGCAGAGTGCAGAACGCAGAACGGTTTGCACTCCGCAAGCAATTAATAATTTATTTGCAAAGTGTAAGAAACGAAGAAACAGAACTAAAACAGAGTGTATATATTAAAGCAGATGCTGACGGTTAATCTTGTCGCCCCTGAAAGGGGAGATGTCACGAAGTGACAGAGGGGTTTCGTTCTGCGTTCTGTGTTCTGCACTCTGCACTTTAACCCCTCGTTCTGCGTTCTGCACTCTGCACTCTTAAAAGAAGGAGAATAAACAAATGAAAAAATTCTTATCAATCATGCTCGCAATCTTTATGATCGTTTCAACTGTTCCTATGGTGCTTGCATCGGCAGCTGTTGCAGAGGGCACGGCAGGTGAAGGCATCACCTGGGTGCTTGACAGCGACGGTACACTCACCGTCAGCGGTACAGGAGCAATCAGCACCTCATGGTATGAGCCGCCCTGGGAGGAATACAATGACTCGATAACATCAATTGTTGTTGAAGAAGGTATCACAGAGGTTCCCGATACAGCTTTTGTTTATGCGGAAAATCTTGTGACTGTTTCCCTTCCGTCAACACTTACCTATTTTTCAGGTATGGCATTTGTCGAAAATTTTGCTCTTGAGGAAATACTTGTTGCTGAAGAAAACACAGAATATAAGAGCATTGACGGTGTTCTTTTCACAGAAGACGAAAAAACTCTTGTAGCTTATCCTATGAACAAGGCCGGTGAAGAATACACGATTCCGGCTTCTGTTACAACAATCGGCAACTACGGATTTGTAAGCAATGTATCACTTAAGTCTTTGATAATACCTGATACGGTTACCGTTCTCGAAAGAGATGCTTTGGCTCATAGCAAAATTGATACGATAGTATTCGGAAACGGCATTACAGAAATTCCGTTTAACTGTGTGGCTTATTCCGACACTAAGACTGTTGTAATTTCTGATTCTGTAAAAACAATTGCTTCCAGTGCTTTCTATGGTGCAGACAGCCTTGAAACGATTATCATCGGTTCGGGTGTTGAAGAAATTGGTTCTTATGTCTTTAATAATCCCAGAGAGCTTTCAGCTATTCATTACAAAGGCACTGAAGAGGATTGGAAAAAAATAACAATTGACGAGCCGAACGATGCGTTTAACAACAAAGTTGTCCATTTCGTTGCAGCAGATTCTTATAAAGCAGAAAAAGCTCCGTCTTGTGCAGACGGCCACACAGAAGGCTACTTCTGTGATGAATGTGATGCATACATTACAGGTGAAGTGATTGCGGCTGTTGACGAACACGCATGGTATAACGGCATCTGCGATAAATGCGGTGAAGTTTGCTCCCATATTGATTCTAACCATAACGAAATCTGTGATGTATGTAAAGACGCGCTTCCCTTTAGGGAAGTGGTACTTAATGAAGCAGATACTGTTTACTTTTCTGATGCAAGAGTGTCGGTTTCCGTTAGATTCATTCCTGCAGAATCAGGTATATATGTAATTTATTCCGATAACGGCGGCGATGATGAAAATATCGACCCTTATGTTAATATTTACGACAGCAATGGTGATTTGATTGCAGTAAACGATGACGATGGTCAATCACGTAACTTCTGCTGTTATTTAGCTGCAGAAGCAGGCGAAAGATACCTTATAGAATTGTGTTCTTTATACTCTGAGGTCGAATATGACTATACTGTGAAGCATATAGATTTTACCCATCAGCCGACAGAAGATGAGCCTTATGTTGAAATTAACTGGGATAAGATTTCAGCTTATCAGTGGTACAGCGTTGAAGATGAGCTTACAGAAATAACAGACACAAACGGAGAGGCATATTCATACGGAAATGAAACAGCCGCTTATGATTCTGCAAACGGCTGGACAGCGGTTGCTGATTCTGCCGATTACTACAGCAGTGTAACACTTGAGCTTCATAAAGGTGACGAGGTAGTTGTTGAATTTGCAAAGGGCGGCTTCAAGAGTTTGGGCTTCTGGGATTGGAGCATAGGCGAGAGTGACGGAATATGTTATGAAAACGACGGTGCCCTCACTTATGAAATCACAATAGCTGCAGACGGAGTTTATACTTTCTATATGTTATCTCCCGTAGCACACAAAATATATCTTGTTGATGAAATCTACACTATGATCGACGGCGAAACAGATGCAGCTCTTAAAAATCTTAAAGCCGGTACAGAATACTGCTGTCAGATTACACTTGAAAAAGGTGAAGTTTTAGAATCAGACAGATTTGAATACGCTTATAAGATCATTCATCAGCCGACAGCAAAAGAATCTTATGTTGAGCTCAATGATGATATTGATGCAAAATATCAATGGTATTCAGTTAAAGACCTTTGTGCAGAAATTACAGATGAAAATGCTGAAGGCCGTTATGCAGACGGCGAAGAGCAGGCAGTCTATCATGCTGAAGACGGTTGGACAGGTGCACAGTATTCAGATACAGATGAAACAAATTTCTTTGCACTTGAGCTTGAAGCAGGACAACAGCTTTCAATGACTTTTAATGAAGAAGTAACTCACTTGGGAATTATATCTAATAATGGTAATTCCGGTCATTGGGCTGACCTTCAGGCAAATGAAACTGTTTATTTTACAGCAATTGCTGATGCCACATATAATGTATTTGCACAGTGCAGCACGGAAGCGAGATTAAGAGCATACATTATTGAATATGAATACACAGCAATCGACGGCGAAACAGATGCTCTCTATGCTCCTTCAGAAGACGGACTTTATGCCTGTGAAGTAACCTTCGCTGACGGAACAACTGAAATGTCCGATATGTTCGAAGGCCCTCATATTCACACAGAAGGTGAAGAATTTACCGCAAATGAAAAAGCTGCAACATGTCTGACACCTGCTTCCTATGACCTGGTTTCCGACTGTCTGATATGCGGTAAAGAAGCAAGCCGCGAAACAATAGAAACAGCTCCTGCACTTGGTCACGATATAATAATTGACAATGAAGCAGTAGCACCTACTTGCACAAAAACCGGTCTTACAGAGGGCTCACATTGTTCAAGATGCGACGATGCCACAACTGCACAGGAAATTGTTCCTGCGCTCGGTCACGATTATGAAGCAGCTGTAACTGCCCCGACCTGTACAAAAGACGGCTTTACAACATTTACATGCTCAGCTTGTAACGATACATATACAGGAGATACAGTTGCTGCAACAGGTCACGCCGACAATGACGGCGACTACAAGTGTGACTACGGTTGCGGACACGAGTTTGAAAAGCCCGTTGAACCTGAACAGCCCGACACACCTGATACACCCGATGAACCCACAGATGATACCTGTGACCATATCTGCCACAGCAATAATGCTCTTATGAAGTTCCTCTGGAAGATTATCAGCTTCTTCTACAGACTCTTTAATATTCAGCAGTATTGCGATTGCGGTGAGATTCACTATGATGCACCCGTTTTCGGATAAAATTTAATACATACTAAACCTACCGCCGGGGAGAAATCCTCGGCGGTGTTCTCAAAAAGAAAAGAGCTTGGAGCCTTTGTTTAAAAGCATGATATTATTTATCCGCGCCTGCTTTTATTCTCGGCTGTCAGTATTTTATTAAAAATATTGTTCGTTTTTGAGGGAATTTTATTGACAAAGCACCCTCTGATAAATATAATAAAATTAAACTGTACCCGGGTTTACTTTGTGTTAAACCCTTTTGAAAGGAGCGATGATTTGTCGAACTTTAGAAGCGAAGCCGAAAGCAGAGAATTATACAGGCAGATTCTCACAGCCGCAACAGCTTTGTTCATTCAGAAAGGCTATGAGCGAACAAAAATAACCGACATTGCAAAGCTGTCCGGTGTTCCTAAGTCAAAGATACTTTATGTAATGAACAGCAAAGAGGAAATTCTGTGCCTGTTGGTGAGAAAATTTCTTGACGGCGTAACATCTAAATCTGACCGAGTCGCAAAAGAACTCACCGACGATAAAGTGCTTATCCTGATTGCCAATGAGGTTTTACAGCTTTATATGGCTGAAATGAATGAGGATATGCGTAACCTTTACCTTTCAGGCTATTCAATGCCGAAAACAAGTGAAGAGGTTCTTAAACGAAGAACCGATATGATGTATTATTCCTTCAGTGAAACATTTAAGAATTCCGCTTGGAATGACTTCTACGAAACTGAAATCGCTTCAATGGGTATAATGAGAGCATATATGACCGTTCCCTGCGGTATGTATTTTACTATTGAAGCCAAAGCAAAAAGACTCGTAACAATGCTTCTGCGTATTTATAAGGCGGAAGATGAAAAAATTACCGAGGCAATCAGCTTTATCGAAAAAATTGATTTTGCAACCGTTGCAAAAGAGGCGGTGCAAAGTGTTTTCGATGAACTCAGTATAAAAACTAATAAATAAATCTCTGAAAGGAGAAAATTATATGAAAAAATTCTTATCAATCATTCTCTCAATCTTAATGGTTGTGACAATGCTTCCCATGGCGGTTATGCCTGTGGGTGCGACAGGTGCGCAATCACAGGTGAACGACAATTTCAAAGCAGAAATCACAAGATTGGTTTATACTGATTCATCAGGTACAACTTACGACTACACTGACACCTTTAATAGTTGGGCCCTTTATGATCTTGCACTTACCAACGTTTCTGACGGCAAGTGTCAACTGCAGTATACGGCTGCTTTATTAGGCAGTGATGGTGTAACAGGCTGGGATGATGATAGCGTAACCTTAGAGGGCGTTTCCTGTGATTCTGCCTATGCTATGTCTTTTGAAAAGTTTAAGACAGGTAGCACCGGAGAGTGGGAGTATACCATCCAAATAAGCAAAACTGTCGGTCACGCCTACAGTGACTGGAGTTACATTGATGATGAAAAGCATAGTCGTATCTGTGCGATCGATACTGCTCATACAATAAATGGTGAACATTCTTACAACAACGGTTTCTGTGACTACTGTGACGCGTATCAGTCAGCTGAACTGAACGAAAACGGCTACTACGAAATCAGTAACGCAGGTCAGCTTTACTGGTTTGCCGGACTTGTAAACGGCACGTTGGCGGATGTTGAGCAGAATGTATCCGCAAATGCTGTTCTGATGGATGATATTACCGTGAACAGCAATGTTCTTAACAGCAACGGTAATCTTGTGAGTAACACAAGCGGTCTGAAAGAGTGGACACAGATCGGTGATTCTTTTAATAACGGCGGATTTTATTACCAAGGTACTTTTGACGGGCAAGGTTATACCGTCAGCGGACTCTATCGTAATAGTGCAAACAAAAATGTGGCTCTTGTAGGAAGCAATTCCGGCACGGTATGTAATGTAACGGTTGCAAATTCCTATTTAAAAGGCAGTGTACGTACCGGCGGTATCGTCGGCTGGAATGAGGGAAGTATCTATAACTGTGCTTCTATAGGCTGTGTGCTTGATACAATCGATGGTTATGCCGGCGGTATAGCAAGCTTTAATAATGGCGGAAAAATATATGATTGCTACAACACATCGTCTGTTTCAGGCACATTACGAGTTGGCGGTATTTGCGGATCTGTTCAGCTCGATGGTACGGTTACGAACTGCTACAACATCGGAGCCGTAACAAGCGATGAGTTGTTTGGCGGAATCGTTGGTATAATTACGAATCAAAGTGTTGGTAAAGTTGAAAACTGTTATTTCAACAGCGATGTTTTCAACGGCAACGGTGTTGGCCATATAGGAAAAGGAACTGTTACCAATGTGGAAGGAAAAACCACCGAGCAGCTCGCAAGCGGCGAAGTAGCGTATCTGCTTGGCTCAGCTTTTGGTCAGAGCATTGACAATGGAGAGACTGTCCAGACTGCCCCTGTACTCGGCGGAGCAAAAGTCTACTATGGTTATGTTTCCTGCGACGATGAGGCTATGGTTTATACCAACGACAGCAGGGCAAGTGCTACAACGCCCGAACATAGCATCGATGCCAACTCCGTCGTTGACAATGGTGACGGCACACACAGCTTTACCTGCACGGTTTGCGGTGATGTCACCGAACCCCACACCGGCGGCACAGCAACCTGTAAGACACAGGCAGTTTGTGAAGTATGTGAGGTAAGCTACGGAGAGCTTGATCCCGATAATCACGAATATGAAAACGGCTTCTGCACTGAGTGCGATGCCTACGAGCCTGCAGAGCTTAAAGACGGTTATTATCAGATTGAAAACGGCGGTCAGCTCTTCTGGTACGCAAACTACATAAACACTGTTGACAGAACAGCAAATGCAGTTCTTGTGGCAGATATCGACCTTGAAAACAGACCTTGGACACCCATCGGCTCCACAGGTGAAAACAGCAACAACTTCCGCGGTATCTTCGACGGACAGTATTACAACATCAAGGGGCTTTATGTTGAAGGCGACAGAGCGGGGCTTGGCTTCTTCGGTGAAGTCAGAACCGGTACAGTCAAGAACTTCATCATTTTCGGTGAGGTAGTTGTGAACACCGAGGTCGATTATGTCGGCGGTGTTATCGGCTCTATCTGCGGTGTCAACGGTGAAACTGACCTTGAAAGAAACGGCGCGATTATTCAGAATATCAATTCTTATGTAAATCTTACCGTAAAGGCACACGGTGTTGGTAAGATAGGCGGCTTTGTGGGTTATGCAAACCATCAGAGCCTTATTGAACATTGCGCTTGGTACGGCACCTTTGATGCAGGCGAGTATCGTGTGGACTCCGGCGCGGGCGGCTTTATCGGCAAGATTCAGGAGAATACCAGTGAAGTTACTATCCGTAACTGCGGAGCCTACGGTACAATAAAGACAAATTACGCAGGTGACTATAATGATACCGCAACCATCTATATGGGCGGATTCCTGAGCTTTTCCAATACGAACGCAAAGACTACCGTTGAAAACTGCCTGTTTGCAGGTAGGTTTGAGCGCGGTGAAAACCTGACCGACGAGGCTTTTCTTGGCGCATTCGGCACCCTTCGCAGCGTTAACGCAATCAAGAATTGCTATTACCTCGGTGATGACGGTCTTGAAGCGGTGCACAGCGATTCAAATCTGAAACCCGGTAGTGATAACGTAGAAATCACAAAGGTAACAGAAGAACAGCTCAAGTCCGGCGAGATTGCATACAAGCTGCAGGAAGCAAATGAGATCTGGGGTCAGTCCATCGGCACAGATGCTTATCCCGTACTCGGCGGTGAAGATGTTTACTGCGGCTACACCGCTTGCGACGATGAAGCTATGGTTTATACCAACGACAGCACGATAAGTGACACAAAGCCCGACCACGCTTGGGGTGAAGGCTCACTTACAAGACCTACTAAGACTCAGGACGGCTATTATACATACACCTGCTCAGCTTGCGGCGAAACAAAGACTGAGCCTGTCTTAAGAGCCGCAAACTATGATGACTATACAAAGGCTCTTGAAGACCTTCGTGCATATCTCGACAGCGATATGCTTACCGATGAAAACAAGTCTTACATTTCCGAGTGGCTTGCAACCTATGATACCGACGAAGCTTACGGCTTCATTGCAGGCGAAGAAGAAACCGTTCAGATGTATATTGATGCAACAGCATATTATGCTTCTGAATTTGAAGCTGCAATTGAAGATTGTCTTGCAGGCAACCATTCAGGAAATGGTGAAACCTGTTCAGTCTGCGGTGCAACTATCAAGTTTGCCACAATCACCGGTGTAAGCATAAACATAGATGGTGTAATATACACAAGCGATAACACTTCTGCAGAAAATCCTGCTGTCATTCATCCTGACAGTGTTGTAACCTTTACCGTGACCGGTGAGAATTTCGACCTTCTGCCGACGGATTTGGGAAATGCTGTGATCGGCTTCACTTATTTTAGTCAGAACATGCAATGGCTGTATAACAATCCCTCCAAATTTGATATAGATACAGTGAATAATACTGTAAGCTTTCTTGCAAATTATGATGTTCTGCCCCAGGCAACAACCGCTTCGGAGCTTACATATACCAATGATGGTTGGTATACTGATATCGGCTCAGGTGTGTATGTGATTTATATTGACAAAAAAGATATTGCCGATACACTCATTACACTTGACAACACAGAATTTATCTATAGTGGCAACCAGATTGAGCCGACAGTTTTGGTTATGGCTGACGGTCAGGCTCTTATGGAGGGTGAACACTATACTCTTACTTTTGAAAGCAATGTTAACGCAGGTACAGCAAGCGTAACCGTTAAAGGTATCGGTGATTATACAGGCGAAGTAACAAAAGATTTCACAATCACAAAGGCTTATTACAACTTAACTGCTCCCACCCCCAATACACTTACATATGACGGAGAAAATCAGTATCTTGTCTCTGCAGGTACTGTCGAGGGTGCTGATTTCGAATACAGCCTTGACGGTGTAAGCTGGTCAACAAGTATTCCTCAGGCAAAGGATGCAGGCAACTACACAGTTTATTACAGAGTTCTTGCTGATGAAAACCACTATGACGTTGAGGGTACTGTTGATGTAACTATCAAGGAATGCACTCACACTTGGGGTGAAGGCGTACTCACAAGACCCGTATACGATGCAGTTCTCGGCTCAAAGGATGGTTATTACACCTACACCTGCACTCTTTGCGGTGACGAAAAGAAAGAAACTGTAAAGGGTGCTGACTACTCAGCTTACGATGCAGTTTCAGAAGAAATCAACGGCTTACTTCAGTCTGATGACCTTACTCCCGAAGCAAAGCAGGCAATCTATTCAGCGGCTAATGAATGCGGACTTCCCTCCAATGACCTTACGGAAAGCGAGCAGAATATAGTTGATTCTTTAGTTGCAGAGCTTGAAAAAATTGTTGACACAGCCGAAGAAAAAATCGCAAGCGGCGAATATGTAAAGGCTGATTACACAGAAATTGATGAAGCAATCGCTTCCGTTGATGAAGCACTTGAAAATGCAACAATCAGCGAAGAAATGGCAAACGAGCTCTCTGATATCAAATCTCAGCTTGAAGCTCTTAAGGAAAATGAAAACACAAGTATTGCTGATGCGGCTGAGCTTCTTGAAAGAGTAAAGGCTGTTGCAGAAACAATGGCTGACTGTGCAAATGGCATTCACTCCTTCACAAACTATGCAGAAACAAAAGCTTCAACCTGTAAAATAGCAGGTAAAGAAGTAGCAGTTTGTGACAACGGTTGCGGTGTAACCGATGAAAGAGAGCTTCCTTTGCTTGACCATGAACCCGGTGAGCAGATGTGTAAAGGATATTGGTGCTCCAGATGCCGAAGTTTTTACGGTGAGGGCAATCCTGATATTCATCTGGACGGATATTCTTCTACCGGCAAGATAAAAGACGGTCAGTGTGACGGCTGTAATAAACAGCTTGCATTTATTAAGTCAGGCGAAACCTATGAAATAAACAGTTATGCTTATGTTGTAGAGTTTGCTCCTGTTGTTGACGGAAGATACATTTTAACAGTTGACGGTCCCGAAGGCACCGAAATTGATGTTCGTGAAGTGGTTGACGGAGTTAACAAAGGAATCAATTGTGAGGTTATATCTGATTTAGTGTATGTTGTTGATTGTACAGTCGGTAAAATATATAGATTTGAAGCTTCGAATTATTATGGCTACAATATTTCAAGCATGACCCTTGAATGTGAAACACACAAAGGCACTGTGCAGACCTGCTACGGATATATCTGTGATGCCTGCGGTGAATATTTCGGTGAAATACCCGGCCATGATATAGTTATTGATGAAGCTAAAGCACCCACCTGCACCGAAACGGGTCTTACAGAGGGCTCACACTGCTCACGCTGTGATGATATGACAGTAGCTCAGGAAGAAATTCCTGCTTTGAACCACAAGGATACTCTTGTTAAGGTTGATGCGAAGGCTTCCACCTGCACTGAAGCAGGTAACGAGGCTTATGAATACTGCACAGCTTGTACTTACACAACCTATAAGGAAATTCCTGTGGCAGAGCATACTGACACAGACGGCGACTATCAGTGTGACTACGGCTGCGGACACGAGTTCGAAAAACCCGTTGAACCCGATCAGCCCGACACACCTGATACACCCGATGAACCCACGGATGATACCTGTGACCATATCTGCCACAGCAATAATGCTCTTATGAAGGTTCTTTGGAAGATTATCTGCTTCTTCTACAGACTCTTTAACATTCAGCCGTATTGCGATTGCGGAGTAATTCACTACGATGCACCCGTTTTCGGATAAAATTTAATACATACTAAGGGGATGTAAAAAAACTCGTTTTTTACATCCCCTTTTTAGGGGCTAGGAAAAAATGCGCAGAATGAACAAACCGAGCCAAAATAAAGCGTTCAGCTTTATTTTGGTTTACCCGACGGCGTACAAAGGTACTCCGAGGGC
>JAZNEX010000023.1:0-126715 GCA_045588855.1 Acutalibacteraceae bacterium
GATTGTTCTGAAGATATTGCAAAATATCAATCAGTTATTGAAAACGCAAAAAAGAAAATGGACAAACTCCTTCAGATGAATATTGACGGAAAACTATCGGATATTGACTTTGAAAGAATGCTTAAAAAATGTAAACGTGAAGAAGATGATGCTCAAGCAGTTATAGATGAGTTAAACAATGCATCTGAAAAAATGAGGGATACTGCAAAAGGACTAAGGGTAATGAAAACTCATCTTCAGGAAGCAATCCGAACTGTTAAAGACGGAAAAGAAATAACGGCACCATTTATTAACAAGTATATCGACAAAATTGTTGCTGTACCCGAAGAAGACGGCTCATTAACACTTTACATTCATTTGTTTTCTAATGAAGTTCTTCAAAAAAGTCTTGTCCGTACGGGTCACACATTCAAGAAGATGATCGAAGCTTACGAAAACGGTATGAAGTAAAACATTTATGATTGACTTCACCGTAAATCCTTATCTTTTATAGAAGGGACAATTTCTTACGGAAGGGAAGATTTCCTTTCAAAGAGAAATTTGAAGATTACGGTTTTTACCGGATAAAATAAAGAGATGTTATACCCGGATATTTCCGGATATAGCGTCTTTTTATTTTATAAAAATACACAACAACGACACTTTTTTCCGACAACGCAACATTGATTTGTTTGTTATTTTACAAACTTACTTCCCATGAAGAATAATTATTATTCATTTATTGTTAAATATTAACAATTATTTTGTTATTGTTCATAAATTTTGTCACTCGACAAGTGTCGGAAATTATGATAAAATGCTTTCATTATATCTAAAGGAGTTATTAAGTGATGAAAGCGTCCGAAAGCATTCCAAATTTCAAGTCGGGACTGCGTATGTATGCCAATTTTGCGGCACGTACAATCAAAAAAGTCTGCCAGGAAATAGGTCCCCGTGAGGCAGGCACTCAGGCTGAGCTTGACGCTCAGAATTTTATGGCTCAGCAGGTAGGCGATTCTGCTGACGAAGTAAAACAGGAAACATTCAAGGTTGCTCACAGAGCATTCCTTATGTGGCTCAGATTAGGAGGAATCTTACTTCTCATCTCAGTTGCAGCAGGTATTGCAAACATTTTCTTCAAGGATATTTTCTTTGCCCCCTATGTGTCGGCAGTTTGCTGTATCATAACAGCATTTATGCTTTTCGGCGAATTTCTTTTCTATAAGCCCGTAATTGACCCTTTCTTCAAAAAGCTTGATTCACACAATACATACTGCATAAGAAAGCCCACAGGCGAAGTAAAAAGAAGAATTATCATTGCAGGTCACTCTGACTCTTCAATTGAATGGCGTCCCACTCACGTAGGCGGAGCACCGCTTATGTATGTAGCTTATATTTATCCTGCAGTAGGTCTTGCATATACTGTTTTCACTACAATTTATATGTTTGTGACAAAGGAATTCAATCCCGTTCTTGCAGGCATCAACTGTGCATTTATCCCCGGATATATCGGTCTTACCATCTTTATGAACTACAAGGTTTGCGTTGACGGTGCAAATGATAACCTTACAGGCTGTATGATGGGTGCCGCTGTCCTTAAGTTTATGGGCGACAACAACATCAGATTTGAAAACACTGAAGTTATTGCTATGTTCTCAGGCTCTGAAGAAGAAGGTCTCAGAGGCGCAAAGGCTGCAGCAAAGCTTCACCCCGAATTCAAAAAGGGCTCTGATGTTGAAACTGTATTCATTGCATTTGATACCATTACCGACTACGAAGATATGTTTATATACAACAGAGATATGTCCGGTATCACAAAGCACAGTGACGAGGCTTGTGCACTTCTCAAGCAAGCCGGTAAAAATGCTGATGTTGATCTTAAGTATTCTGTTGTTTTTGCCGGATCTTCGGATGCAGCAGCAATGACTCAGGCAGGTGTTCATGCAACTACCTTTGCTGCTATGAATCCCGGCCCTCCCAAATATTATCACACCCGTGATGACAAGGCAGATATTCTTAACCTCAAAACTATCGAAAAAGGTCTTCAGATTGCTCTTGAAGCAGTTTTCCTGTTCGATGAGCAGGGACTCAAAAAGAGTTACTAAAACATACTGCATATTCCTGAAAAGGGATATGCAGTTTTTGTTTTATATTGATTGAACTTTGTTGTGTAATTTAAATATAATTTTTTGTGTATTTTTTAAGCTCAGTTTATTATATTTTCCTTGCAAATCTGCAATTCTTCTGTTATACTTATTTTTGTATAATTATAAAGGAGACGTATCTCATGAAAAAGACATTCAAAACTATAGTTTCATTCCTTACCGTTGCAGTTATTATCCTTTCTTTATCTTCATGCAGTATCTTTGAAAGTATGAGAAATGCAGCTAACAACAAGCCCGAGATTTTTGATACTCCTGATGAAGCTCAGATTGTTGCTGAATTCAATAAATTACTTGACAATTCCATTGCAACAGCAGAAAAAATCAACGAAAGCGTTAACTACTCTGCAGGCAGACCTGATGTGCTTAATGCAGAAGGCGAAGAAGCAGGTCTTCTTGACACTGCTGCAAATCAGCTCAAGACTTTCATTATGTCAAACAACCCCGGCAGCAAATCCGAAGAGGTTGCAGATACATCCGCTACTCTTCTCAAGGCTGTTGATGCTGATAAGGTTGTAAACTTTGAATTCAACAGAAATATTTCTTCTGAAAATGTTACCAATGAAAAAGGCAAAGAAGAAACCGAAACAGTTGTAAATGAAAACGGTGAAGTTTCCGAGGTTATTGTAACAAGACAGTTCATCAGCGACAACACCCTTCATCTTACATTTAACTATTTTGAAAATCTTCCTGTTTCAGAAGTTACAACAGCTATAGCTGAAGAAACAACTATCGAAGACGATATTTATTCGGAAGATGTTGTTGAAGAATATATCGAAGAAGCTGCTGAAGAAGTTACAGAAGAAGTTACAGAAGAAGCTACTGAAGAAGCTACAGAAGAAGCTACTGAAGAAGCTACTGAAGAAGCTGCTGAAGAAACAACAGAAGAAGAAACAACTGTTATCTATGCTGATGATTCAGTTATTGAAGCAGTTTTCGGCAGTGCAAAGAACAAGGAAGAAGTTCTTAAGAACTTTGAATGTATTGCAGACTACATCGTTGTAAAGGATTATACAACAGAAAACGAAATCTGCAAGATTACCGCTGATGCTGACCTTGAAGAAGGCAACATTTCCTTCATCAGATTCGAACAGAATATGAAGGTTACAGTAAAGGCTCAGGGCGTTGGCGAGCTTGCTGATTACGGCGATATCGAAATCGTATTCAATCTTACAAAGACCACAAACTATGACTTTACATATCCCGCAGCTGAAGAAGCTGAGGATACAACATCAAAAGAAGCTGATACTGACACAACAGCTGATGAAATCGTTACAGACGAAACAACTGAAGAAATCACAGAAGAGCTCGTTGAAGAAAGCACAGAGGCTCTTACTGATGAAGTAATTGCTGAAGAAACAGCAGAAACAGAAATTGAGGCTGAATAAATCAGGTTCAGAAAAACTATTTAGCCGGAGATAATTCTCCGGCTTTATAAATCAGAATTTTTAGGAGGACTTTCAAATGAACAGAAAACTTACGGCATTAATCGCGGCAGGTGTGCTTTGCGTAACTGCGTTATCCTCCTGCAACTCCCCCGAGGCTGAGACTGCTACCCAGAGCAGTGATACTGAGGCCGCAACAATTCAGTATAAAATTGCAGAAACAGAAGAAAAGATTTCCCGTGCAGAAGAAGCAACTCCTGCAATTACAGCAGACAAATTTCTTTCTCTTATTGAAAATCCGGATCTTCATGCTGTTGCTTATGAGGGCACAGATGATCTGATTTTTGAAAGAGATACACACACGGATAAAACAATCATAACGGATACTTACGGCAAAACAGAAATCAATTCTTCCGTAAATGAAGTAATTGTACTCAACTCACCTGATGGTGTTACGCTCAATGCAAAAACCGACAGCTTTATAGTCAAGGGCGAGGCTGTTACAGCCGAGTTAAATGCCGAAACAGGCTCGGTTTATGTGGTCGGCAAAGATGCAAAGATAAACATAAACAAAACAGCAACAGTTGCTGACATTCTTGTAAGAAACACAACTGCTGTTATATACAATCATTCAAAAAATGATATTACGGTTATTCTCACAAACGGAACAAAAATAACCGTTCCCGGAAATCACACTTACAAAGCTCAGGATAACACACTTACAAAAGGTATCGCTGACTGATTGACGAGGTAATTTATGGCACAACAATATTCGGTTTCCCTTCAGAAAATGGTAAAATACAATGCACTGAGCGTTCTTTTTGCCCCGAAGGAGCTTGACGAAATATTTATAACATCAAGAGACGTTAACAGACCCGGTCTGATTCTGGCGGGATATCACGACTTTTTTGATCCCAACAGATTACAGTTCTTCGGTCTTACGGAATTCGGCTTTATAAACAGCCTTACAAGAGAAAAGAGAACACAATGTCTTGAGCACTTTTTCTCTTATGAGCCCAGCTGTGTAATTGTTTCAAGAAACATTGAGCCTGTGGAAGAATTTATGAACCTTGCAAAAAAATACTCGGTTCCTGTTCTTAAATCGGCAGATACTACATCGGGATGCATGTCAACGCTCATTTCATTCCTGGGCGTAGAGCTTGCCGAAAGAATTACAAGACACGGTGTTTTTGTTGAAGTTTACGGCGAAGGTGTTCTCATTGTAGGTAACTCAGGCGTAGGTAAAAGTGAAACGGCAATTGAACTTATCAACAGAGGCCACCGTCTTATTGCAGACGATGCTGTTGAAATAAGAAGAGTTTCTTCAAAAAGCCTTGTAGGTTCTGCCCCTGAAAACATCCGTCACTTTATGGAGCTTCGCGGTGTAGGCGTGGTTAACGCCCGTAACCTGTTCGGTATCGGCTCAGTAAAGCTTACGGAAAAAATTGATATTATCATCAATCTTGAGCTGTGGGACGAAAACAAGGTTTATGACAGACTCGGACTTGAAGAGGAGTATATGGAAATTCTCGGTCTTAATATTCCCGCAATCACAGTCCCCGTCAAGCCCGGCAGAAACCTCGCAATTATCATTGAATGCGCAGCTATGAACAACAGACAGAAAAGAATGGGTTATAATGCTACAAAGGAGCTTCTGCAGAGCCTCGGAATGGTAGATGACGATTCTGCATCATCAAAACCCAACGTACTTGAAGTATGGCATTAATATAAAGTAATACATATCCCTTAAGGATATTATTTATAAGTAAAACAAAAAAAACGGAATTAATTTATGGAGGAAAATAATATGTATAGAATAGGTATAGACCTCGGCGGTACAAATATCGTTGTGGGTATCATTGATGAAAACAATAAGATTCTTGCTAAGGCATCAAGAAAAACAAATGTACCCCGTCCTGCAGAGGAAATTTTTGATGATATGGCTGAGGCAGTAAAGGATGCCATGAGCCAGCTTTACATAACAAAGGATGAGATTATCTCTGTAGGTGTAGGCACCCCCGGTTCAGTTAACAAAGCTGATGAGCTTATTGAATTTGCAAACAACCTCGGCTTTAACAATGTTCCCGCTTATAAGCTCCTCAGAGACAGACTCGGCATTGAGAAGATTTACTTTGACAATGATGCTAACTGTGCTGCTCTCGGTGAAGCCGTTGCAGGCTGCGGCAAGGGCGTTAAAGACTTTATAATGATTACTCTCGGCACAGGTGTCGGCAGCGGTATCATTGTTAACGGCAAGCTTGTTACAGGTGTTAACTATGCAGCAGGTGAAATGGGCCACACAGTGCTTATCTATGACGGACTTCAGTGTAACTGCGGCAGAAAGGGCTGCTGGGAAAAATATTCTTCCGCTACTGCTCTTATTTCTCAGACCAAAGAAGCTATGAGAAAGAATTTCAATTCTCTTATGTGGGATCTTGTAGGCGGAGATATCTCAAAGGTAAACGGCAGAACCGCATTTGATGCTATGAGAAAGGGAGACGCTGTCGCACAGGCAGTTGTCAATAACTATGTTACTCTTCTTACCTGCGGTATCGGTAACATCATCAACATCTTCCAGCCCGATATGGTATGTGTCGGCGGCGGTGTAGGTAATGAAAGAGAAAACCTTCTCGGTCCCGTAAGAAAGCTTCTCAAGTCAGAGGTTTATTCCATCCATGCTAAGAAACAGACTCAGCTTGTTTGTGCAGAGCTCGGTAATGATGCAGGTATCATCGGTGCTGCACTTCTTGACGAATAATTAAAGAGAGATATTTATGACTGATCTTCAGAAATCATTCCAGGCTTCATTTAATAATGAAGATTGTAAAATTTTATTTGATGAGCCGCTGAAAAACCACTGTTCATTCAGAATAGGCGGTAATGCGGAAGTTCTCGTTATACCAAAAAAAGAAAGCGTTCTCTCATCAGTATTGAAGTATGCTGATGAGAGGGCTGTTTCCTGTCATATTCTCGGCAACGGAAGCAATGTTCTTATTGCAGACGAAGGCTTAAAAGGAATTACCATAAAGCTCATGGGCGGACTTACTGAGATGATATATCTCGGAGACGGTCTTATATCCTGTGCTGCCGGTGTTTCTCTTACAGCCTTGTGCAACTTTGCTCTCGAGCATTCTCTTACAGGCCTTGAGTTTGCATACGGCATTCCCGGTACTGTAGGCGGTGCCGTTTATATGAATGCGGGGGCCTATGGGGGTGAAATCAAAAATACGATAGCATCTGTCAGAAGCATTGACAAAAAGAAAGGGATCCCGGAGGAAACTCCCTTAAATGAGCTTGAGTTCTCATACAGAAATACTTCATTTATGAAAAATGACCGTATAGTAACAGCCGCATATTTCAGACTTGAACAGGGTGATCCTGCTGAAATAAAAGCAAAGATGGATGAGCTTATGGCAAAGAGAAAACACTCTCAGCCTCTTGAATATCCCAGTGCCGGCAGTACATTCAAAAGACCTCCCGTAGGATATGCCGCAGCTCATATTGATGAATGCGGACTCAAGGGTACAGCCGTTGGCGGTGCTATGGTAAGTACAAAACACGCAGGCTTTGTTATCAACACCGGTGAAGCAACATTCTCCGATGTTACGGGCCTTATGGAAGTTATAAAAGAAACTGTACTCAAAGAACACGGTGTTTTACTTGAACCTGAAGTTGAAATATTAAAGGACTGAAATTATGTCATTTTCAAGTGAAGTTAAAACTGAATTACTCAATATAGAATCATCTCCCTGCTGTAAATTAGCTCAGAGTTACGCTCTTCTGCTTTTCGGCAGGGCTTTTTCCGACTCAGAATTCTCAATACTCACAGAAAATTCAGCTATTGCCGATGCATACTGTGATGCCGTCGAATTTCTTTCAGGCTTCAGTGTGTCCTCTCAGGACACAAACGGCGGCAAACATAAGGTGTTTATTGATGATAAAAAGATTATAAATGCGGCTTTTGAAAGACTGGGATTAGATAATGTAAAAACAGGCAGACGCATTAATTTTGCCAATTTTCAGAATCCCTGCTGCATAGCGGCATTTATCCGCGGTGCATTTCTTGCCTGCGGTACGGTAACTGACCCTGAAAAGGAATACCATCTTGAATTCTCCGTTTCAACAAAGGGCCTCAGCGAAGACCTTGTCAAGCTTTTTGATGAATACGAGCCTGTACCGAAAATAACTCTTCGCAGCGGTGCTTATACGGTATACTTCAAGAACTCTACAGATATTGAGGATGTCCTTACTATCATTGGCGCCACAGAAAACTCCCTGCAGTTTATGGGTACTAAAATGCTTAAGGACATAAGAAACACAATCAACAGAAAAGTAAATTTTGAAAATGCAAACCTTGCCCGCACCGTTGCCGCAGCAACGAAGCAGTATAATGCCATTGCGTTTATAAAAGAGAAGGCGGGCTTTGATTCGCTTCCCCCCGAGCTTCGCGAAATTGCAAAACTCAGATATGAAGACAGAGAGCTGAGCAACTCCGAAATTGCAAAAATGCTCCCTGAGAGCATTTCTGTTTCCGGAGTCAATCACCGTTTCAAAAGATTACTTAAAATTGCGGAGGATCTGAAAAAATGAATATATCAGATGTATTTACCTCTATTCCCTCTCCCGACGGACGAAAAGACAAAGAAAACAGAGTTTATGAATTTTTCAGAGCAAATAACATACCTGTTTACGGTCTTGACCACGACCCTGCAGATACCATGGAAATCTGCGAAGAAATTGAAGGTAAGCTGGGTGCTGGCATATGCAAAAACCTGTTTTTATGCAACTCTCAGGCTACAACCTTTTATCTTCTGCTGATGCCCGGTAAAAAGGTATTCAAAACAAAATTTTTATCTAAACAGATCAATTCATCAAGACTTTCCTTCGGAAGTGCCGAAAATATGGAAAAATATCTTGATATCACTCCCGGCTCTGTCAGTGTTATGGGGCTTATGAATGATAAGGATAAGTGTGTAAAGCTTCTTATTGATAAAGACCTTCTTGAGCTCGATGAAATCGGCATTCATCCGTGTATTAACACAAGCACACTGAAAATATCAACCAAAACACTTACTGATATTATTATTCCTGCTCTCGGAAGGGAAATCACAATTGTTGACCTTCCCGACCCTGCAAAAGAAAATTTGTAAATCAGCTTTTTATTGACTTTTCTTATAAAATAATATAAAATAGAACCAAATAAATGGAAGGATATGATAATTATGAAATCCACAAAAAAAGTATTTGCTGTACTTTTAAGCGCACTTCTTGTTTTACAGGCAGGTCTGATTCTTGCCGGCGCGCAGGAAACTGATTACACAATCAATTCCCCTTATGAAAATGTTATCTGGGATGGCGACGATGCATGGGGCGCATACAAAGGCTCTCTTCATTCACATACAACCTACTCAGATGCAGATGTTGACCTTGCTACTATGGTAAAGGAATACTACGCTCAGGACTTTGATTTCCTTGCTAATGCTGACCATGGTGTCACAGGCGTTGAATGGAACAGAGCGCCCGCATATCCTTTCCTTTACAATTATCAGTACATTTTAGGAAACAAGATGACAACTCTTACTGATGAAGAATACGAGGGTATGATTACAGGCACATACAACAACAGAGGCAAAAAAATGACCTGCGTTGTCGGTGCTAACGAACTCAACGATCTTACTCTCACAAAGTGTCATGTTAATGGCTACTTCCTTCCCGAGGGTGTAGGAACAGGCTTCCGCGGCGGTGAAAACGCTTTTGAAGAGGCTGTTAAGTTCACAGAGGAAAACGGCGGCATCTCTCATATTAACCATCCGGGCGACTGGCTTGAATCCAATGCAAACCCCGATGCAGTAAATGATCCTGCTAATATTGAGATGCTTACAAACATTGTCCTTAAGTATGACTCCTGCTACGGTATTGAAGTATTTAACGAGGACAACGGTGTAACAGGCTACGACAGAATTCTCTGGGACAATATGCTTATGTATGCACTTCCCTACGGTAAGACAATCATCGGTTATGCTAACACTGATGCTCACGATGAAGACAATGTTGACACATCCTATATGACCTTTATGATGGAAGAAAACAATGTTGAAAACATCAGGGCAACTATGATGAACGGTGCATTCTTCTCCACAACAAGACGCCTCAGAGCTAACGATTTTGATATCGGTCCCTCTTTCGAAATTGAGGCTCGTAACACTGATATCCCCTATCCCGTATTCACTAAGCTTGTAGTTGACGGTCACAAGATCACAGTTAAGGCTGAAAATGCTGATACTCTTCAGTGGATTGCAAACGGCAAGGTAATTTACAAGGGCGAAGTTACTGACGGAGAAATGACAATTGACCTGGACACAATTGAAGGTGCAGAGGATTTCCTTTATGTTCGTGCTGAAATTATCGGTGAAGGCGGTATGACAGTTTCTCAGGCTCTCACTATAGATAACGGTACAGAACCCCTTGAATTCGTAGCAGAAGAAGGCAATCTCATTGCAAAGTTCATAAAGGCTTTCAAGGATTCATTATTATATGTAATTATCCAGGAAATTATCAGAGCTATCTGATAAAACTTAAATTCATATTTTAGAGCAGTAACATTTATTGTTGCTGCTCTTTTTTTGTGCAGTTATCGAATATCCGAATCCTACTTTAGCGACTAAAACCGTGAATCACATCAGAAGGTTGACGGGGAAATCCGTGAAATTGATGAAAAATTCAGCAAATGACCATAATTCTGAAAGATATAATTTTGAATTTCCCTGATATATTGGGGGGGGCATGATATGACACTTTGTAACAAGGTCGAAGTGCATTATCTAACACTGCAACAAAGGAAAAAGACAAAGGCAAAGTTGCAACAGGCAAATATGATGTTGAAGACTTGCAGATTTCCCCTGAGGATGAAACAAAGGTTCTTTTCAGTTGGTTAATCTCAAAGAATCTCTAAAGCTATCCTGACAGATAATTAAATTTGTTCATTTTCCGCCTCTATTCAACCATTCAGCACTTTATAAGAATTTATTCAGCTTTATTAATATGCTCTTAAAATACCTTTTTTACATTCATTTTTAAGTACAAAAAAAACGGAACACCTTTCGGTGTTCCGCCTTAATTTTATAAAACTTTGCTTTTGGTATTAAACTCAGATGAGTTCGATTATGCACATTTCAGCAGCGTCGCCACGACGGGGACCTGTCTTGATAATGCGGCAATAACCACCTTTTACGTCTGCATACTTAGGTGCAACTTCATCAAAGAGCTTCTTAACAACGTCTTCCTTTGTGATGTAAGCCATTGCCTGTCTTTTATTGTGAAGGGAGTTTACCTTAGCGAGAGTAATCATCTTCTCGGTAATAGCACGAACTTCCTTAGCTCTTGTAACGGTGGTTTCAATCTTGCCATTTTCCAAAAGGTAAGTTACCATAGCTCTCATCATAGCTCTACGATGATCAGTAGGTCTGCCGAGCTTTCTGGTTCCGGGCATTTAAAATCACTCCTTAATACCTATAAAAAGGTTAGATTGTAAGAGGATTATTCATCCTCCTGACGAAGAGATAATCCAAACTGAGTAAGCTTTGCAACAACCTCATCAAGAGATTTTTTGCCGAGGTTTCTGACTTTCATCATATCCTCTTCAGTCTTTTCTATCAGATCGCCAACCTTGTGAATGTTCGCTCTCTTAAGACAATTAAATGAACGAACTGAAAGGTCAAGTTCCTCAACGGTCATCTCTAAGGTCTGTTTGTTGGAATCAGTATCCTTAACGACCATAACCTCAACATTACCTGCCTCTTCAGAGAGGTCAACGAAAAGATTGAGATGTTCGTTGAGAATCTTGGCTGCAAACGAAACTGCATCCTTTGCAGTAAGAGTTCCGTTTGTCCATACCTCGAGAGTTAACTTATCATAGTCGGTAATATCGCCGACACGGGTATTCTCTACAGTGTAATTTACCTTGCTCACAGGAGTGTAAATTGAGTCAATTGCTATAACGCCGATTGCGGGATTAAGCAAAGCCTTGTTACGCTCTGCTGACACATATCCTCTGCCGATATCAGCAGTAAGCTCCATTCTGACATGTGCGTCAGGAGAGAGAGTTGCAATGTGCCAGTCGGGGTTAAGGATTTCAACCTCCGAGTCTGTCTGGATATCTCCGGCTGTAATCTCTGTAGCATTGCTTACATCGATATACATTGTCTTGGGTTCGTCACCGAAGATTTTAAGAATAACGTTCTTCAGGTTAAGGACGATTTCAGTAACATCCTCTTTCACGCCTTCAATGGTGGAAAACTCATGGAGCACACCATTGATCTTAACAGATGTGATGGCATAGCCTGTAAGTGATGATAAAAGTACACGACGCAAACTGTTACCGAGTGTTGTACCGTAACCTCTTTCAAGGGGTTCAAGTACAAATATGCCGTGTGAACCGTCATCACTCAAATCAACAGTTGTTATGCTGGGCTTTTCGATACCTATCATTCAAAACCCTCCTTATAATTACAAAACATGGAATGTTCTGTGAAAAAAATGTAGAAACAAATAAGTAAAGATCAATCTTATTTTGAATAAAATTCAACGATAAGGTGTTCTTCAACGGGAACGAGAATCTGATCTCTTTCGGGAAGAGCAACGATCTTTGCACTATGTGCTTCCTGAGCAGCTTCGAGCCACTGGGGAACAGGTCTTGAAGCATTAGCTTCGAGAACAGCCTTGAACTTTTCACTGTCGAGGCTTTCTTTCTTTATTGAAAGAACTTCACCTGCTTTGCAGAGATAGGAAGGAATATCAACCTTTCTGCCGTTAACCTGGAAATGACCGTGAGTAACAAGCTGTCTTGCTTCTGCACGTGATGAAGCCCAGCCTAAGAGATAAACTATGTTATCAAGACGGCTTTCACAGATACGAAGAAGGTTTTCACCTGTCATACCTGTCTGCTTTTCTGCCATTTCAAAATATTTGCTGAACTGTACTTCGTTTATGCCGTAATATCTTCTTGCGGTCTGCTTTGCACGAAGCTGTGTTCCGTATTCGGAAGACTTCTTACGACCCTGGCCGTGCTGACCGGGAGCATAGCTTCTACGCTCTAAAGCACACTTGCCTGTGTAGCATCTTTCACCCTTTAAGAAGAGCTTCTTGCCTTCACGACGGCATAACTTACATACCGCACCGGTATATCTTGCCATAATTATGACACCTCCTGTAATCTTTTATACACGTCTTCTTTTGGGAGGACGGCAGCCGTTGTGAGGAATAGGAGTTACATCCTTGATCATTGTAACCTCAAGACCTGCAGTCTGAAGTGCACGGATTGCAGCTTCTCTGCCCTGTCCGGGGCCCTTAACGTAAACCTCAACGGTCTTCATACCATGCTCCATTGCAATCTTAGCAGCTGTTTCAGCAGCTGTCTGTGCTGCAAAGGGAGTGGACTTTCTTGATCCTCTGAATCCCATTTCACCGGCAGAAGCCCATGAAACAGTATTGCCCTGAGTATCAGAAATAGTAACTATTGTGTTATTGAAAGTTGACTGAATATGCACAGCACCACGATCAATATTCTTGCGTTCACGACGCTTACGAGTTGCGCCTTTTTTAGCTACAGCCTTAGCCATACTGATACTCCTCCTTACTTCTTCTTATTAGCAATTGTCTTCTTGGGTCCCTTACGTGTACGAGCGTTTGTCTTTGAACGCTGACCTCTTACGGGAAGACCCTTACGATGACGAACACCGCGATAGCAGCCAATTTCTATAAGTCTCTTGATATCAAATGCTGTTTCTCTTCTGAGATCACCTTCAACCTTTACATTACGGTCGATATACTCACGAAGCTTAGAAACATCGTCTTCTGTTAAATCCTTAACTCTGATGTCAGGATCAACACCTGTTGCCTTAATAATGTCGCTAGCAGTTTTATGACCTATACCATAGATATAAGTAAGAGCGATTTCAACTCTCTTTTCTCTGGGAAGGTCTACACCAGATATACGCGCCATTTGTCAGTTGCACCTCCATTAATAGGTTGTTGGTCAAGGGCTTAGCCCTGACGCTGCTTGTGCTTGGGATTTTCACAGATAACCATTACTTTTCCCTTGCGCTTAATGATTTTGCACTTCTCGCAAATTTTCTTTACAGAAGGTCTGACTTTCATTGTGAATACCTCCTAATATTGTTTGCCTTTATAACGGACTTTGCCGTTATCGGTTTTTATTTGGAACGCCAAGTAATACGTCCCTTTGTGAGATCATAGGGTGAAAGTTCTACAGTAACCTTATCACCGGGAAGGATTCTGATATAGTTCATACGAAGCTTTCCTGAAATGTGTGCTAAGATTACCTTGCCGTTTTCGAGTTCTACCTTGAATGCTGCGTTAGGAAGAGCTTCTACAACGGTACCTTCGATTTCGATATTATCCTGCTTTGACATAACTTTTACCTCCGTTATTCATTGTTGGTCTCTATTTGTGCGAGAGCTTTTCTCAGCTCTCTGTCAGAACGCATCTGTGATTCATCCAGAATCACGGGAATAATTTCTATGTGCTTCGGATTTTTGCGTTTGGGCCCCGAAAGTCTTCTTTCTTTTCCGTCACATACATAAACATAAGCTGTGTCATAACCGGTTACTGTCATCAGATAACCTTTGTCACGGCCCGCAACGGATTTTACTACCTGTCCGCGAAAATACATTCTGCACCTCTTACACCTGAGTGAGTATTATGCACTCACCTTCCGTAATTGCAACGGTGTGTTCGAAATGAGCAGATAACTTTCCGTCAGCCGTTACGACAGTCCAATTATTTTTCAGCACTCTGACATTCTGAGTACCTTCATTAATCATCGGTTCAATGGCAATCGTCATGCCGGGCAGGAGCCTTGCTCCTTTTCCGGGTTTGCCGTAATTCGGAACCGAAGGATCTTCATGGAGATGTGTACCGATTCCGTGTCCTGTATAGTCACGTACTACAGAGTAACCTCTGGAGGTACAGTATTCCTGAATTGCATATCCGATATCACCCAGTCTGTTTCCTGCAACAGCCTTTGAAAGCCCCACATAAAGGGATTCTTGGGTTGTGTTGCACAGCCGCTGTGCAGCCGGGGAAATCTTTCCGCAGGGGAATGTTGCAGCGTTGTCTCCGTGGAAACCGTTATATACGGCACCGAGGTCTATGCTGACAATATCACCTTCACGGATAATGTGCTCTCTGTCAGGAATTCCATGAATAACTTCTTGGTTTATGGAAATGCATGCAGTTGCCGGGAAACCGTTGTAGTTAAGAAAGTTTGGGATTGCTCCCTGACTCTTGATATAGTCATATGCTATCTTATCTATCTCTTTGGTTGTTATACCGGGTTGTACCGCTTCTCCGGCAAGCTTAAGTGCCGTAGCCGAGATTCTTCCTGCTTCACGCATAAGCTCGATTTCACGGCGTGTTTTCAGCACTATCATGCTTAATCCTCCACTGCTTTGAGGGTAAGAGCAGTTGTGTCACTGACCTCTTCCTGACCCTCAACTATGAAAAGCTTACCCTGCTTTTCATAATAATCCTTAAGGGGCTCTGTTTCATCGTGATAAATCTTGAGGCGTTCAAGAACTGTTTCGGGAGCGTCATCCTTTCTCTGGATGAGTTCACCGCCGCAGGCATCACATACACCGTCATTAGCAGGCTTCTTATATTCAAGGTGGTAAGAATTTCCGCAAGCCTTGCATACTCTTCTGCCTGACATTCTTGCTGCGATTTTTTCATCAGCAACTTCAATGTCGATAACCTTGTCAATAATTACGCCCATTTCGTCAAGTGCTTCTGCCTGAGGAATGGTTCTGGGGAAACCGTCAAGAATAAAGCCGTTTTTGCAATCTTCTTCACTGAGTCTGTCCTTTATGATTCCGATTACGACTTCATCGGGAACGAGCTTTCCGGATTCGATATATTCCTTGGCCTTAAGGCCCATAGGTGTGCCGTTCTTGAGTGCAGCACGGATAATGTTTCCGGTAGATACGGTGGGAATAGCAAGCTTTTCGCTTACTATTTCCGCCTGAGTACCTTTACCTGCACCGGGGGCACCGAGAAAAATTATATTCATCGGTTCGTCCTCCTTATTAATCAAGGAAGCCCTTGTAGTGACGCATCATCATCTGGCTCTCGATCTGAGATACTGTTTCAAGAGCAACACCAACAAGAATTATGATTGATGTACCACCGATTGAAACGTCGATGTGACCATAGCCGCAAGCTGTGGTGATCTGAGAGAAGAGGATGGGGAAAAGTGCGCACACGCTGAGCATAAGTGCACCGAGGAGAACCATCTTGCCGATAATCTTAGCGATATATTCAGCAGTGGGCTTACCTGAACGAAGACCGGGAATCATACCGGAGTTCTTTGAAAGGTTGTTAGCCATCTCAACGGGATTATACTGAATTGATGAATAGAAGTATGCGAAGAAAATTATAAGTAAGAAATAGATTATGCCGTAAACCCAATGGTCTGCCTTGAACCAGCTGAAGAATGTGTGCCAGATAGATTCATCTGAAAGCTTTGAAGCAATGAACATTTCAACTGTGGGAGGAAGAGAAAGAATTGAGCTTGCGAAGATAACGGGAAGAACACCGGACATATTAACCTTAATCGGAATGTTGGAGCTCTGTCCGCCGTACATCTTACGGCCAACTACTCTTTTTGCATACTGTACGGGGATACGGCGTTCACCGGCATCCATAAAGCAGATATAAACAATCATAACAAGAAGGCTTATAAGTGCAAGAGGAGCGATGAGCCAGTACCAGCTGCCTTCGTTGTATACTGCCTGATACATTGAAGTAAGGATAGCGGGAACACGGGAAACGATACCTGCGAAGAGGATAAGAGAGATACCATTGCCGATACCCTTATCGTTAATCTGTTCACCAAGCCACATTACCAATGCGGAACCTGCAGTAAGAACGGAAACAACAACTAATCCCTGGAAGAACACGCCGAAGCCTGTGTAGGGTTCGCCGTTAGCAGCAGGAGTGAGCATACCCTGGCTCCAGATATATACATAGTATGCAATACTCTGAAGGATTGCAAGTACTATTGTTACATATCTTGTGATAGCTGCCATTTTTTTGCGGCCTTCCTCATCATGAGAAAGCTTTTCGAGAGCCGGAATAGCAACAGCTAAAAGCTGAAGGATAATGGAAGAGTTAATGTACGGTGTGATACCTAATGCAAAAACACGACCATAGTTAAATGCTTCACCGGTCATCATTGAAAGATAGTTGAGGAAAGTACCGGTGGTGTCGCCAACAAGTCCGTTTTCAGCAACAATGTTGATAAAAGGAACCGGTATAGCGCAACCTAATCTGAACAGGAAGAGAATGAATACTGTGTAAACGATCTTTTTACGCAGTTCAGGTATCTTCCATGCATTGACCATAGTTTTAATCATTTGTAAGACACGCTCCTTCCTTTTCCGTTAAAGTAAAATTTCTGCTGTGTTATTATTCAATAACTTCGGCTGTGCCGCCTGCAGCTTCAATTTTAGCCTTAGCTTCTGCGGAAAAGGCATGTGCCTTAACAGTGAGCTTCTTTGTGAGTTCACCGTGAGCAAGGACCTTGATACCGTCAAGCTCTTTCTTAACGAGACCCTTTTCGATAAGTGCTGCAGGATCAACTACTGCACCGTTATCAAAAGCTGCATCAAGAGCTGCTACATTAACAATAGCAATTTCCTTTGCGAAGATGTTGTTGAAGCCTCTCTTGGGGAGTCTTCTCTGTAAGGGCATCTGACCGCCTTCAAAACCGGGATTCATACCACGGCCGGCTCTTGCCTTCTGACCCTTGTGACCCTTACCGGCGGTCTTACCCTGACCGGAAGCAGGTCCTCTGCCTATACGCTTAACCGGTCTGTTTGAACCGGGAGCAGGCGATAACTCGTGAATTTTCATAATTTAAGCATCCTTTCTGCTCTTAAGCTTCAGTAACTTCGAGAAGGAAACCGATTTTGTTTACCTTACCTTTGGTCTGAGCGTTGTCGGGCTGAACCGAAACGTCACCAATTTTACGAAGACCGAGTGACTGTGCTGTGGCAATCTGGTCTTTCTTGCAACCGATGAGGCTCTTTACGAGCTTTACCTTGATTTCTGCCATTAGTACTTCACTCCTTATCCTAATATTTCCTTAACAGTCTTACCTCTTACTGCTGCAACTTCGTCAGCATTACGAAGAAGTGAAAGTCCGTTAAGAGTTGCTCTTACAACGTTGCAGGGGTTATTTGAACGAAGAGCCTTTGTTCTGATATCCTTGATACCAACTGTTTCAACAACAGCACGAACGGGGCCGCCGGCGATAACACCGGTACCGGGTGCTGCAGGCTTAAGAAGAACTTCACCTGCACCGAACTTACCGATAATCTCATGAGGAATTGTGGTGCCTCTGAGGGAAACTTTCATAAGATTCTTCTTTGCATCTTCAATACCCTTGCGGATAGCATCCGGAACTTCACCGGACTTGCCGAGACCGAAGCCGATTGTGCCGTTACCGTCACCGACAACAACGAGAGCAGCGAACTTGTAGATACGACCACCCTTAACTGTCTTTGATACACGGTTGATAGCTACAACTCTCTCCTGGAGCTCGTTTTCTTTCTGTGTTTCAAACTTAGCCAAAAGTCATTCCTCCTTCATTAGAACTTGAGGCCACCCTCACGGGCGCCTTCGGCCAAGCCCTGGACACGGCCGTGATAAATGTAACCGCCACGGTCGAATACGCAAACGTCAATATTCTTTTCCGCAGCTCTCTGTGCTAATGCTAAGCCGACTTTCTTAGCGGCTTCTACGTTTCCGCCGTACTCTGTGAAATCCTTTTCAGCAGTTGAAGCACTTACGAGTGTAACACCCTTATCGTCATCAATAAGCTGAGCATAGATGTGCTTGAGTGAGCGGAAAACATTGAGGCGAGGACACTCGGCAGTGCCGTGGATCTTGCCACGAACTCTCTTATGACGAGCCTGTCTTGCCTTTGCTGTGTTAGGTCTGTTAACCATAAAAGTATCCTCCTGTTATTATTTGCCGCCCTTACCGGCTTTACCTTCTTTACGGCGAACAACTTCATCAACATACTTGATGCCCTTGCCCTTGTAGGGTTCGGGAGGACGAACGCCTCTGACCTCTGCTGCAAACTGGCCGACCTTCTGCTTGTCATAGCCGTTTACAATGATTTTGTTGGGTGCGGGAACCTCAACAGTAACACCTTCGGGAGGTGTCATGACTACCTGATGTGAGTAACCAACGTTGAGAACAAGATCCTTGCCCTGAAGAGCACAACGATAACCGATACCTACGATTTCGAGCTCCTTCTTGAAGCCGTTTGAAACGCCTTCGATCATATTAGCAATGAGTGTTCTTGTAAGACCGTGAAGAGCTCTGTTTTCCTTCTGGTCATTGGGACGGGTAACTGTAACTACACCGCCGTCAAGAGCAACTGTGATATTGCTGTTAAATGTTCCGGTAAGTGTGCCTTTTGCACCTTTTACGGTTACATTGTTGCCGTCGATTGTAACGTCAACACCGGCCGGAACAGTGATGGGTAATCTGCCTATACGTGACATCCCTTATGTTCCTCCTTACCAAATGTATGCAAGGACTTCGCCGCCTACGTTAGCTTTGCGTGCATCCTTATCTGTCATAATGCCCTTGGAAGTTGAGAGAATTGCAATGCCGAGGCCTTTCATAACCTTGGGCATATTCTCGCAATCTGTGTATATACGCAGACCGGGCTTTGAAACTCTGCGTAAGCCAAGAAGAACCTGGCTCTTGTTGGGACCGTACTTGAGAGCGATTTCGATAACGCCCTGCTTGCCGTCCTCAATTACCTTGAAACTCTTTATATAACCCTCGTCCACAAGAATCTGAGCGATAGCCTTCTTCATGTTAGAAGCAGGAACAGAAACTGTGTCATGCTTAGCAGAATTAGCGTTTCTTATTCTTGTAAGCATATCAGCGATGGGATCGGTAATCTGCATACCGTAAACCTCCTTTTGCTTTAAGCTCTAATTACCAGCTTGCTTTCTTAACACCGGGAATCTGACCGGCATGTGCAAGTTCTCTGAAACAGATACGACATACACCGTACTTACGTAAATAAGCGTGGGGTCTACCGCAAATCTTGCATCTGTTGTAAGCTCTGGTTGAATACTTAGCAGGTCTTGCCTGCTTAACTTTCATTGCTGTCTTTGCCATTTTTACCCCTCCTTATTTTGCGAAGGGAGCGCCCATAAGTGAAAGGAGCTCTCTTGCTTCTTCATCAGTACCGGCAGTAGTAACGATACAAATATCCATACCACGTACCTTGTCGATCTTGTCGTACTCAATTTCAGGGAAAATGAGCTGTTCCTTTACGCCGAGAGAGTAGTTACCTCTGCCGTCGAAGGAGTTGGGGTTAATGCCTCTGAAGTCACGAACTCTGGGAAGTGCAAGATTGAAGAGTCTGTCAAGAAACTCATACATTCTTTCGCCTCTGAGAGTAACTTTAACACCGTTGGGCATACCCTCACGAAGCTTAAAGTTAGCGACTGATTTCTTTGCAAGGCAAACTACGGGCTTCTGACCTGTAATTTTGCCGATATCACCTACGATAGCGTCAACTGCCTTGGGGTTATCACGTGCTTCACCGCAGCCAACATTGATAACAACCTTATCAATCTTGGGAATCTGCATTACACTCTTATAATTGAATTTCTTCATAAGTGCGGGAGCAACGTCAGCAGTGTACATTGTCTTAAGTCTTGCCATTTTTGTTGTCCTCCCTTAATTAATCAATGTGAGCGTTGCACTTCTTGCAAACGCGTACTTTTTTGCCCTTTTCGTCGATAACGTGGCCTACTCTTACAGCCTTACCGCACTTGGGGCATACAAGCTGTACCTTTTCAGCATAGAGAGCGCTCTCTGCCTTGATGATACCGCCTGCTTCACCCATCTTTCTGGGCTTAACATGCTTTGAAACGATATTTACACCTTCAACAATAACCTTGCCTTCGGAAGGAGAAACTGCCATAACCTTACCGGTCTTGCCTCTGTCCTTGCCGTTGATTACGATTACTGTATCACCGGTTTTTACATGAACTTTCTTACTCATTCTTCGCCCCTCCTATTAAAGTACTTCGGGAGCGAGGCTGAGGATTTTGGAATAGTCCTTATCACGAAGCTCTCTTGCTACCGGTCCAAAGATACGTGTACCCTTGGGGTTCTTATCTTCCTTAATGATAACAGCTGCGTTTTCATCAAAACGGATGTATGTGCCGTCATTTCTTCTTACGCCCTTTGCAGAACGAACAATAACTGCCTTAACAACGTCACCCTTTTTAACAACGCCGCCGGGAGTAGCCTTCTTAACAGAAGCTACTACTACGTCACCGATATTGGCATACTTTCTGCCAGTACCGCCGAGCACACGGATGCACATAAGCTCCTTAGCACCGGTATTATCGGCGACTTTAAGTAAAGTCTGCTGCTGAATCATGAATGTGCCTCCTTATTTTGCTTTCTCAATGATTTCAACCACACGCCATCTCTTATCCTTTGAAAGAGGACGGGTTTCCATCAGTAATACACGGTCACCAATGCCGCATTCGTTCTTTTCATCATGAGCCTTAAGCTTGATGGTGTGATTAACAATCTTCTTGTAAAGAGGATGTCTTACCTTGTCCTTAACGGAAACAACAACGGTCTTATCCATCTTATCACTTGTAACAATGCCGACACGGGTCTTTCTTAAATTTCTTTCCATTTACGCTGTCCTCCCTGTCTTAAGCATCCTTGCCGTGAAGTTCCATATCTCTGAGTACTGTGAGAACTCTAGCGATATCCTTCTTTGTGGCGCTGATATTCATGGGGTTGTCGAGCTGGTTGATGGCCTGCTGGAAGCGCAGATCAAAAAGTCTCTGTTTGAGCTCAACAAGTTTAGCATCCAACTGTTCAGCAGACATATTTCTTAATTCACTGGCTTTCATTATGACTCACCACCCTGTTCTTCCTTAGTTACAAACTTACACTTAATGGGAAGTTTGTTTGCAGCAAGACGCATAGCTTCTCTTGCTACGTTTTCCTCAACACCGGCAATTTCAAACATAACTCTGCCGGGCTTAACTACAGCTACCCAATATTCAGGTGAACCTTTACCTGAACCCATTCGGGTTTCAGCAGGCTTTTCTGTGATGGGCTTGTCGGGGAATATCTTGATCCAAACCTGACCGCCACGCTTGATATATCTTGTCATAGCAATACGGGCTGCTTCAATCTGGTTTGAGGTGATCCATGCGGGCTCAAGTGCTACAAGGCCAAAATTGCCGTAAGTAACAGTATTGCCACGATGTGCAGCGCCCTTAAGGCGACCTCTCTGCTGTCTGCGGTATTTAACGCGCTTAGGCAATAACATTTTTAAGCCCTCCTGTCTCTTCTTTTCTTGGGTGTTGCTTCGTGAAGAACTTCACCCTTGTAGATCCAAACCTTTACGCCGATACGGCCGTAGGTTGTCTTAGCTTCAGCAAAGCCGTAGTCAATATCAGCTCTGATTGTCTGAAGCGGAATAGTACCTTCTTTGTATGTCTCTGAACGAGCAATTTCTGCACCGCCGAGTCTGCCGCCGCACTGAATCTTGATACCTGCTGCACCAAGTCTCATTGTACTGCCGATTGCCTGCTTAACTGCACGACGGAAGGAAACTCTCTTTTCGAGCTGCATAGCAATCTTTTCTGCTACGAGCTGTGAGTTAAGATCGGGCTGCTTGATTTCGATGATGTTGATGAAAACGTCCTTGTTTTCGCCGAGCATCTTCTTGCATGTTGCCTTGATCTTTTCGATTTCTGCGCCACCCTTACCGATAACCATACCGGGCTTTGCGCAGTGGATATTGATGCGGACTCTCTTGGGGTCACGCTCGATTTCAATTTTGGGAACACCTGCGGAATTAAGTGCGTTAAGAAGATACTCACGAACATTGTAGTCAGCTACAAGAGTATCGCCGAATGTTGACTTACCTGCATACCAGCGAGATTCCCAATCCTTAATGACACCGATTCTTAAACCGGTAGGATTAATTTTCTGTCCCATTGTTTAATTCCTCCTCCCCGATTATTCCATTTCCTTGAGTACAAGGTTGATGTGTGATGTCTTCTTGTTTATTCTGAATGCTCTGCCGTGAGCTCTGGGTCTGATTCTCTTGAGAGTGGGACCCTGAGAAACTGAACATTCTGCAACATAAAGTCTGCTAACATCCATATCGTGATTGTTTTCCGCATTAGCCATAGCGGATTTAAGAAGCTTTGCAACAGGTTCACACGCAGCCTTGGGTGTGAACTTAAGGATTGCCATAGCTTCTTCAGCGGGCTTGTTTCTGATAAGGTCGAGAACTATCTTAACCTTACGGGGAGCTATACGCTCAAAAGTCGCTTTTGCTCTTGCTTCCATTGTTTACACTCCTTTCGGCTTATTTACCGTTATTTGATGTCTTTGATCCTGCATGACCCTTGAAGGTTCTTGTAGGAGCGAACTCACCTAATTTGTGACCAACCATATCTTCTGTTACATATACGGGAACGTGCTTACGTCCGTCATGTACGGCAAAGGTGTGACCAACAAAATCAGGGAAGATTGTGGAGCTGCGGCTCCAGGTTTTAAGAACGATTTTTTCGCCCTTTTCATTCATTTTAATGACTCTTTCGAGAAGCTTAGGCTGCACGAAAGGTCCTTTTTTAACACTTCTGCCCATTATTTATTGCTCCTTTCCGCTTATTTAGCATTAGCGCGTCTTACGATGAGCTTATCGGAACGCTTATGCTTTGCACGAGTCTTATAACCAAGAGCGGGCTTGCCCCAGGGAGTAACAGGACCGGGACGACCGATGGGTGACTTACCTTCACCACCACCGTGGGGGTGATCACAGGGGTTCATAACTGAACCGCGGACTGTGGGACGAACGCCCATGTGACGTGTACGACCTGCTTTACCGATCTTAACGTTGATGTGATCTTCGTTACTTACTGTACCGATAGTTGCCATGCAGTTTACGGGTACGTTACGAAGTTCGCCTGAGGGAAGACGAAGGAGAGCATACTTTCCTTCCTTAGCCATAAGCTGTGCTGCGTTACCTGCACTTCTTGCAAGCTGACCGCCGCGACCGGGATAAAGTTCTACGTTGTGAACGAATGTACCTGTGGGGATATTCACAAGAGGAAGAGCATTACCTGTCTTGATGTCTGAATCAGGACCGGAAACAACTGTGTCGCCTACCTTAAGTCCTGAGGGAGCAATGATATAGCTCTTAACACCGTCCTCATACTGGATGAGTGCAATAAATGCTGAACGGTTGGGATCGTATTCAAGTGTAAGTACTGTTGCGGGTACACCGATTTTATTTCTCTTGAAATCGATTACTCTGTACTTCTGACGGTTACCGCCGCCGTGATGGCGAACAGTGATTCTGCCGTAGCTGTTTCTGCCGGAGGTCTTCTTGAGGGATTCAAGGAGGCTTCTTTCGGGAGCTACCTTAGACAACTGAGAGTAGTCTGTTGTAGACATGTTACGGCGACCGTTTGTTGTCGGCTTATAGACTTTTATAGCCATTATATTTCACACGCCTTTCATTATCATTGAAAAAATTGTGTTCGATTCCGGATAGTTTAGCGGCCTGGCTAAACCATACATCGCTGTCCGGAAGGTCTATTAGAACATACCGTCAAAGATCTCGATTGTCTTGGAGTCTTCTGTAAGAGTTACGATAGCCTTTTTCCATGAGGGCTTGTAGCCTTCGAAACGGCCGTAACGACGTAAGTGACCACGAACATTGATTGTGTTGACCTTGTCAACCTTTACACCGAAAAGCTCTTCAACTGCTTTTGCGATTTCGATTTTGTTGGCATCCTTTGCAACAACAAAAGTATATTTCTTGTAAGCTGTGTTAAGCATACTTTCTTCGGTAACTACCGGCTTGAGGATTATATCCTGAGCAAACTTCTTCATTATGCATAAACCTCCTCAATCTTTGCTACCGCATCCTTGAGAACTACGATGCTGTCGCAGTTAAGGATGTCATAAACATTAAGTGTATTAACGAATGTTACGTTAACGCCTTCAATGTTACGAGCGCTGCGATAGATAACGTCATTCTTTTCGGGAAGAACGATAAGAGTCTTCTTAGCAGCCTTAACAGCTGTAAGAACCTTAACAACTTCCTTTGTCTTGATAGCTTCAAGTGTAAGTGCATCGAGAACGATCATTTCACTTGCTGCAACCTTAGAAGAAAGAGCTGACTTGAGAGCAAGTCTCTTAACCTTCTTGTTGATTTCAAATCTGTAGCTACGGGGCTTGGGACCGTGAGCGATACCGCCGTGATACCACTGAGGAGCTCTTGTTGAGCCCTGTCTTGCACGACCTGTACCCTTCTGTCTCCAAGGCTTCTTTCCGCCGCCTGATACTTCAGAGCGAGTGAGAGTAGACTGAGTTCCCTGACGCTGATTTGCGAGATAATTTACAACTGCGATGTGCATAGCCGATGTATTGGGCTCGATAGCAAAAATGCTTTCACAAAGCTCAAGCTCGGATACCTTAGCACCAGCCATATTTAATACGTCAATTTTAGGCATCTTCTATTCCTCCCTTACGCTTTCTTAACGGCATTTGTGATAACAATGTAACCGCCCTTTGCGCCGGGAACAGCGCCCTTAACAGCGATAAGATTGTTTTCTGCATCTACCTTAACTACGTCCAGATTCTGAACTGTAACCTTTTCAGCACCGAGATGACCGGGCATCTTCTTTCCCTTGAAAACTCTTGAGGGGTCTGAGCAAGCGCCCATTGAACCCTGATGTCTTGCTACGGGACCGGTACCGTGTGTTTCCTTGAGTCTGCCGAAGTTCCATCTCTTGATGGCACCTGCATAACCCTTACCTTTGCTTGTGCCGCTAACGTCAACCTTTTCGCCTGCTGCGAAAATGTCAACCTTGAGGATATCTCCTACGTTAACTGCATCTGTGTCAGAAAGTCTGAACTCCTTGAGAACTTTCTTGGGGGCAACATCAGCCTTTGCGAAGTGACCCTTCATGGGCTTATTCACACGGCTAACCTTCATGTCGCCGAAACCGAGCTGAACTGCATTGTAGCCGTCCTTCTCTGTTGTCTTCTTCTGTACGACTGCACAAGGACCAACTTCAAGAACTGTTACGGGGATAACAACACCCTTTTCGTCAAAAAGCTGAGTCATGCCAATCTTCTTACCGATAAGACCTTTTTGCATTTTGATTTTTCCTCCTTCAGATTATTGGTCGGCATTATGCCGACTTGACCTGCGGTGCTTTAAGCAATCAAAGATTGTCTATAGCTAACCGAAATCACATCATTTTGATTTCGATATCAACGCCGGCGGGAAGCTCAAGATTTGTCAGAGCTTCAGCTGTCTTTGCTGAGGGTCTGATAATATCAATGAGTCTCTTATGAGTTCTCTGCTCAAACTGTTCACGGGAATCCTTATACTTGTGAACAGCACGAAGGATAGTAACAACTTCCTTCTCTGTGGGAAGCGGAACGGGACCTGAAACCTGAGCACCTGTACGCTTTGCAGTTTCAACAATTCTTTCCGCTGCCTTGTCTACGACTGAGTGATCGTAGCCCTTAAGTCTGATTCTGATCTTTTCCTTAACTGCCATGGGAACGCCTCCTTAGAAATTTGGCGGGCTGCTTAGTTGAAAATTTCTACACGGCGCCGGGTTGTTCGCGCCTCGCATTTTTTAAATCCGGAATATTCGCAAGCTATTCCGGACATAATATCAGAAATTTTCGCCGCAAAAGGGATGTCGGAAATCCGGTTAAGGCACAGATTTCCCCCTTGAACGGTCATACTTCGCCCGGTTTTTTAATCGGACATACTCCACGGAAATTCCCTACGTCTCGCGTAGCCACCTTCCGTATCATCGCACATCAACCTGTCTGAAACGGGCATAACTTGCCCACTCCATTCAAGCACTCGTGTATTCTAACATACTTTTCTGTAAAATGCAACAATTTTTTGAAATTTTTTTCGTAAAAAATGCTAATTTTTTTATCATCTTTGTCATTGGTATTTTTATGCATATTTTGCTGTATATTCAATGTATATGTATTATATTTATTCAGTATTTTATTATTTTTGCTTCTCAGCACACATCAAAAACAAAAATTCCCGGACAAAACCAAAATCCGGGAATTTTTAAACCACGCAACCGGGCAATTCTCATCTTTTTTGCATAAAAACAATATTAATATAATATATATTATACATTATATATTATTTCATATCCTTTTCAATTGCAGGGAAAATTACTTCTTTAATCAGAACATTCATACAAAACCAGTTTTCCACTGCAGACAAATGCTCTTTCTCGGAAGCAACAGAGGAAGCCACACCGGTTATATTACCGTTTGCATCAATAAGATATACCCTTCTCAGGCTATCCGCCGTTCTAACAGAAGCATCTTCAAATTCAAAAACATAGTTCTGACCCGATTCGGGCACTGCATACACGGCAACAAGAAGAGAACTGTCAATCTTACGCTGAGAATTAATTATTTTAATAAACTTATTATCCTTTGACTTATCCGTCACCATTGTACCGTTTTTATCAGGCATTGAAATACTGAGATCCACTTCAGGCGGAATCTCGGGCGCAGCAGTCGTTTCCGGCATAACAGGATTTGTCTGTGTAGCCTCAGCTGATGTCTGTTCTTCACTGATACGGGAAGTAGTTTCCTCAACAGAGGTAATCTCCGAGGTAGTAAGCTCCTGTGCGGTAGTTTCAGCCTGCATATTCTGCGTCTGCACTTCACTTGTATCTGCCGCAACGGCTGTAGTCTGATAAGCATATTCATATTCCGAAGTAACATTTACCTCAGGCAAAGACCATGTACATCCTCCGGTGACAACAATCAGAACAATGCACATAACAGCAATCATCTTTTTCATACAAATTCCCTTTAATAATTAATTACATTATATATGTAGCATATTACATCACAAAAATCAATGCTTTTGCAATAAAACAACCCGACAGAATTATCCGTCGGGCATTACACTTTCCGTTACGGTCACCTTCTGTCAATCAGGCGCCTGTAATTGTTGACACAACAGAACTTGTTGCATCATCAGAAAGAATAGCAACAACACTTGAAACAAGAGAAGAGATTATAGCCGAAATGTCTGCCGAGCTTGCACCGGTAAATGCAGAAAGAACACCTGTAAACATATCTGCGATACCTGCAAGTGAAGACATATCACCCATTTTTATTGTTTCTATTGCTCTGGCAAAAGCAGCAGTAATAGCATCTGCATCAAAACCAAGGTTTGCAATTGTCTGTATCAGGGTATTGAGCATAATACCGCCCTCCAAATATAAATTCACATAAAGGATAGCACATCAATAACATATTATAATTCTAATTTTGAAATATGAACAAATTTAGCAATATTTTTTTGCAAGTTTGTTAATATTCTCATAACAGTATACAACAATAATGCAACATTATCCTTAAATATCATTATCTGTCTGTCCGTCAGCCTTATTATTGCCTTCAGCAGTCTCAATAATATTTTCTGCATTTTCCGAAACCGTTTTAACACGGACTTTTTCGCTTACTGCATTACGGAAAAGCGATATAACTCCTTCATCATTCAGCACCTTCAGAAAAACAACGGCAAAAGGAAGAATAAAGAAACCGAGAACACCGAGCGTCTTTGTGCCTATATACATTGCAATAATTGTAACAATGGGAGGAAGTCCCACCTGACCTGCAACAAGCTTAGGTTCAATTATCTGACGGATAACGAGAATTATCGCATAAAGCACAAGCAGTCCTATTCCGAGACCGATTTTGCCTGTTATAAAGGAATATACCGCCCAGGGAATAAGCACGGTACCTGTTCCCAATACGGGAATAATATCAATAATCGCAATTATAAATGCAATCATCGGAATATATGAAATCTGCAGAACACCGATAAACTTCAGAATATAGAATCCCACAATGAGCTCAAAGGTTGTACAGAGAATAATCAGGCAATAAGCCTTGAACATCTTCTTAAGAGCCGCAATTCCGAGACGCCAGCCCGTAACAAGCTTTTCTGCTGATTTTTCAGGCAGCTGATTTATAAAGAATCCCGTCATTCTGTCATAATCATTGGTCATAAAGACTGTAGATATAATTGTAACAACAAATGCAATAATAAGCGAAGGAATCTGACCTACCGTGCCGGACAAGAATGCCCCGCCCGTAGAAAGCACCGTGCTCCAATCTATACCGCTTGTATCAATTGAAATATTATCAAAGCCATTTTCAATGATATTGTCAAAAAATGCAGAAACATTTTCATGAAGCACTCCCCTTACAGCCTGAGGAAGAAAAGCAGTCACATCAAGAATCCACAGTTTGACATCATTAAAAAGTTCACTGATATTACGGAACAAGGCTCCGGCATAATCAAAAAAGCCTTTGAGCTTTTCATATATTTCCATTCCGATGAGGAAAAACAATCCTGCAAAAATACCGAGTACAAGAAGGACAAAAACCACACTGAGAATATTTCTTCCGACAGGAAGCTTTTTGTTTATTGCTTTTATAGGCTTGTTGAATATACTTGCAAAAATGAAAGCAAAGACAAAAGGAGTAATTAACGGAAATAAGAGATCAAGTCCGAAATAAACCAATGCAATAATTATTGCAAAATAAACAACATTTATAATCGCAGCCCTTCGTTTTTCAACAACGCTGTTCATAACGCACCTCCGGGGATATTATCGTAATCATTTCCCGCTTTATAACTGAATACATTATATATGATACACCAAAAAAAAGCTTAAAACAACACTGTAAGAAAAAAAATTTAAATCACCAAGTTAAAAAAAACAGTTGACATTAAGCCTATTCGTATTATATAATAGCAAACTGTAGAAACAGGGGTGCATTGCGCCTTTTTTCGAATATACAGCGTTTTTCCGTTACTTAGCTGTTAAAGAAGAAAAGAATGGAGGGGTTCTCAGATGAAAAGAACATATCAGCCTAAAAAGCGTCAGCGCAAGATGGAACATGGTTTCCGCAAGAGAATGTCAGACAGAAACGGCCGCAAGGTTCTTGCCCGCCGCAGAGCAAAGGGCAGAAAGCAGCTTTCTTACTAATTGATTGCTGAAAGGATCCGTGGAAATTGTCCCGATTCAATACACTCAATTCCAACACTGATTTCCGCCGGGCTTATACCCGCGGAAAGGCATACACAAATCCTGCGTTGGTTACTTATGTAGTAAAGAACCGCGCGGGAATTTGTCGTATAGGAATAACAACAAGCAAAAAGATCGGCAACGCTGTAGAAAGAAACCGTGCGCGTAGAGTGATCAGAGAAGCTTTTCTCTCCTTACCCGAAACGAACGGTAATTTTGATATAGTGTTTGTCGCAAGACGAAAAACGGTCCACAAAAAAAGTACGGATATTAGCATTATTATGCAAAAACATTTGATTTCGGCAGGTGTGATAAAAGATGCTGAAAAAGGCGGCACTTAAGGCCATACGTTTTTACCAGAAGTATATATCTCCTGCATTTCCGCCTGTTTGCAGATATTATCCATCCTGTTCCCATTATACCTTTGAAGCTATTGACCGTTACGGCTTCTTTCGCGGCGGTGCCATGGGAGCACTGCGGATTTTAAGATGCAACCCGCTTTTTCCGGGTGGGGTTGACCCTGTTCCGGATCTTAAAACTAAAAAAAGGAACAGAAAATAAACTCGGAGGATTTCAACAGTTATGGATGCAATTTATAATGCTCTTGCCATACCTTTCGGATATGCACTTTCATTATTATTCCAGATAACAAACAATTACTTATTATCACTTCTTCTCATCACCCTGATAATAAGACTCATTTTGTTGCCTCAGTCAGTCAAGCAGCAGAAAAATTCCGCAAAGCAGATGAGACTTCAGGCAAAGGTTAACAAGATAAGAGCAAAGTATTCAACTCTCAATCCCAGAGAAGCTCAGATGAAGGTATCCGAAGAAACACAGGAGCTTTACAGACGCGAAGGCTTCAGCATGAACAATATGGGATGTCTTCCCATGTTCATTCAGCTTGCTGTAATGATGGGACTTTACGGTGCTATTTACTCCCCCATTAAGCTTGTTCTTCGTTTCAGCGATGCTCAGCTCAATGTTCTCAAAGAGGCATATAATGCACTTCCCAATATTGATGCTACTGCTGCTTCCCGTCAGCTTGAACTTCAGATACTTAACAAATTTGATGCAATAAAGGGAGCTCTTGCAGGCCACGAACTGTTTACAGATGCTGACATCACAAAAATTGAAAGCTTTATTGAAAATTTCAAAATTTTCGGCATAGACCTTACTGCAAACCCCCAGGAAGCCGGCGGCATACTGATACTCATCCCCATTCTTGCAGGTATCACTGCCCTTATGACAAGTTTGTTTATGTACCTCAAGCAGAAAAAGACAAACCCCGAAATGGCAAAGAATCCCGCAATGGGCTGCATGACATTGATGTCTCCCGCTATGTCATTCTATTTCTCCTTCAGCTTCCCTGCAGGTATTGGCTTCTACTGGATTATCTCCAACATTCTCTCTTTTATCCAGACCGTAGGTCTTGCATTTGCATTAAAGCCTGACAACGTTATAGCAGGTCAGATGATTGACGAAACTGTTGCACGCCGTTCAAGAGAAAATGCACTAAAAAAGAAAACTACTTCTATTGACAAAGAATAAAATCAACAATTTGAAAGTAATACCGTATATTCCTTTACGGTTCTTATAACTCAGAAAGGATTTCGTTATTAATGATAATCGAAAAAATCGGCACAGGCCCCAGTATTTTAGAGGCCTTTGAAACTGCCAAAATATTACTGGCTGCACCCGATGAAGCAGAAATTCATCAGGAAGTCATACAGGATGCAAAGAAAAAGCTTTTCGGACTCAAGACTGAGCCTGCAAAAGTAAGAGTATGGTATGAAATACCCGATGCACCTGTAAAAGAAGAAAAAGCTCCTGCAGCAAAAGCATCCAAGCCAGCTGAGACAAAAACTACCCCCAAGGCTCAGCCTAACAAAACAAAGGAAGCTGCAAAGCCTGCACAAAAGAACACAGCTAAAAAAGAGGATGCTCCGAAAAAGACAGAGGCTCCCAAGAAGGCTGAAGCCATCAAAAAGGCAGAGGCTCCCAAGAAAGAAGAAGCTCCTGTAAAGGAAGAAGCTCCCAAGAAAGAAAAGGCTGTTCCTGTAGCTGAAGCAATCAGCGAAAATGACGGTGCAGCAAAATATCTTCGTATGATCATCGAAGGCATGGGAATTACAGAATACTCACTTACCCTTGCAAAGCATCCCGACAGCAACGAATACATCTATACAATCGAATGCGAAGAAGACGGTGCTCTTATCGGCAGACGCGGTGAAACACTTGATTCTATCCAGTATCTCCTCCGTCTTTCCGTTAATAAGGGTCTTGATGATGACAAGCATCGTAAGGTTTCGGTAAATATCGGTAATTACAGAGAAAAGAGAAACGACAATCTCCGTTCACTTGCCCACAGAAGTGCAAAGCAGGTGCTTAAATACGGCAGAAATGTTACCCTTGATCCCATGAATCCCTATGAACGCAGAATTGTACATACAACAATTCAGGAGATTGAGGGTGTTACATCATTCTCCACAGGCGTTGACTCAGGCAGAAAGGTTGTAATTGCACTTGAAGAAGGTGTACAGCCTACACATCCTTCAAAGGGCGGATACAACAGAGGCGGCAGACGCGATAACCGCAGAGGCGGTAAGGGCGGCTACCAGAAGAAGGAAGCTTATCAGCCTTCTCAGACAAGAGAGCCCAGAAAGGATTCTGCAGGTTCACTTTACGGAAAGATTGAAATCCCCTCAAAAACTGAAGAATAATTCAATACCCGGATAACATTCGTGTTATCCGGATATTTTTTTCTTTATATAAAATTCCTTACTGTAAAGTAAAAAGATTATATGTGCCGCTGAACGGGAAGTAACCTTCCCTCAGCGATGGACAATCCGAAAACGGCTGACATCGGCATACGGCAGAGCCGTTTTCTTGTCATATTCACTGATTTATCGAAAATCCTTACCGTTAACAATTAAAATTTCAAAAAAGGGGATGTAAAAAAAGTGCAGACCGCATAAAACAAGATAACTAAAGGGTTTCTTTCGGTATTTAACTACCAAAGAAACCCTTTAAAACTGTAAAAATCAGCAAAAGCAGGCAAAAACAAGGTTTTTTCGTTTTATGCTATAAACAAACCTCGCCCTCGGAGTACCTTTGTACGCCGTCGGGTAAACCAAAATAAAGCTGAACGCTTTATTTTGGCTCGGTTTGTTCATTCTGCGCATTTTTTCATAGCCCCTAAAAAGGGGATGTAAAAAAACGAGTTTTTTTACATCCCCTTTCTTTATGTATAACAACAAAAAAGACGGCATTGAAGCCGCCGTTTAATTATAATATCCTTATGCTATGGTTTCGGAAGAAAATTCCTCTTCGCAAGAGCAGGATACATAATTTTCTTCATCTGTTGTGTTCTGCTTTTTGTTGATAAACTTTGTTACAACTACATAAATACCTGCTATTGCAGCGGCAATAGCTATAACGATAGCAACTATCTTAAGAGCCTTTTTCATAATATTACCGTCCTTTCAAAATTGGGATAAACGGTTTAACACGGTCCGTTTATCCGTGTGTTCTCCGGAGCAACTCCGCGGGTTAACTGGAGTGCCTGCAAAAATCAGAGGCACTTACGCCTTGTTGAGCTTTGTAACAAGAGCAGACTTTTTACGTGCAGCATTGTTCTTATGGATAAGACCCTTTGCAGCAGCCTGGTCAATCTTCTTTACAGCGAAAGCAACAGCGGCAGCCTTATCTGCAGCATTTGTATCAATAGCAACATTAGCCTTTTTGATAGCAGTCTTGAGTGCAGAGTTAGCGGATTTGTTTCTTGCAGCCTTTGTCTTGTTAACAAGAACACGCTTCTTAGCAGATTTGATATTGGGCATCGGTATTACACCTCCTTAGCTTTATACAGTTAGTTATGATAACACTAATTCAAAAGAAAATCAACTGTTTTTTCAATATTTTTATGACTTTGTATATTATTTACAAAACCGTCAAAACTTACAGCGGTGATAGTATGAATATAAGAACAGATCTTGCTGTTGAAAGACGGGAAATGAATGTTTCAGAGCATATTGACGGAGTAAAAATAACGGACTTTACCAATGAAGAATGTACTGCAACAGTCATTGATATACTTAACGAAACAGGAGCAAATGCAATCGGAAAGCCGGTGGGAAAATATATCACTCTCGAAATGGAAAGCTTTCCCGATTCACATACTTTTTCTGACGGCAGAATCGATATGCTCTGTCAGATGCTGAGTCCTCTTATTCCGTCAGAAGGAACAGTGCTTGTAGCAGGGCTGGGTAATACGGATATCACACCCGATGCCGTGGGGCCTCTGTGTGCAGAAAGAATAATTGCCACCCGACACATAGGCAGTGATGAGCAGACTCAATTCAGCTTACCTTCCCTTAGGTCCGTTGCAGTCATAAGTCCCGGAGTAACAGGAAAAACGGGAATTGAAACAGTTGAGATAATAGCAGGTATAAAGGAAAAAATCAAGCCAGAAATTATAATTATTATAGATGCACTTGCTTCAAGAAGCATTGAAAGACTCGGCACTACCGTTCAGATATGCAACACAGGAATAGAACCCGGCTCCGGCGTAAACAATAAAAGAAAGGCAATCAATGAAAAAACTATGGGAATTCCCGTAATTGCAATAGGTATTCCTACGGTTGTTGATGCCGCAACTTTGTCTTATGACCTTACGGGAAAAGAGGTCACAGACAGCAGATATAAAAATATGATGGTCACTCCCAAGGATACCGATATTATGACCGCAGGAGGGGCAAATCTCATAGCATTGGCAATTAATATGTGTCTTCAGAAAAATCTTACGGTAGAAGAAATAATTTCACTGAGTTTTCCGTAATTCTTCGTTTTTTATCAGTCCGTATCATTCATTACAGCCCGTTTCTTTTCATATATATTAACGGGGTGACTCGATGGATAATATTGACAACAGCTTCAACCGTTTCTGGTATATACGGATAATTATTGCAATAATTGTATTAACTCTTACTGTTAAATTTGCACTTTCCTCACCTGCACATTTATCAGAGTCTGATAGCGAGCTTATCATAAAAAATGCCGCATTTGAGGTAAGCGAAATAATAACAGATGCCGTAACCGAAGAAATACCGTCAACAACAGAAAAAACCACGGAAGAAAAAACGACCGAAAAAATTCTTACCGTCAATTCTTCCGAAAAATATGAAACACCCGAGGATATAATAAAAACCGAGCAGGAATATATTTCTGCTTATTCGGGTGCAGCAGAAGGCGGAAGTGTTGAAGAGGTATTTTTCAGAACTTCGGGAGCCACGGATACCATATCGGGAATCGCAATAAAAAATTCAACTGCAACAAAAAAGCCTGATTTCAGCGCTCTGATAAATGAAGGACCCGAACTCAGCATTTCTGATAAAAGTGAACCTGTTGTGCTGATTTTTCATACACATACTACAGAAAGCTATCTGATGACAGATAACGGTATTTTCTACACCGATTACAAAACAAGAAGTGAAGACAGCTCAAAAAACATGGTACGTGTAGGTGATGCTATATGCAGTGTACTTGAAAAAAACGGAATCGGCTATATACATGACACTGATATTTATGATAAAAACTATGATGGGGCATATTCACGCTCAAGAATTTCTGTAGAAAGATATCTGGAAGAATATCCGTCAATACAGATAGTGATAGATGTTCACCGTGATGCTATTTATTATTCGGACACATCCCGCTGCAAGCCTACGGCGGAAATTGACGGCAAAAAAGCTGCACAGCTGATGATAATATCGGGAGCTGAGGAGGGCTACATAACCGATTTCCCTTATTGGGAGGATAATCTGAGATTTTCCTTATGCTTTCAGAAAACCGCAGAGGAGATGTATCCTGGGCTTATGAAACCATTATATTTCTGTCAGCGAAAGTACAATATGGATGTTACAAAATGCTCGTTTCTTCTTGAAGTCGGCACAGATGCAAATACTCTTGAAGAGGCGGTATACTCAGGATATCTTACGGGAAACGTACTCAGTGAAATTATAAAAGGAGTAACAGAATGAAAAAAAGCACAAACAGGGATATAAAGGCTATACTTACCCGGTATTTTCTTAGTATTTTTTCAGTTCTTGCCGTAACCGTGCTTATATGCGGAGTTGAATACAGCGGAGATAAATCAAATTTTCAGATGACAGGAAAGCATTATGAAACCATATCATTTTCCGAAATCAGGGATGCTTTTTTCAGCTTTATAACTGATAATAAAATTAAATAAACTGTTGTATAATAATTTCTCTTATGCTAAAATGTATTTATTATAAAGCAAAGGAGAATTATTATGTTACCTATAGGTCTTCAGTTATATTCCGTAAAAAATGAAATGGCTCAGGATTTTGAGGGCACTCTCAAGCAGGTTGCCGAAATGGGTTATGAAGGTGTTGAATTTGCAGGTCTTTTTGATAAAAGTCCCGCGGAAGTAAAAGAGCTTCTTGAAAAATACTCTCTTAAGCCCGTATCCGCACATGTACCTCTTGCCGATATGCTTCAGGATATGGATAAGGTTATTGCCGATTATAAGGAAATCGGATGTAAGTTCATCGTTATCCCTTATGTTGACGAAAACTACCGTCCCGGTACACCTGATTATCCCGAAACACTCAAGAAGATTGAAGCCCTCGGTAAGCAGGCATCTGAAGCAGGTCTTACACTTCTTTATCATAACCATGATTTTGAATTCGTTAAAATTGACGGCGTTTACGGTCTTGATGTTATGTATAACACCGTACCTGCTGACTGTCTTCAGACTGAGCTTGATACCTGTTGGGTAAATGTGGGCGGTGAAGAGCCTGCTCCCTATATCCTTAAGTATAAGGGCAGAACTCCCGTTATTCATCTTAAAGACTTTGTTATGAAGGGCAAGGATAAGCCCAAAAAGCTTTATGAACTTATCGGAATAGATGATGACACAGAGGCTGCTTCAGAAGAAGATTTCAGCTTCAAGCCCGTAGGTCACGGCGTTCAGGATATTCCTGCAATCATCAAAGCAGGTGAAGAATCCGGTGCACAGTGGTTTATAGTAGAACAAGACTCCCCCGACAAGGGCAACACCGAGCTTTCCGCTGTTAAAATGAGCATAGAATATCTCAGAAGCCTTTGATTATAACAAATCTGATATATGTATATACCCCCTCGGAATACCGAGGGGGTATATTATTTCACTTGTACAAAAACAGAAAAACTATGTTAATTAAAACCAATCCTTGAAGGAAAGAGCAGGAACCGTATATGTAAATGTTGCATTTTCAGAAACACCGCTGAACCAGCAATTAGGAAGTCTTGCTGCCATACGCTCGCGGATTACCGCCGCCCACAGGCAGCAGACACGCTGAGTTGATATTTCTTTTTTACCATTATCATAAGAAAAACCGTGTAAAGGCATATATCCGCTTTTTGTGTAGCTGTAACCGACACTGCCTTTTACTTCTTCTGCACGCTGAACACGACGCTGTCCATCGTTTCCCACAACTACCTCATCCCTTACGGATGACCAGATTATTTCAAAACCGTCGGGCTCTATTCTGACTAAACGCTGACAATTGTCGTAATAATCCTGCCCCATCTGAATCCAAGGTTCAAAATCTTCTTCAAAAATGTTAGCTATCAGCAAATCAAGAAGCGGCACCTGTGATAATCTTTGCATAATTTCATTTTCTGCTGCATCTTGCTTTGCTTTACCGTCAAATAATCCCATACTTATTCTCCTTTATCTGAATTTTCGTTCTAATTTCAGAACCTTTTGTCTTCCTTCACTGTCTGCCTTATCTGTTGTATCGCACAGCAACATTATTTTCTGTGCCTTTAGACCGACTATTTCTCTTTTTCTCTCTATTGATATCAATTTTTGCAGAGTTTCCTCAAGCCACATAACATATTGCTGTCCGAGAGAATCAGTCCAATCATTTTTTATATATTCAATGTTAGCCTTAGTATCATATATCAATTTTTCATTTTTTTCAAAAGCCTGCATTTTACAAACTCCTTACTCTGCGATATCCGCCAAATAATCCTTTTTTGAAACAGGCTGCTTCATTAGCTCCTGAAACACTTCCTGCATTTGCTGCTTTTGAATACCATTCATAAGCTCTGTTGATATCTGCCGAAATAGTACCGCCACCGATCTCATAAAGCTTTCCGAGATAATACGCCGCATCGGCAACTCCCATATCGAATGCCTGCATATAATTATTTTCCGATTTTCTGAATTCCCGTACAGTCCTGTAGTAATTTCCGAGCATCATATGTGCTTCCTTTTTGTGAGTTTCAAAACGGGAACAGGCTTCCAGGTCTAATGCTGCTTCCGAAGACGAAATACCGTCTGCAACATGACCGTTAATAACAAGGCTTGCCCTTATAAATAAGAAATGCTCATCCTTATATTGCGCTAATCCCTTATCTGAAACGATATAGGCTTCCTGATAATACCCTGATTCATTAAGAAGCTCGGCATATTCTCCAAATGTAAATAAATTATTCAAAGCACCTCGTTCATCATATGCCTTTTTATAATAAACAAGTGCCTTACCGAGATTCTTCTCTCCGAGAAGTCCGTCCTTATACATTCTCCCGAGGAAATCCAGATATGCATAATTACCGTGTCTTTCTGCAAGAAGCAGCATTTTTTCAGCGTTTTCGTATTCATCAAGTCTGTAATAAACATAGCCGAGATTTGCTTCTACAGAAGGATCTTCATCTTTTTGATAAAGACGTTCAAAATATTTTTTTGATTTATGAAAATCGGATTCGAAACCGTTTTCCGTGTCATCTTTCATATAAAGCAAACCTGCAATAAAAAGGAGCTCCGGATTGTCAGATTCACTGAATTTCAATAAGATTTTTTCAGCTTTACGAAAATCTGTTTCAATACCGAGCTCTGCATTTCCTTTAACATATGCAGAAGCAAGTATATAAGCAGCCCGCTCATCTCCGTATGAAATGCCCAGCTCATAATATTTTATTGCCTTTACAGCATCGAAGTGCTGTTTGCCGGCTTCACTGTATATCATACCGAGACGGCGACATGCAAATGCATTACGATATTTGTCAGCTGCAATTGCAAGATGCTCCACTGCAGTTGAAAATTTAGGCTCAGAGATTTTCAGATATGAGTCTCCAATACAGGCATGGCAACGGCTCAACTTAAATTCATCTAATTCGGCAGCACGGGAAATACAAGAGGAAAAATACTCCACAGCACGTAAATATTCACTGCGGTCATAATAAAACCACCCGAGGTCATATTGCGCACGAAGACTCCCCTTTGCCGCTGCCTTTTTAAACAATTCAAGAGATTTGTCAATATCCTGCACAACTCCCTCACCCTGATAGTAGCAATCCCCTAACTCAGATTGCAACTCAGGATTGACAGACTCAAATATTTTCATAATAAGAAGCGCTGTATATAAATCGTTGCCACCGTTTTCTTTCAATATCGGTGCAGACTTTATCAGTGCTGCTGTTTTATAGTTAACAGAAAAATCCTTAATCGCACTGTTCATAATACACCTCCCTGCCTTATTTTGCAGAAATTATTTTGTTTATCAATATATCCAGCTTACCCGCCAATACTCTGCCTGAATCAGCACGGAAGTTACATTCTTTCATCAAAACTGAATAGTCCTGCTGCATACTGATCAGATCTTCTTTACACTGCTTTACTGTCTGAAGCTGCCCTTCAAAGAACAACAGCTCTTTCTGCATATCTGCAATTGCACTCTGCTGTTCGGGGCTTTCACCATAACTCCGGTATTGTTCTATCAAATTGTGCGAACGGCGGATTCTGTTGCATACCGCCTGCTCGGTTTCTTCAAGCTTGCTCTCAAGTCTTGTAAATTCTTTTGTGTCATTTTTCAGCTGTTCGGCATATTCAGCAAGTAATTTTGACTCCTGTAAAATACGGACCAACACCTCAGGCGGATTGCCTATTTTAATTTCTTCTCCCATAGCTTATCACTTCGCATCTTCAAGCTTTCTTGCATAGTCGGCAATGTGTCTTCCGACAACATTCATCTGATTTATGACATCCTGTATTACCTTGTTCGCAGCAGACATATCAACAGCAAAGGCATCATATCCGCTATCCTTGAAGCCCTCACGAAGATTTCCGAAATGCTTTTCCATCTGTCCGTTTTTCACGTCAAGTGCAGCAGCTGACTGAGAAACAGCCTGCACAATCTGATTTGCAACATTAAAATCAAATTTATTTCCTGACATAATTCTTTACCCCTCATTTCTGATATCGGCCAGTTTTTTTCCTTTTGCTGCGACTGAATCGGCAATGTTCTGATACACCTCAATCTGTTTAAAATACTCAGCACAGCATCTGTGTAATTCTTCAATCTGCTTTCTGGTTGGTCCGTCAAGCTCGGGCGCACAAGAATCAAGCAAACCTTCTACCTTTCTTATAATCATAGTCATTTCACCAATAACTGTTTTTACATCCTTTGCATATCTGATCATCTGCTCAGGATCTCTGTCGATAAATGAAGCCATAAATATATTCCTCCTTCAATTCACAGAAACTTAAAGCATTTAATTATATGTTTTTAAGAGCCTCGTTAAACTGTCTGAACCATTGTTCATCAGGCATAAGATATGGTCTGAGAGGCACAGCATTTCCGCTTCCTGCATAATAAATAACCGTGTTCTCATTTGTTTTGTTTATAGCCGATGACGAACCGAACAGTTCATAGGAATCATCTGTTGACATTCTGGTTCCTATACGGTTCTCAAAGTTTTCCGAGTCAATAAAACCTGATTTTTTCATAGATTTACGGTTATTGAAAATAACCATATTGAACTTGTTATTCTCCGGACCTGTTTCAAATGCACGGCGTAAAATTTTTACACAATCATCAATAGTCAGCTCATCAACTGATAAATTCTCGATTATATCAGATGACGTATCTGTTTTTATTTCCTGAAGATAACTCATAATATCATTTATCATATCAGAAATATCCATAGCTGCATCTGCAGGTTTTTCTTCCGGAATAGTTTCTTCTGTTTGTGTCATAAGAAACAATTCATTTTTGAGTTTATCAAGACCATACCAAACATATACCGTGTTTGTCCCCGGTGTCGGCTGAATCTTTTTTAATCGTGAAATCTCATTAAGCATTGCTTTTGTTCCGATATTCAGCTTCATCCTGTCAGAAGCGATATTTCTGAGCTGATTTATCATCCTTGCACGGTCAGGATTATTCTCATCCGTAAAAGATACAACTACACGATTGGCAGGATTAATAAGGAAACCACATACCGAATGAACAACAACCGATTCACGCAGAGCATCATCCTCACCCACAAGCATAATATTTGCCGCAGCAGCATTTTCCAACTGCAGACAGAACGAATCGGCAAGGGTTACAGGTGCTGCAGGATACCACTCTACACAATCGGCTTCAGGCTCATAATTATTATTGATAAAGCCGTTAAAGGGATGGCGCGTTTTTTCGACAACCTGTATGCGTCCTCCGCCCCTGACAAAAATTTCTTCTTTGGGCGTATAATTATTCTGCAATAATGCATTGGCAGTATCGATCATTTCTTTCTTTATACTGTCATTGATATACAAAATATAGACCTGAAGATATTCATAAGCCTTCCCGTCAGGAGCATATTCATTTGCCCAACGTGCTCTCTTATAAATTCCCTGACCGCGTCGTAATTCTTTTGCTCTGCTTACAATTGCACCGGCATCCGCCCCGGAAAGAACAAGAGTTTCTCTTATTTCGTTGTCATCATCATGTTTGAGACAAAGACGGCAGCCGATCTGATCACGGGCAGCTTCACTTAAACCGCTGAGACCTGATGCTATTGTCTGCGAGCACAATACGAATGAAATTCCCATTGCACGGGTCAGACGCAACAGATTTTCCAATCGTGTACGGTAATCAACATTGCCCGAATATTCCTGAACCGCCTGTGTCATAAGCTGAAATTCGTCGATAACGGCAATTATTCTAGGCATTGAATGTTTACCGTGAACCTGACGGTATTCATTGATATTTTTGACTTTTGTATCAAGAAAAGCCTGCTGTCGCTTTTCATATTCCTCATAAAGTAAATCTATAAGACTTAATGAAAATTCACTTGAAGTATCGTGAGCAATAACCCTGAAATGAGGAGAGCAATGATCAATATAGCTTGCAAACTCAACGGCCTTATAGTCAATTGCCCATAGTTCAACATCATCAGGGTGATAATTGTGAACTATCTGCATTATCAATGTGTGTAATGCTACCGATTTACCGCTGCCCGTTGAACCTGCTATAAGAGCATGAGTAGGTGCATTACCGCCTATTTCAAAATATACAGGCTTACAATTTTTATCAATAGCAAAAGGAATTCTTACTGCAGAAGCGGAATCCATAGAAAAATATTCAGAATGAAGTGCAGGGTGGTTTTCATAAAGGGTATCTACCTTTGCAGAGGTACGGAAGGAATTGATAAGCTCATCTATATCGTTTTCGCTTATTTGCCGTGTATCCGCAAAACCGAACGGAACCTTTGCAACATTGCCGAAATATACAGAACGTCCCCTGCACGTAATATAAAAATCAACACAATTATAAAAAGACTTTACGGCATCAGCAGAACCTATAATAATGAAGCTCATACCGTTCTTTTTCCCGTTCTGAATAAGAATACGTAATCTGTCAAGCTCTTCTTTCTGGTATATTGATGTACTAAGATAAATAACGCTCAGGAATCTGTTGATTTTTATATCATTGCTTTTGTTGTATTCTTCAACACTGGAATAAGCTCCGCCTAATTTGGTCATGGTGTCTGCCGCAGCAGCATCAAGCTCCTTGATAAGTTCTGAGAAATCACTTTGCTTTGTATATACCTTTCCGCCTGTTTTTGCAGGAAACATCGAAACTATTTTATGTACGGCAGAAAAACCGTTTCCGCCCATAACAAAATCCGCACAGCGGAAATAAAGCTCCTTATCCTCTTTCAGCATATCCACAAGTATTTTCTGTGACATATAAGCTGCGGTTGCAGCATTTGAATCAATATCAAATACCATTGAAAAGGAAGCCGAATAATCAATTTTAACATCGGCAACAAGCCTTTTCTCCTGAACAAATGCAGGAATCTCTGCATTCAGCATTTTCCACAACGAATCCGATAAAATAAGAGGAATTTGAACGGAGCCGAAATGATTGCCGACGGAATTATCAGTATTACTGAGACAGGAAGCTGACTTAAGAAAAGAATTTTCTCTGCATAACTTTTCAATAAAAGAACAGGATGCCTGTTCAAATGCAACGGGATCTTTAACATCCTTAATTAACGCATAATAAGCATTTCCCGCTACCGCGACTGAAGAAAGTCCGTTGATTATTTCTGTATTATTCAACAAAATACGCCCCCTTTATCTTTGCATTTATGTCAAATATAACAAGTGGTATTTTAATTATAAATTATCGCAAATTTATGTCAACCTTGTTTGCTTCAATGGTCAGATATATGACATAAATGGCAACAACATACCGTTCATACCAACAAAAAAAGACCTGCACAGACAGGTCTTTTTTTGTTATATAATGTTAATTTACGACCAATCAAAGCTGTGGTATTCCATAAAGTTTACTATGGTACCGCTGGCTTTAACGTTATTGGTCTGGAAAAGAATAAGATCAAGATTCATAACGATATCTATATCCATTATCATCTTGTGCTTAAGGCTTGTCATTCTTGATGTTTCCTTGTCGATTATACAGGTTATTTCACAGTTCGTATAATTCATATCGAACTTATATGAATTCATATCAAGCACAACAAGATACTCTTCTATGGGTGCAGACAGAGCATCTCTGTCGACAGGGTTCATAATATCTGCAAAAGGACTTGTTTCGCTGTCGGGATTAAGAATATCATCAAAAACAATGACTATTTTATATGTTGACCCGTCAGAATAGCAGGTTGCGGATTTTACAATCGACATATCGGTAAGTTCGCACCCTACATCCTTATTAAAGAGAGGAAATGTTTCTCTTACGGCAATATCATCATGTGCCATAATATTGATAACAGACTCTTCATCCCCCGAATCCTTGAGAATTTCTGTTGTCACGAGATTGAGAATTCTGTCTACAAGCTGTATACTGCCGTCACCGCCCGTAACATCGGAAACCTCGTGATGCTCACTTCTTACGTATCCCGGAGCTCTTACCTTGACATCAGCCATAGCGCGCTTATAGAATTCAATAACATCCTGCGCAGACATAGCCATTGCCTGATATGAAGTATCTACCTGAAATCCTCCGGAATTTGCCGGCTTCTGTGCAGTTGTCGGAACATCGGGTAATATAAAAGGATCATCAGCGGTATAATTTTCATCAAGAACGATTGTTGTAGTCCTTACCTCTCCTTCACCGTCCCCTTCACCCTTTTTCTTTATGCTGATTTCATATCCGCAGGATGTAAGTGAAATAAGAACAATCGCAAGAACAAGAAACAAAGCTGAAATTCTTTTCATTTTTATTCCTCCCGTATATAAGAAAAAATCTTACGATTTATCAACCCCCTGCCACCAATCTTGGGGGAATCGGTGTTTCTTGATATATGCAAATTGCTCACTTTTGCGAGCAATTTCCTATATATTAAAAAAAATGACCGCAGTTAATAAATCTACGGTCATTATATCATAATCTGATATCACAATCAAGAAAAATAAGCAACTTATTGTCTTATGGATTTACCGTTATCACGATAATACTGTGTATGAGTTACGGGATGCTTTGTTGCTGCCCATAATTCATCGGCAACACTCTGCCATTCATAAGCAAACTCATCACAACGTGAGCAAAGGGTATCAACATCCTCTTCAACAATAAGGTTTGTTGACTTTGCACCTGTTTTTCTGATTATTTCTCTGAGCTTATCAGGATTTTCAAGCATAGGACAGGGGCGAAGATGATTGTCATTGAAGGGCTGTCCCTTTCTGTATTCCATAAACAAGGGATTCTGAAGTGCTTCAAGAATTGTATGAGTACGGATATTGGAGTCTGAATAGTGAATGAAAACGCAAGGCTCAATATCACCTGCAGAGTTTACATGGAAATAGTTTCTGCCGCCTGCGATACATCCGCCAACATATTCTCCGTCATCCTGGAAGTCAATAACAAACATAGGCTTGCCTGTCTTTGAATTTCTCATTTTGCGAAGCCAGAAGTACATATACTTTCTCTGTGCAGGTGTGGGAATAAGCTCCTTATCAGCACCGTGACCTACGGGCATATAGTTGAAGTACCATGCATATTTTACGCCGCTTTCAATCATAAGGTCAACAAATTCATCGCTTGTTACATAATCAACATTCTTTCTTGTATAACAAACAGAAATACCGAAAAGACACTTATGCTTTTTGAGCATTGCCATAGCTTCCATTGTTCTCTTATATGCACCCTCACCGCGTCTGAAGTCATTGCTTTCCTCAGTACCTTCAATACTTAAGGCAAAGGCAAGATTGCTTACTCTCTTAACTTCCTCACAGAATTTATCATCAATAAGAGTACCGTTTGTGTAAGCCATAAATGCGCAGTCGGGATGCTCCTCGCAAAGGCGTATAATATCGTCCTTTCTGATAAGAGGCTCTCCGCCCGTAAACATATAGAAATGTGTACCGAGCTCCTTAGCCTGAGTCACAACAGAATTCATTTCATCATATGTAAGATTCTGTCTGTGACCGTATTCTGCAGCCCAGCATCCCTTACACTTAAGATTACATGCACTTGTGGGATCTATAAGAATCTGGAAAGGAATATTGCAATTATACTTTTCTCTGTTTGCTCTTACTTCTTTTGTTCCGAAATAACCGGCTTCAATACCGAGAGAAAGAAGAAGATGCTTGATGATACCTCTGTCGATATCATTAATCATACTCTTTCCGAGCTTTACATAAATGTTATCGGGATCCTTTGCACCTGCCTTAAGCTTTGTGAAGTTTTCGGGCGGGAACATATTACCGATAAGTTTTTCGGCAAAATCAAGGATATTTACAAAACCGTCTTCGGGTCTTTTGTCAATATATTTAAGCACTCCGTCAAGAGCAACGGAAGCTGCGGTAGTTACAACTTTCTTTTTTACAGACATAAACACTCTCCGTTCAGTAATTTCTGTACTTATATACAGGAAACATATATACTAAAAGATATTGCAGCAGGCATTATAATACAATAGGAAAAATCCGATTTCAAGTTCTTGTAAAAATTAGTCTTGTTTATGTAAATTTTGTATGATACTATTTATACGGATTTATGATAAGATATAGTAAACTTATTATCTTAAAAGAAAGTGAATTATTTTATGAAATATAAATCTTTTCTGACCGTAATATCATTGCTTCTGATTATGATGTCTTTTGTGCCTACTGCACTTGCTGCGGAAAACGATGACAGAATAAATACCTCCATGTCCCTTTTTCTTGATCCGGCAGGTAACATAATCGGTGTTTCAAACAGGGGCGAATGGGGTGAAGTGCCCGAAAACTCAATTCCTGCAATTATTGAGGCTGCAGAAACAGATATCGATTTTATTGCAGTTGATGTAAAAAGAACCCTCTGCGGTACTCTGATTCTCTTTGCCGACGATACAACGGAAAGAATGCTGGCTTGTGATGAAGTGTTTTCGATTGCCGACACTGACTATTCGGTACTGAGTGCTTACAAATTAAAGAATGCCTGCGGCGGCAGTAACGAAAAGGAAACAGAATACTCTATCCCGACCCTGTCCGAAGCAATCACAGCAGCAAAAGAAAATAATATTCCCCTTATTCTCAGATGCTCTGTTTCCGTAACAGAAGATGTTTCAAAGCTTCTTTACGATGAGGATGCTCTTTCAATGTGCATTGTTATGACAGACGGAAAAATCAAAGATATCAATACCGCACTCACAAACATTGAAAACAAGCCTTATATTATCGGCTCAAAAAAAGGTAATGTTATTTTTAATATGATGTCCTTTATCAGCGGTCTTGAAGAAATGGATGCGGTAGGTGCACAGCTTAATACAGTAAACCGCTACGGCATAAATTTCTATTACAGTACACTAATAAGCTTTTCGAAAAATATGAGAATTATCCTTGACCACACAACTCCCGAGGTTTCAGGCTTCAGAGAAGACAGCGAAATGTACTGGAATGATGTTATTTCAAGAGGATATTCAGTAATCATAACAGACCACGCAGATGCATTCTGCGAATACAAAGAAGACACGGCTGTTGCCAGACAGAGACTTCAGGAGCTTTATGATAAGTACGTTACAAATCATACTCTCCCGGATTTCAGAGATGAAGTTTTGTCTGACCTGAAAAAAGCATATACCGATTCGGTTGCTCTTTCGGAAAAGCTTCTCAGTGACAATTCATCATCATTACAGGACCTTACGGAATGCTATGCAAAGCTGTTCAAAGCAGCAAACGATGTAAATAAAAACTTCTCTTCCCTTGAAGACGGCAGTGCAGGCACAACAATCACAGCACCGAGAATTATTCTTTGTGTTGCAGCAGTTTTAGCTGTTATTATCGTACAGATATACTTTTTCAAAAGACGCAGAAAGGTGAACTGATTTATGCTTCTTAAAATTATTACGGCAGTTATTGCACTGGGCGTTATCGCCATTACGTATTTTTATGTTGATGCACAAAAGGACGGTGCATGTCCTAAGTCATGGGCTCTTAAAATGATCGGTGCGACAGGATATATTGCAGTCGGGGCATTATGCGTAGTTATGACCGGTGAATTCTCTGCATTTGACAAAGCAATGATACTTGCACTTGTTTTTTCGTGGCTGGGAGATCTGTTCTTACATATGTGGTTCCACAAAATATGGACTGCTCTCGGATTTGTTTGTTTTCTGACTTCTCATATCTGCTTTATAAGAGCATACATAATCGGCACCGATTCTCTTACGGCTGCAATACCCGAAAGACCTTTTTTCAGCATCGGTGAAATTATTGCAGTAGCTGTTTTTGTTATACTCTTTATTGTATGCATGATAAAATCAAAAATGAATCTCAAAGGACTTATGAAGCTTCCCATAATCATTTACGGTATTGTTATTATGACAATGCTCTGTAAGGCTTCAATACTCGGAATAGAAGCTGTAAAGGCAGGTATCACTCCCCTGTGCCTTGTGTGTGGCGTTGCAGGTGCAGTAAACTTTGTAATGTCCGACTTTTCAATTTCATTCCTTATGTTTGATAAAAAACAAAAGAAAAATTTCAAGCTCAAGCTCTTTAATATGTATACATATTTTGCAGCAGAAATTCTTCTGGCATCACTCATTTATTTTATATAAATATAAAACAACAAAAAAATAATCGCACAGATTACGTAAAGGTAATCTGTGCGGTTTTTATGTGCTTTATATTTATATAAGAATGTTAAAATTATAGAAATTGCTTCGTTTTACAAGCTCATCGTTTACAAAGTCAACACCGAACTCTTCAAAGACTGTGTCACGATCAGAGAAAAGGTTTGTGCCTATTCCAAGTCTGTCACCCTCGATTTCAACACCTATGGTTGCAAGAATTGTGGGGAACATATCAAATACTGCCCAGTCTCTTGAAAATCTTCTTTCCTGAGGCAGATCCTCGAGTCCGGGAGCAGGATTGATAATAAGATTGTAGCAGGAACGATGATATTTTTCTATACCGTCAAGTCCTTCAAAGAATTTCTTCGCCATACTCAGATGGTCACCGATAAGAATAATTGTAGTATTCTCGTAGAAAGGCTGCTCCTGAATCCAACGGACAAACTTCACTGTTTCTTCCTGTGAATAACGCACGGCATTTGCATACTGATTGTCATATGGCTTAGGTGCATCAGGGCTAAGATAGCCGTCGGGGGTATGGGTATCTGCTGTTTCCATCATAAGGTGGAAGGGTTTTCCTGTTTCATAAAGACGGGTAAGCTCATTTTTTGCATACTCATAAAGCTTATCATCCTCGTATCCCCAGAACACTTTGTAATCATCAGGTACATAGCCTCTTTTCTTGACTTCCTTGTGATCGATTATAGTGTAATCACCGTGGGACTGAAAATAATATGTAAGACCGCCGAAATCGGCATTTGCACCAAACATTACAGTCTGTTCGTAACCCTGTTCTTTTAGAATATCACCTATTGCAGTGGCACCGGGAAGGAAATTATCAGCACTACCGTACTGATTCTGTTTATCCGGAACCTTCATGGGAAGCCCTGTTCCCATATTTACCATAGATGCAACAGACCAGCCTGCACCTGTGGACTCCTGAAATCCTCCGAGACCTTCTTCAAGATGAGAGAAGGATATACCCTCGGATGCCAGATCATAAAGGTGAGGAATAAGATTATCCTCACAGAAACCGCCGAGTTCCTTTGAAAGGAAGGTATTTTCCATACTTTCAAGATAAATATGAATAAGATTTCTCTTCTTTTCGGGGAAAGTAAGCTTTACAGTGTTGGGATCAGCAAAATTCTCTTCAATAAATTCGGAAGCCAGCATATATGATTCGTAAAGCTGAACAAGCTGGAATTCTTCAATACCGTATGCACATCCGCAGACAACAAACACCACGGCGAGAGAAGCACTGATAATTCTTCTTGTAGCAACCGAAAACAATGTAAGATTATCATATTTTCTCTTTATGATAATTTTGTAATCTGAAAAAGTGAACAAAGCAAATATTGCAGTAAACAGTGCAGTTGAAAGCACCGGACCTTCTACACCCGAGACATAAACACTTGCATCCGTGCCCTCTGTGGGAGAATTAAGGTTAATCAGAATCTGGTCAGGAGTAAGATCACCGAAGAAATCCTTGCCCCAGATTGTACCGGTAAGTGCGGCAACACCGAGTGCAAATATAACGGTAAGAAGCACCTTAAGGAACATTGTACTCTTTTTTCTTTTGATTTCCTTCTTTTCGACAAAGGGAGATGTGCTTAGAAGCGCAATAAACAAAAACCATATTGCACTTACTGCAAAGCAGATACATACCCAGTTGAAAATATAAGGTCCTTCATGAGCTGAAGCCGAATAAATATTTTCCGTATTAAGAAAATATTTTTCAACCCCGTAGGCACCAAGATTAATAATAAAGCTGTCGCGAAGTACGGAGTGAATAATATTCTTTATATTCCTATCCTTCAGAACAAAGAATATATCGGCAACACTGACAATAATGCCGAAAACAATACCTATTGCTATAATCAATTCTTTCATCACCTTTTATCTGTTTTTGTCTTACAGATTATACTATTTAATTGTATTAAAATCAAGTTACAGAATTATTAAAAAAATCCGGCCAGCCTTACAGCTTGCCGGATTTTCAGATATCTGATTATCAGTTCATTGCAGCATTATAAACTTCTCTGAATGCTTTGCATGCTGCATCAAATGCATCGCGGTTGGTGGGATATTCATATTCTTCCTTTACCGATTCTGCACCGCCTGTAAGCTCGAGGTCCTTAAGACCGTCAAACACCTTTAGATGGGGTTCAAGTGTAAGGAAATGCTTGCCTTCTGCCTTATTGAAGCGTCTTATAAGCTCTTCAATATTGCCGTCGCCCTTGCCGCAGGGTACAACAAATCCGTCACTCATACGACAATCCTTGATATGCATATATTCTATATAATCTTTGAGCTTTTCGAATGCCGGTAAAATCTCAACCTTACACTGAATGAAGTTTGCAGGATCAAAAATACCCTTTATCTTCCCCTTAAAGGTTGTAAGAATATCAAGACATCTTTCATCATTGTCACCGTAAATACCTTTTTCGTTTTCGTGACAGCACCAGATTCCCTCTTTTACGGCATAGTCAGCCATTTTTTCGAGACGTTCAAATACCTCATCACGGTATGAATCATAATCCTCATTTTCATCAATGTAGAAGCTGAACATTCTGATATTCTTTGTGCCGAGAATATTTGCATTTTCAACACACTGCTTAAATGACTCAAAATGCTCTTCAAAGGAATCCTTTATGTTGATTTTACCGAAATGGGAGCCGACGGAAGAAACACCTATACCGTGTTCATCAAGAACTTTCTTTACCGCTTTTGCCTGCTGGGCGGTAAATGTTGAAATATTACCTTCGTCAAGTCCGCGGGGCTCAATATGTGTTATACCGTTTGCCTTGAGAGCCTCAATCTGGGACAAAAGTCCTCCGCCCGCTTCATCAGCGAAGGCTGAAAAAATAAATTCTGCCATCAGTTTTCTCCTTTGATAAGTGCTTTATAAAGTCTTATATATTCGTTTGCGCTTCTGCCCCAGCTGTAATCGCATTCCATTGCTCTCTTTCTGAGAATAGCCCAACCTTCTTTATCCTTATAGCCTTCAAGTGCACGTCTTATTGTATGAAGCATTGCATGTGCATTATAATCCTCAAATACAAAGCCGTTGCCTTCATTATCGCCTGAATCCTTGATAGAGTCACGAAGACCGCCCGTTGCTCTGACAATAGGCACTGAGCCGTATCTTAAAGCAAACATCTGTGAAAGTCCGCAGGGCTCACTCTGTGAAGGCATAAGGAAAATATCACTGCCGCCGTAAATTCTGCTTGCAAGCGAAGGTACAAAGCCGATTTTAACAGCAAGCTTGTCGGGATATTTTGATGCCATATCATAGAAGAAAGTTTCATACTGCCAGTCACCTGAGCCGAGAACTATTACCTGCACATCGCTTGTACAAAGAAGCTCTTCAAGTACACACTTGACAAGATCAAGTCCCTTATGGGAAACAAGTCTTGTAACCATACCGATAACAGGTGCATCGGGGTTTTCGGGAAGTCCCATTTCCTTCTGGAGCGCTGCCTTACATACAGCCTTGCCCGAAACATCATCTGCACTGAAATTAACGGGAAGATTTTTATCCGCACCGGGATCATTTGAGACAGTATCAATACCGTTGAGAATTCCGTGAATTTTCCAGCTTCTTGCGCGAAGGATATTGTCAAGTCCGTGTGAATAATACGGGTCAAGAATTTCCTGAGCATATGAGGGGCTTACCGTGGTTACTGCATTTGCACATTCAATTGCGCCCTTCATAAGATTGATACAATCATCATTATGAAGAAGAGATGCAAATTCATTGGGCACACCGAGTACATCTTCAAGAATTTCATCTCCGAATTTACCCTGATACTGAATATTATGGATAGTGAATGCCGTCTTGATATTTTCAAAACCGGGACGGTTGCCGTAGAATAATGAATAATATACGGGTACAAGAGCTGTCTGCCAGTCATTGCAGTTAATAACATCCGGCTTAAAATCAATATAAGGAATCATTTCAAGTACGGCACGTGAAAAGAAAGAAAATCTTTCAGCATCATCATAGTGACCGTAAATTCCCTGGCGCTTGAAATAATACTGATTATCGAGGAAGTAATATATAACACCGTTGAGCTTTGCTTCAAAAATTCCGCAATACTGTCTGCGCCATGCCACCGGTACGGTGATATGTGTTATAAACTTCATCTCATTCTTAAATTTATCGGGTATACCTTCATATAAAGGCATAACTACTCTGCAGCCGATAAGCCTTTTTCTGAGTGCTGCGGGAAGACTTCCCGCAACATCTCCGAGGCCGCCCGATGCGATAAAGGGCTTTGCCTCACTTACAGCATATAATACTTTCATCTTTTTTGTCCTCCGAATTATCAGATGTGGATATTTTTACCTATGTATACGGGATAGGAATCTGCACCTGAAAGAAATTTACCGCTTCTTACGGTTACTGCTTTATCGAGAATGCAATAGTTAACGGCAGCATCCTGAGCTATAAAGCCGTGAGGCATAAGAATAGAGTTCTTTACGACAGCACCCTTTTCAATTCTGCAGTCTCTGAAAATAATACAGTTTTCCACTTCTCCTTCAATAATACAACCATCTGCAATAAGAGAATTTGAAACATCGCTTCCTATACCGTAAACAGTGGGCATATCATCATAAATCTTTGTGTAAACAGTTCTTGACTGAGCAAAAAGTGATTTGTAATTCTCAGGCTCAAGAAGAGAGAAGTTTGCTTCAAAATAACCCTGCACGGAATCAATTACCTTACAGAAGCCTTTTACTTCAAATGCACCTACATTAAGCTTTTTAAGATTTTTGAGAATAATATCCTTTTCGAAAGATACAAGTCCCTTTGCATAAGACTCAGAAACAAGTCTTTCAAGAAGAGCCTTCTTGATAAGAACAGCCTTGAGCGAAAAATCTGCCTTTTTACCCTCAGTTCCGCCGAGAGACATTTTTGTAACTCTGCCGTCTTCAATTTTTTCAAGCACGGGAATATCCTTGATAGCGGGAATTTTTCCGTTCATATAAAGCATTGTTATATCAGAGCCGTTATTTTCGTGATAATCAAAAAGCTCCTCAAGGTCAAGGTTTGCAACATATGAACAGTCTGTCATAAATACATAATCCTTGTGCGATTTTTCAAGGAAATGAAGAATGTTCTTTATTGCACCGATTCTTGAAGCATTATAGTTCTCAACAGCCTCTGCATTAAAGGGAGGAAGGAAGTATATGCCCTCCTTTTTTCTTGAAAGATCCCAATATTTACCTGAACCGATATGGTCCATAAGCGACTGATAATTGTTGTTTGTAACAACACCGACCTTTGTTATACCGGCATTTACCATATTTGAAAGAGTAAAGTCAACAAGACGGTATGCACCGCCGAAGGGAACGGAAGCCATTGAACGGACTCCCGTAAGCTCACTTATAACATCATCATCAGTATTCGCAAATACTAAACCGAGTACATCTTTTCCGTTCATTTTGTTTCACCCTCCCCGATATTTTCATCTATCATAAGATTTGCGGATATTTTTGCTTTTTTGCCGATTGTGACATCTGCACCGATAACGGTAACGCCCCACTTTTCGAGATCACTGCATTCTTCGGGATTTTCTCCGACAACAGCGCCTTCTTCAATAACGGCATTTTCTGCAATCATGGCATATTTTACATTAGCACCTGACTTGATTGTAGCACCGGGCATTACAATCGAATACTCAACATTTGCGCCTTTTTCAACTGTTACATTTGAGAAAAGCACGGAATAATCAACCTTGCCGTCAATGACGCAGCCACCTGAAATCATAGAATTCTGAATTTCGGAATCCTTTGAAGCAAAGTGAGGAGCAAGAGCTGAATTCTTGCAGTAAATACGCCATGATGTATCACTGAGGTCAATATTTACTTTGGGATTGAGCAGATCAAGGTTTGCTTCCCAGAGACTGTCAATTGTTCCTACATCCTTCCAATAGCCGTCAAATTGATAAGCAAACATTCTCTCGCCAGCCTCGTGCATTGCAGGGATAACATTCTTACCGAAGTCATTGGATGAGCCGGGTGTGTTTTCATCGGCAATAAGATACTCTCTGAGCTTTTTCCATGTAAATATGTAAACACCCATTGAAGCCTTATTTGACTTTGGAACCTTGGGCTTTTCTTCAAAAGCTGTGATAGCTCCGTCGTCATTAACAAACATAAGACCGAAGCGTGATGCTTCTTCCCACGGTACTTCAAGCATAGCTATCGTGCATGCTGCATCCTTTTCCTTGTGGAATTCAAGCATCTTGGCATAGTCCATCTTATAAATATGGTCACCTGACAGAATTGCAACATATTCGGGATCATATCTGTCAATAAAGTTAATATTCTGATAAATCGCATTGGCGGTACCCTTATACCACTCAGAGCCCTTTATCTGCTGATAGGGAGAAAGGATATGAACACCGCCCTCGTTTCTGTCAAGGTCCCACGGCTGACCGTTGCCGATATAATCATTGAGTTCAAGAGGCTGATACTGTGTAAGAACACCTACTGTATATATGCCTGAATTTACACAGTTTGAAAGCGGGAAGTCAATAATCCTGTACTTTCCGCCATAGGGTACGGCGGGTTTTGCTATATTCTTTGTAAGAATACCCAATCTGCTGCCCTGTCCGCCTGCCAGCAGCATAGCAATGCATTCTGTTTTTCTTGCCATCTGAAATCTTCCTTTCTTAAATATGCTTTTTATTTTTTACCTTGCTTGTACACTTTGTATCTGAGATATACACAAGAGAATCCGGGAATAGTTATTTCAAAAGAATTTTCCTTTCCGTGCATAGGGATTTTCTTTGTGTACAATCTTTTTTCCTTTACAATACCGTCACCGCCGAAAGTAACATCATCGGAATCAAGTATGTAAGCAAGGGAGCCTCGCTTTTCAACACCGATTCTGTAATTCTCTCTTGTTACGGGCGTAAAATTACAGATTGCAATAATTCTTTCTCCGCTTTTATCAATTCTTTCGAATGCAACAACGGAATTTGAATTATCATCACTTACTAACCAATTGAAGCCTTCCCAGGAATAATCAATTTCCCACAAGGGAGCATTTTCTTTATAAACACTGTTAAGCTTCTTCACAAACTTATGAAGATTACGGTGGGCATCGTAATCGAGTAAAAACCAGTCAAGCTGTTTTTTCTCATTCCACTCAATAAACTGTCCGAATTCCTGTCCCATAAACAGAAGCTTCTTTCCGGGATGGGAATACATATATCCGAGAAATGCCTTCATACCCTTAAATTTTTCTTCATAAGTGCCGGGCATTTTATCAAGAAGAGATTTTTTGCCGTGAACAACCTCATCGTGAGAAATCGGAAGAACAAAGTTTTCCGAAAAAGCATAGAACATAGAAAATGTGATAAGGTCGTGATTGAACTTTCTTGAAAGACCGTCAAGCGAGCTGTATCTCAGGATATCATTCATCCAGCCCATATTCCACTTGAAGTTAAATCCGAGTCCGTCAACGGAAACAGGCTTTGTAACAAGAGGCCATGCAGTGCTTTCTTCCGCAATCATAAGTACATGAGGATAGTCACGGAAAATACTTTCATTAAGATATCTGAGGAAAGCAACTGCTTCAAGATTTTCTCTGCCGCCGTAGATATTAGGACGCCACTGTCCGCCCTTTCTGCCGTAATCAAGATAAAGCATTGATGCAACGGCATCAACCCTGAGACCGTCTATATGGTACTTATCAAAAAAGAATGCCGCACTTGATGTAAGGAAACTGATAACCTCATTTTTACCAAAATCAAATATTCTTGTGCCCCAATCGGCGTGCTCTCTTTTAAGCTCATCTGAATATTCGTAGCAGCAGCTGCCGTCAAACTCATAAAGACCGTGCGCATCCTTAGGAAAATGTGCAGGTACCCAGTCAAGGATAATACCTATGCCGGCTTCATGAAGCTTATCAACAAAATACATAAAGTCATGCGGTGTACCGTAACGCGATGTAACTGCAAAATAACCTGTTACCTGATATCCCCAGCTTCCGTCAAAGGGATGCTCCAGCACGGGCATAAGCTCAACATGTGTATACGACATTTCTTTAAGGTATACAACAAGCTCATCCGCAAGCGCCCTGTAAGAATAGGGCTCACCGTCAGGATAAGTCTTCCATGAACCTGCATGCAGCTCATAAATATTTACGGGAGATGCATAAACGTCAGTTTTGTAAAGCTTCTGAAGATATGTGTCATCATGCCAGCTATATCCCTCAAGGTTATACACCTTTGAAGCATTGGCAGGCCGGGTTTCCGCGTGGAAAGCATACGGGTCTGCTTTCATTCTTTTTACACCGTCACAGCCTACAATTGAGTATTTATAGCTGTCAAACTGTCTGATACCGGGTATTTCCGTTTCCCATATTCCGTCTGCTATCTTCACCATCACATTTGCAGAATCATTCCATGAGTTAAACTCACCAACAACACTGACACTCTGAGCTTTCGGTGCCCACACTCTGAAGACAACTCCGCCTTCGGTAAAATGCGAGCCGAAAAAATCATAAGCACGGCAATTTCTGCCCTGTCTGAAAAGATAAACGGGAATATCTGAAGTATTGTCATTTGCGTAATTCAAGGACATTCACCCCCAAATGTAATTTTAGCAAAATAATACACAAAATTCAAGCAAAATTTTGACTATTTTGTTAGAAGGGCTGTTACAATTTTTTTCGACATTTTGTGCACAATAACGAAAACCATTATTTGTTTGACAAGATAGCAACATAATGATATAATTTTATTAATTAAGCTCTTCGGGAGGATGATTATGAAAAAGAATATTAAGAAAGTTCTTGCTCTTGTTCTCGCATTTATGATGCTATTCGGCACATCCGCTTTCGGCGCATCTGCTGACGAGGTAAAAAGAATCTCCTGCACTATGACCAAAGACGGTGCAACAAGCAGAGGTTTTTCATGGTACACATACGAAGACGGTGCATCCGACCTTCAGATTGTAAAGACAGCCGAATTTGACGGTACATTTGCAAATGCAAAGGCTTATACAGGCTCAGTTTCTGTTTTCAGAGATCAGTATATTCACAAGGTTTATGTAACAGACCTTGAAGCCGGCACAGCTTATACATACAGAGTGGGTGATGCAGCAAAGAATCTCTGGGGTGAAGCATGTTCATTCACAACAGATGACGGAGACACAGCATTTTCATTCATAACAATTGCTGACGTTCAGGCAAGCAGCGACGAAAACTTTCAGAAGGCTTCTCTTACACTCAAGGGTGCTCTCAGCGTTGCTCCGGATGCAGGCTTCATTGCAAACCTCGGTGACTATGTAAACGACAACACAAATGACGAATGGGACTGGTATTTCAAGAACTTTGCTTTTGCAAACAACTTCTGTACACAGGTTCCCGTTGCCGGTAACCACGACGGTAATATCACAAATAAATTCAACACAAATGTGTTCAAAAACATTTTTGCTCTTGATGAAAGCGCAAATCAGTCAATTGAAGGTGTTTACTATTCATTTGATTACGGCAATGCACACATTGCAGTTCTCAACACAAATGATATGTATCCTATGACACAGGCTCAGAGAAACTGGCTCATCAACGATATGAAGCAGTCCGATGCAACATGGAAGTTTATATTTATGCACCGTGCTCTCTACTCCGCAGGCAAAAACATCAACAAGCCAGATACAGTTATAATGAGAAATGTACTTCTTCCCATTATCGACGAGCTTGATATTGATATGGTATATGCAGGTCACGACCATATGTATCTCAGAACAACTCAGGTTTACGGTGATAGAGCAGTTGAAAATGTTGAATATGTAACAGAAACCTTCAATGGTGAAAGCATTACATTTGCTGTAAATCCCGAAGGTACCGTATACACTCTTCCTTCAACAGCAGGCACCAAAAGATACGGTGTTAATGAAGATGCGATGAAGCCCATTCTTGATGTTGCAGATAAGGCTTTCTCCACAAGTGATCTTGGCGGATGCTTCTGTGTAACAGAAATTGAAGGCGGCAAGCTTGTTTATAAAGCTTATGTTGTTGATGATGAAACAGAAGAGATTGAGCTTGTTGATACATACGCTATTATGAAGAATGAAGCAGGTGCTTCTCAGGAATCTGACCTTGATCAGTCACTTGCAGCAACAATCATCAACTATCCCGTAAATCTTTTCACAGCTATCATTAAGATGCTCGGCAGCTATTTCAAGATGCTGTTTGATCTTATTGCAGGATGATATAAAACTGTAATATAACAATTTTCCCGATGTAACAAAATATGTTACATCGGGATTTTTTTGTGAGATTATCCTGTTTATAGTTTATCAATCGTAGAAAATGGGATTTGTAAAGCTGTAAATCATATCCGGAACCTCTTCACCCTTATCGTGCATTCCGAATTTTTCACCTGCTATCTTTACATAAACATCTTCTGTAAAGCCGGGAAATGCATATTTCACATCTGCTCTTACATAACCCTTTTCAGGGACAGATATAACTTCATCTATATCTTTTACAGACTTATTTGCTTTAAGCTCAAATATAACCTTCTCGTTATTATATACTCTGACAGTCTGTCCTTTTTTGAGTTTTTTCAGCTGAAGTCTCACGGTTTTGTTTTCTTCAAAAGACACTCTGTCACCGGGCACTGCTTCATCACAGGTTATATACAAAACGGGAGAATTCGGAGAATTGGTAACTGTCACATTACCCTGCTTTATTGCAGCAAGAACGTCATCAATTGAATTTGACTCGGAATAAACATATGTAACGGGCACACAAAGAAGATTTGTAACAACATAATCTCGGTGATAGTCACTGCCGCCGATTGCAGGAATAAATTCACCCTTAAGAAGCTTATCTGCCCACCACTGCATACAATAAACATTATCGGTGTGCATTGGAGAATTCCATAATTCAACTGAGTCCATCTTAAATGTATCACGGTCAATTCTCCATGAAAGAAGACGGTCAAAGGGGTGGTTTACACTGATATGTGCCCCCGCTGCCCTTGCTTTTTCCGTAAGCTCATAATAATCCTCAGGGGTTTCAGGTCTGCTGATACGTTCAAACGGAAGCCCCTCTCCGAAAATATTAACATGTCCGAGATTACCCGAAATTTCCATACCGGGGAAAATTGCAACACCTCTGTGATTAAACGCCTTCATTCCGGGGGTATTTACATTATGGTCGGTAATAAATGCAAAATCCATACCTCTCTCATAAAGCATATCATAGAGTTCTTCGGGTTTATACTTACCGTCACTGTTACAGGTATGGAGATGGCAGTCACCTTTAAGCCAATGTCTCTGTCTTTTCATAAATAGCGCTCACTTTCTGTTATATACTTCCCTTGCACACTGTACAAAGGCTTCCATTGCTCTTGAAGGATATCTTTTCTTTTTATAACCCATAGCAAGCTTTCTGCGGGTATTGTCTCCGGAAAGCTTGTAGAACACACATTTTGAAGCGCCGCGCTCGGCTCTCAGCAGATTGTCGGTAACTATCGTAATACCCAGGCCTGCTCTTGTCATATTGTATGCTGTGAGAAGCTGATCAGGATATATCTTTACCTTCGGAACAAAGCCTGCATTTTCACACAGCTGCATTGTTCTTGTATACATATCATTACCTTTTTTCAGAACAAGAAATTCCTCATTTGAAAAATCGTTAAGATCCACACAAGGACAGTCCTTATCAAGATATCTCTTGTTTTTCACATCATCATCAAGAAGCTTTTTATCTGCAAATCTTTCATTGATCTGAAAGTCTGCAGGCACCGCAAGAAGCAGTGTTTCATCTGCAAGAGGATAGGATGTAAAAAGCTCGGGATCAAAATCGTGAGCCACAAGTATATCAACCTTTTCCTCAAGCAGCTGATTTTTAAGGTCGTGTGAATGAGACTCCACAAGCTCAACTGTTATGCCGCTATAGGTATTCATAAACTCAATTATGATGTCAGGCAGAATAAATGAAGAAATAAAATTTTCGGCACTTACTATAACACTTCCGCTTTTCATATCTGACAGATCATTAAGCTGATTGAGCATATTGTGCTGCAGCGCACGCATTTTTTCAATAGAATCAATACATACCCTTCCTGCCTGCGTAAGAGATATAGGATTTGTGCTTCTGTCAAAGATAGTGATCCCGAGTTGCTTTTCAACCTTTTTTACCGAAGCAGACAAAGCAGGCTGTGAAACGAACAGCTTCTTTGCAGCCCCTGAGAAGCTACGCTCAAGATATACCTCATATACATAATCCATGCCGTCAAACATAAAAACAACTCCTTATACATTTTTATTATACATTTTTTCAAAAACAAATACAAGAAAAAAACGATAGGCAAATTGCACATATTATTAACAAAAAATTATATCTTTCGGTTTATTATAAATTAAATTTATGATATCCATATAATATTTGTATTTGCCATATATACTTTAATATGTTAAAATAACAACACTATAATATTAAGCAAGCAATTGCGGAAAGAGGTAAAACCATGAAGAAAATTTTATCACTCCTTCTCGCTCTCGCTCTCATCGTAACCTGCTTTGCAGCTTGCGGCGGAAACGAAGGCACAAATGAAGATGAAACAGGCGCAACTCCCAATGCAACAGCTATGACAATGGGTACCGGCGGTTCAGGCGGCACATACTATGCATACGGCGGTGTTCTCGGCACACACCTCAAGAACAAGACCGGTATTTCAGTAAACGTTGTTACAACTGACGGTTCAAAGGCTAACATTCTCGGCATCCAGGCAGGTTCATACCAGCTTGCTACAGTTCAGTCTGACGTAATGGCTTATGCATGGAACGGCACAAGCGTTTTCGAAGCTGACGGTGCTGTTGATTCATTCCGTGTTATCGGCGGTCTCTATGCTGAAGCTATCCAGCTTATCACAATCGATCCCGAAATCAAGACTGTTGCTGACCTTAGGGGCAAAAAGGTTTCTATCGGTGCTCCCGGTTCAGGCGTTTACTTCAACGCTGTTGACGTTCTTGCTGCTGCAGGCATGACTGTTGAAGATATCGATCCTCAGTATCAGTCATTCAATGATTCAGCTGATAACCTCAAGGACGGCAAGATTGATGCTGCTTTCGTTGTTGCAGGTGCTCCTACACCCGCTATCACAGAGCTCAGCAAGACAAAGACTGCTTACCTTATCCCCATCGACGGTGATGTAGCTGCTAAGCTTATGGAAAGCTCTCCCTACTACACAGAATACAAGATTCCCGCAGGCACATATGACAAGCAGGAAGCTGATGTAACAACAGTTACAGTTAAGGCTACTCTTATCGTAAGCGCTTCTGCTACAGAAGAAGATGTTTACAACATCACAAAGGCAATCTTTGATGATATCGATACTATCAAGGCTGCTCATGCAAAGGGCGAAGAACTTTCTCTCGAAAATGCAACAGCAGGTATGACTGCTCCCTTCCATGCAGGTGCCGCTAAGTATTTTGCAGAAAAAGGCATCACTGTAGAAACAAAGTAAGTTTCTGAATTTTGTTTATCGGCTGCAGTAAATTTGCTGTAGCCGATTTTTTACTATTCCCCTTATACCTATAACGGAGGTTGTTATGTCACTTTTAAAGAAGAAAAACGTCACAGAACCTCAAGAGCCTATGGATCTTGAAGACGTTATGAAAAAATTTGACAGAGAATCCAACACAAGAATATGGGAAGGCACGCCTAAAATTGTTGTCTCCGTAATTCTTGCAGTTTTTGCTGTTTTCTGTCTTTATGTAACATTATTTGCAACCTGGCTTGATGAAATACGTCTTACCTCTTTTATGGCATTTATTATGTTTATAGGATATATCGTATTCCCCATAAAAAAAGGTGTTCAGAAAAAGAACAGTATGCCCTGGTATGACATAATTCTCTGTCTTGCCGGCACAGGTGCATTTTTATATTTCACAATCAATGCAAAGACAATCGTTCAGAGATTTTCAATCAACTCAATCGAAATCGTAATCGGTATTATCGGTATTCTTTGCCTTGCTGAGCTTTGCAGACGAAGTGTAGGCATCCCGATTCTTTGTGTCGGCGGTGTTCTTCTTGTTTATGCTCTTATATGGGGTTCGACAAATCCCAACTTCTTCGCAAGAATCACAGATACAATCCGTTTGCTTTTCTATTCAAAGGAAGGTATTCTTGCAACACCCATCAATGTTTGTTCAAAATACATTGTTGTATTTATAATATTCGGCGCATTCCTTGAGCGTACAGGTATTGCTGATTTCTTTATCAACATTTCAAATGCTCTCGTAGGCCGTTTTTCAGGCGGTCCTGCAAAGGTTGCTGTTGTAGCTTCTGCATTAGAAGGTATGGTATCAGGCTCATCTGTTGCCAACACTGTAGGCTCAGGTGCTGTTACTATTCCTCTTATGAAGAAAACAGGTTACAAACCTGAGTTTGCAGCCGCTGCAGAAGCCGCTGCTTCAACAGGAGGTCAGATTATGCCTCCCATTATGGGTGCAGCTGCATTCCTTCTTGCAGAAACAGTAGGTGTTCCCTATTCAAACATTGTTGTAAAAGCTATTCTTCCTGCAGCACTATATTTCCTCGGTGTTTTCATCACCGTTCACCTTGAAGCAAAAAAAGAAGGGCTTAAAGGCATTTCAAAGGAAAGTCTTCCTAAGTTAAAGCCCCTTCTCAAGCAGAGCTACCTGCTCCTTCCTATTATCCTTCTTATATACCTTGTCGGTACAAGCACAAAGTCAATTGCTTATGCTGCGGCCATTGCTATAGTTGTTGCAATTGTTGTAAGTATGTTCAGAAAAGAAACAAGACTTACTCCAAAAAGACTGCTTGAAGCACTTGCAGCAGGCGGTCAGGGAATGATTACTGTTGCTGCAGCCTGCGGTATTGCAGGTATGATAGCAGGTCTTATCAGTAACACAGGACTTGCTTATAAGTTATTCAACGGTATTATTGCTATTGCAGGCGACCAACTTATTATAGCTCTCTTCCTTACCATGCTTTGCTGTATCGTTCTCGGTATGGGTGTTCCCACCACAGCAAACTATTGCATTATGGCTGCTACATGTGCTCCTATTCTTGTATCAATGGGCGTTCCTATGGTTGCTGCTCACTTCTTTGTATTCTACTTCGGCATAGTTGCTGACCTTACTCCTCCTGTTGCTCTTGCAGCTTATGCAGGTGCAGCTATAGCACAGGCTAATCCGATGAAAACAGCTCTTAATGCAACAAAGCTTGCTATCGGTGCTTTCATTGTTCCCTACATTTTCGCATTGAATCCGGCAATGCTTTTCGAAGGAGATACAGGTATATTTGATATAATTCTTATTTGTGTAACCTCTGTTATCGGTATGATAGGCGTTTCCGCTTCTCTTGAAGGTTATCTGTTGCATAAAATGTCTGTTGTTGAACGTATTCTCAGTGTAGCAGGCGGTCTGCTCCTGATTTATCCCGGTATTGTAACAGATGCAATCGGCTTAGGAATTATCGTTGTTGTTCTCCTTATCCAGATAGCAACAAAGAAAAAGTACTCAAACAATACAGTACAGCTCAATGCATAAAACGTGTATCTTTTCACACAATTCACTACGATACCAGCGTGAATACATCAAATTCATTAATTCCCCATCCCTCCTGAGAGAGATGGGGAATTCTCTTTCTAACAATCGCTGTGATAATAATACTGTACATTGTTTATTTTTTAAGAAAGATAAACACCAATAGCCGCAGATAACCGTATCAACCTCCTTATTTGCATTTTTTTAATTTTACGTCTATAATGAGTATAATAATTAAATCAATCATTAAAACTAAGATTTCGGAGGAAATATGAAAATTACTGCTTTGATTGAAAATACAGCCTCTCGTGAAGATGTGACGGCAGAGCACGGGCTTTCGCTTTTTATTGAGACAGATAAACACAATATTCTCTTTGATATGGGGCAAAGCTATATGTTTTACAGCAATGCTCTGACACTGGGGATTGATCTTACTTCCGTTGATATTGCGGTACTGTCACACGGGCATTACGACCACGGCGGAGGACTGAAAAAATTCCTTGAAATAAACACAAAAGCTCCCGTATACATACATAAGGATGCTTTTATCCCACACTTCAACGGTACTGAAAAATATATAGGTCTTGATACTGCTCTTATAAATAATCCGAGGCTTATATTTACAAAAAACAAAAGAATTATTAACGACACACTTACTCTGTGGGACTGTAATGACAGGGAATTACTCTCCCCTGCCGTCAGACACGGTCTTACAGAAAAAACAGAAAACGGCTTTATTGTTGATGATTTCCGCCATGAGCAATATCTTCTCATTGAAGAAAACGGCAAAAGAGTACTTATAAGCGGCTGCTCACACAAGGGAATCAGAGATATCACCCGATGGTTCAGCCCGGATGTTCTTATAGGAGGCTTCCACTTTTCAAAGCTCCCTCTTGATAAGGAGCTTAAAAATGCGGCTTCGGAATTAGCCTCTTATCCTACTGTTTTTTACACCTGTCATTGTACAGGTACAGAGCAATATAAATTTATGCACCGTTTTATGCCTGATCTTCACTACCTTGCCTGCGGTGAGACGATCTGCATATAACCTCTGATATCATATAGTACATCCGAAATAAACATAACGGCAAATCAGATACTATATCTGACTTGCCGTTATTGTATATATCAGAATAATTACAAACACACAGTTTTTTATGACTGCAGCTCCTTGATTCTGTCGCGCAGGTATGCGGCATTTTCGAAGTCAAGAAGCTTTGCGGCTGCCTTCATTTCCTTGGTAAGTGTGTTTATGAGCATTTCCTTTTCCCTCTTTGAAAGCTTTCTGCCGTCGGCATTTCTTGCTGCCTTGTGAGTATTGGAAATTTCTATTATATCACGGACATCCTTAACGATTGTCTTTGGTGTTATGCCGTGTTCCTCGTTGTACTTCTGTTGCTTTTCGCGTCTTCGGAAGGTTTCACTGATTGCCCTTTCCATTGAATTTGTAACGGAATCGGCATACATTATAACCTTGCCTTCGCTGTTTCGGGCTGCTCTGCCTACGGTCTGAATAAGTGAGGTTTCCGAACGAAGGAAGCCCTCCTTATCGGCATCAAGAATAACCACAAGGGACACCTCGGGCAGGTCGAGCCCCTCTCTTAAAAGATTGATACCCACAAGCACATCAAATTCTCCGAGTCTTAAATCTCTGATGATTTCCATACGCTCCATAGTATCGATATCATAGTGCATATAGCGTACCTTTATACCGTAGTCACGCAGGTAATCCGTAAGGTTTTCCGCCATTTTTTTGGTAAGAGTAGTGACAAGCACCCTCTCTTTTTTTGCAATTCTTTCATTTATCTCTCCGATAAGATCATCAATCTGACCGTCAACGGGGCGCACCTCAATTTCGGGGTCAAGAAGTCCCGTGGGACGGATAATCTGCTCTGAAATCTGAACACTCAGACTTTTTTCAAGATCTCCCGGAGTGGCACTTACAAATATTTTCTGCCCTGTTTTTTCATAGAATTCATTGAATGTAAGAGGGCGGTTATCATAGGCTGAGGGCAGTCTGAATCCGAATTCAATAAGAGAATCCTTTCTTGATTTATCACCGCCGAACATACCTCTTACCTGAGGCAGTGTAACGTGGGATTCATCAACAAACAGAAGATAATCATCGGGGAAGAAGTCAAGAAGCGTATAGGGAGCAGAGCCCGGCTGTCTTTCAGCCATTATTCTTGAATAGTTTTCTATACCCTTACAGAAGCCTGTTTCAAGAAGCATCTCCATATCGTATTCCGTACGCTGTCTTATTCGCTGAGCCTCTATCAGTTTACCCTGCGACTGAAACCAGGCTTCACGCTCTTCCATTTCGGCAAGTATTTCCTTTACAGCTTTATCAAGCTTTTCGGGCGATACAACGTAGTGGGAGGCTGGATATATTGCGACGTGGGAAAGCTCTCTTTTTACTTCTCCCGTAAGAGGATTGATTTCACATATACGGTCTATCTCATCACCGAAAAATTCAATTCTTACGGCATTTTCATTATTATAAACAGGAAAGATATCGACTACGTCACCCTTTACCCTGAATTTATTACGGATAAAGTTGATATCGTTTCTCTCATACTGAATTTCGACAAGCTTTTCCAACAGCTCATCACGGCTTTTTTCCATACCGGTTCTTAGTGAAATCACCATATTTTTATAGTCAATGGGATTACCGAGGGAATATATACAGGACACACTTGCCACAATTATGACATCCCGTCTTTCGGCAAGAGCAGAGGTTGCCGAATGCCTGAGACGGTCGATTTCATCATTGATTGCAGAGTCCTTTTCTATATAGGTATCCGTTGTGGCAATATATGCCTCAGGCTGATAATAATCGTAATATGACACAAAGAACTCAACTGCATTTTCGGGAAAAAACTCCCTGAATTCAGAGCACAGCTGAGCTGCAAGTGTTTTATTATGAGCAAGAATCAGAGTAGGGCGGTTAAGCTCAGCAATAATATTTGCCATGGTAAAGGTCTTTCCCGAGCCTGTTACACCGAGAAGAGTCTGCTCTTTAAAGCCCTTACGGACTCCACTTACAAGCTCCCCTATAGCCTGCGGCTGATCACCCATAGGTTTAAATGGAGAAACAAGCTTAAATTTATCCATATCAAAGTCCTTTCCTGACATCATAAATTATCGGTCGAAATACCGATAATTTATGATAGCGAAATTCATAGCTGCGCTATGAGCAAAATTGTCCTTCGGACAGCGAAATTCATTCCTTCGGAATGAGCGAAATATTTGCCTTTCGGCAAATGCGTCGGAAGGGCTGCGCCCTTAATTATATATAGCGAAAGCGGACAAGACACAAAGTGTCTTACATAATTTTGCATTTTGCACTTTGCATTATCATAAATTATCGGTCTTCTGACCGATAATTTATGATCTGAGTATGTTTAATATTTCTGCAGCGTTTGTGTCGGGCTTTACCTTGGGCATAATATTTTCTACATAGCCGTTTTCGTCTATTATAAAGGTTGTTCTCACTACACCCATAGACACCTTACCGCAGCATTTCTTTTCCTGCCATACGCCGAATTTTTCAATTGCATCCCTTTCGGGATCAGACAGCAAAATGAAGGGCAGAGAGTATTTTTCTGCAAAGTTAAGGTGTGATTTAACACTGTCCTTGCTTATTCCTATAACCTGTACATTTTTATTTCTGAATTCGTCATAAGCAGCGGCAAAAGCACAAGCCTGACGGGTACATCCGGGGGTATTATCCTTTGGATAGAAATATAATACCACCTTCTGACCGAGAAAATCAGAAAGCGAAACGGCATTACCGTTCTTATCATTAAGAGTAAAATCGGGAGCTTTTGTACCGACTGTCAGCATAAGTATTCTCCTTTAATCATTATTTTTAATTCTGAGTGACCTCAGATATTCTTTTTTATCTTCCGTTATTCTGAGGCTTTCACAAGCCTTGCTTATGGTCTTATTGTGCACCCATACGCTTAGTTTATTTTCCTGCAGATATGTTATAACGCTGTCATAGTGATTTATCATAGCTGTGGCAAAGTACCAGGCAATCATCATATTGACATAGTATTTATCACTTTTTATTTCAGCTACAGCGTGAGGATATTCCTCACGGAAATCACTGTCAAGAAAACAGGTCATCAGCACCTCAATACCGAATCTTACGGTATATTCCCTGTCACTTTCAATCCACTTGTACACATAGGGCAAAAGCTTTTCCTTATTCTTATAAAAAATCTTGGGACGGAAGCTGTCACAGGTTGCCCAGTTATCAACAAAGGGAAGAAAACGCTCTGTTTCATTTATCAGAATATCAAAATCTTTTATTTCAGAAATAACAAAAGCATGAAGATTGTTTTCTTCATAGTAATAATGCGGAAGCTGTGAAATAAACTCAGACGACTTCCCTTCTTTTATAAGCTCTCTTGCAAGCTTTCTGAGGTGCGGGATTCTTATTCCGATAATTCTGTCAGGTTCGATTCCCGGCATAAGGGTACTGTGAAAGGACTTATATTCTTCATCTCTCAATACAAAAAGTCTTTTTAATATCTCATCCATATTATCTCACACTTTACTTTTGTTCATAGTATAATTTTATCATTATGCGTTTTTTGTGTCAACAAAATTATATCTCAAAAAAAACAACCGGGGACAGTCAGTATAACTGTCTCCCGGTTGTTTTTTTGCTCAGATTTTATATAAAAAACACCATATTAACACTTATGATATTTTTTTCATCTTCAATCTTAATTTGTCAGCAATCATTGCTATGAATTCACTGTTAGTTGGCTTACCCCTCGTATTTTGTATTGTATAGCCGAAGTAGGAGCTGAGAACATCTATATCTCCCCTGTCCCAGGCAACCTCAATAGCGTGGCGGATTGCTCTTTCTACTCTTGATGATGTTGTTTCAAAATGTTTTGCCACGGTTGGATACAAAACCTTGGTTACAGAATTCATCATATCAGGTGAATTTATAGCAAGAATTATGGCATCACGAAGATATTGATATCCCTTGATATGAGCAGGTACACCAAGCTCATGCATAATATCGGAGACTACAACCTCAAGGTCAGGTTCAGAAGCACCTCTCAGCTTTACAATATTACCGGATTTACCGTCAAAGCCTGTCAGTTGTGCTACACGCTCTGTAAGAATATTCACATCAACCGGCTTTATAAAATAATAATTTGCTCCCGACATCAGAAGCTGCTGTTCAAACACACTGTTATCCGCATTTGAAAGAACCACTATGTAAGGCTTTGCACTGAGCTTCATTGAAGGAATAAGCTTAAGCACGGCAAGTGCATCAAGCCTTGCCATAAAAGATTCCATTATAATGATATCGGGCTGATACTTTCCGATAGCCGACACAAGCTCATCTCCGTTTTTCGGCACGCTTACACAATCAAAGCCGTAACCCCTGAAGGATACAAGCATATTTCTGAGAAAATCTCCGTTTTCCTCGGCAATCAGAACCTTTTTCTGTTTCATAATACATAAATCCTTTCTTTTTGTGATGAAAATTCTGAAATTGTCATTTATTTCCATTTCTACCATATATTAACATAGTATTTTACGAAAAGCAAGGGTTTTTCAAAAAAATTACCATTTTTTACCATATGCATTTTTTGTTTAACATAACGAAACAAAAAAAAACAGAGCCGACACGGAAATCTCCGTATCAGCTCTTATTCTCATTCATTAATTATTCTGCTCTATATAATTGTTTTTTTGCAGAAGATAAAATACATTAATAGTTTTCTGCACGTACTTCAAAGAAGCTCTGAGGATGTGCACATACAGGGCACATACCGGGAGCCTTTTTGCCCATTACAAGATGTCCGCAGTTACGGCATTCCCACATAGTTTCCTCTGCCTTTGCAAAAACCTCCTGCATTTCTACATTTGAAAGAAGCTTTCTGTATCTTTCTTCGTGGCTCTTTTCAATCTTTGCAACCTCTCTGAACTGGTATGCAAGCTTTGTGAAGCCTTCTTCTTCAGCTTCCTTTGCAAAGCGGTCATACATATCTGTCCACTCGTAGTTTTCACCCTCTGCTGCTGCAGCAAGGTTCTGTGCTGTATCGCCAAGCTCACCTAAAGCCTTAAACCAGAGCTTTGCATGCTCCTTTTCATTTTCTGCTGTCTTAAGGAAAATAGCAGCAATCTGCTCATAACCTTCCTTTTTTGCAACAGATGCAAAATAAGTGTATTTGTTTCTTGCCTGGCTTTCACCTGCAAAAGCTTCCATTAAGTTTTTTTCTGTTTTTGTACCTTTAAGTTCCATTCTTATTTCCTCCGAAATCAAATTTTTTATTTATACCCTGCACTCGGGACATTTACAATGAATAACAAGCTCGTAATCCTCAACCTCACACTCGGTTTCATTCGAAAGTCGATCCTTGAAGTTATCAAGCCAAACATCAATTACTCTACCGCAGGAGGAGCATATTATGTGCTCATGAGGGGCAGGATTACGGTCAAACCTGTCAGGCTCACCCGACTGGCATATTCTTCTGATAAGCCCTTCTTCTACCATATGATTAAGGTTATTATATATTGTTGCACGGACAATACCGGGATATTCATTACGGGCAAGATCAAAAATTTCCTCTGCCGTAAAATGACCGCAGTTGTCACGCATAACCTTGATTATAGCAGCTCTCTGTTTTGTCATATGGTCCCTCCTTTTTGAATCATTCTAATATTATTATACTCATTCTAAATCATTTGTCAAGTACTATTTTAGAATAAATTTAATTTTCTAAACAAATACCTATAACAAAAAAAGACACCGCACCGGGCAGTGTCTTTAAAATCAATAAATAAGATACTTTTCCAGAAGCCAGCCTTCGTAGACGTCTCCTGCATGAGGATGGTCATAGAATACCCTTACGTAACCGTTAACGATTTTTCCGTCAGCAATTTTTACATTTTCTCCGCTTTCGATAACACAGATAAGCTCGGATGAAGAGCTTGCTTCCTCACGAAGATTAAGTCCTGCATTATTCGGAGTATTATACGATACATGGGCATTTTTCGCATTGTCGGAGTCAGAATAAAAGCCACTGCTGTCATGCCGGAGATAATCCCTGAGTACATAACAGTGTACATCTCTGAATTTCTCTGAAACCAATACCCGCACATAGCCTGTATTATTCGATTCATCATCAGAATACACATAAACACGGGCTCCCTCGGGGACTACACCAAGCTTATCAGAATTCGGTGTAGGAGCATCTCTCATTACAAGTCCTGCATTATCGGGAGTATTCTCAACAATATAAAAATTGTCACCCTCGATAACCTTTTTATTACCCGAAAAGCTTCCGTTGTTGCTGTTGTTATTATTATCTTTTTCAGATGGCTCAATATAAACCTGTGTTGTTTCAACGACCTTAGTTGTTTCTACAACCACTATTGTTTCAGGCTCCTGCCTTTCGGTAACAAGTTCCTGTGTAGTCTCAAGGGACTGATTCTGTTCTTTTTTAACAGGTACAAAAAAAATACTCAGCACAATAAGTAAACCGGCAACAAATGCGGCAACCACTCCTACAACGCCTATAGCAACAGCATATTTCTTATTCATAAAAACTCTCCTCTAACGGATTCAATTTCAGCGTTTCTTTGCTGATTAAATGAATTCCTCTGTATTACTATACCTTTATTATAACGTACTGTATTCTGAGATTGTAAAATAAGTTTTACGACGAAGCACGGCAGCTGTACAGTAATAAAAATACCGATTGCTCCTTTTATAATTAATCGGGCTATCTGTTTATATCCTTGAAATAATCAAGAAGCTTAAAGTCCTGTCCGAAGGAGGATTTCAGATATTGCTCGGTTATGCGGTTAAGCTGACTGAGAGCGTTTTCGGGGATCTCAAAGGAAAATATCCTTGAAAAATCAGAAAAGCAGATATACCTTAATGCCTCTATAACACATAAGGGCACACGGGGACAGGGCATTTTATAGCCGCATTTGTCACAGAATAATTTTCCCGTGGCGCAGTCAAAATACATGGTGTCGCTTGAAAACTCACCGCATTCATCACAGCCCACTACAGACGGCATAAAGCCTGCCTCCGTAACAAGACGCATTTCGAATACGGATTTTATCTGCAGCTCACTCTTTGTGCCCTTGCACAGAAAATGAAAGCAATTGAGAATCAGTCTGAGATATATTTCCTCCTCGCATTTTTCGGGCATAATTCTGAGCATTACCTCACAGAAATACTGAGCAAGGGTCAGCGTTTCCATACTCTTTCGCAGGTCAAAGAATATCTCCTTCACCTGAACCTCATTCACGTTATATGTATTGTTTTTTTCATAAAAAGTGAAGGTACAGTATGCAAAAAGAGACGTTCCCGAGTGAAGGCGGTTTTTTGTACCCCTTGCACCCTTCGCGAACGCCCTTATTATTCCTCTGTCACGGGTAAGCACCCACACAATGCGGTCTGCCTCACCCGTTACAGATGTCTTTAATACTACACCGTCAACACTGAATTTTTCCATTAATCCAATCCGAAGTTGTGGATAAGACCTTCACGGTTTCTCCAGTCCTCTTTAACCTTTACCCAGCATTTAAGATTCACCTTGCAGTCAAAGAATTTTTCCATATCGATTCTTGCACTTGAAGAAATTCTTTTCAGCATAGCGCCGTTTTTACCTATAATAATACCCTTATGACTGTCTCTTTCACAATAGATTGTAGCTTCTATATCAAGAATGTCACTGTCTTCACGCTCGCGGAAACGTTCAATTGCAACAGCAGTACCGTGGGGGATTTCCTTATCAGTGTATCTTAATATTTTTTCTCTGATATACTCTGCTGCAATTACCTTTTCAGGCTGGTCCGTAAGAGTATCATCAGGGAAAAGATGCTCTGACGGAAAAGCAAGAGCTTCAAGCTCTGCAAGCAGCTCATCGAGTCCGTTGCCGTCAAGAGCAGAAACGGGAACAATTGCCTTGAAATCGTAGAGCTTTGAAAACTCCATAATGCGGGCAAGCAAATCCTCTTTGTTTTCTACGGTATCAACCTTGTTTATGGCAAGTATTGCAGGAATATCTGCAGAGATAAATTTTTTTATGAGAGTGTGTTCTGCTTCTCTGATTTCACCTGAAGGTTCAACCACAAGAAGAGCAGCATCGACATCGTGGATTCCCTCACCTACTGCCTTTACCATTTTTTCGCCAAGCTTATTTTTTGGTTTATGATAACCGGGAGTGTCGGTAAATACAAGCTGTGTTTCATTATGAGTCATGACACCCATAATTCTTGTTCTTGTTGTTTGCGGCTTAGGTGAAACAATGGCAATTTTCTCACCCAGAAGCCTGTTAAGTATTGAAGATTTTCCCACATTGGGACAGCCTACTATAGCAATAAATGCTGTTTTTGATTCTGTCATATATATTATTCCTCGTCAAGATAATAACTGCCGTTTCTCTTAAGTCCCAGCTGGGTAAGTACTGTTTCTTCCTTTTCTCTCATTCTTACAGCTTCAAGTCCGCCGTCAACGTGGTCATAGCCAAGCAGATGAAGCATTGAATGTACTGTAAGGAATGCGATTTCTCTTTCAAGGGAATGACCGTATTCCTCTGCCTGTTCCATAGCCTTCTGAACGGAAATAACGATATCACCTAAAAGTGCCGCTCCGGTTGAAGGGTTGTGGTCATATTCTCCGTTTTCACCTAAGGGAAAGCTGAGAACATCAGTTTCTTTCTCTATATTTCTGAACTGAGTATTCAGCTCCTTTATCTGCTCATTATCAACAAAACGTACACTTATTTCTGCAGAATCATTAAATTCTTCCATAAGAAGCACTGCATTACAACAGCGTCTGATAAGAAGACGGACACCCGAAGGCACCTTGACAGTTGCCTGATCGTTAGAAATAACTACCTTGATTTTATTTACCATATTAATCTCCCTTTCTGTATTTGCCTTGTGTAAATAATATCTCAGTCTCGCTTTTTTTCGCTGACCTTTTCATATGCTTTAATAATATCCTGAACAAGTCTGTGACGCACAACATCCTTTTCTGTAAAACGAACGGTTTCTATATCATCAATACCCTTGAGTATTTTTACCGCCTCTTTAAGACCGGATTTTTTGCCGTCGGGCAGGTCTATCTGAGTAACATCACCCGTCACAACAATCTTGGAATTAAATCCGAGTCTTGTCAGGAACATTTTCATCTGCTCAGGGGTTGTATTCTGAGCCTCATCAAGAATAATAAAGCTGTCATCAAGTGTTCTTCCTCGCATATACGCAAGAGGCGCTACCTCGATGCTGCCCTTTTCCTGATATTTCTGAAAATTGTCTGCTCCGAGCATATCAAAAAGAGCATCGTACAAAGGTCTCAGATAGGGGTCAACCTTCTGTTGAAGGTCACCCGGCAGAAATCCTAATTTTTCACCTGCTTCAACTGCGGGACGGGTAAGGATTATCCTGTTTATCTCCTTTGCTCTGAATGCCTTTACAGCCATGGCAACGGCGAGATAGGTCTTACCTGTACCTGCAGGTCCCACACCGAACACAATTGTATTTTTATTTATCGTATCAACATACTTTTTCTGTCCCAATGTCTTAGGCTTGACGGGCTTGCCTGACATTGTAATACATATACAGTCAGAGGCAATAGACGGAAGCTTGTCATCATTTCCTTCATTCACAAGAGAAATGCAGTATCTGACATTCTGCTCTGTCAGCTGCTCACCCTTATTGATAAGCATCATAAGTCCCTGAAGGGCCTTTGATGCCTTCATAACATCAACATCCTCGCCCGTAATTTTGAGAGAGCCGCCGCGATTCACAATATCCACGCTGTACTCATGCTCAATCATTTTTATATTTTCATCAAAGCTGCCGAACAGGCTCACAGCCTGCTCCATTCTGTCAACATTAATTATCTGTTCGTACATATATTACCTCTTTCAAAGAGTAAGAGCATCAATTATTCCCGAATACAGCTTTCCCGGATTTTTGAGGAAATTCTCGCCGACATTTTCTGCCTGCAGGTAATCTGAGGCATAAATCTTTGTCTGCATCATAATCTCATTTTCATCCGTTACCGTCAGAATAACATAATATCCGCTTTCGGTTTTTTCTATTTTATAATCCACACTGCCCTTGAGTCTTTCGCGGGCAACAACAGAAAAAGCAACGCTCAGTGCTTTCTCTCTTGTACCTAAGGGAATATCAGTCTCAAGCTTGGTTGCAACACTTATACCATCGGGGGTAATTGTAAAATAATCATCGTCCTCTTTAGATATAAGAATAGCAAGACCGTTTTCTACCAAAGCATCAAGTGCCGGATTAATTTCAAAAAAATTCACAAGCTCCGTTGTCTGAAGTATTTCTGCAAAAGCAGTTCTCGAAACAGAGCTTTCCACATTTTTCAAAATATAGCACAGCAGCACACGGATGGTATATTTTGAACGGGCACCCCCGATTACTACACCCTGTGTAAGTGCATCAAAATTATCATTCATCATATCACCTTCAGTGAAAAGAGCATCAGCCTATTCTGAGATAATCATAGGGCAACACAGCCACATCACCGATTACCACGGAATAGTTATTATAATTTACATAAACCCTGACTCCGCCCTCATAGCCCGTACAGTAAACACCGTCTTCAAGCATAAAGTGCTCGGTTATGCGCTTTGATGTAAGATCACCCAGATCTGTACGCGCCTCAAGATAGAAGCTGACGGCATCATTGAGGCCTGTATCGTAATACTTATCTGAGCTTTCATCAAAACACCATACATAATAAGGAACTGCACCGTATTCCACTGCCTTCAGAAGCTCAAGTATGGGAGTATAGGAAAGATTGACGGGCTTCCCCGAATAAATAATATCCGAATGAAGCACCGCAGGAATAAAAGGTACTGCGGTATAATATCCGCTCTCGGAAATAGTTGTATACAGTTCTATATCCTTTATATAATCGGAATAAACGAGAGTATGCATATCTGCACTTGCCAGCATAACATCGCTTTGTACGGCTACTGCGGAAATACTTCCTTCATAAAGAGCAGACACATCGGAAGAACTGTAACCTGATGAAAAATCACCCTGCACCTTACAGGTATCAAGCACACATACACCCGTACCGCCTGTCTTCATAAATCTGTTTATGAAGCCGGAAACATTTCCTTCAATTGCAGAAGCACTGAGATATGACATCTCATAATATTCATTTCCTTTATACGGTCCCAGAGGATTAAAAACGGAGAATGTGTTTTTTTCACCGTAAATATTCTTTGAGGACTGTGCTGAAGAAGCCGAAAACAGATTTACACCTGCATATACATTTAGATTCTGCGAAATTGCATAATTGCAAAGAGCTGCAAATTCCTTCTGAGCACCGGCAGATACAGAGATTGCGGCAGAACCCGCCTTTTTCTGTCCCAAACCGCCTGCAAACATCCCCTCAAGAATAAGATTAATTTCATTTATACCCTTACCCTTAAGAATTGTAAGCAGGTTTTCTGCCTGTGAAAAAGATGTGACTGCAGTATCCTTTTTTCCGTCTGCACTCATAACCAGAGAAACAAATAACGGATATTCATATTTGGACGTATGAGAGCCTGAAATACCATTGCCTTTAAGAATCTGTCTTACTGAAACAGCAGCACCGATATAATCTGAGCTGTCATCACCGAGAGTTTCATACACAACCGTAAATTTTCCGTCATATGCCTTACCGACGCTGACAGTACCGTTTTCTTCAATTATGGGTGTTACGGTAAATTCGGGATATATTCTGTTTATATCTTTATCATCTGCATTGGAGCGAAGAACTCTTATCATAGCATTCTCCTCACCCTCCGTAACAACGGCAGTAAGAAGCGCATCATCCTGTTTTACGGCATAAGCACCTATAGCAGCATCAATTGTATTTTCTTTATGTGAATTTCCGTAAACCGAAAATGTAAGCTGTTTAGGTTCTTCCTCTACAGCTGTGGGCACAAGCGCACCCGGTCCGTCAGGAACAAGAAACCAGTCACCGAAGGAATTGATATTGTAGTCGTCCTCTGAATATCTTACAGATCCGAGATACGGCAGAAATTCAATTGAAACAAGCCGTGTATTTTCACTTTCCGTAACCTTTGCCATATCAATTGTTGCCTTAAAAAAAGCTCCGTCAAGTACAAATTCTACGGGAACGGTAATACTCATATTTTCGGCATTAAAGCAGTATGTGACAAGAACACCGTTTTCGATTTCTTCATAATAAAGATTTTTACTGTCTTTGAGAGAATTGACAAAATCGATTTTATATAAAGTGCTGTCCTTAAGGACATTTATAACCATATTGGTTGCAAAATCATTTGTAAACGAGGGCAGAGAATTCCAGCTGTCTCCTGACAGTCTGTCGTAAAATGAAACGCTTCCGTTTTCGGGATCAAAATAAAGCTCTGCACTGTCATTGGCAGCAGCCTTTACACTTCCGCGTCTTGTGATACTGCGGAATTTTCCTTCACCGGACATATATTCCTTGACTGAAATATTTTCAATCTTTTCAGTTTTTACACCGCACGAGGACATAAAAATCACGGCAATTATAAGCAACACCGAAACAGCCGACCTCAGTAAAAATTTTCCTCTGACCATTAATACTCTCCTGAACAATAGATAGAATTATATTAACACAAAAAAACATAAATATCAACAAAAAAATCAGCAACATCAACTAAAAAATAATAACTTTCACAACACAAAAAAAATACAGCAGTATGCTCTTACGGACACACTGCTGCAAATTTTAATATTATCTTTCTTCTCTGAAATATGAAATTCCGAGACTTGCGGGAGGCTGGTTTTCGCGTTTTTTACGAATGCTTATTATAATGAGAACAAGAATTGTAACAACATACGGAAGCATTTTTATAAGCTCCGTTGCAGCAGAAGAAAGTCCGTTGAACTGCATAGGAAGAATATAAAGACCGCCGAAAAGCACGGAGCCTAAAATACTGAACTTGGGCTTCCATACAGCGAAAATAACAAGTGCAATTGCAAGCCATCCTCTGTCACCGAAGCCACCGTTTGTCCATGCTCCGCCTGTATAGTCCATAACAAAATACAAGCCGCCGAGACCTGCTATTGCAGAACCGATACATGTAGCCATATACTTATATTTTGTAACATTGATACCTGCAGCATCTGCGGTTGCAGGTGACTCTCCCACTGCTCTGAGATTAAGACCTTCTCTTGTCTTTGTAAGCACAACAGAGCTTACGATTGCAATAATGACTGCAAGGTAGGCAAGAAAGCCGTAGGAAAGGAATGCTTCACCGAATGCACCGAGCTTGTCGGCAAAGGGAAGGGTTGTCTTAAAATAATTACCTGTGGTGATAAGTGAAATTGTACCGCTCGGCTGTCCGGCAAGACCGGGAAGCGAGCCGCCGAAAAAGTTACCGACACCTACACCGAAGGTCGTTATTGCAAGACCCGTAACATTCTGATTGGCTCTGAGCGTAATTGTAAGGAAGCTGTAAATAAGTCCCATAATAACTGAGCCTATACACGAACACACAAGAGGTACAATAACACACAGGAATGCATTTTCAGTGTTACCGTACAATTCATAGAAGAATGCACCTATAATACCTGAAATACCGCCCATATACATAATTCCGGGAATACCGAGGTTAAGATTACCCGATTTTTCGGTAATGATTTCACCTGTGGAGCCGAAGAGAAGCGGAATACCCTGTATGACCGCCTGTTTAAAAAACTGAGCTATGGCAAAAATCATCTCTTCACCTCCTGATTATGCTTTCCCGAACGGAAATTTATCCTGTAATTGATAAAGAATTCACTGCCGATAATAAAGAATATTATGATTCCCGTAAGGATTTCCGCAACGCTTTCATTAAGATTAAATGCCGATGCAATCTGACTTGCACCGATATCAAGGAAGGAAATAATAAATGAAGTGATTATCATAATAATGGGATTGAACTTTGCAAGCCAGGATACCATAATCGCAGTAAAGCCGTTACCGCCCGCTGTGTCAATTGAAACAGAGTGGTCTGTACCTGCTACAAGAAGGAAGCCTGCTACACCGCACAATGCACCCGAAACTATCATTGTTCTGATAATAACCTTTTTTACATTTATACCGACATATCTTGCAGTATTGACACTTTCACCGACAACTGAAAGCTCATAGCCGTGCTTTGAGTATCTGAGATAGATATACACAAGCACTGTAAGAACTGCAACCACAAGCACATTTATCACATACTTCTGTCCGAAAAGATCAGGCAGCCAGCCGATTTTTGTGCTTCTGTTGATAACACCCACAACCTGTGAACCTGTAGGCACCCACAGCGCAATCATAAAGGATACAAGCTGTATTGCCACATAATTCATCATAAGAGTAAAAAGTGTTTCATTGGTATCAAAATGTGCCTTGAATACGGCAGGGATAACACCCCATATAATACCTGCAAGAACACTGAATACAAGCATTACCGGAATAAGCATCACCGAGCTCATTGTACTGCTGAAATACTTCATACAGGCTGCCGTTGCAAGTGCGCCTACAAGCACCTGTCCTTCTGCACCTATATTCCAGAATTTCATTTTGAATGCAGGGGTTACGGCAAGTGATATACAAAGAAGAATTGATGTTTCCTGAAGCATCTTCCACATTTTGTTTTTTGAGCCGAAGCTGCCCTTGAAAACCTCAACAAAAAACTCTATAGGATTGATATCCGTAACAAGAATAACAACCAGGGAGCACACAACAAGAGCAAGAAGAACCGAGCCTATTCTTATTGACCATGCCTTCCATACAGGAAGAGCATTATTTTTTGAAAGCCTGATGAGAGGCTCTGAATGTTTTCCCGTATCAGCCATTGTTTTCTCCTCCTGTCTTTGTCATAAGCAATCCGATTTCTTCCTTTGTGGTATTGCGTGCATCCACGATACCCGAAATTTTACCGCTGCTGATAACCATAATACGGTCACACAGCTCAATAAGAACGTCAAGATCCTCACCGACAAAAATAACGGATGCACCCTTTTCCTTCTGTTCATTGAGAAGATTGTATATAGTGTATGATGAATTGATATCAAGCCCTCTGACAGGGTAAGCCACCATAAGCACCGTAGGAGACGATGCAATTTCTCTGCCTACAAGCACCTTCTGTACATTACCGCCCGAAAGTCTGCGGACAGGGGTGGTAGCACCCGGAGTAACGACCTCAAGCTCTCTGATAATACGCTCTGCAAGATCCTTTGGCTCTTTTCTCTGTAAAAACGCGGAACGGCCCTTTTTGTAGCTTCTGAGCATAACATTATCAATAATGTCCATATTTCCCACAAGACCCATTCCCAATCTGTCCTCGGGAACAAATGAAAGTCTTACACCGAGATTTCTTATCTGCATGGGTGTTTTGTTTCTGAGATCTTCTTTTTTGCCTGTTTCGGGGTTAACGTATTCAATCGACCCGCTGTCAAGCTTCTGAAGTCCGGCAATTGCCTCAAGCAGCTCTCTCTGACCGCTGCCCGAAATACCTGCGATACCGAGTATTTCACCGGACATGGCTGTAAATGAAACATCTGATATAACACACTGTCCGTCACGGTTGCGGCAGTTAAGTCCCTCAACTATAAGTCTGTCCGTGCTGTTGACGGGCTCACTTCTGTCAATATTAAGCTCAACCTTTTTACCTACCATCATCTGAGTAAGAGAATCAGCATCAGCATCAGCGGTCCTTACAGTGCCGATATATTCCCCCTTACGAAGAACAGAAACACTATCTGATACCTCAAGCACCTCATTGAGCTTGTGAGTAATAATTACAATTGACTTTCCGTGCTCCTTCATATTTTTAAGCACGGCAAAAAGCTTTCTGATTTCCTGAGGGGTAAGAACTGCAGTAGGCTCGTCAAGAATCAGAATATCTGCTCCTCTGTAAAGAACCTTGACAATTTCAACAGTCTGCTTTTCGGAAACCGACATTTCATGAACCTTTTTGTTAAGGTCAATAACAAAGCCGAATTTATCACAGGTTGCCTGTATATCCTGAGTAGCCTTTTTTATATCATACTTTCCCTGTCCCTCAAGACCGAGAATAATGTTTTCGGCAGCAGAAAAAACATCAACAAGCTTGAAATGCTGATGTATCATACCGATTTTATATCTGAAAGCATCCTTGGGAGATGCAATTGTTACCTCTTTTCCGTCAATAAAAATATGACCCTCATCGGGGAAATAAATACCCGAAATCATATTCATAAGCGTGGTTTTACCGCTTCCGTTTTCACCGAGAATAGCAAGAATTTCTCCCTTATTCACAGTAAGACAAACGTCCTTATTTGCAACAATGGTACCGAAACGTTTTGTTATTCCGCGAAGCTCTATTGCAGGAATTTTTTCCTGTGCATTGACAACATCAGTATTGTCCATAAAAACCCTCCTTGTTCAGCCTTTAAGAATACCTGCAGGCTTTTTTCGGCAGACATTCTTAAGAGCTCAGCATATCAGCAACAAGAAAACCGCTTCGCCGTACGCCTACGGCGACCGTTTTCGGATAGTCTGCCGCCCCAAGGGAAGTTTGCTTCCCTCAGGCGGGACATATAATCTTTGTTACTTTATAGGAAGGAATTTTCTATAAAGTAAACATAACGGACGGAGCAGATTTGTGCTCCGCCCATATAAGGTTAGTTATTCAATTCTTACGAATCAGATTATGCTGTGATACCGTCGATAATAAGATCGAAGTAAGGAGCACTTCTCATACCTTCAACATCAGATTCATTGAAAGCACCGTCAGCAACAACTTCTGTATCCTTTTCAAATGCTTCGTCAGGAATAACGTCAGCAAGGTAAGAAGTAAGCTCTGCGCCTTCATATGTGAATGTAGCTGTATCAAATACCTTGATTGTGCCTGCCTTAAGACCTTCAAGAGCTGCATCAATAGCTTCCTGTGTGCCTTCAGCTGCTACGTCAGCATTGAGCTCTGTAAGAGCAACAGAACCTGTAGCAATAGTACCGCACCAGTCAGCGGGGATTTCCTTGTCAGCTGCAACAGCTTCAATGATAAGCTTGAAGTAAGGAGTCCAGTCAATCTTTGAAGAGATAAGAGCTGTTGTGGGTCCGAGGTTGATTGTGCTGATGTTGTAAGCAACATTGGGCACGCCCTTTTCTTCACAAGCCTTGGGAGCACCTTCTGAGTCAGCATGCTGGCTTACAAGGATACAGCCGTCAGCGATAAGAGCAAGAGCAGCTTCCTTTTCAAGAGCAATATCAAACCAGGAGTTTGTATACTTAACGATCATTGTAACTGTGGGGCAAACAGACTTTGCGCCAAGATAGAAGGATGTATAGCCTGAAATAACTTCAGCGTAGGGATAAGCACCTACATAACCCATCTTAGCCTGATCAGCTGTGAACTTGCCTTCTTCGATCATTTCATTGATCTTCATACCTGCAGCGATACCTGCAAGATATCTGCCTTCGTAGATAGATGCGAAAGCATTGTGGAAGTTAGCAATACCTGCTGTCTTTGCATTTGTACCTGTTGCATGACAGAATTCAACTTCGGGATAATCTTCAGCAACTGTCATAACGTAGGTTTCATGACCGAATGAGTTTGCGAAGATAACATTACAGCCGTCTTCTGCAAGCTCTTCAGCAGCCTGTGCACAGGAATCGTCCTCGGGGATATTTGTCTTGATAACAAGCTCAAAACCGAGTTCTGCCTGAGCAGCCTTTGCTGCATCAATGAAGTTCTTGTCATAAGTTGAGTTTTCGTCGTGAAGACAGATAAGACCCATCTTTACGCCTGCAAGATCACCTGTTGCTTCCGCAGCAGTTGTTTCGTCGCCTGCAACTGTTGTTTCTTCGGTGTTGCCGCCGCATGCTGCGAAAGCAATTACCATTGAAAGTGCAAGAACGAGAGCGAGTACTTTGAATACTTTTTTCACTTTGGGTTCCTCCAATGTTTTTTTATTCTTAATCAATCATCGTTTCTGAAGCTGATGGAATCATCAGTCATAGAATCAACGATTGCTAAAGACTTTACATTGACACCGGCTTCTCTCAGAAGTCTGCCGCCGTCCTGAAAACCTTTTTCTATTGCAATACCTACCCCCTGAAGAGTAGCACCTGCGTCCTCAACAATCTTTTTAAGACCGAGAGCAGCCTGTCCGTTTGCAAGAAAGTCATCTATTATAAGAATGTTATCGTCTTTTTCTATATACTTTTTTGATACAAACACAGTGTAGCTTGTGCCCTTTGTAAAAGAAAAAACCTCTGCCGTATAGCAATCGGGGCCGATATTTTTGTGATGGCCTTTTTTTGCAAAAACAACAGGCACATCAAAATGAAGAGCTGCAAAGCAGGCAATGGCAATACCCGAAGCCTCCACGGTGAGGATTCTGGTTATATTTTTATCTTTGAATAATCTGTGAAACTCTTCTCCGAGAGCGCTGAGAAGCTGTACATCAAGCTGATGGTTAAGAAAGCTGTCAACCTTAAGAATATTTCCGGGATAAACAGTTCCTGATGTAAGAATTTTTTCTTCAAGCAGTTTCATAAGCAACCTCCGACAGAAAGTTTCAGCACAATCAATGACAGTATAACTCAGTTTTCTGACAAAATCAAGAAAAAAACTGAGATTTTTCGGGAATTCTGAAGTTTTTTATTTTTCGCATAAAGCAGTTGTACACGGCATAATAATTCGCATTTTATTTATATAATATTAATTAAACAACCATCACAAAATTTTCTGCTTTTTTATTGCATATTCTCTAAAAAAGTGCAAACTTCACACTGTCCGAACAATATTTCGAACAAAATAATCTGTTAATTATTGGTTAATTCCACATATATTAGAGTGTTGACAATGAAGAAAAGTTAATTTAAAATATATCTATAATCGCCGCAGATTTACGGCACGGTTATAAAAACTCAGTGAAAGGATGTTTTCTTAAATGAAACACACAAAGAAAATCATTGCTTTAGTTCTCGCAATGGTACTTGCTTTTTCATCAGTTTCATTAATTGCCTCCGCCAGCGCAATTAATGACAACACTGACACAGTTGAAAAGCTCATTCAGGGTGACTCCGTAGGCAGTCTCGTTGAATGGCTTCTCAAAAATCTCAACAACAGAAAAGAAGAAGTTGTAGGTTCAGTTCTTCGTCTCGTATTTATGTTTGTTGAAGATGAAAGCCTCAAGGCTAAAATCGGCAACACAGATTTAATGACGGCAACTGATGAACAGCTTGCTGACATTCTTATCGCCTGGCTCGATGCAAACCTTCCCACATGGACATCAGGTCTTACAGATCAGGATTGGTGGGGTATTGTTACAACTCTTACTCCCATCCTCGGCATTAAGCTTGACCTCAGCAATGCACGCGCTGTTGTAATGTCTCTTGCAGATATCTGCGGTGTTGCAAACAACAATTTCCTTCTTAACCTCGGCGATCTTGAAAAGCTCTCCGATAAGACAATCAAAAACATCAACAAAAAGTCAAAGAGTATTGATGTTGTTTACGCTCTTTTCTCATGGCTTGCAGACGACGGCACTATCCACGTTCTCAAGCAGGCTGTCAACGGCAAGCTTTCACTCGGTAAGACAGTTGAAAACGTTGCTAAGGGAACATCAGATGATATCAACAATATGATCAAGGATGCTATCGGTCCCGATGCTATCAAGGGCTATCTTATGGACGGTCTTTCGCTTGATAAGGAAACATACAAGTCCTATACTGCTGACGAGCTTGTAGCTGTTGCTTTCCTTCAGCTCCTTACCGGTGCTGACAAGATCGAACAGAAGGAAGCTTCAGATGTTATGAATCTTTCAATCTACGGTCTTCTTGAAAACTATGCAGGCGACATTTATGCAAATCTCCTTCTTGACCTTCTCAACAACGACGCTAAGAATGCTCTCAAAGACCTTGCAGCAAAGGATACAACCGGCAAGCTTGCTCAGGTTCTCAATCTTGATTACGAATTCAAGGCTGATACATTTGACGCTTACCTCGGCGCAGGCAAGGGCAATATGGTAGCTCAGCTCAACAACGTTGTTATTACTCTTCTCGAAGTTATCGTTAAGCCTGCAGAGCTTACAAAGCTCGGTCTCACAAAGGGCGGCAACGAAAACCTCAACGAAAACCTTACAAAGACCTTCCGTTATGTTCTTCCTCTTATCAAGGATCTCCCCGACCTCGGTGTTGACCTTTCAGGCTTCACTACAGAAAAGGTTAAGAATATGTCTGCTGAAGAAATGGCAGTTGCAGTTCTTAAGCTCTTCTTCAGCGGCTGGTTCAAGAATGCTGACATGAAGGAAGTTGATTCTGCAAAGACACTCGAACAGCTCGGCGTTCTTGCTGCTAAGTATGCAGTAACAAACAAAGAATGGGTTCCCATGGACATTATTGCTGTTGCAAAGGCTAAGGATGTTGCCAAGCTTTCAGATGAAGCTTGTCTTGACATCGTATTTGAAATCGGTATGGAAACAGCAGCAAAGGCTCTTAACTACAACAAGGGCACAACATATTATGAGCTTCCCGCAGACACATCAAAGTGGACAGGCGATGATTATCTTGATGATATCGTAGACTGGGCTCTCAACTTTGTTGACGGTCTTCCCGCATCTGCTGACAAGCTCTCCACAAAGAGACACGTAATCGACGGCAACGGCGGCTTCTACAAGCTTGACGTAATCCTTGATTCACTCTTTGACCTTTCCTTCATTTCAGGCTGTGGTAACGGCAGCTTCGCACTTGATGTTGAAACAATGCTTATGGATAAGTTCCTCGGCAACCTTCTTGACTTCGATCTCAAGGCTTCCGTTGACATTCTTGCACAGAATGAAAAGGCTTCTCTCTTCGACAGAAAAGTCAACAAGGCTGTTATTGACCTCGTTGATGACCTTCTTACAGGTCTCTTTGAAGAAGGTTACAAGCTTCCCGATCCTCCCGCTGAAAAGCCCGAGGAACCCACAACAAAGCCCGAAGAACCCACAACAAAGCCTGAAGAACCCACAACAAAACCTGAAGAACCCGCTGTTAAGCGCGGTGACGTTGACGGCAACGGCAATGTTACAGCTGCAGACGCAAGACTTGCTCTCAGAAGATCTGTAGGTCTTGAACCCAAGCTTACAGATACACAGCTCAAGGCTGCTGACGTAGACGGCAAAGCAGGCGTTACAGCTGCGGATGCAAGACTTATTCTCCGTGCTTCCGTTGGTCTTGAAAAGTTCTGATAAAACTCTCTGACTAAACAATCAGCGCTCATCCGAAAGGATGGGCGCTTTTTTAGTAAAGAATAGATAATAGATAATAAAGAATAACTTCGTGTTTTGCGATACCTTGGGGAGGGATATTTTGTAGGGGACGATGCCCTCGGCGTCCCGGAAAAAGTAAAGATTTTATGCAGATTTTCCGGAAGGCACATTGTCGGACAGGGTGAAGCCTGATGAAACAATTCATTTGCAAAACGGGACGCTGAGGGCATCCTCCCCTACAGATTTTGTCGATATATTATCCGGGACGCTGAGGGCGGATTCAGTGTTATTTTATTCGCCTGAAACTGTCCGAAGGACAATACCACTCGGCGTCAGCCGAAAATATAACTGCGAAGCAATAAAACTCGCCGTAAGGCGAAAAAAAAACTGCCGAGCGTTCTTACGAACACCCGGCATACGGTACACCCGGTTTTTATTAATATGCGTTGCCCCAGACTACCATATTAACTGCCTTTTTACCGCAGCATACACAGGTATCTGAGAGATTTTCCTGTTCAAAGGGAATACATCTTGAGCCTACACCTGTAAGCTCCTTGACCTTATCCTCACACTCTTCGCTTCCACACCACATAGCCTTTACAAAGCCATCACCGTTAGCAGCAAGAGCATCCTTGATTTCGTCAATAGAAGTACATCTGTAGGTCTTCTTTTCTATATTGGCAAGCGCCTTTTCATAGAGGGCATTACCAAGCTCATTAAGAAGATTTTCAATCTCCTGCTCAAGATTGTCAAGAGAAACAAAATACTTCTGTCTGTTATCACGGCGTACAAGCACACACTGATTATTTTCAATGTCCTTAGGACCGATTTCAAGACGAAGCGGAACACCCTTCATCTCGTATTCGGCAAATTTCCAGCCTGCTGAATTATCTGAATTATCACACTTTACTCTGAATAAGGGCGCAAGTCTTGCTCTTAATTCCTCAGCCTTTTCGTTTACACCGGGCTTGTGGGCAGCAATAGGAATAATAACAATCTGAGTGGGAGCAACCTTGGGAGGAAGCACAAGACCGTTGTTATCACCGTGAGACATTATAACAGCACCGATAAGTCTTGTAGTTGTACCCCAGGATGTCTGATGAACATACTGCTGCTTGTTTTCCTTGTCGGTATATGTCATATTAAACGCTCTTGCAAAACCGTCACCGAAGTAGTGTGATGTGCCTGCCTGAAGTGCCTTACCGTCATGCATAAGTGCTTCAATAGCATATGTAGCCTCTGCACCTGCAAACTTGTCGCTTTCGGTCTTTCTGCCCTTGATAACGGGCATATTGAGCACATCCTTACAGAAGTCCGCATAGAGGTTAAGCATACGCTCTGTCTCTTCAATAGCTTCCTCAGCCGTAGCGTGTACGGTATGGCCCTCCTGCCATAAGAATTCTCTTGAACGAAGGAAGGGTCTTGTTGTCTTTTCCCATCTTACAACATTACACCACTGATTGTAGAGTTTGGGAAGGTCGCGGTAGGACTGAACAACATTTGCATAATGCTCACAGAAAAGAGTTTCGGATGTAGGTCTTACACAAAGGCGCTCCTGTAAGGGCTCGCTGCCGCCGTGGGTAACCCAGGCAACCTCAGGTGCAAAACCCTCAACGTGGTCCTTTTCCTTCTGCAGAAGTGATTCGGGTATAAACAGAGGCATATAGATATTTTCATGTCCTGTTTCCTTGAATCTTTCATCCATCTGCTTCTGAAGAAGCTCCCATATAGCATAGCCGTAGGGACGGATGATCATACATCCCTTAACACTTGAATAGTCAATAAGGTCAGCCTTTTTTACAACGTCTGTATACCATTTCGCAAAATCCTCTTCCATAGAGGTAATGGCTTCGACCATTTTTTTATTATCTGCCATAACAATTTCCTTCCTGTCGGTAAATCAAAAATCGGGGCATCCCGTAAAGACACCCCTTTTTTGTATATTTATATTATTCAGCGGGAGTTATCAGTTCTTATTCTTGAAGATATTGAAAATATCCATAATGCTTTCGTCATCAACACCCTTATCACTTTCGGGTTCAAACTGAGCCTTTTCTGCTGTTTCGGGCTCTGCAGCCTTCTTTTCGGGTGCACCGACAGGATTTACATTATTTCCGTCCTTGCCGAAGCCTGTAGCGATAACGGTAACAACCATTTCATCATCAAGAGCAGGATCTGTGGAAACACCGAAGATGATGTTTGCATCAATATCGGCAGCATCCTTAACGATTGTAGCAGCAACGTCAACATCATCAAGAGTGATATCTGTTGAAGCGGAGATAAGGATGATAACACCCTTTGCACCCTGGATAGTTGTTTCGAGAAGGGGGCTGGATATAGCTGCATTTGCTGCAGTTTCTGCCTTATCCTTGCCGCTGCCTCTGCCGACACCCATATGAGCATGGCCTGCATCCTTCATAATAGATGTAACGTCAGCAAAGTCAAGATTGATGATTCCGGGGATCTTAATAAGCTCAGCAATACTCTTTACGCCCTGACGAAGAACATCATCAGCGATTGAGAAAGCATTGAGGAATGTGATCTTCTGATCTGAAACATATTTAAGTCTTTCGTTGGGAATAACGATAAGGCTGTCTACATGCTGAGCAAGCTCTGCAATGCCTGCCTCTGCCTGCTGCATACGGCGGCGTCCTTCAAATTCGAAGGGCTTTGTAACAATACCGACTGTAAGAATACCCTTATCCTTTGCAAGCTGAGCAATAACGGGAGCTGCACCTGTACCTGTGCCGCCGCCCATACCTGCGGTAATAAATACCATATCGGTACCTGCAAGCACTTCATTAATAGCTTCCATGCTTTCTTCTGCAGCCTTTTTACCCATTTCGGGCTTGGAGCCTGCACCCTGACCGGCAGTAACCTTTTCACCGATCTGGATCTTATTTGTAGCCTTGGAGCTGATAAGAACCTGCTTATCTGTATTAACAGCGATAAATTCAACACCCTGTACATTTGATTCAACCATGCGGTTTACGGCATTTCCTCCGCCGCCGCCAACGCCTACGACCTTAATCTGAGTAACAAGATCGTACTCATTTGACATTTCAAATCCCATATTTATATCCTCCAATACTAATTTACACAATAATCTTTTTTTATACTATCATACTTATTTATAAAATTCAAGAATAAAATAAAAAAATATTACAAATTGTTACACGATATATACATGCACATATTAAATAGCACTTTTTTATGCATATTATACTGTTTTTTCTTATCCTACACTGAAAGAAGAGGTTGTTTCCTCGGTTGCGGGTGCTTGTATATCAACAGCCGTTGTTTCTTCGGGAAGAGTTACCTCCTCATAGTTTACGTGATTATCCTTCTTCACTCTGGCATAAGCAGTACCGTCATCCGTAAAATCAATAACCATTGCATGATTTATATCCTCTTCGGCTGTACGCTTTATAACCTCTCGGCAGAAGCCAAGCTTTGCGGGTGCAGAAGCCAGTGTACCGAGCTTCACTTCAATTCGTCTGTCAATCATCAGTGTGACATCTGTTATTTTTGTAAGATCATAGCAGGAAATTTTTTCAATTCCGTTTTCCTCTGCAGACAAAGCAAGATTCTTAAGAGAATTCACATCTATATCCCCTTCAAGCTGAAGCTGCTGACCGGGGACAGCTGATGCAACCTTCACACCCTTGACCTGAGCTGCCATTTCCGTAAATACGGGAGAATCATCATCAAGAACCTTACAACTGCGGTTAAGAAGAATATACCCCGAGCCGCTGTCTATAATCATAGCGGTTTCTGCATATTCAACCGTAATTACAACCTTATCCGGCCACTGTCTTTCTACAACAGCGGTTTCAATAAAGGGAAGACCCGTTGTCACTGCTGCAGCGGCTGCCTCGGGATTTATCAGTAACATACTGTCTCCTGCTTCAATTCCTGAAGCGGTGATAATTCCCGCATCCGAATATGTGTCGGAGGAATTCACAACCTCTACCGTATTTATTTTAAGCAGAAGCACTGTTGCAATACCGATTGCCGCTATAGCTGTAAGAAACAACACTGCGGCAAAAAAATTATTCTGCCTTTTTTTCTCTTTTTTTCTTTGTTGAGTACTTGAGCGAACTCTGTCATTACGACTTCCGCTTTTTTTCTGAGCAGAAGCACTTTTGACACCGGGAGCATTTCCGGTTTTTGCTGATGCGGAAGAAACCTTTTTTCTGCCTGCATTTTCCGCGCTTCCCTTACGTGCAGCTGAGGAATTACTGCGTTTTCTTGCACGGTTTGCCTCCTGTGCCATTCTGGCTCTTTCCTCACCTGAAAAACGGCTGCCCTTCATATTCAGTATTTCGTTGTCATTCCGATTTTTCTGATCCATCATTTTCAATCCTTTTAATATTTCCCGAAAGTGACGACAGTACTTTTTCGGGACATTCATAACCGCGCAGAATATGCTTTATATCCCGGATAACGGTTGTCCCCTCTGAACCGAGCCCTGCTACAATCAATGCAGCACCGCCTCTGAGGTCGGGAGTTATAACATTGGCACCGTGAAGGGTACGCACTCCCTCAACCACTGCCATTCTGCCGTCAACCCTGATTTTTGCTCCGAAGCGCACAAGCTCACCTATGTATTTGAATCTGTTCTCGAAAATTGTCTCTATCATCACACTTGTTCCGCGCGCCTTTGTAAGCATAGCAACAACAGGAGCCTGTATATCCGTGGGAAAGCCCGGATACGGCATTGTGCGAAGCATCTGTATTCCCTTAAGCTCTCCGGAGGATTCAACCGTAACACTCCGTGAAGCTATATTTACATCACATCCCGTTTCTTCAAGAAGCTCAATAACGGGACCTATATGAGCAGGAATAACATTACGGAACTCTGCTCTGCCTCCCGTTACGGCAACAGCACACATATAAGTAGCTGCTGCAATTCTGTCGGGAATGACACTGTGCGAGGAGGGATAAAGCCTTTTTACACCTTCAATTGTTACCGTGCCCTGTCCTGCACCTGATATTTTAGCACCGCAAGCGTTGAGATAATCGGCAAGGTCACTGATTTCAGGCTCTCTTGCCGCATTGATAATAGTAGTTGTTCCCTTTGCCGTGCTTGCCGCAATTATTATATTTTCCGTAGCACCGACACTGGGGAAAGAAAGGCTTACGGCAGTACCCGTAAGACCGTCGGGACACTCGACCTCAATAAAGCCGAACTCATCACTTATCCGCGCACCCATTTTTTTCATGGCATCAAGATGCAGATCAATGGGTCTGAGACCTATTTCACATCCGCCGGGAGTTGACAATCTGACTTTTTTGTTTTTCGCAAGTATTGCCCCTAAGAATATTACCGATGAACGCATTTCACGCATAAGAGGCTCCGGAATTTCATATCCGTCTGCCCCTCGGGAGTCAACTGTTACGCAGCTGCCGTTTCTCTCAGTTTTGCATCCGAGATGCTTCAGTATATTCAGTGTTGCATCAACATCAAGAATATCGGGGCAATTATATATATTGCACCTGCCGTCACACAGTAATGTTGCGGCAAGTACGGGTAATGCACTGTTTTTTGCTCCCTGTATAACACATTCGCCGAAAAGACGTCTGCCACCTTCAATAAGATACTCACTCATAAACTGCACCCTTTCACAGATAATCTTATGATTTATACTATGAAAGAGAAATTGTCCGTGTTCATAAGTGATGCTGAGCGTCTTTCGTTCCGGCTGATATGATTATTTTACAAGACTTACAACAATGTCAGCAATTTCTTTTTTTGCTGCGGTTTTTGCCATAAGTTTTGCATTATTTCCCATTGAAATATATTTTCCGGGATTTGCCGTCAGATCGTGAATTACTGCAATAACCTTATCGGACGTAAGATTCTTCTGTTCGCATACCATTGCAGCATCCTTATTTACGAGAGCCATTGCATTGTGATACTGATGGTTTTCCGCGGCATATGGGTAAGGTACAAGATATGATGCCTTGCCGAGCGCCTGGATTTCTGCCAGTGAGCTTGCGCCCGCACGGCTTATAACAAGGTCGGCTGCACTCATATATGTAGCCATATCGTAAATATATTCGTTGACAATAAGATTGTCATTTTTATCAATATCTATTCCAGCTTCCTTAAGCTTATCGGGAACCCATGTACCGTTCTGACCGTAGCCGTGAACGAAAACTATGTTTTTATCTGCAAATTCTTTTATAACCTCGCACATTACTTCGTTGATAGCCTGTGCACCGAGGCTTCCGCCGGTTGAAAGGATAACGGTTTTTCCTTCCGGAATACCGAGAGCCTTTCTTGCGGAAACTTTTTCAGCCGTGAGAATTTCTTCTCTTACCGGAAGTCCCGTTACCACCGGGGCTTTTTCGCATTTCAAATACTTTTCCGCTTCCCCTGCCGTAAGCATAACCGCATCGGCATATTTTGAAAGAGCTATATTTGTTTTTCCGGGAAAAGCATTCTGCTCGTGTATTGCTGTTTTAACTCCGCATTTGTGTGCAGTTCTTATTGCAGGTCCGCTGACATATCCGCCGAAGCCTACAGCCACATCCGGTCTGAAGTCTTCAATAATTTCCCTGCACTGTCCCGTAACAAAGAGAAGCTTCTTGAAAGTTCTGAGATTATAGATAATGTCAGAGGGAGCGAATGAACGCTGAAAACCGCTGATATCTATTGTTCTGAAATCAAAGCCCGCCTTGGGTACAAGAGTTGCTTCCATTTTATCCTTTGTTCCAACAAACAGAATTTCGGTATCGGGGTATCTGCTTCTTATTTCCTGTGCGACGGAAAGTGCAGGATTGATATGACCGCCTGTTCCGCCTGCTGCAAACATAATTCTCATAAAAATCTCCTTTAGCTGTATGTCAGACTTTTCTGATACGTGAGCTTCTTGAAATGCTCAGAAGAATTCCCATTTCAACAAGATTTACCATAAGTGCCGTTCTGCCGTAGCTGAAGAAAGGCAGTGTGATACCCGTATTGGGAATAATGTCAGTTGCAACACCGATATTAAGTGCTACCTGCATTGCAAGTTTGAAGGTTATACCGAAGGCGACGAGTGCGCCGTATCTTGTTGTTGCATTAATACCGATAACGGTACCTCTCCATACAATAAGTGCAAAAAGTAATATTACAAGGAAGCCTCCGAGGAAGCCGAGCTCCTCAACAAGAATTGAGAATATCATATCGTTCTGAGGCTCGGGAACATAGTCATACTTCTGAATCGACTGTCCGAGTCCCTTACCGAAGAATCCGCCCGAGCCTATGGCATAAAGTGCCTGATTGGTCTGCCAGTCAGCACCAAGAGGGTCCTCATTGTCTCCGACAAAGGAAACAATTCGCTGAATCTGATAAGGCTTGATTATACCCGTAAAATATGCAAGAGCCAATGCAGCTATACCGCATATGATTCCCACACCGAACCATGTAAGCCTTACCTCACCGCAATAAAGCACGCAGACAGAAATGCCAAGCATAATTATTGCACCCGAAAGATGAGAACCTACAAGAACAAGACCTACATAAGCAAGTATTACAAATGCACAGGCAACAACAATAATTGCAGATTCGTTTATAACAGGTTTTCCGACTCTGCTGTTAATAGTCTTGGCAAAACCGAATTTAAGAGGTTTTTTGCTTATAACAAGATAATTGCATCTGTGAAGCATATAAGCAAGAGTCAGTATCAGTGTCAGTTTTGCTACGTCAGAAGGCTGAAATTCAATAGGTCCGATTCTCAGCCATCGTTTTATTGTGCTGCCCTCATCGCTTTCACCCATAACAAGTACGGCAACAAGAAGAACAAACGAAACAAAGGACCCGATATATGCCCCTGCTTCCATAAAGATCTTATAGTTCATTTTAGAAACTATAAGCATTACAACGAAACCTACCACTGCACCGAAAAGCTGCTTTTTAAGGTAATGTGCAGGGTCATCAGCCTTTACCGAGCCGTCGGGATAACTTGCAGAATAAAGGATAACAAGACCGAACACAATTGCAATCATCAGAAATATAAAAAGTTTCACATCAAATGAGCCCTTTGCCCATAATCCGCCTTTTTCTCTGATGTAGTTATAAACAAACTGAAAAAAACCGCCCTGATTCTGACGTTTTTTTACCGTACCGCGGCTGCGGCTTACGGAGGCACCATTACTCATAGATATACCTGCCTGCCGACAAACCACTGAGTATTTGCGGCGGCTTTCCTTTCATTTTTTATATTTAATGTAAAACAATTTACTTTACTGAGCTCTACCAAACCATGTAAGTGCTATCGCAGCAGCACAGCCTATAGCTGTGACAAGCATAAATACTTTACAGATTTTCTTTTCACTCCAGCCACTCATCTCATAATGATGATGAATGGGTGCCATTTTAAATAGTCTCTTCCCGTCATGAGTCTTTACATAAGCTATCTGAACAAGGTCTGAGCCGAATTCGATAACATAGATTACACTTATAAGAACAATAAGCCAGGGAGCATCGAGGTCATAGGCAAATGAAACAATCATTCCGCCGATAAAGAAAGAACCAAGGTCACCCATAATAACCTTTGAGGGATTCCAGTTCCACATAAGGAAACCGAGAAGTGAACCGAAAAGTGCTGCACAAAGAACAGTCATACCCGAAAAACTCATAATAACACCGCATACAGCAAAGCCGATACACATTACTGCAGAAACAGAAGAGCAAAGACCGTCAATACCGTCTGTAAAGTTAGCAGCATTTACAGTTCCGTATATGGCTATAAATCCGAGTATCCAGAAAATAATATCATTTTCAAACATTCCGATATAGGGAATAAATGTAAAATGTACGCCTGCAAGATTGAGAGTAAACAGATAAACACTGATCACGAGAATCTGAAGAACAGTCTTCTGCATCTCGGTAAGACCGAGATTTCTCTTTTTGACAACCTTAATATAGTCATCAATAAAACCGATCATGGAAAATGCCACTGCCATAAGTATTCCGCCGAATATCTTGATATATACCATATTTTCGGGACGGCTGTTGTTATTCATAAGAATATTTCCGCCGAGAAGCTTATCGGTAATAAGCACAACGGCAACACTTGCAATAAAACCTGCAATAAAGAGAATACCGCCCATAGTGGGTGTACCCTGCTTTTTCTTATGCCAGCTGGGACCTATGTCAAGTATTGTCTGACCGAATTTCAGTTTATGAAGCCAAGGTACAACACCGAAGCCAATACCGAAGGATACACCGAAGCCTACAGCAACACTTAAAATCAATGCAATCCACAATTCCATAACTATCTGTCCTTTCACAAAAAAGAAAAAGTTAAACACCGAGTAATTTTTTTACGGCTATTTCATCGCTGAAATACTTTTTTCCCTCACAGGTAATCTGATACTTTTCGTGTCCCTTACCTGCAATAACAACAATATCTCCTGTCTGAGCTTTTCCCAGGGCATATGCTATCGCTTTTTCCCTGTCAGGCTCTCTATATATATTGTTTTTATTATTAATACCTTTTATTATGTCTTCCGCAATATTTTCGGAAGACTCGTTTCTCGGATTGTCATCCGTAATAACAATAATATCCGAGAAGGTCGAGGCAGCATGCCCCATTTCACTGCGTTTTCCTTTATCTCTGTTTCCTCCGCAGCCAAAAACACAGATAAGCTTGTTTCGGCATCTTCTTTTCAGCTCCGCTAAAACCGCAAAAAGCGCATCGGGAGTATGTGCAAAATCAACATAAACAGAAAAGTCGCCGTCGTAGACCCTCTGCATTCTTCCTTCAACCTGAGGAAGACACGAAAGCGCAAAGGATATAATTCCGGGTGATATACCGTATGTCAGTGCCGCAGCAGCTGCACAAAGTGAATTATACAGTATTATATTTCCCGTGCCGTTTACTCTCACCCTCGTAAGAGTTCTTCCGTCAAAAATAAGATAAGAAAGATAATCCTCGTAAAACCTTATATTTTTGGCACTTATGTCAGAATAAAAATCCTTTGCCGAGAAAAATATACATCTGTCCTCATTAAAGGCTCCTGCCAGAATACTGTCCTTATTAACAAGGATTTTTCTGCTGAGAGAAGCTAACCTCAGTTTTGCCTCAAGGTAAGAAGCAGGTGTTTTATGGTAATCAAGGTGGTCACGTCCGATATTAGTAAATATACCCATAGTAAATTCTATCGGATCAACCCTGTGCTGACAAAGACTCTGGGAAGAAACCTCAATTATAACACATTCAATGCCCTGTTCTGCAAAGAAACTCAGCTCTTCAAAAAGCACCGAGGGCTCGGGGGTCGTATAACCCGTTTCTCTGAAATGCCCGTCTGATATACTGCCGAGAGTGCCGATAATTGCACATCTGACACCTGCCGATTCAAGAATATGTCTCAGATATACGGCAGTAGCAGTTTTTCCGTTTGTACCGGTTATACCGATTATTTTCAGTTTATCCTGAGGGTTATCATAAAAAGCACTGCACAAAAACGCATAAGCTTTTCTTGCATCTGAAACCTTTATGATATTTTCTCCCGTACAATCACTGTCAGTTATGACAGAGGCGGCTCCGAGAGACAATGCAAGAGGGATTTTTTTATTTCCGTCACAGTTTTGTCCCTTTACGGCTACAAAAAGACTTCCCTTTCTCACATTTTCCGCATTGTCGGTAACGGATGTGATTTCCGTTTCAGGATTATCACATACCGTTCCGAGACTTTTAAGCAATGTACCAAGATTCAAAATAATACCTCCGCGTGATTAGTGAGCCATTATTCTTCCTCTTTTATACACATCCGTCACATCAGTCTGAGATACCGCTTGTTCTGAAATAAACAGTAATAATACTGCCCGGTTCAAGCTCGGTACCTGCCGCAAATTCCTGCTTATAAGCAACAACAGAGCTGCTTGAGAAGGAACTTCCCGAAATCCTTATGTTAAATCCGCTGTTTACCGCAAGCTGATTTGCCTGAGAAACCGTAAGTCCCGTAAAATCGGGGACTGCCTGTTTTTCAGCAGTAATTCCTTCTTCGGTATAAAGCACTATAACACCGTTGGCAGGCGTTGTTCTGCCGCCTTCGGGAGACTGCGAAATAACTGTTTCACCGCTACCGATTACCCTTACGGTATAATCAGTACCGGAAAGTGCGCTCTTTGCTTCACTTACACTCTTACCCTCAAGATAGGGAGCAGGCTGTGAAAGCTTTGCAAGCTCGTCTTCGCTGTAATCAGGTTCAATTCCGAGATAAGGCAGAACCCTCTGGAATACTTCACCTGCTACGGGGGCTGCGATATCACCGCCCGAATAAGCTGCACCCGAAGGTGCGTCTATAACAATAACAACAGTAATCTCAGGATCATCACAAGGGGCAAAGCCTGCAAATGAAGCGATATACTTAATATCCTCAACACCTGTCTTTTCACTTGTACCTGTTTTACCCGCTACATGGTAGCCTGCCACATAGGCATTGGCACCGGTACCTCTTTTTACAACCTCTTCCATATATGAAGAAACAGTGCTTGCTGTTGTTGCGGAAATAACCTGTCTTTTAATTTCGGGCTTTGTTTCACTGATCGTATTACCCGAATCATCAACGGTTTTCATTACTATATAAGGCTTCATAAGATATCCGCCGTTACCGACTGCACTTATTGCTGTTGCAACCTGCATAGGTGTTACCTGATTTGACTGACCGAAGGATACACTGACAAGGTTTGAATTTGTAAATGAAATCTCGGGAGAGTGATATGTAATACCTGCTGCGGGAGTAGTTTCACCGGGAAGGTCAATTCCTGTCTTTTCGGTAAAACCGAAAGCCTCGAAATACTTATAGAAATTTTCAATACCCATTTTCTGACCTACATAAACAGAAAAGGTATTGCAGGAATTTACAAGAAGTGTACGGGGAGTTTCAAGACCGTGACCCGTGGGGTTATAGTCCTTTACATGTCTGTCCCCTACAGTGATTGTACCGTGGCAGGTATAGGATGTATTTTCATCAATTATACCTTCCTCCATAGCACCTGCAACAAGAAATACCTTATAAACAGAGCCGGGATAATAATAGTCGGCGATTGCCTTGTTTTTCCACTGAGAGTTTCTTGCCTTTGACTTCGCTTCTTCCTTTTCTTCATCAGTGGAAAGAGCCTCTATCATCTCAAGAGTTTTTGCATCGGCTATGGTAAAAGGATCATTTGAATCATAGTCGGGCACATTACACATACCGAGCACCGCACCCGTCTTTGTATCAAGTACAACACCGTAAACATTTTCAGCACCGTTTTCCTGAAGTGCCGTCATACAGGCACTTCTGAGAATGGTCTGTATTTCATTATCAAGTGTCAGCACGTGGTTTTCACCGTTTACGGCTTCATACACAACCTCATTTCCTGCATCAAGGTCGTTTGACTGACCGTCCTGAAGTGTATATATCTTGCCGTCAACACCCGTCAGAGCATCATCATAATAGTATTCAAGTCCGTTAAGACCGTATCCGTCTGAGCCTGTAAAGCCTATAACGGTAGATGCCAGTGTGCCGTCGGGATAATAACGCTTTGTGTCGGGGTCATTGAATATAACATCGGTTATCTTATTTTCTCTGGCATATGCCATTATTGCGGTTTTTTCGGAATACTCGACCTCACTTTTTATTCTGTAATAACCGTATGAGCTTTTTTCGGCAATATTCTTTCTGAGGTTTTCCTCATCCACACCGAGAATATCCACAAGACCTCTTACAACGAGCTCCCTGTTTTCATCTGTAACCTTTCCGGGATTTATGTAAACAAGCCACACGGAAGCCGTCTGGGCTATAACATTCATATTACAGTCATAGATAGCACCTCTCGAAGAAGAGAGCGTTGATGCATTATACTGCTGATTTTCTGCAATCAGCCTGTATTCCTCACCTTTGATAATAGTAAGATGTATAAGTCTGCCCACAAGCAGACCCATAAATATAAGCACAAACACGCCAAAAAGAATTACGCCTCTTTTTGCGGTAAGTGACGTGCGTTTCATCTGGTTTCTGTCAGCTGCCACTTTGCATTTCTCCTGTTATTCTTCACTCAGCGGAAGAATTTTTTTATTATAAGAATCAAAAAAAATCGGTTCATAATACCAAAAAACGGGCGAATCCCCTTCGCCCCGTTACCGCCGAAAAAAAAGGCGGTTTATAAAAAGGAAAACATACCTCTGCTTTGTTTTCCTGTATCTATATATGCACAAGACAAGCAGAAGTATGCAGAAAATCAGCCTCCCAACAAAGAAGACGAGAAAAGCACTGCGTCACCTTCGGAAAGATCTATACATTCTATCTGATAATTTTCAACCTTGGTCATTCCGAGAACATCGGTTGCATAGCTGTCAATGATAGCTATACCCGTGATTCCGTTAAGCTCTGCATTAAGACGGATATTTTCGGACTGAGCAACCTTTATTTCACTTTCAGCATACTGAATAGCTCTGACAAGCTCATATCTCTTTGCGCTTGCAGATATCTGTAATGCCACCATTGTAAAAATCATAAGCACACATGTAAGAACAGCAACAGACTTCTTAAGTCCTTTTACTTCCTCTTTATGAAGATCTTCATTGGTGCGGGGAGCAACCTTTTTAAGAGGTGCAGCCTTTTTCTTTTCCTGTTTTTTAGCAGGAGCAGCCGAGGAAGCTGTCTCAAAATATTCTATATCAAGTTCATAAGCATTTGATGCATATGCAGCCATATTTTTCTCTCACCTTATTTTAATTTCTGAATACTGCGAAGCCTTGCACTGCGGCTTCGGGGATTTGCACTCAATTCCTCTTCCGAGGGACTTACGGATTTATAAAGAAGTCTGCCGTCAGGAGTTTTTCCGCATACACACACAGGAAAATCCTTGGGACAGGTACAACCCTCAGTAAAACTCTTAAACATATTTTTCACTGCCCTGTCTTCAAGGGAGTGAAATGTAATTATAGACAAAACACCGTCTTTTCTGAGCATAGAAAACATCTTTTCTATTGCTGCGGGAAGACGTTCAATTTCTCCGTTAACCTCAATTCTTATCGCCTGAAAGGTTCTTCTTGCAGGATGTCCGCCTTCGCGTCTTGCCCTTGCAGGAATTGCATCCTTTATTGCATCGACCAGCTGAAAGGTTGTCCTGAATTCTTCCTTGCTTCTTCTTGCAACAATCATCCTGGCAATACTTTTTGCAAATTTCTCTTCACCGTAACAGGAAATAACTCTGGCAAGGTCTCTTTCGGAATAGGTATTTACCACGTCTGCAGCGCTCATACCACTCTGACTCATTCGCATATCAAGTGGCGCATCACTGTGAAACGAAAACCCCCTGTCGGCAGTATCAAGCTGATGCGAACTGACACCAAGGTCAGCAATTATTCCGTCAAATGCATCAATACCGAGTGAGGCTGCAATATTATCAATATTGCTGAAATTGTCTTTAATAATTATTACATTATTATAATCGGCAAATTTTACCTTAAGATTTGCTATTGCGTCAGGATCCTGATCTATTGCCACAAGCCTGCCCTTATCTGACAGCTTGTCCGCGATTGCCTTTGAGTGTCCGCCGCCTCCTGCAGTACAGTCACAATATATACCGTCGGGTTTTATGCCGAGAGAATCAACCGTCTCATTGAAAAGAACGGAAATATGATTGAATTCCATAAAATTACCGTCCTGTTATCAATAAAAGATTTCGGGGAAGTTTTCTGTTGCATAATCCTCTTCAGCCTGCTGATTTTCATATACACTCTGACACCAGAGTTCTATACGATGGCCCATACCCGTGATTGCAACACCGTTGTCGAGAGATGCATATTCTATATATTCTGCAGGAACGGTAAATCTGCCCTGCTTGTCCTGCGTAACGGTACGGGCGGCTCTTGCGAAGGTTCTTGCCTTGCGTCTGCCTTCGGGAGTATTGGACTGTCTGCTTACCTGTTCAAGCAGTCCGTCGAAGGTTTCGGTATCATACATAAACACACAGCCGTCGGGAGCCTTGAGAAGCACAAACTCGCTTCCGATTTTTTCTCTGAAGGCAGAAGGAATGACCAAGCGGGTGTTATTATCGATGTTATGGAAATAAACTCCGAGATATGACACGCTTTTTCACTCCTTTCCGAATCGTTCCGTTTTGTGTGTTTTTTGTTCCTATTCGTTCCATTTTTTTCTTTATTATATACTGTACTTATAGAAATTGCAAGGGTTTTTCACATATTTTTTATATTTTTTCGAATTTATTTTTACATCCCTTTCTGACCCGTAAAAAACCATTATTCCGGGCTGAAAATCCCCGCCTGCGAGACTCATATACAGCACTTTTTCTGTGAATTTTTCTCATTTTTTTCATAAGCATTTTTCACAGATAAAGCAGTCAATTTTCTATCTTTTAAACAAAAACCTCCGGGGCTTTCCGGGCATATATGTAATGTGTAGAAAAAAGTGCTTATTATAATAAAATAAGTTGACAAAAAGAGAATTTAGTGATAAACTAAACAAAAAAAAATAACAACGATTTATCGGTATGCCCCGATTGCCTTGTGCGGAAATGCGCCCTTGTATTTTCGCCCTTGTTTTGTGTAAGGGCATATTCAATAAATAACAGCGAAAGGAAACAATGATGACTGGTTCAATCAAGGCTCAGATTATAGGAATGTCAGCAATGCCCGGTTACCTTACCGGCAGCGGTGACTTTTTCTCTGTTCCCGGTATTGAAGAAAAGCTCAACAATTCAGAATATACTGTTTTTCCCGGTTTTTGCGATGTGCATGTGCATTTTCGCGAGCCGGGCTTTTCTTATAAAGAGGACATAAAAAGCGGTTCGCTGGCAGCAGCACACGGCGGTTACACAGTTGTATGCACAATGCCGAACCTCTCCCCCGTACCCGACTCTGCAGAGAATATGCGCATCCAGACCGAGGCAATAAAAGACAAGGCTGTAATTTCGGTTTACCCCTACGCATCAATAACCGTCGGTCAGAAGGGTGAGGAGCTTTCGGATATGGAAGGGCTCAGCAGTATATGCATTGCCTTTTCCGATGACGGCAGAGGCGTTCAGTCCGATGAAATGATGAGAAGTGCCATGCTTAAGGCAAAAAGCCTCGGCAAAATAATAGCAGCTCACTGCGAGGTCAATTCCCTGCTTGAGGGCGGTTACATCCACAAGGGTGAATATGCCCGTATACACAATCATAAGGGAATATGCTCCGAAAGTGAGTGGAAGCAGATAGAAAGAGATATAGAGCTTATCCGTGAGACAGGCTGCAGATACCACGTTTGCCACATTTCCGCAAAGGAAAGCGTAGAGCTTATACGCAAGGCAAAAAAGGAAGGGCTAGACATCACCTGCGAAACAGGTCCCCACTATCTTGTAATGAATGATATGATGCTCCGTGAAGACGGCAGATTCAAAATGAATCCCCCCATAAGAAGCGAGGAGGACCGTCTTGCACTTATCGAAGGCATAAAGGACGGCACTATCGATATGATAGCCACAGACCACGCACCCCATTCGGCAGAAGAAAAATCAAAGGGGCTTGCAGGCAGCGCCTTCGGTATCACGGGGCTTGAAACGGCATTTTCCGTAATGTATACACATCTTGTAAAAACAGGGATCATCACCCTTGAAAAACTTATAGAGCTTATGGCTGTAAATCCGAGAAAACGCTTCGGCATCCCCTTTGACAACAGCTTTTCTGTATGGGATCTCAACAAAGAATATACCGTAGACCCCGGAAAGTTCTTATCACAGGGCAAGGCAACCCCCTTCAGCGGAGACACCCTTTCGGGTGTATGCCTTCTTACGGTCAGAGACAACAAAATCGTTTATAATAACCAGGAAATATAAGGAGAGAAAGTTATGGCTAAAAGAACAGACATCAAAAAGATTCTGATTATCGGCTCAGGCCCCATAGTTATCGGACAGGCTGCCGAATTTGACTATGCAGGTACACAGGCATGTCTTGCACTTAAAGAAGAGGGCTACGAGGTAGTTCTGTGCAACTCAAACCCTGCCACAATCATGACCGACACAATCATTGCAGACAAGGTATATATGGAGCCTCTGACTCTCGAATACGTAGCAAAGATTATCCGTCACGAGCGTCCCGATGCAATCATCCCCGGCATCGGCGGTCAGACAGGACTTAACCTTGCAATGCAGCTTGAGAAAAAAGGTATTCTCAAGGAATGCAGAGTTGAGCTTCTCGGCACATCAAGCGAATCAATTGAGCGCGCAGAGGACAGAGAAATGTTCAAGGAGCTGTGCGAGTCCATCGGTGAGCCTGTTATTCCTTCAGAGATCACATATTCTCTTGAAGAAGCAAAGGAAGCAGCAAACCGTATAGGCTACCCTGTTGTGCTTCGTCCCGCATTCACTCTCGGCGGTACCGGCGGCGGCTTTGCATACAACGATGACGAGCTTATGGAAATCGGTGTCAACGCATTCAATCTTTCTCCCGTTCATCAGGTTCTTATCGAAAAAAGCGTAAAGGGCTACAAGGAAATTGAATTTGAGGTTATGCGTGACTCAAATGACCATGCAATCACCATCTGCGGCATGGAAAACATTGACCCTGTCGGTGTTCATACAGGTGACTCCTGCGTTGTAGCTCCCATAATGACACTCAGCAAGGAAGACGAAAAGATGCTGAATGATTCAGCAATCAGACTTATCAAGGAGCTTAAGATCGAAGGCGGCTGTAACGTTCAGTTTGCTCTTAATCCCAACTCCTCCGAATATTATCTTATCGAAGTAAACCCCAGAGTTTCACGTTCATCAGCTCTTGCCTCAAAGGCTTCAGGCTATCCCATAGCAAGAGTTACCGCAAAAATTGCTGTAGGTATGGCTCTTGAAGATATAAAGATCGCAAACACCAATGCGGCATTTGAACCGAGACTCGACTACGTTATCGCAAAGTTACCCCGCTTCCCCTTCGATAAATTTGCTTCTGCTACAAATAAGCTGGGCACACAGATGAAGGCTACCGGCGAAATCATGGGTATAGGCTCAAACCTTGAAGAAGCAGTTCTCAAGGGCATCCGTTCACTTGAAATCGGTGCAAACCATATGTACCTTTCAAAGTTCGACAATATGAGCGTTGAAGAGCTTCTTGAATACATATCCGAATTCCGTTCCGACAATATATTTGCAATAGCAGAGCTTATCTATCACGGTGTATCAATTGAAAAGCTTCACGAGGTCACAATGATCACTCCCTACTTCCTTCAGGCTTTCAAAAACATCATTGACATGGAAGAAAAGCTCCGTGTACGCAAGGATGCAGAGATTCTTACAGAAGCCAAAAAAATGGGCTTCGGAGACAAATATATTGCAAAAATGTGGGGCTGCACGGAAGCAGATGTCTACAATATGAGAAAAGAGCTCGGTCTCTTCCCCGTATTCAAGATGGTTGACACCTGCCACACCAATGCATACATCCCCTACTTCTATTCATCCTACACAGGTGAAAACGCTTCACGTCTTACAGACAGAAAGAAAATTATTGTTCTCGGTGCAGGTCCCATCCGTATCGGTCAGGGTGTTGAATTCGACTACTCAACCGTACACGCTGTTATGACCATCAAAAATGCAGGCTACGAGGCAATTATCATCAACAACAATCCCGAAACTGTTTCTACCGACTATACAACAGCAGACAAGCTCTACTTTGAGCCTCTTACTCCCGAAGATGTTATGAACATCGTTGAATTCGAAAAGCCCGAGGGCGTTATCGCATCTCTCGGCGGTCAGACTGCCATCAACCTTGCTCAGCCTCTTCATGACAGAGGTGTGAAGATTATCGGTACAGACTGCGCAGCCATTGACCGTGCAGAGGACCGTAACGCATTCGAAAACCTTCTTAACGAGCTCAACATTCCCCGTGCAAAGGGTAAGGCTGTTACAAAGATGGAGGACGGTATTGCAGCCGCTGCAGAAATCGGTTATCCCGTGCTTGTTCGTCCCTCATTCGTTCTCGGCGGCAGAGCTATGCAGATTGTTGCCAACGAGGAACAGCTTAAGCACTACCTCAGAACAGCCGTTGAAATTGACGAGGACAAGCCCGTTCTTGTTGACAAATACATCCAGGGCCGTGAGGTTGAAATCGATGCAATCTGCGACGGCAGAGACGTTTTCGTTCCCGGCATTATGGAGCTTGTTGAACGCACAGGTGTTCATTCCGGTGACTCAATCTCCGTATATCCCCCCTTCTCAATCTCAAACAAGGTCAAGGGCATTATTCTTCAGTACGCTAAAAAGCTCGGTCTCGGCATCGGCATCGTAGGTCTTTTCAACATTCAGTTCATTGTTGATAACAACGACGATGTTTACATCATCGAGGTAAATCCCCGTTCTTCACGTACCGTTCCCTTCCTTTCAAAGGCTACAGGCTACTCACTTGCAGATATAGCAACAGAGGTCATCCTCGGCAAGAGCCTCAAGGAGCAGGGCTTCTTTGACATCTATCCCGATGAAAAGGACCGCTGGTATGTAAAGGCTCCCGTATTCTCATTCAACAAGATAAGAGGTCTTGATGCATATCTTTCTCCCGAAATGAAATCAACAGGTGAAGCAATCGGTTACGACCGTACAAGAACACGTGCAGTATATAAAGCACTCCAGGCTTCGGGTATGCACCTTCAGAACTACGGCACCGTATTCTGCACAATAGCAGACAAGGACAAGGAGGAGGCACTTCCCCTTATCCGCCGCTTCTATAAACTGGGCTTCAATATCGAAGCAACGGAAGGCACAGCAAACTACCTCAAGAGCCACGGTATCCGTACACACGCCCTTGCAAAAATAAGCGACGGCAGCAACGAAATCCCTGAATCCCTCCGTCAGGGTCATATAGCTTACTTCATCAACACAAAGGACCCCGGCTCAAACAACGAAAACGACGGTGCTCAGCTTCGTCAGGTTGCAACAGAATACAACGTAACAATGTTCACCTCTCTTGACACTGTTGATGCTCTTCTTGATGTTCTTGAAGAAACAACACTTACCATCTCCACAATTGATGCTTAAGGAGTAAAGATGAAACAGAGTTTATTCACAATAAAAGAAAACCGACTTATCGCCAAAGACGTATATCTTATGCGTCTTGAGGGCGATACCTCGGATATCACCTGCCCCGGTCAGTTTGTAAATATAAAGCTTGACGGCTTCTATCTCAGAAGACCCATTTCCGTAAACGATGCTGAAAACGGAATACTGACAATTATCTACAAGGTTGTAGGTAAGGGCACGGAATATATGAGCACATTAAAAGAAGGCACTCTTGACGTGCTTACAGGGCTCGGCAATGGCTATGACACATCACTTTCAGGAGACAATGTACTTCTTGTAGGCGGCGGCGTAGGTGTGCCTCCCCTTTATATGCTTGCCAAAAAGCTTATTTCAGAAGGCAAAAAGGTAAGCGTAATCTTAGGCTTCAACACAGAAAACGAGGTTTTCTTTGAAGAAGAATACAAGGCTCTCGGCTGTGATGTTACTGTCACAACCGCAGACGGCAGCCGCGGAATCAAGGGCTTTGTAACAAATGCTCTTGATAAGTACCCCGATGCAGAATATTTCTATACCTGCGGACCTGAGCCCATGCTGAAGGCTCTTTATAATGCAACCTCAATAAGCGGTCAGTTCAGCTTCGAAGAAAGAATGGGCTGCGGCTTCGGTGCATGTATGGGCTGCTCATGCAAAACCCTTTACGGCAACAAAAGAATCTGCAAGGACGGTCCCGTTCTTAAGAAGGAGGAGATAATATGGGAAAAATGAGTGTTGACCTTTGCGGAATAACCCTTGACAATCCCGTTATCCCCGCAAGCGGTACCTTCGGCTACGGCTATGAATTTGCCGAGCTTTACGATATAAACATCCTCGGCACATTTTCATTCAAGGGCACAACAAGAGACCCCAGATTCGGCAATCCCACTCCCAGAATCGCAGAATGCACCGCAGGTATGATAAACGCGGTAGGTCTTCAGAATCCCGGCGTGGAAAAGGTTATTTCCGAAGAATTACCCAGAATGAAAAAGGTTTTCAGCAAAAAGGTAATGGCAAACGTCAGCGGCTTTTCAATCGAGGACTATGCCTACACCTGTGAAAAGCTTGACAAGTGCGAGGAGGTAGGCTGGCTTGAGGTTAATGTCAGTTGTCCCAACGTACACGGCGGCGGTATGAGCTTCGGCACATCTCCGGAAGCTGCTTCAGAGGTTACAAGGGCTGTTAAAAAGGTTACAACCAAGCCCGTAATCATCAAGCTTTCCCCCAACGTAACAGATATCGTAAGCATTGCAAAGGCCTGTGAGCAGGCAGGTGCAGACGGTATAAGCCTTATAAATACACTTCTCGGTATGAGAATCGACCTTAAAACCAAAAAGCCCGTAATTGCAAATAAAATGGGCGGCTTCTCGGGCAGTGCAATCTTCCCCGTAGCAGTAAGAATGGTTTATCAGGTTGCAAATGCAGTAAGCATTCCCGTGGTAGGTATGGGCGGTGTTTCATCAGCAGAGGACGTAATCGAGCTTATGCTCGCAGGTGCCACAGCCGTTGAAATCGGTGCGGCAAACCTTATCGACCCCTACGCTTCAAGAGACATCATCAATGACCTTCCCCGTGTTATGGATAAATACGGAATCAATTCACTTTCAGATATAATAGGAGGAGCAAAGTAATGGGTAAAGACGTAATTATTGCCTGCGATTTTCCGAGCAAAGAAAAGGTAATGAGCTTTCTTGATTTATTTACCGAGGAGAAGCCCTTTGTAAAAATCGGTATGGAGCTTTTCTACGGCGCAGGTCCCGAAATAGTCAAAGAAATCAAGGCAAGAGGACATAAGATTTTCCTTGACTTAAAGCTTCACGATATTCCCAACACAGTAAAAAAATCAATGGCTGTTCTTTCAGGCCTTGATGTTGATATGACAAACCTTCACGCAGCAGGCACGATCAGAATGATGGAGGCTGCAATTGAAGGACTTACCCGCGAAGACGGCACACGTCCCATTCTTATTGCCGTAACACAGCTTACCTCCACCGACCAGGAGGCTATGGAAAACGACCTTCTTATAAAAGAGCCCATTGACAAGGTTGTTATGCACTACGCAGAAAATGCAAAGAAGGCAGGCCTTGACGGTGTTGTATGCTCACCCCTTGAAGCTCAAAAGGTTCATAACCTCTGCGGCAGTGATTTTGTAACAGTTACTCCCGGTGTGCGTTTTGCAGACGGTGAAATAGGTGACCAGAAGAGAGTTATGACTCCCGAGCAGGCAAGACTTATCGGCTCTGACTACATCGTTGTAGGCAGACCCATCACAGGTGCCGAGGATCCCGTTGCAGCATACAGAAGATGCGTTAAAGAATTCGTAGGTTAAGGAGAATAATTATGGAAAGCTACAAGAGAGAGTTTATACAGTTCCTTGAGGGCGCAGGTGTTCTCAAGTTCGGTGATTTTACAGCTAAAAGCGGAAGAAAGATTCCCTATTTCATAAATGCAGGCGATATCAAGACAGGCGATCAGATTTCAAAGCTTGGTGAATTTTACGCAAAGGCTTATTTTGAAAAGATCGGCAACAAGAGAACAGTTCTTTACGGCCCTGCATACAAGGGTATTCCGATTGCTGTTTCCGTTGCATGCGCACTTTCAAAGGAAAACCTTGATGTTCCCTTCTTCTTCAACAGAAAGGAAGAAAAGGACCACGGCGAAGGCGGTGTTTTCGTAGGCTACAAGCCTGTTGTAGGTGAAGAAATCGTTATCGTAGAGGACGTTATCACAGCAGGCACAGCTATCAGAGAAAGCATGTCAATCCTTTCCTGCCTCAAGGATACAAAGGTTGCTGCATGCTTTGTTATGGTTGACAGAAAAGAAAAGGGTCAGACAGAAAAATCAGCAATGGCAGAGGTAGGCGAGGAATTCGGCTTCCCTGTATACTCTGTTGTTGATGTATATGACATTATAGAATACCTTGAAGAAGATCCCGCAAACAAGGAAAACGTTGACCGTATCAAGGCTTATCTTGAAGTAAACGGTGCAAAAGCATAATTTCAGAAAGGACACGGACAAAATGAGAAGTCTTATAAGCATTTTTGATTTATCCGTCCCCGAAATAGACGAGCTCATAAAAACTGCCGAGGATATCATTGCAAATCCCGATGCTTACTCTGAAAAGTGCAAGAGAAAAAAACTTGCTACACTTTTCTATGAGCCCTCAACAAGAACAAGACTCAGTTTTGAAGCAGCTATGCTTGAGCTGGGCGGAAGTGTTCTCGGTTTTTCGGAAGCCAACAGCTCATCTGCGGCAAAAGGTGAAAGCGTAGCCGACACAGCAAAGGTTATCAGCTGCTACGCAGACATAATTGCAATGCGCCATCCCAAAGAGGGCGCTCCCCTTGTTGCGGCTGAAAATGCGGATGTGCCCGTAATCAACGCAGGTGACGGCGGTCACAACCACCCCACACAGACCCTTACGGATCTTCTTACAATCCACAGAGAAAAAGGAAGTCTCGGAGGCTTTACAATCGGTTTCTGCGGAGATTTACGCTACGGCAGAACAGTGCATTCGCTCATCGAAGCACTCTCAAGATATGAAAATATAAATGTTGTTCTCATCTCCCCCACAGAGCTTCGTCTTCCCTCAAATCTCAAGAAGAAGTATCTCAGGGACGGCTTTTTCAAAGAAACAAAGAGCCTTGAGGAAGCACTGCCTGAGCTTGATATACTCTATATGACAAGAATCCAGCAGGAAAGATTTTCCGACTTTGACGAATATCTTAAGCTGAAGGATTCATACTGTCTTGACACCGAAAAGCTTACACACGCAAAGGCAGGTCTCACAATTATGCATCCGCTTCCCCGTGTAAACGAAATCAGTGTCGGGGTTGATAAAGACCCCAGAGCCTGTTATTTCAAACAGGCATTAAACGGCAAATACATAAGAATGGCACTTATACTCAAGCTTCTTTCTGAGGCTGAGAAGGACAGTGTTTACCACTCGGCTGCCGATTATATTATCGACAATAATCTCTGGTGTGACAACAAAAAATGTATCACAAGCGTAGAACAGGAGCTTCAGCACAAGTTCCGTCTTACAGATGCCGAAAACGGTGTCTACAGATGCATTTACTGTGAGCGTCAGAGCAGTAAAAACTGATTCTTCAATAACTTTGTGCCTTGACTGAATACAGTATTTATGTTAAAGTAATACTGTGTAATATAAATGATTCCTGTGACTGACGGATTATTGTGGAGCACCACAGAGAAGCAGGAATTTTTTCAGCCGACCGTCTGGGCACATTTACTCACAAGGTAAGTGTGCCCTTTTGTTTTTTTACAATATTCCCAGGAGGTTAAAACCATGAAAAAAGTCGGAATCGTTATGGGCAGCGACTCAGATCTTCCCATCATAAAAAAAGCAACAGACACATTAAAGGAGCTCGATATTCCCTTTGAGGTGCATATATACTCAGCACACCGTACCCCCGAAGAAGCAAGAGATTTTTCTCTTAATGCAAGAGCAAACGGCTTCGGTGCAATAATCTGCGCTGCAGGTATGGCAGCTCACCTTGCAGGTGCGGTTGCGGCAAACACAACACTTCCCGTTATCGGCATTCCCTGCAAATCCTCCGTACTTGACGGTATGGATGCGCTTTTATCAACAGTTATGATGCCTCCCGGAATTCCCGTTGCAACGGTTGCAATAAACGGCGGTGCAAACGCAGCGCTTCTTGCAGCTCAGATGATTGCAATTGAAGACAAGGAGCTTGCAGACAAGCTTGATGCAAAGAGAAAGGCTGCTGCAGCAGTAGTGCTTGAAAAAGACAGAAACGTTCTTTCTCAGCTTTAATATCAGATAAATTCACCAACGCAACAAAGGAGGAAGAATCTATGGGCGGATTTTTCGGCGCAGCCTGCAAAACCGACGCTATGAGTGATGTGTTTTTCGGCACAGACTACCATTCACATCTCGGCACAAAAAGCGGCGGTATGGCAGCATATGATAAAAAAATCGGATTACAGAGAGTAATCCACAATATTCAGAACTCACCCTTCAGAACAAAATTTGAGGATATATTTGACGAAATGGAGGGCTCATCAGCAATCGGCTGTATCAATGACAGCGAGCCCCAGCCCCTTCTTATCCGTTCCAATCTCGGAACATATGCTTTATGCATTATCGGTATCATCAACAATGCCGATGCCCTTATAAAGCAGTATCTCACCTTCTCAAGCGGTCACTTCGGTGCTATGACAGGAGGCAATGTCAACTCCACAGAGCTTGTGGCTGCCCTCATCAACCAGAAAAGTAATTTTGTAGAGGGCATCACCTTCGCACAGGATTCTATAGACGGCACCGTAAACATTATGCTTCTCAAGGATGACGGCGCAATTATCGTAGCCCGTGACAAGGTAGGCAGAATTCCGATTATATTAGGCAAAAGCGAAGACGGCTACTGCGCCGCGTTCGAATCCTTTGCCTACAAAAAGCTCGGCTACTCAGATTACAGAGAATTAGGCCCCGGAGAAATCGTGGAAATCACGGCAGACGGTGTCACCACTCTCAAGGAGCCCGGCAAAAAAATGAGAATATGCTCATTCTTATGGACCTACTACGGCTATTCCACATCCACCTATGAAGGCATAAATGTTGAAATAATGCGTTACAAAAACGGTGAGGTTCTTGCAAGAAACGACGAAAAGAACGGTCTGTGCAAGGATATTGACTATGTCGGTGGTGTTCCCGATTCAGGTACTCCCCATGCAATAGGCTATGCAAATGAAAGTGACATTCCCTTTGCAAGACCCTTTATAAAATACACACCCACATGGCCCAGAAGCTTCACTCCCTCCAATCAGAAGGAAAGAAACAGAATAGCGAAGATGAAACAGATTCCTGTACACGAGCTTATAGAGGGAAAGAATCTTCTCTTTGTGGATGACTCTATAGTAAGAGGAACGCAGCTTCGCGAAACTGTTGATTTCCTCTACGACAACGGAGCAAAATCCGTACATATGCGCTCAGCATGTCCGCCCATTATGTACGGTTGTAAATATCTTAATTTCTCAAGAGCCACAAATGATATGGAACTTATCACAAGAAGCACCATATATGAGCTTGAGGGTGACGAAGGAATGAAGTATATCGATGAATATGCTGACCCCTCAACAGAAAGAGGTAAAAAATTAAGACAAACAATAAGCACAAAGCTTCATTTTGCTTCACTTGAATTCCAGACACTTGAAGGTCTGATTGAAGCAATCGGTCTTCCCGAGGATAAGGTCTGCACCTATTGCTGGACCGGCAAAGAATAAAATATACAGGAGAGAAAAAAATGGATCACAAAAATTCTTTTTCTGCAAGCTATGCAGCTGCAGGTGTTGATATTACAGCAGGCTACAAATCAGTAGAACTTATGAAAAAGCATGTTACAAGAACCCGTAATGAGGGCTGTGTTGATGAAGTAGGCGGCTTCGGCGGATGCTTTGACCTTTCCTGTATTGCAGGTATGGAGCACCCCGTTACCGTATCAGGTACAGACGGCTGCGGCACCAAGGTAAAGCTTGCAATTCTTATGGATAAACACGATACAATAGGCATTGACGCAGTTGCCATGTGCGTAAATGATATCATATGCGTAGGTGCAAAGCCCTTATTCTTCCTTGACTATATTGCATGCGGCAAAAACTATCCCGAAAAGATTGCCGAAATCGTAGGCGGTGTTGCAGAGGGCTGTGTACAGTCAGGTGCAGCTCTTATAGGCGGCGAAACCGCAGAGCATCCCGGCCTTATGCCCGAAGAGGATTATGACCTTGCAGGCTTTGCAGTAGGTGTTGTTGACAAGCCTAAGATGATTGACAATTCAAAGATGGCAGCCGGCGATGTTGTTATCGCTCTCCCCTCTACAGGTATCCACTCCAACGGCTTCAGCCTCTGCCGTAAGGTATTTGACATCGACAACAATAATCCCGAGCTTTATGTTCCCAGAGATGAGCTTGGCGGCAAGAGTATTGCCGAGGCACTTCTTGTTCCTACAAAGATTTATGTAAAGCCCGTGCTTGCACTTATCGAAAAGGTTGCAGTCAAGGGTATTTCACATATCACAGGCGGCGGCTTCTATGAAAATATTCCCAGAAGCATCCCCGACGGACTCTGTGCAAAAATCAACAAGTCCGCAATAAAGGTTCTTCCCATATTCGATGTTATCGCAAAGTGGGGCAACATTCCCGAAAGAGATATGTACAACACCTATAATATGGGTGTCGGCATGAGCATTGTTGTTCCCGCTGACGAGGTTGAGCTTTCACTTTCAATTCTTAAAGAAAACGGCATCGACGCTTATGTTATCGGTGAAATCATCGAGGGCGACGAGAAGGTGATTCTTTAATGAGTAAGAATATTGCAGTCCTTGTATCAGGCGGCGGCACTAACCTTCAGGCTCTTATTGATGCCGGAAAAAGAGGAGAGCTGGGTGATGGTAAAATCACCTGCGTAATCTCTTCAAAGGCTGATGCATATGCTCTTACAAGGGCAGAAAACAACGGAATAAAAACAAGAGTTCTTATAAGAAAAGACTTCGCTGATATAGCTTCATACAGCTGTGCAATGAGAGACATTCTCATTGAAGAAAAGGCAGATCTTGTAGTTTATGCCGGCTTTATGACCATACTTGATGAAAATGTATGCGATGCTTTTCAGTATAAAATGATAAATGTACATCCCGCACTTATCCCCTCCTTCTGCGGCAAGGGCTATTACGGATTACACGTGCACGAGGAGGCGCTTAAAAAGGGCGTTAAGGTTTCGGGGGCTACGGTGCATTTTGTAACGGCAGAATGCGATGCAGGACCCATAATTCTGCAGAAGGCTGTAGAGGTAGCTGAGGACGATACACCCGAAACACTCCAGAAAAGAATTATGGAGCAGGCTGAATGGAAGATTCTCCCGAAGGCAGTACAGCTTTTCTGCGACGGAAAAATTACAGTAAAAGATAACAAAACCTATATAGATTAACCGGAGGAAGTCAAAATGGAAATCAAGTCAATCAAGGATGAACTTAATTCACTCCCTTATCACGGCAGAGGAATAATCATAGGCAAAAGCGCTGACGGCAAAAAGGCTGTCACTGCATATTTCATAATGGGCAGAAGCGTAAACAGCCGTAACCGTGTTTTTGTAGCAGAGGGCGAAGCTATGAGAACAAAGGCATTTGATGAATCAAAGATGACAGATCCCCATCTTATCATCTACTACCCCGTAAGAGTTCTCGGCAATAAAACTATCGTTACTAACGGTGATCAGACCGATACAATTTACGAGCTTATGGACAAGCAGATGACCTTTGAGCAGGCTCTCAGAACACGCGAATTTGAGGACGATGCTCCCAACTACACACCCCGTATTTCAGGTATTATCCACCACGAAAACGGCAGAATGAATTATGCTATGTCAATTCTCAAGTCAGCTGACGGCGACGGCAGCTCATGTCAGAGATATACATACGCTTATGAAAATCCCATAGCAGGTAAGGCAAAGTTTATCCACACATATAAGTGTGACGGCAATCCCCTTCCCAGCTTTGAGGGTGAGCCCAAGACACTTGAGCTTCCCGATGCAGACATTGATACACTCACAAACCTTATCTGGACTAATCTCAATGAGGATAACAAGGTTTCTCTTTTCGTAAGATACATTGACCTTGAAACAAATGAAGCTGAAACAAGAATCGTTAACAAAAACGTATAAGGAGAACTGAAAATGAAAGAATTCGAACTTAAATACGGCTGTAACCCCAATCAGAAGCCTTCTAAAATATTTATGGATAACGGCAATGACCTTCCTATTGAAATTTTAAGCGGCAGACCCGGTTATATCAACTTCCTTGACGCTTTCAATTCATGGCAGCTTGTAAAAGAATTAAAGGAAGCAACAGGCCTTCCCGCAGTTACCTCCTTCAAGCACGTAAGCCCCACTTCAGCAGCTGTCGGCATTAAGCTCAGCGACACACTCAAAAAGGCTTGCTTTGTTGACGATATCGAAGGTCTTGACGAAAGCCCCCTTGCATGTGCATATGCACGCGCAAGAGGTACAGACAGAATGTGCTCCTTCGGTGACTGGGTAGCTCTTTCCGATGTATGCGACGTTACAACAGCTCTTCTTATCAAGCGTGAGGTTTCAGACGGTGTTATTGCTCCCGGCTATGAGCCCGAAGCACTTGAAATCTTAAAGTCCAAGAGAAAGGGCAGCTACAACATTGTTAAGATTGACCCCGACTATGTACCCGAAGAAATCGAAAGAAAGCACGTTTTCGGTATCACCTTTGAGCAGGGCAGAAACAACTATAAGATTGACGCTTCCCTTCTTAACAATATCGTAACAGCAAATAAGGACATTCCCGAAGAAGCTGCAAGAGACCTTGTAATCTCTCTTATTACACTTAAATATACACAGAGTAACTCTGTATGCTATGCATTTGACGGACAGGCAATCGGTGTAGGTGCAGGTCAGCAGTCAAGAATTCACTGCACACGTCTTGCAGGAACAAAGGCTGACACATGGTTCCTTCGTCAGCACGAAAAGGTGCTTAACCTCCCCTTCAAGCCCGAAATCGGCAGACCTGACCGTGATAACGTAATCGACGGCTACATCAACAAAAACGAAGAGGATGTATGCGCAGACGGCAACTGGCAGAAGTATTTCACAACTCAGCCCGAGCCCTTCACAGCAGAAGAAATGAGAGCATTCCTTGATTCACGCGACGGTGTTGCACTGGGCTCAGATGCCTTCTTCCCCTTCTCAGACAACATCGAAAGAGCAAAGAAGAGCGGTGTTAAATATGTTGTTCAGCCCGGCGGCTCAATCCGTGATGACCTTGTTATCGAGTGTGCCGACAAGTACAATATGGCTATGGCATTCACAGGCATGCGTCTTTTCCACCACTAATCTTACGGAGAGCATAAAATGAAAATAATGGTTGTAGGCGGTGGCGGAAGAGAACACGCCATCATAAAGAAAATAAAGGAAAATCCCGATGTAACCGAGATTTTTGCCCTCCCCGGCAACGGCGGTATGGCAGATGATGCAACACTCGTTAACATCGCAGCTACCGATCTTGACGGCATCGTGGATTTTGCAAAATCTAACGGCATCGACTATGCAGTTGTAGCACCCGATGATCCCCTTGTTCTCGGATGTGTTGACAGACTGAATGAAATCGGAATTCCCTGCTTTGGTCCCGAGGCAAAGGCTGCCATAATCGAAGGCAGCAAGGTTTTTTCAAAAAACCTTATGAAAAAATATAATATTCCCACAGCAAAATACGAGGTATTCAGTGATATGGAAAAAGCTCTCAGCTATCTTGAGAGTGCTCCCATTCCCACTGTTATCAAGGCTGACGGTCTTGCTCTCGGAAAGGGTGTTATTATTGCATTCACTCTTGAAGAGGCAAAGGATGCCGTAAAGTCAATGATGCTTGACAAGGCATTCGGAAAAAGCGGTGATAACATTGTTATTGAAGAATTCCTTGAGGGCCCCGAGGTTTCGGTGCTTGCATTCACAGACGGAAAAACCGTAAAGCCTATGATTTCATCAATGGACCACAAGCGCATCGGAGACAACGATACAGGTCTTAATACAGGCGGTATGGGTACAATTGCCCCCAACCCCTATTACACTGATGAAGTTGCAGACAGATGCATGAAGGAAATCTTCCTTCCCACAATCAATGCAATGAATGCCGAAGGCAGAACATTCAAGGGTTGTCTTTACTTCGGTCTTATGATAACAAAGGACGGGCCCAAGGTTATCGAATATAACTGCCGTTTCGGTGATCCCGAAACTCAGGTTGTACTTCCCCTTCTTGAAAGCGACCTGCTTACTGTTATGAAGGCAGTAACCGAGGGTACCCTCAGCGAAACAGAGGTTAAATTCTCAGATAAGAGTGCATGCTGCGTAATTCTTGCATCAAAGGGCTATCCCACAGCCTACGAAAAAGGCTTTGAAATTACCTTTACCGAAGAAGCACGTAAGTCTACCTTTGTAGCAGGTGCAAAAAATGACAACGGCAGACTTGTTACATGGGGCGGAAGAGTTACAGGTACAACTGCAATTGCCGACACTCTTGAAGAGGCAATAAAGGAAGCCTACCGTCTCAGTGACGGAGTTAAGTTTGAAGGCGCATACAGAAGATCAGACATCGGAAAGCGCGCCCTTCAGGCTAAATGATAACGGAGGAAAAGTATAAATGGTTTATCGTATATATGTAGAAAAAAAGACGGGCCTTGACAACGAAGCAAAGGGACTTCTCAGCGAAGCAAAAAACCTTCTCGGCATTGAAGGTCTTGAGGATATCCGTCTTTTCAACCGCTACGATGCAGAAAACATCACAGAGGAATTATTCGGCTATGCCGTAAAAACTGTTTTCTCAGAGCCTCAGCTGGACAACGTATCAGACAGTGTAGAAATTCCCGAGGCTTATGTTTTTGCTGTCGAAGCACTTCCCGGTCAGTTTGACCAGAGAGCAGACTCTGCAGCACAGTGTATTCAGATCATCTCTCAGGGTGAGCGTCCTCTTATCCGTACTGCAAAGGTTTATGCACTTTACGGTGCACTTACCGAGGCTGATATTGCTGCCTTCAAGCATCACGTTATCAATGCTGTTGAAAGCCGTGAGGCCGCCCTCGAAAAGCCCGAAACCCTTGCAGCAACATACGCTGCTCCCGAAAAGGTTGACACAATAGAGGGCTTTATCTCAATGGATGAAAAGGCTCTTCAGGAGCTTCTTGACGAAAAGGGACTTGCTATGGACCTTGATGACCTTAAGTTCCTTCAGGCTTATTTCAGAGACACAGAACACAGAGATCCCACTATCACAGAAATCCGTGTTGTTGACACATACTGGTCTGACCACTGCCGTCACACAACATTCTCCACATATATTGACAATGTCCGCATTGATGACCCTGCAGTTCAGGCAGCATATGACCGTTACCTTGCAGCAAGAGTTGAGGTTTACGGTGAAGAAAAGGCTGCAAAGCGTCCTCAGACTCTTATGGATATTGCAACAATCGGCACAAAGACTCTCAAAAAGCGCGGTCTTCTTCCCGAGCTTGACGAAAGCGAAGAAATCAATGCCTGCTCAATCCACGTAACAGCAACAGTCAACGGTGAGGATCAGGACTGGCTTCTTATGTTCAAAAACGAAACACATAACCATCCTACAGAAATCGAGCCCTTCGGCGGTGCTGCAACATGTATCGGCGGATGTATCCGTGACCCCCTGTCAGGACGTGCTTATGTTCATCAGGCTATGCGTGTAACAGGCGCAGGCGATCCCAGAAAAACAATTGCCGAAACTATGGCAGGCAAGCTTCCTCAGAGAAAAATCTGTCAGACAGCTGCAGCAGGCTATTCATCCTACGGTAATCAGATAGGTCTTGCCACAGGCCACGTTGCAGAAATCTATCACGAGGGCTTTGTTGCAAAGAGACTTGAATGCGGTGCTGTTGTAGCAGCAGCTCCCGCTTATAATGTACGCCGTGAAAGACCTGCTCCCGGGGATGTAATCGTTCTTCTTGGCGGACGTACCGGCAGAGACGGTATCGGCGGTGCAACAGGCTCATCAAAGAGCCACAATATGAAGTCACTTACCACAATGGCTTCAGAGGTTCAGAAGGGTAACGCCCCCGAAGAAAGAAAGATTCAGCGTCTTTTCAGAAATGCTGAGGTAACACGTCTTATCAAGCGCTGCAATGACTTCGGTGCAGGCGGTGTATCCGTTGCTATCGGTGAGCTTGCTCCCGGACTTCAGATTGACCTTGATGCAGTACGCAAAAAATATGAGGGTCTTGACGGTACAGAAATTGCCATTTCCGAATCACAGGAAAGAATGGCAGTTGTTGTAGAGGCAAAGGATGCTGATAAGTTTATTGAATATGCTCAGCAGGAAAACCTTGAAGCATACCGTGTTGCAGTTGTAACAGAGGAAGAAAGAATGGTTATGAAGTGGAAGGGCAATGTTATTGCCGACCTCAGCCGTGCATTCCTTGATACAAACGGTGCAGTAAAGCACACCGATGCACACGTTACAGCAAAGGACCTTTCAGTATTAAGCAAGGCTATGTACTCCTCTCTTAAGGAAATGGCTTCAGACCTTCGTACAGCAAGCCAGAGAGGTCTTGTAGAACGCTTTGACTCCACCATCGGTGCAGGCAGTGTTACAATGCCCTACGGCGGTAAGCGTCAGAAGACCCCTGCTCAGTCAATGGCAGCAGTTCTTCCCGTGCTTCCCGGTCAGGAAACCGATATAGCAAGCGTATTCAGCTGGGGCTGTGATCCCGATCACCTTTCGGTTGACCCCTATACAGGTGCACACGCTTCAATATATAACTCTGTAGCAAAGCTTGTTGCTGCAGGCTGTGACTATAAAAAGGCATATCTTACATTACAGGAATTTTTCGAAAAGCTCAGAAACGAGCCCGAGCGCTGGGGCAAGCCCTTTGCTGCTCTTTTAGGTGCTCTTGATGCACAGCTTGAGCTGAGCGCTGCTGCAATAGGCGGTAAGGACTCAATGTCAGGCTCATTCCTTGACAAGGATGTTCCTCCCACACTTATCTCATTTGCTATTGCTCCCATTAAAAAGCAGGATGTTATCACTCCCGAATTCAAGGAAGCAGGCAGCCCCGTATATCTCTTCGGTGCAACCGATGAAAGTGCAGACAGCCTCAAGGCTACCTGGGAAGAATTCCACAAGCTTTGCAATGAAGGCAAGGTTAAGGCTTCATGGGCAATTGAACACGGTATTGCAGAAGGTATTATGAAGATGTCCTTCGGTAACAATATCGGCTTTAAGGCTACAGAAGACCTTAAGGATAACTGGCATCTCGGTATGTGGGGCTTTATCATAGCAGAGCTTACAGAGGATGTAACAATCCCCGGCGTTATAAAGCTTGGTACAACAACCGAAGAAACAGTTATCGACCTTATCGGTGACAAGGCAACAATTGATGAGCTTTATGAATTACACGCAGGCACTCTTGAAGATGTATATCCCACCAAGGCAAAGGAAGCAAAGGGTGAAATTCCCACCTTCTCATTTGAAGGCAAGTGTACAATAAGACCCGAAAACAAGGTTGCCCGTCCCAAGGTGCTTATCCCCGTATTCCCCGGCACTAACTGTGAATATGACTCTGCAAGAGCAGTTGAAAAAGCAGGCGCAGAGGCTGAAATATTTGTTATCAGAAACCTTACCGCAGAAGACGTTGCAAAGAGTGTAGAAGGCTTCTCACAAAAGGTTAAGGAAAGCCAGATTATATTTATCCCCGGCGGCTTCTCAGGTGGTGACGAGCCCGACGGCAGTGCAAAGTTCATCACTGCTTTCTTCCGTAACCCCGCAGTAAAAGAGGCTGTAACAGACCTTCTTGACAACCGTGACGGTCTTATGTGCGGTATCTGTAACGGCTTCCAGGCACTTATCAAGCTGGGGCTTGTTCCCTACGGTAAGATTATCGATACCGACGAAAGCTGTCCCACACTTACCTTCAATAACATCAACCGCCATCAGAGCAGAATTGTTCACACAAGAATCGCATCCGTAAAATCTCCCTGGCTTCAGTCTATGAATGTAGGCGACATTGTAAACGTGCCGATTTCTCACGGTGAAGGTAAATTCCTTGCATCCCCCGAGCTTATCGAGGAACTCAGCAAGAACGGACAGATTGCTACACAGTATGTTGACCTGGGCGGTAACGCAACTTCTGATATCGACTTCAATCCCAACGGCTCACGTTGTGCTATCGAAGGTATCACCTCCCCCGACGGCAGAGTATTCGGCAAGATGGGTCACAGCGAAAGAATCGGCGACGGTCTCTATAAGAATGTTCCCGGTGAATATGACATTCAGATGTTCAGATCAGCAGTAAAATATTTTACTGAATAACAAAACAAAACAGCAAGGAGGCAGTTTTTCTGCTTCTTTGCTATCCCCTTAAAAACCAGAGGAGGAAAATATCATGGAATACAAATCCGATATAGAAATTGCCCAGAGCTGTCAGATGCGTCACATTACGGAAATTGCAGCTTCGGCAAGTGTTGATGCAAAATATATTGAACAGTACGGCAATTATAAGGCTAAAATAGATCCTGCGCTTATCAAAGAAACAGATAAGCCCGACGGCAAGCTCATTCTTGTCACTGCTATCACTCCCACTCCTGCAGGCGAAGGAAAAACTACCACAACGATAGGTCTTGCAGACGGTCTTAAAAGAATCGGCAAAAATGTTACCGTTGCCCTTCGTGAGCCCTCTCTCGGTCCTGTTTTCGGTGTCAAGGGCGGTGCTGCAGGCGGCGGATATGCACAGGTTGTTCCTATGGAGGATATCAATCTTCATTTCACAGGTGACTTCCACGCAATAGGAGCTGCAAACAACCTTCTTGCTGCCATGCTCGACAATCACATCCAGCAGGGAAACAGCCTCGGTATTGACGTAAGAAAAATCACATGGAAGCGCTGCGTTGATATGAATGACCGTCAGCTCCGTTTTATTGTAGACGGTATGGGCGGAAAGGCAAACGGTGTACCCCGTGAGGACGGCTTCGACATCACTGTTGCAAGTGAAATTATGGCTATTCTCTGCCTTTCAAATTCTATCACAGAGCTTAAAGAAAAGCTCTCTGATATTATTGTCGGCTACACCTATGATGACAAGCCCGTAACCTGCGGACAGCTTAAGGCTGCAGGTGCAATGACTGCACTTCTCAAGGATGCCATCAAGCCCAATCTTGTACAGACTCTCGAAGGCACCCCCGCATTCGTACACGGCGGACCTTTTGCAAATATCGCACACGGCTGTAACTCAATTATGGCTACAAAGGTTGCTCTCAAGATGGGTGACTACACTGTAACAGAAGCAGGCTTCGGTGCTGACCTCGGTGCTGAAAAATTCCTTGATATCAAGTGCCGTATGGCAGGTCTTACCCCTGATGCAGTTGTAGTTGTTGCAACTGTAAGAGCCCTCAAAATGCACGGTGGTCTTCCCAAGACAGCACTTAACACCGAAGACCTCGGTGCTCTCGAAAAGGGTATTCCCAATCTTCTCAGACACGTTTCCAATATCAAGAACGTATACAAGCTCCCCTGCGTTGTTGCAGTTAACCGCTTCCCCACCGACACAGATGCCGAAATCGATTTCATCATCGCAAAGTGCAAGGAGCTCGGTGTTAACACTGTTCTTTCAACAGTATGGGCCGAAGGCGGCAAGGGTGGTGAAGACCTTGCTCGTGAGGTTGTAAGACTCTGCGAAGAGGAAAAGGGCGACTTTACATTCGCTTATGACCTTGATATGACAATCGAAGAAAAGATTGAAGCTATCGTTAAAAAGGTTTACGGCGGTGACGGTATCACACTTATGCCCAATGCAAAAAAGCAGGTTGAACAGCTGACAACTCTGGGCTTCGGCAAGCTTCCCGTATGCGTTGCAAAAACACAGTATTCATTCTCAGATGACCCTGCAAAGCTCGGCGCACCCGAAGGCTTTACCGTAACAGTCAAGAATGTAAAAGTATCTGCAGGTGCAGGCTTTATCGTTGTTCTTACAGGCGATATTCTCACAATGCCCGGTCTTCCCAAGGTACCCGCAGCAGAAAAGATTGACGTTGATGAAAACGGTAAAATCACAGGCCTGTTCTGATTCACAATACTTATTTTTCAATATAAGAAGGTATTATTATGGCAAAGCTTGAACGGAGAATAAACGGTGACTTCAATACCCTGCTCAGCCGTATTGAAAACGGGATTTTAGGCGGCAGTGTTTCTGCATCTCTCGAAGACAGCTCATATTTCACAAGCGGTGAAAGCAGATGTGCCGTAAGAGTTTTTGAAAGATATTCCTATATGGGCGGCAACCGCGTCAGCCTTTCTGTAACCCTTTTTCAGGAAAGACAAGGTGCTCCTATTTTTCTTTCGGCTATAACCTCAGGAGGAAGTCAGGCTATGTTTTTCAAAATAAACACTTTCGGTGAAGAAGCTTTTCTTCAGAAGCTGAATGAACTTATAGAATAAAACGATAACGAGGCAAAGCGGGTTCAACCGCAATGCCTCCGTTTTTTTTGCCTTTTATGACAGGCGGTAAGCATATGCATCTTTTTTCTGAGGTTTATCTGATATATTGTTGAAAAAAACTACCCGCTATGCTATTATTGTTTTATTAAGATTTCCGTTGAATTATAAGGAGTATTTTATGAAAGTAATGTTAATCAATCCCAACACAAAATTCAATGCTCGTTCTGTATCACTTCCGCTGGGATTAATTTCTATAGCAGGTTATCTTAAAAAGCTCGGACATGAAATACTTCTGCTTGATGCTTCTGTCAATAAAATTGATTTTTCAAAAGAAATTGAGAGCTTTAAGCCTGATATAGCAGGCATATCTGTTATCGGTCACAAATCTCTCCCGGATTCAATAAGGATATCGGAATTGCTGAAAAAATATAATATAACCGTTGCATGGGGCGGACCTCTTGCCTCGTGTATTGCAAAAACTCTGTTAAAGCACGATTATATCGACTATATTTTTACCGGTGAAGGGGAATTGGTATGGGCAGAGCTGCTCGATACTATTGCTTCTGACGGTAATATTGATGAGCTTTACGGAATCGCCTATATGAAAAACGGAGAGTTTCACTTCAACGGTCAGCACAGCCTTGCAGATTTATCAGAAATTCCGAAAATGGATTTTTCTATGGTAAATCCACCTGATTATTTTCAGAAAACCTTCGGATGCGAAAGAATGCTTCACATATGTGCTTCAAAGGGATGTCCGAATCACTGTACATTCTGTTACAACCGCGATTTCAATTTAAGTCAGTACCGCAAGCGTCCGCTTGAAGATGTTATGGACGAAATACGTTATCTGGTTGAAAATCATAATATGGACGGTATATATTTTACCGATGAGCTCTGGGCAAAAAGCCGTGAAGAAATGCTTGAATACTGTAAAACATTCAGGGAAAGCGGACTTAATTTTGTATGGGGCTGTCAGACTACTATCGGTCGTTTTACCCGTGAAGATTATAAGCTGATGTACGATGCAGGCTGCCGTTGGATTTTCTTCGGCATTGAAAGCGGCTCTCAAGAGCTTCTTAAAAAGCTCGGAAAAAATATAGACTTTGATAAAATTGAAAGCAATCTTGCAGACTGTTATGATTCCGGAATTGTAACAATTGCCGCATTTATAGTCGGCATTCCCTACGAAACAGAGAATGACCTGAAAAAAACCGTAGCACTTGCAAAAAGAGTAAAGGCGTCCTACTACAGTGTAAACTTCTTTTACCCCGTTCCCAATTCTGTCTTATGCAACCAACTGGAAAAAGAGAGGAATTTCACCTTACCCGAAAAACCAAAGGAGCTTTTCAGACAGCGCCCCGTAGAAAAGCTGCAGCATAATCTGTCTGAAATAAAGTCCCGTGATCTGAAGGTTATCCGAAGCTATTTTATGATGCAAAGCTTCCTTGGTACAAATGTAAAGCCTACAGAAAATCAGTCAAAGCTTTTCTTTGCAAAGAAAACAGTTATTGAAGCCATCGAAAGCACTCTTCATCACGGATTTGTAAACTTTTTTGTACAGGTTTTTTACAGCGGCAAAGAGTTTCTCACTGCACTTTTTTATGCCTTCTGTTTCCCGAAGACACGCAAAAAATACGGTTTATATAAAAACAAAAAATAACGAAAAAGCCGCGACAGAAACCGCGGCTTTTTCGTTGTGGAGATTATTTTATGAAGAAAAACGAGCAATCGTTACTTGTTATGTCTGTATTATAATTATAAATACTGAAAAGAAACTTAAAGTAAATATTAGTTTAATAATAATATGTTAAAAAGTTAACACTGCTTTCCTGATTTTTTTACAATAATATATTTAACGGTTAACAGTTCCTTTTTAATTTATTAACAATAATATGTTATTCTTTTTTTGAAAAAAATAATTAATTTACTTAAGATTATTTTAAGACTACACGGTTATACTTAAGCCACAATAACAAATTGCTATCTCGTTTTCTTCATAAAATATCTCCTCAAAAACAGGAACTCTCCGGATCCCCCCTCCGGAGAGTTCCTGTTTTATATACTTTTTATAAAGGAAAATAAGATAAATGATTGACTTAAATAAATTCAGGTGTATAATTAAAAGGTAATTCAAAAGAGGTGTTTTTATATGAGCGAAAATTGTACACACAACTGTGAAACCTGCTCTGCTAATTGCAGCAGCAAGGAAAAAAAATCTATGCTTGAAGCACAGAATAAAATGTCCGATATAAAAAATGTAATTGCCGTTGTCAGCGGTAAGGGCGGTGTCGGAAAATCTCTTATCACTTCCCTTTTGGCTGTTGAATCTCAGAGAAAGGGCTTTAAGACAGCTGTTATCGATGCTGATATCACAGGCCCCTCAATGCCTCAGAGCTTCGGCATCCATCAGAGAGCCGAGGGCAGCGATCTCGGTATTTTCCCTGCAAAGACTTCTACAGGAATTGAGCTTATGTCTCTTAATCTTCTTGTTGAAAACGAAAGCGACCCCGTTATCTGGAGAGGTCCCGTTATTGCAGGTGCCGTAAAGCAGTTCTGGACTGATGTAGTATGGGGCGATATAGACTATATGTTTGTTGATATGCCTCCCGGAACAGGTGATGTACCCCTCACTGTTTTCCAGTCTCTCCCCGTAAAGGGCATTATTGTTGTCACATCTCCTCAGGAGCTTGTTTCAATGATTGTGGGCAAGGCTGTAAAAATGGCAAAGATGATGAATATACCTATTCTCGGTATTGTTGAAAACTATTCATATTTTGAATGTCCCGATTGCGGCAAGCAGCACCATATCTACGGTGAAAGCCACATAGACGAAATCGCAAAGGAATACGGCATAGAACACGTAGCAAAGCTTCCCATAAATCCCAAGCTTGCAGGCGCATGCGACAAGGGTATGATTGAGCTTGCAGACTGCAAGGAAATCACTGCACTTGCAGATGCGATAATAAAGTAATATGGTCCCTGCAAGAGCCTTCAAGGGCAGATGCCTTACGGATTTTCCCTGCAGCTTTACATGTATAGATATCGAAACCACAGGCTTAAGCCCCATATATGACGATATTATAGAAGTATCGGGTATAAGAGTAATTGACGGCAAAACCACAGCTACATTTTCCGAGACAATAAACATCGGAAGACCTCTGCCACCCTTTATCACAGCTCTTACAGGCATAACAGATAAAGAGCTTGAAAAAAGCAACAGTGCCGAAAATGTGCTGACACGCTTCTGTTCATTTGTAGGCGGCGACATACTTTTAGGTCATAATGTAAACTTTGATATCAATTTTCTTTATGACAAGTGTCTTGACAAAACAGGGATTTTGTTTGAAAATGATTTTGTCGATACACTGAAAATCGGAAAACGGCTGTTGCCTCACCTGAAGCACCATAAGCTGGATGATTTAGCTGATTATTACAGCATTCCACCGCGAACTCTCCACAGGGCCTTAGGAGACTGCGAAATGACCGTTAATTGCTATTTTAAGATGTTATCCGATATAGAAGACGAGCTTTCCTTTTTTTCAAAAAAACAGCAAAAATAAGCCCGCAAGAAAACGATCCCTCAGGGAAGCTTACTTCCCGTTCAGCGGGACATATAATCTTTTTACTTTATAAAAAGAAATTTCCTGTAAAGTAAGTCAAAACCACCGGTGAAACCGGTGGCTTGCACCAACCCCTAAAAGGGGTTATTACTGGCTTAACCTCTAAAGAGGTTCTGAAAGTTTGACACCGCATTACTATCTCTGGCAGCCGCTCACGTGCGGCTGTCTTTTTTTGC